>NZ_JAKKCN010000030.1:0-3036 GCF_021728155.1 Vibrio sp. J2-4
TGAGTCCGGCAAAATCGAATGTCTCTCGCTCATTCAAATAATGAGAGACAACTTTGGTTGTTTAACTTCAATTCGAAACTCCTTCGGGTTGTATGGTTAAGTGACTAAGCGTACACGGTGGATGCCTTGGCAGTCAGAGGCGATGAAGGACGTATTAACTTGCGATAAGCCCAGATTAGGTAGTAAAAACCACTTGAGTCTGGGATTTCCGAATGGGGAAACCCACTTACATAAGTAAGTATCGTTATGTGAATACATAGCATAACGAGGCGAACCGGGGGAACTGAAACATCTAAGTACCCCGAGGAAAAGAAATCAACCGAGATTCCGAAAGTAGCGGCGAGCGAAATTGGACTAGCCCTTAAGCTTTATAGGCGTCAGGTGAACAAGCTGGAAAGCTTGGCGATACAGGGTGATAGCCCCGTAACTGACGACGCATATTCAGTGAAATCGAGTAGGGCGGGACACGTGATATCCTGTCTGAATATGGGGGGACCATCCTCCAAGGCTAAATACTACTGACTGACCGATAGTGAACCAGTACCGTGAGGGAAAGGCGAAAAGAACCCCTGTGAGGGGAGTGAAATAGAACCTGAAACCGTGTACGTACAAGCAGTAGGAGCAGGCTTTGTCCTGTGACTGCGTACCTTTTGTATAATGGGTCAGCGACTTATATTCAGTGGCAAGGTTAACCATCTAGGGGAGCCGTAGGGAAACCGAGTCTTAACTGGGCGTTCAGTCTCTGGATATAGACCCGAAACCAGGTGATCTAGCCATGGGCAGGTTGAAGGTTGAGTAACATCAACTGGAGGACCGAACCGACTAATGTTGAAAAATTAGCGGATGACTTGTGGCTAGGGGTGAAAGGCCAATCAAACCTGGAGATAGCTGGTTCTCCCCGAAAGCTATTTAGGTAGCGCCTCGGACGAATACTACTGGGGGTAGAGCACTGTTAAGGCTAGGGGGTCATCCCGACTTACCAACCCTTTGCAAACTCCGAATACCAGTAAGTACTATCCGGGAGACACACGGCGGGTGCTAACGTCCGTCGTGGAGAGGGAAACAACCCAGACCGCCAGCTAAGGTCCCAAATTACTACTAAGTGGGAAACGATGTGGGAAGGCTCAGACAGCCAGGATGTTGGCTTAGAAGCAGCCATCATTTAAAGAAAGCGTAATAGCTCACTGGTCGAGTCGGCCTGCGCGGAAGATGTAACGGGGCTAAGTAGTAAACCGAAGCTGCGGCAATGCACTTTAGTGCATTGGGTAGGGGAGCGTTCTGTAAGCGGTTGAAGGTGTGTGGTAACGCATGCTGGACGTATCAGAAGTGCGAATGCTGACATGAGTAACGATAAAGGGGGTGAAAAACCTCCTCGCCGGAAGACCAAGGGTTCCTGTCCAACGTTAATCGGGGCAGGGTAAGTCGACCCCTAAGGCGAGGCCGAAAGGCGTAGTCGATGGGAAACGGGTTAATATTCCCGTACTTCTTACAATTGCGATGGGGGGACGGAGAAGGCTAGGTGGGCCTGGCGACGGTTGTCCAGGTTCAAGTGCGTAGGCTGAAGAGTTAGGTAAATCCGGCTCTTCTTAAGGCTGAGACACGACGTCGAGCATCTACGGATGTGAAGTCATTGATGCCATGCTTCCAGGAAAAGCCTCTAAGCTTCAGATTGTAAGGAATCGTACCCCAAACCGACACAGGTGGTCGGGTAGAGAATACCAAGGCGCTTGAGAGAACTCGGGTGAAGGAACTAGGCAAAATGGTACCGTAACTTCGGGAGAAGGTACGCTCTCGACGGTGAAGTCCCTCGCGGATGGAGCTATTGAGAGTCGCAGATACCAGGTGGCTGCAACTGTTTATTAAAAACACAGCACTGTGCAAAATCGCAAGATGACGTATACGGTGTGACGCCTGCCCGGTGCCGGAAGGTTAATTGATGGGGTTAGACTTCGGTCGAAGCTCTTGATCGAAGCCCCGGTAAACGGCGGCCGTAACTATAACGGTCCTAAGGTAGCGAAATTCCTTGTCGGGTAAGTTCCGACCTGCACGAATGGCGTAATGATGGCCACGCTGTCTCCACCCGAGACTCAGTGAAATTGAAATCGCTGTGAAGATGCAGTGTACCCGCGGCTAGACGGAAAGACCCCGTGAACCTTTACTACAGCTTGGCACTGAACATTGACCCTACATGTGTAGGATAGGTGGGAGGCTTTGAAGCGCAGTCGCTAGATTGCGTGGAGCCGTCCTTGAAATACCACCCTTGTAGTGTTGATGTTCTAACGTCGACCCCTTATCGGGGTTGCGGACAGTGCCTGGTGGGTAGTTTGACTGGGGCGGTCTCCTCCCAAAGCGTAACGGAGGAGCACGAAGGTGGGCTAATCACGGTTGGACATCGTGAGGTTAGTGCAATGGCATAAGCCCGCTTGACTGCGAGAATGACAATTCGAGCAGGTGCGAAAGCAGGTCATAGTGATCCGGTGGTTCTGAATGGAAGGGCCATCGCTCAACGGATAAAAGGTACTCCGGGGATAACAGGCTGATACCGCCCAAGAGTTCATATCGACGGCGGTGTTTGGCACCTCGATGTCGGCTCATCACATCCTGGGGCTGAAGTCGGTCCCAAGGGTATGGCTGTTCGCCATTTAAAGTGGTACGCGAGCTGGGTTTAGAACGTCGTGAGACAGTTCGGTCCCTATCTGCCGTGGGCGTTGGAGAATTGAAAGGGGCTGCTCCTAGTACGAGAGGACCGGAGTGGACGAACCTCTGGTGTTCGGGTTGTGTCGCCAGACGCATTGCCCGGTAGCTAAGTTCGGGATCGATAACCGCTGAAAGCATCTAAGCGGGAAGCGAGCCTTGAGATGAGTTCTCCCTGATACTTTAAGTATCCTAAAGGGTTGTCGTAGACTACGACGTTGATAGGCAGGGTGTGTAAGCGTTGTGAGGCGTTGAGCTAACCTGTACTAATTGCCCGTGAGGCTTAACCATACAACACCCAAGGGGTTTTGATGGACTCAATGAAAGAACATTGAATGTGTA
>NZ_JAKKCN010000031.1:0-2662 GCF_021728155.1 Vibrio sp. J2-4
CCATGGAAGTTCTCGGCTGGCGTGAACACCAGTTTACCGTCAATAATCTCGACTTGACCTTGGTCACTCGGCACAGACGCCGATTCGATGCTTAACGCATCGCCATCGATGTCAGTGTCGTTTGGCAGGACATCAATCGTCACTGGAGTATCTTCGTCAGTAACAGCGGTATCATCTTTTGCCACTGGCGCATCGTTGACTGGCGTCACATCGACGTTCACCGTGGTGGATTCACTGACGCCCCCGGAGGTAACGATGTAGGTGAAACTGTCTGTACCGTGGTAGTTGTCGTTTGGCGTGTAGGTTACGCTGCCATCCGAGTTGACCGAGACCGTGCCGTTAGCTGGACCATTGTTGGTATCCAGCGACACCACTTTATCGTCGCCTTCGAACGTGTCGTTACCTAAAACCTTGATGATGGTTGGCGTGTCTTCCACAACCGTCGCTTTGTCTGCCACGATGTCCGCCACAGGGGTAACCGTGAAGTTCACCGTTTGGCTGACGCTTTCACCGCTTGGATCGGTAGCCGTAAAGGTTAGGATTTCTGAGCCGTTCCAGTCTGCGGTTGGGCTAATGGTCGCGATGCCATTTTCAATCGACACCAACACGTTGTTGTTGCCAGAAACGCTGAAGCTCAGCTCGCCATCCACGTTATCCACATCGCTGAAAGCGGTATTCAGATTGATGCTGTATGGCGTAAAGTCTTCCGCCAAGGTTTGGTCTGCAATGTTGCTCTCAACCTCTGGCGTGTCGTTCACCGCATTCACGGTGACGTTGACCATCGCTTGGTCGGTCAGTGTACCATCGGTAACGGTATAAGTGATTTCGGCGTCGCCATTGAAGTTCTCTGCCGGTGTGAAGACCAATTTGCCATCAACAATCTCGACTGTACCTTGGTCACTCGGCACAGATGCCGAGTCAATCGACAGCTTATCGCCATCAATATCGGTGTCGTTTGGCAGGACATCAATCGTCACTGGTGTATCTTCGTCAGTAACGGCATTGTCATTGGTCGCCACTGGCGCATCGTTCACTGGTGTGACATCGACGTTCACCGTGGTGGACTCACTGACCCCACCGGAGGTAACGATGTACGTGAAGCTGTCTGCCCCGTGGTAGTTGTCGTTTGGCGTGTAAGTCACGCTGCCGTCCGGGTTGACCGAGACCGTGCCGTTGGCTGGGCCATTGTTGGTATCCAGCGACACCACTTTGTTGTCGCCTTCGAACGTGTCGTTACCTAAGACGTTAATGATGGTTGGTGTGTCTTCGACTACATCCGCACTGTCTGCCTCGATGTCGACTACTGGTGCAACCGTAAAGTTCACCGTTTGACTGACGCTTTCACCGCTTGGGTCTTTAGCTGTGAACGTAATTGTCTCTTTGCCATTCCAATCCGCAGTCGGAGTAATGGTAGCAACGCCATTTACAATAGAGATTTGGATGTTGTTATTGCCAGAGACTGAGAATTCTAGCGAGGAATCAGAATCTTTGAATGCTTCATTCAAGTCAATCGTGTATGCATCGAAGTCTTCCGCTAGCACTTGATCTGCAATGACGTTATCGATAGTCGGTGCATCGTTAACACGATTCACAATCAAACTGTCACTGTCGTTAGCCGTTGGACTAACACCATCCGATACTGACGCGCTAATAGTTAGGTCTTTAAGGTTAAGTTCGTCGTTGTTAACCGCGTCAACACCCGCTTGAGTCAGCTTGACAGCATCGCCAACTAACACGAAGTAGCCGTTTGAGTTGTTATCTAAAGAAACGGTTAATTGGTCTTCTGGCGTATCAGAATCAGCGACTTCCAACGTCGCCACTACCGTATCGGTGCTCACTGCGTTTTCAGTGATGCTTTCTACGGCATCAACCTTGATGGTTGGCGCATCGTTCACTGGATTAACGGTAACGGTCACCTTCGCTTCATCGGTCAATTGACCGTCCGTTACGATATAGGTAATTTCAGCGTCACCAATGAAGTTTTCTGCCGGTGTGAAGACGAGTTTTCCATCCACCACTTCAACCGTACCCTGCTCTTTAGGTACAGAGGCTGATTCAATACTCAGCTTATCGCCATCTACATCGCTGTCGTTTGGCAGGACATCAATCGTCACTGGTGTGTCTTCGTCAGTAATCGCCGTATCATCTTTTGCAACTGGCGCATCATTCACTGGCGTGACATCGACGTTCACCGTGGTGGACTCCGATACCCCGCCGGACGTAACGATGTAGGTAAAGCTGTCTGCCCCGTGGTAGTTGTCATTTGGCGTGTAAGTCACGCTGCCGTCAGGGTTGACCGAGACCGTGCCGTTGGCTGGGCCGTTATTGGTATCGAGCGACACCACTTTGTCGTCGCCTTCGAACGTGTCGTTACCTAAGACTTTGATGATAGTTGGTGTGTCTTCCACGACTGTCGCGCGGTCAGGTTCAATATCCGCCAAAGGTGCAACCGTGAAGTTCACCGTTTGGCTAACGCTTTCGCCGCTTGGATCGGTAGCAGTAAACGTTAGGATTTCTGAGCCGTTCCAGTCTGCGGTTGGTGAGATGGTCGCGATGCCATTTTCAATCGAAACCAACACGTTGCTGTTACCGGCTACTGAGAAGCTAAGCACGGAGTCGCTGTCTTTAAATGCGTCGTTTAAATCAATCGTGTAGGTCGCGA
>NZ_JAKKCN010000032.1:0-2507 GCF_021728155.1 Vibrio sp. J2-4
TTCGTATAACAAATTGTTCAAGAGTGATTCGGCACGCGTGGCATTTTTACTATGCGTTGGTTTTAGTGGTTAAGGTGTTATGCGGAACCTTCGGTATTGCGTGCCTCACACCTTAACAAGGCGTTAGGCGAAGAGGGAATGATTCAGAGTTATGGACTTATCAGAAACTGATTATATTGATTTGTCAGATCAAATGGCTGAAATGCTGTTGAATGCGGGGCCTGAAATAACTTTTGAATGGTTGATAAGCTTGTTAGCTCAACAAAGGCCAGAATTAAAATCTTCAAACTCAAAACTTGTCGCATACACAGGCTGTTCTAAAGCGTTAGACTGGTTAGAAGACAATGTATCTTCTCCCGTAACCACACATTGGGGGGAAGGCGCGGCTCTATTAGGCGTGCCTTGGGAAAGAGTTAAACATTGGCTGACCCAAGATAAAAATCACAAGATCATGGCATTAGATACTCTGTACGCATATAGGCTGCCAGCACCAAATATGGCACCTTTTTCTCAAATTGCTGCCCCTGTACTTGAAAATATGCCTTCTGTAGTGGAGTTTGAGTTAACACTTTTAGAAGCTAGAAAAGTGGATTCCAATCCTCGTATGCGCCAAACGATTGATGCAATATTAAAGTACAAAACTGAAATACTGAGTGATAGAGAAAGAGGCGTAGAGGTTGCGCATTTACCGGCCTTATTCGTAAATCCTGAAGGGTTTGGGGAATCAGGTGAAGTCATGGCTGCACATAACAAGGTTTTAGCCGATATTAAAGATTCAATTAAGAAAATAATAGGTGGTGCACAGTAGTTAGCAATCGCCTAACAAAGCATTTAAGAGTGATTCCCAACGCTTGGCATTTTTGATGTCATCGTTAGGTTCTGTGTTTACGGTGGTGTGGTTAGGTTCAGTGGTCGCGTTGCTCACACCTTAATGCGGCGTTAGAAAACAAAATATGCTCAGAAATTATTTCAGTGATATAATGTTGAAAATATTTTAAGGTTTTGAAAAACAAAGTATTCATGGAAAATTTCTTGTCATATTTAAAAATGTTCGCCCATTTAAAAAAGTTCATTCCGAACTGGGCTCTCTTAAAAAGCTTAGAGTCTTTAAAACTAGTCAGGACATCTTATATTTGGTTAGCAATAGTACCAATTTCAAGTAAGATTCTTGCTAGTACAGAAGAGGTTATTGAACTTACTCTGTTCGGGAATAAGTTCCCATTAGCAATTCCATTTTCATGGGAACAGTTTTTTTATGCAGCACTGTTTTTTACTTTAGGTAATATTTTAGTCGTATCTCTAGCCCCTCAACCTATTAAGTCATACAAAGGTTACTCTGAGTTTGAAAGCGAGCACGAGGGCTGGTCAAAAATGAGTTCTTTTTATAAGTCGCATTATCAAAAGTTGCTTGGAGGATATAGTAAATCCTCTATCAAGACTCTTGAAAGGCACTATTTTTTCACGAATTTTGGTGAGAGTTTATTTGGAGATTGCGCAGAGAACGTGGATCGTCTGTTCAACAATATTGTTTCGACGGACCGAACAAAGCTTCCAAGTGCTTTTTGGTGGATTTATGACGTTGTAAATGTGAAGTGGTGGGCTCTAAGATTCCTGATTACCTTTGTTTATGCTTGGGGTTTTTATTACTTAGGTTCAGTGATGTTAGACAATTTGCTTTTTGTATGGACACGATATCCACTTTGGGGATAGTTTTCTAACAAACTGTTCAAGAGGGATTCGCAACGCATGGCATTTTCACTATGCGTTGGTTTTAGTGTTTAAGGTGGTATGCGGCGACTTTGGTATTGCGTTGCTCACCCCTTAACAGGGCGTTATGCTCTCAGGAGGGAGTTGTGTATCTCAGGGAAAAAGATAAAGCTTTGAATAAAGGTGCAATTTTAATCGGCACTATAGGTATTATCGTTATTTCTATTGCATCAGGAAGCTTATTTGTAGCGCTAGGTTTGAGCTCGATAGCCGCAATTAGCTTATGGTTACAGCAAAAGTTTCCGGATAAAAATGGTCTTTACAGCATCGAGGTTCTAGGTGGGCGTATTAGTCTTAAACTGGGAAATAGCGCACTTTGGCATTTGAGTGTATGTGATGTTGAGTCCTATGATACGACTTACTCAAGGGACGGGGCAGTGATCAAAGAAATTACTTTAAAAACGGTGAACGATAGTTATGTCTTACCAAAACTAGATCGCTTTGAAACTACCGCAGTTTTGGATCTTGTAAGTCTTTTGCAAACCCTAAAAGAACGAGCATAACAAATTGTTCAAGAGTGATTCGGCACGCATGGCATTTTTACTATGCGTTGGTTGTAGTGTTTAGGGTGTTATGCGGAGTCTTCAGTATTGCGTGCCTCACACCTTAACAAGGCGTTAGCTGTATTATGGAGTAAGCACGATGATTACAATTAGAAATTACAGCGTAGAAGATGCCAAAGCACTATGGGATATTCACTTTTATACAATTCGGAATATTAATATTCGTGACTATTCTCA
>NZ_JAKKCN010000033.1:0-1790 GCF_021728155.1 Vibrio sp. J2-4
CAGAAGAAGCACCGGCTAACTCCGTGCCAGCAGCCGCGGTAATACGGAGGGTGCGAGCGTTAATCGGAATTACTGGGCGTAAAGCGCATGCAGGTGGTTTGTTAAGTCAGATGTGAAAGCCCGGGGCTCAACCTCGGAATAGCATTTGAAACTGGCAGACTAGAGTACTGTAGAGGGGGGTAGAATTTCAGGTGTAGCGGTGAAATGCGTAGAGATCTGAAGGAATACCGGTGGCGAAGGCGGCCCCCTGGACAGATACTGACACTCAGATGCGAAAGCGTGGGGAGCAAACAGGATTAGATACCCTGGTAGTCCACGCCGTAAACGATGTCTACTTGGAGGTTGTGGCCTTGAGCCGTGGCTTTCGGAGCTAACGCGTTAAGTAGACCGCCTGGGGAGTACGGTCGCAAGATTAAAACTCAAATGAATTGACGGGGGCCCGCACAAGCGGTGGAGCATGTGGTTTAATTCGATGCAACGCGAAGAACCTTACCTACTCTTGACATCCAGAGAACTTTCCAGAGATGGATTGGTGCCTTCGGGAACTCTGAGACAGGTGCTGCATGGCTGTCGTCAGCTCGTGTTGTGAAATGTTGGGTTAAGTCCCGCAACGAGCGCAACCCTTATCCTTGTTTGCCAGCGAGTAATGTCGGGAACTCCAGGGAGACTGCCGGTGATAAACCGGAGGAAGGTGGGGACGACGTCAAGTCATCATGGCCCTTACGAGTAGGGCTACACACGTGCTACAATGGCGCATACAGAGGGCGGCCAACTTGCGAAAGTGAGCGAATCCCAAAAAGTGCGTCGTAGTCCGGATTGGAGTCTGCAACTCGACTCCATGAAGTCGGAATCGCTAGTAATCGTGGATCAGAATGCCACGGTGAATACGTTCCCGGGCCTTGTACACACCGCCCGTCACACCATGGGAGTGGGCTGCAAAAGAAGTAGGTAGTTTAACCTTCGGGGGGACGCTTACCACTTTGTGGTTCATGACTGGGGTGAAGTCGTAACAAGGTAGCGCTAGGGGAACCTGGCGCTGGATCACCTCCTTAAACGATGATTATTGCGATGAGTGTTCACACAGATTGATACGGTTTATGAAGTTTAAGAGATAGAACATCCCCCAAGATGTTCAACTTAGTGTCCCGTTCGTCTAGAGGCCTAGGACACCGCCCTTTCACGGCGGTAACAGGGGTTCGACTCCCCTACGGGATACCATTGGGTCGTTAGCTCAGTTGGTAGAGCAGTTGACTTTTAATCAATTGGTCGCAGGTTCGAATCCTGCACGACCCACCATTCCTTCCGTTAGGAATTAAAACTCAAAATATGGGGCTATAGCTCAGCTGGGAGAGCGCCTGCCTTGCACGCAGGAGGTCTGCGGTTCGATCCCGCATAGCTCCACCATATTTTGAAACAATGGGCGATTAGCTCAGTTGGGAGAGCACCTGCCTTACAAGCAGGGGGTCACTGGTTCGAGCCCGGTATCGCCCACCATCTTTAAGCGCATTCAATGAGTGCTTTTAAAAATGGTTTTCATCAGAAAATCTAGCTCTTTAACAATTTGGAAAGCTGACAAAACAACAATTTATTGTTGTTTGTAAAGTTCTCAAAGTATTCATGTATTTGAATACAACTAAAAACACATTCAAGTGTTCTTGGAATTTGAGTCCGGCAAAATCGAATGTCTCTCGCTCATTCAAATAATGAGAGACAACTTTGGTTGTTTAACTTCAATTCGAAACTCCTTCGGGTTGTATGGTTAAGTGACTAAGCGTACACGGTGGATGCCT
>NZ_JAKKCN010000034.1:0-1448 GCF_021728155.1 Vibrio sp. J2-4
TGCTTGTTTGCAAGCTCTTTGCCTAAAGACCCGCACTTTTCACACTTTAATGATGAGTGTTTATTGCTATGCCCGCACCCAAAGCACTCCCATTTACTATCCATATTTCCTCTTATAGGCATAACGCTCTGTTAAGGTGTGAGCAACGCAATACCGATACTACCGCATACCACCTTAATCACTTAAACCAACGCATAGTGAAAATGCCACGCGTTGCGAATCACTCTTAAACAGTTTGTTATAGCGCAACTCAAAGGTTGAACAGAACTTTCAAAAGAGAATTTACCAAGGAAGAGATCCCTAGAAATAGAACTACTGGCAAACCTATCGCTATTATCAGTTTAAACTCGACAAACTGACCTACAACTGCATAACTATATCTACCGCCCAGGAACTTTCTCGATTCGTCTCCTACCGTAGATTTGACTTCATTTGTGACCGTCTTGCGATCTTTACCGATGAATTCTTTAAACAACATAAAGCCGAAGGGAGCGATAATAATGCCGGCGATAAGATATGAAATGTATTCAATTATATCCGTCATGTTCATATTTTTTCTCCTGCGCTCTAACGCCCTGTTAAGGGGTGAGCAACGCAATACAGAAGCCGCCGCAAACCACCTTAAACACTAAAACCAACGCATAGTGAAACTGCCACGCGTTGCGAATCCCTCTTGAACAGTTTGTTAGCTTTGTTTTCTAAGTGTGACACCGTGGTTATAAGCATCAAAAAAAGCGATACCTAAATTCGAAATACTATAATGCTCAACATGAGTCTTATCTGGATTTTCTGTCCGAGCTAATAAAGGTGTAAAAATCATGTTATAGACTTTATTTGTCATGAGATCACTGAGAGTGAAATCAACGATACTAAAACCACAAGAAAGAAAACTTTCAAGATCTGCTGCATACGACTTATCAACAATTTCTAGCGAAGCCTTAAACTCGTTAACATTAATATAACCTTCTATATATCCGATGAATAAGTTAGCTATAATTTCTGTTTTTTTATTATCTGTAACTTTATCTAAAACATTAATTATCATTTCCGATATTTCATTGGCCTCAGCGGTCTTAGAAAACTGCTTTATTTTATGGTAATCCTTTTCACTCACTTCATTTAAACTTACAAAAAACTGTTCTAATTTTTTTGCAAATAATGAATCTTTGATTGATGTCACAAGTGATAGCATGTTGAAAACATTATCTAAAACGGGGATTTCTTTTATCCACTCATTCTCAGATATATGATCTATTAGTACTTCAACATTATCCCTAAATAAATCTAATCCACTGTTTTTCATTACAATCCCATGAAAAGCTAACGCCCGCTTAAGTGGTGAGCAACGCAATACGATGCTTCCGCACACCACCTAAATCACTAAATTTACCGCAAACCACAAATGCCACGCGTTGCGAATCCGTCTTGAAGCGTTTGTTAGTACGATG
>NZ_JAKKCN010000035.1:0-1190 GCF_021728155.1 Vibrio sp. J2-4
TATGAATTAGTCGAAGATCTTAGCAACAACACCAGCACCTACTGTACGGCCACCTTCACGGATCGCGAAACGTAGACCTTCGTCCATTGCGATTGGTGCGATTAGCTCAACAGTCATCTGTACGTTGTCACCTGGCATTACCATTTCTACGCCTTCTGGTAGCTGGATGTCACCAGTTACGTCAGTTGTACGGAAGTAGAACTGTGGACGGTAGCCTTTGAAGAATGGAGTGTGACGACCACCTTCATCTTTAGACAGTACGTATACTTCTGATTCGAACTTAGTGTGTGGAGTGATTGAACCAGGCTTCGCTAGTACTTGACCACGTTCAACTTCGTCACGCTTAGTACCACGTAGAAGTGCACCAACGTTCTCACCTGCACGGCCTTCGTCTAGAAGCTTACGGAACATCTCAACACCAGTACATGTAGTAGTAGTAGTGTCTTTGATACCTACGATAGCAACTTCGTCACCTACAGTTAGGATACCACGCTCGATACGGCCAGTTACTACTGTACCACGACCTTGGATTGAGAATACGTCTTCGATAGGCATTAGGAATGGCTGATCTACCGCACGCTCTGGCTCAGGGATGTAAGTATCTAGAGCTTCAGCTAGTTCAACGATTTTCGCTTCCCACTGCTCTTCGCCGTTTAGTGCGCCTAGTGCAGAACCTTGGATAACTGGTAGGTCATCACCTGGGAAATCGTATTCAGATAGAAGTTCACGAACTTCCATTTCTACTAGTTCTAGTAGCTCTTCATCGTCAACCATGTCACATTTGTTCATGAATACGATGATGTATGGGATACCAACCTGACGGCCTAGTAGGATGTGCTCACGAGTTTGTGGCATTGGGCCATCTGTCGCAGCAACAACTAGGATACCACCGTCCATCTGTGCAGCACCAGTGATCATGTTTTTAACGTAGTCCGCGTGTCCTGGACAGTCAACGTGTGCGTAGTGACGAGTTGGAGTGTCGTACTCAACGTGAGAAGTTGCGATTGTGATACCGCGCTCACGCTCTTCTGGAGCGTTATCGATAGATGCGAAGTCTTTAGCTACACCGCCGTAAACTTTAGCAAGAGTAGTACAGATAGCTGCAGTTAGAGTTGTTTTACCGTGGTCAACGTGGCCGATAGTACCAACGTTAACGTGCGGTTTCGTACGTTCAAATTTTTCTTTAGACA
>NZ_JAKKCN010000036.1:0-1153 GCF_021728155.1 Vibrio sp. J2-4
TCTTCTGGCGTGTCAGTATCACGAACCGTTAAGGTTGCGACTACCGTATCAGTGCTCACTGCGTCTTCAGTGATGCTTTCTACGGCATCAACCTTGATGGTTGGCGCATCGTTCACTGGATTAACGGTAACGGTCACCTTCGCTTCATCGGTCAATTGACCGTCCGTTACGATATAGGTGATTTCAGCGTCACCATTGAAGTTTTCTGCCGGAGTGAAGACGAGTTTTCCATCCACCACTTCAACCGTGCCCTGCTCTTTAGGTACAGAGGCTGATTCAATACTCAGCTTATCGCCATCAATATCGGTGTCGTTTGGCAGGACATCAATCGTCACTGGCGTGTCTTCGTCAGTAATCGCCGTGTCATCTTTTGCCACTGGTGCATCATTCACTGGCGTCACATCAACGCTCACCGTGGTGGATTCCGATACCCCGCCTGACGTGACAATGTAGGTGAAGCTGTCTGTACCGTGGTAGTTGTCGTTTGGCGTGTAAGTTACGCTGCCATCAGGATTGACCGAGACCGTGCCGTTAGCTGGACCGTTATTGGTATCAAGCGACACCACTTTGTCGTCGCCTTCGAACGTGTCGTTATCTAAGACCTTGATGATGGTCGCCGTGTCTTCCACAACCGTCGCGCTGTCTGCCACGATGTCCGCCACAGGGGCAACTGTGAAGTTCACGGTTTGACTAACACTCTCGCCGCTTGGATCGGTGGCGGTAAAGGTCAGTGTTTCTGAGCCGTTCCAGTCCGCAGTTGGAGTGATCGTGGCAATACCATTGACTATCGCTACTTGAATGTTGCTGTTGCCAGATACGCTAAACGTTAACTCGCCATCGGCATTATCCACATCGCTGAAGGCCGCATTCAGATCGATCGTGTATGGCGTGAAATCTTCCGCCAAGGTTTGGTCTGCAATGCTACTCTCAACCACTGGCGTATCGTTCACGGCATTCACCGTAACTTTGACCGTCGCTTGGTCAGTCAGCGCACCATCGGTGACGGTGTAAGTGATCTCAGCGTCACCATGGAAGTTCTCGGCTGGCGTGAACACCAGTTTACCGTCAATAATCTCGACTTGACCTTGGTCACTCGGCACAGACGCCGATTCGATGCTTAACGCATCGCCATCGATGTCAGTGTCGTTTGGCA
>NZ_JAKKCN010000004.1:0-583263 GCF_021728155.1 Vibrio sp. J2-4
CGCCGCTCGACGCCGTTATCGTTCCCCGAAGGTTCAGATAACTCGTTTCCGCTCGACTTGCATGTGTTAGGCCTGCCGCCAGCGTTCAATCTGAGCCATGATCAAACTCTTCAATTTAAGATTTTGTTCGGCTCAATGAATACTGAACATTACATAAAGTAATGTTTGAATTGACTGTGCTGAATCCGAAGATTCAATGGTCACTTCGTTTCATTGAAACCTAATTTGAAGCCGAAGCTTCTAATTGGATTATCATCAACGAGTGCCCACACAGATTGATAGGTCTATATTTTTAAAGAGCACACTTTGAACTTCTCTTCAAAGTGGACGGCCATTTTAGCTAGATAACTTATCGTGTCAAACACTTTTTTAAGTTATTTATCTGCGAGTTAATTCTTAACTCACTGGCCTTGTTGTCTAGACGTCGCTTAACTTGCTTTCCCTTGACAACGGAGGCGTATTATAGGGCGTTCATTAAGGAACACAAGTGCATTTTTAAAAAAAACTCACCTTTTTAGTTCATTCGTACAGAAAACAGGCAAGAGGCTCTAAAACATTATAGAAAAGGGGCCAAATGGCCCCTTGAATGTGATTTTTATCTCATTTTTTATTGTATCCGTGCAATTACTGATGGGCACGAATTTGGTCATTAGTAACGATTAGCTGCACTTTCTTGTCTGGAACAATTTCACCAGAAAGAATCGATTTGGCTAATGGGTTCTCGACATTCTGTTGAATTGCGCGTTTTAAAGGACGCGCACCATATACAGGGTCGAAACCAACTTGAGCGATCAAATCGAGTGCTTTGTCAGAAACCTCTAGTTGATATCCTTTTTCTTCTAGTCGTTTCGCCAAACGTTCTAATTGAATAGAAGCGATGGACTTGATGTGCTCTTGACCAAGTGGATGGAACACCACGATTTCGTCAACACGGTTCAAGAACTCAGGACGGAAGTGTTTGCTAACCACATCCATTACTTCACTCTTGATACCTTGATAGTCTAATGTTGCGAAATTCTCTTGGATACGAGATGAACCCAAGTTCGATGTCATGATCACAACCGTATTACGGAAGTCAACAGTACGACCTTGACCATCCGTTAAACGCCCATCATCGAGAACTTGCAGCAGAATGTTAAATACATCCGGATGCGCTTTCTCTACTTCATCTAACAAAATTACCGAATACGGCTTGCGACGAACCGCTTCCGTTAAGTAACCACCCTCTTCATATCCGACATAGCCTGGAGGCGCACCCACCAATCTTGCCACTGAGTGTTTCTCCATGAACTCAGACATGTCGATACGGACCATCGCATCTTCGCTGTCGAACATAAAGCTCGCAAGTGTCTTACAAAGCTCTGTTTTACCTACACCAGTTGGACCTAAGAATAAGAAGGAGCCAATTGGTCGGTTTGGATCAGAAAGCCCAGCTCGACTACGACGAATGGCATTCGATACAACAGAGACCGCTTCGCTTTGCCCTACCACACGATTATGCAGTACGTCTTCCATACGAAGTAGTTTCTCTTTTTCCGCTTCTAGCATCTTGGATACTGGGATGCCAGTTTGCTTAGAAAGTACTTCTGCAATCTCGTTGTCGGTTACTTTATTACGCAATAATGTCATTTCCTGCATTTCCGCTTGGGTTGCAAGATCTAACTGCTTCTCAAGTTCAGGAATACGACCATATTGCAGTTCCGACATGCGGTTTAGATCACCAGCTCGGCGAGCAAACTCCATGTCCATACGAGCTTGTTCAAGCTCAGACTTAATATGTTGAGTGCCAGAAAGTGCGGCTTTTTCTGTATTCCAAACCTCTTCTAGTTCAGCGTACTCACGTTCTTTTTCATTGAGTTCTTCATTAAGTGCTTTCAAACGCTTTTCACTCGCTTCATCGTGCTCGTTACTTAGTGCTTGCTGCTCAATTTTGAGTTGGATGATTTTACGCTCAAGCTTATCTAATGACTCTGGCTTAGAGTCAATTTGTAAACGAATGCTTGAAGCCGCTTCATCAATTAAGTCGATCGCTTTATCCGGCAGCTGACGGTCAGAAACATAACGATGTGACAAACTCGCCGCTGCAACAATCGCAGGGTCGGTAATTTCAACGTGATGATGAAGCTCATAACGCTCCTTCAAGCCACGTAAAATCGCCACGGTATCCTCAACGGTCGGCTCATCCACCAGCACTTTTTGGAAACGACGTTCTAACGCCGCATCTTTTTCGATGTACTGACGATATTCATCCAGTGTTGTTGCGCCAACACAGTGCAGTTCACCACGGGCTAATGCAGGTTTGAGCATGTTCCCCGCATCCATGGAGCCTTCACCTTTACCCGCACCAACCATAGTATGGAGCTCGTCGATAAACAGAATGACATTGCCTTCTTCTTTAGCGAGTTCATTCAATACCGACTTCAAGCGCTCTTCAAATTCACCACGGTACTTAGCACCAGCAACCAGTGCGCCCATATCTAATGACAGCACGCGGCGACCACGCAAACCTTCTGGCACTTCATTGTTGACAATGCGCTGAGCTAAGCCTTCAACAATTGCGGTCTTACCTACGCCAGGTTCACCGATGATCACAGGATTGTTTTTAGTACGGCGCTGCAATACTTGGATGGTACGGCGAATTTCATCATCACGGCCGATAACCGGATCCAGTTTGCCCTGTTCGGCTCGCTCGGTAAGGTCAATGGTGAACTTTTCCAATGCTTGGCGAAGTTCTTCTGCATTCGGGTCATTAACCTTTTGACCACCTCTGATCTTTTCGATTGCTTGGCTAACTTTTTGCTCTGTTAAACCGATCTCTTTGAGTAATTGCCCCAATGGTCCGCGATCTTCTAAAGCAGCAAGCAGGAAGATTTCAGACGAGATATAGGAGTCTTGACGCTTTTGCGCCACTTTGTCACACAGGTTAAACAACGTGCCCATCGAACTAGAGAGCTGTACATCTCCACCGATGCCACTGACTTTTGGTAATCTATCTAGCATTTCACTCAATTTAGAGCGTAAATGCGTTACGTCCACATCCAGCATAGTAAGCAATGGACGAATTGGACTGCCATTTTGGTCAAGCAAAGCCACCATTAGGTGAACTGGCTCGATATATTGATGATCGCGCCCTAACGCTAGTGATTGAGCATCAGAGATAGCGATTTGAAACTTACTTGTGAATCGATCAAGACGCATATCTACCTTCCTAACCTCAACTAAAGGAAATTCTTTTGACAGTTAGAAAGATGGATACTCAGAGGAGGAATTTCAAGGGAGTGAATGAATAAAGATAGCTTTGCAAAAATAGCACTATGTATCTTGGCACTTTAGTGCTTATAACTAATCTTCAATCCAAATAAAGGTGGCTTGCCGACCAGTTTTACCATCACGGCGATACGAATAAAAAGAGGCTTTATCTTGGTAAGTACAAAGTCCAGAGTCAAACACTTGTGTCACACCAGCTCGATTTAGACGTTGCGTTGCCAGCACCGACATGCCAGCAAACCATTTGCCATCGATATCGCGTGGGATGAATGCTTGATGCGCCTGTGAGTCAAAATCAACAAAAGCTTGCAGAACATCTTCACCCACTTCGAAGGCTTGAGGGCCAATGGCAGGGCCAAGCCACGCTATCACTTCACCTGAAAATAACGCTAATGCATTTTCGACAATGCCATTTGCTAAGCCGCGCCAACCCGCATGAACAGCGGCTACTTGCGTACCTTGTGTATTAGTCAATAATACGGGTAAACAGTCGGCGATCATCGCTGAACAAACAACATGGCTTGAAGAAGTAAATACACCATCCGCATCAAGCACCTGTGTTGTTGGTTCATTTGCTTGAGCCACAACGGTTGAATGCGTTTGGTTTAACCAGATCGGCGCATTGGGCATGTTCGCCTGCTGCGCCAACCAAGCTCGGTTCTTCTCTACTAAAGACAAATCATCCCCAACGTGAGTACCTAAATTTAGCCCTTGATAAGGGCCTGTCGAAAAACCGCCTATACGTGTTGAGGCAAAAGCTTTGACATTTTTAGGCGCACGCCAATTCGGAATGATTGTCTTCATCTTAGAACTCTTCCGGTAAACCGTGCTCTTCCGTATCTTGACGAAGCGCTTCAGTCATCGCCACCATATCATCAGGCACAGGGGCATGGAACTCAAGTACTTCTCCCGTAATTGGATGTTCAAAGCGTAGCATTACGGCGTGCAATGCTTGGCGATCGAAGCCACGGATCATTGCCGTTAGCTCTTCAGAAGCACCTGTCGGGATGCGAGCACGTCCACCATATGCAATATCACCGAGCAGCGGATGCTGAAGGTAAGACATGTGCACACGGATCTGGTGCGTACGACCCGTTTCAAGACGCAGACGGATACGTGTGTGTTCGCGGAAACGTTCAGCGACACGGTAGTGCGTTACCGCTGGTTTACCCATTGGTGCTACCGCCATAAGCGTGCGCTTGGTAGAATGACGACCAATAGGTTGGTCCACTTTACCGCCCGCTGTCATACGACCAATAGCGATCGCTTCGTACTCTCGAGTAATATTACGTTTTTGCAGTGCGCGAACCAGACGAGTTTGTGCAGGAACGGTTTTCGCCACCACCATCAGACCCGTTGTGTCTTTATCCAGACGGTGCACAATGCCAGCTCGAGGCACTTCTGCGATATCAGGGTAATGATGCAACAACGCATTAAGCACCGTACCATCTGGCGTACCGGCACCTGGGTGAACCACAAAGTCACGAGGCTTATTGATAACGATAATATCGTCATCTTCAAAAACGATATCTAGCGGGATATCTTGCGCTTCCCAGCGTTCTTCATCTTCTAACTCGGCTTGCAATGTAATTTCCTCGCCACCCATTACTTTGGTGCGAGGTTTGGTGACAACTTCACCATTAACTTGAACTTTCCCATCAAGCAGCCACTCTTTCAGGCGCGAGCGAGAGAAGTCCGCGAATAATTCGGCGATAGCTTGGTCTAAACGTTGACCTAACTGGCTATCTTTTACGGTATTTGTTAATACAATCTGCTGAGCCATATCGAACTTTTTTAAAAACTGTGAGACTAATGCTCACGACTGTGAAAAAATAGACTATTACGTCATTGTATCTGTTACTGGAAAGAAAGTAACGGCAGCTTAAGAAATATTTAGATTCAAGGAACAGACTCCTGATATGAAACGTCAGACTTTAACAGGCCTTTTAGCGGTATCCCTTCTGTTTGGATGTGCAAGCAAAGAAGAAATCGTTCCTGATGTGCCGCCTTCGGAACTGTATGCAGACGCGCAGATTTCTCTTCAAAGTGGTAATTGGCTTTCTGCAATTGAGAAACTGGAAGCATTAGACTCACGTTACCCATTCGGTGCCTACTCAGAACAGGTGCAGCTTGACCTAATCTATGCGTACTACAAAAACGACGACCTTGCTTTGGGCTTGGCAACCATTTCTCGCTTTATGCGTTTAAACCCAACCCATGAAAAAATGGACTGGGTACTGTACATGCGCGGCCTAAGCCATATGGCGCAAGATCGTAACTTTATGCATGATTTGTTCAGCGTAGATCGAAGCGATCGCGATCCTGAGCCAGTAAAAAAAGCGTTTGATGACTTCAAAAAACTGCTTCAACGCTACCCGAACAGCCCATACGCACAAGATTCACAAAAACGCATGGTTGCGCTGAAAAACCGCCTAGCGAACTATGACTTAGCGACGGCTGACTTCTACCTCCGCCGTGAAGCCTGGGTAGCTGCAATTAATCGCAGTCAAGAGCTACAAAAAGCATTCCCAGACACCGAAGCGGCACGTAAGTCACTGACTATCCAGCTAGAGGCCTACAAGCAACTCGGTTTGGAAGACGCCGTAGCAAGAACTGAAAAGCTTATCGAGCTCAACCCTGTGAAGTAACTGAGCCGCTTCAAACTAAACCGCCACCGTTTTTACCGTGGCGGTTTTTTATTACCCGCAATAGCGTGTTCTGCCCTTGCTTGATGATCTACGGGGCTCTACATATGCTTAAAGTTCCCCTCCCCTTTATAAAAGGATGTGAACGTGACGATACCTAAGCTATGCGCAGTTATGCTGCTCTTATTGTCTGCTTCCGTTTGCGCACTGCAAATATCACCACTCAAGCAACCTCCTTACACTGGGGATCTCGATGTTATTAAAGAGAAGAATGTTTTACGTGTCCTCGTTTCTGCTGATCTAGGCTTCTATTACATTGAGGGCGGTACACCAAAAGGAATAGGTGCAGAACTCCTGGCGCATTTCGAAAAAGACCTTCGTAAGCTCAAACCGAAACTTAACGTACAAATTATTCCTCTAGCCCGTGACCAACTTCTGCCAGCCTTAGAAAATGGCTCCGGTGATCTAGTCGTCGCCAATCTGACCATTACCAACACACGTAAACAGAAAGTCGATTTTAGTTCACCCATTCTTACTGGTATTGACGAGTGGATAGTCACGAACAAAAGCACACCAGCCATGACTAACATTGAGCAACTGAGCGGCAAAGAGGTTTGGGTACGTGCCAGTTCTAGCTACTTTGAGAGTATTCAAGCACTAAATAAGAAGCTAAATAAAAAAGGCTTGCCACCCGTTGTCGTACATTTTATTGAAGAAACACTGCAAGACTACGAACTGGTTGGGATGCTCAATAACGGCTACGTCAAAGCCATTGTTCTCGATAGTCATAAAGCCAAACTTTGGCTGAAAGTGATGGATGATATTCGAGCTCACCCAGAAATCCCTATTCGTGAAAATGGTAAAATCGCTTGGGCAATGCGGGAAAACAGCCCAAGTTTGAAAGCCGTCGTGAACAAGTTTATTCAGAAATCTCGTTCTGGGACACTGCTCGGTAACGTCATTTACGGAAAATACATCGATAACACAGGTTGGCTAAACAAAGCCCTTAACCCCAACAAAATTGCTCAACTAGAAAAGCTTGCTACGTTGTTTTCACGCTATGGTGAGAAGTACGATATCGACTATCTACTGATCGCAGCCGTCGCTTATAAAGAGTCCGGCTTTAATAACGACCTCGTTGGAAGTCGAGGTGCAGTCGGCATAATGCAAGTTCTACCCAGCACGGCTCGAGACCCTAATATCAATATCAAAAACGTTCGGCAGCTAGAAAACAATATTCATGCTGGCGTGAAGTATTTAGCATTTTTGCGTAAACAGTACTTCAGTGATCCTGCTATTACGGCGGAAAATAAACTCTACTTTACCTTAGCGGCTTACAATGCTGGCCCCGGGAATGTAGAACGAATTCGTAAACGTGCAGCCCAGCAAGGCTACGATCCTAATATTTGGTTCAATAACGTGGAAGTCGTTATGCGGAAAAGTTTAAGCTCAACGGTTGGGTACGTCACAAGCATTAATCGCTATTACGTTATATACAAACAGCTAGAAAGTTTGGACCAAGTCAAAAGTCTAGAGCGGGTATCACTGGCTCCAAAGGATCCCTTCTTCATGATACCGCTACGAAAAGTCAGTCAAACGCCAGACACAAAAAAGCCGCTTGTACAATAAGCGGCTTTGTAAATAAATTCGTCTGAGAGACTCAGTGACTGTCATCACACTTTACGTATAGTTAAATTTTAACCACCTCTAATATTAGGCCGTAAAACTTCCCTAAAAACGAAGACGTTTTCAGCTGAGTACTCTATCCAATCTACGGATTTACTAACCAATAACAAGCAATTTCACGATAAATCTCAGCAGATCTTGAGTGAGATCACATTCATTTTTCATCATAAAAAACCCGAACAAAATAATGATCTGAGTCACATTTTTTTATACTTAAAGCGGTAATCTGAACTCAACCCATGAGGGATGCAACAGAGGAAAAACACTTATGACAATGAATATCACTGGCAAAAACATCGAAATCACCTCTGCAATCCGAGCTCATATTGAGAGCAAGTTTAAAAAACTGGAGAAATGGCAAGTAGACCTAATTGGTTGCCAAGCAACTTTCAGTGAGGAACCAAACAAACAGAAGAAATTCGAAGCGGTTATTAAAGTTCCTAAAGGCCAGCTCATTGCCTCAGCAACTCACGAAGATCTTTACGCAGCTATCAACGAAGTGGAGCAAAAACTAGAACGACAATTGAACAAGCTGACCCACAAACCTGAAGCTCGACGTGCAAATAAGCCTGAGCTAGTGGAAGAAGAAGAGTAAACTGACCAGATTGAGGAAATAGCGCCGAAAGGCGCTATTTTTTTGCTTGACGCTCTCCCCGGCCTTGCTTATTGTGTTTAAACACTCATAAATTAAGCACTATTTATGCATTTAACCTCACTGTTTATTTTTGACTTCTTTTTCCTCCCATAGTCGGAGGGGCGAACTCGTTTGTGAAAGAAAAGTCAAAAACAAACAGAAAGCCTCCCAAATCGGGAGGCTTTTTTATAAGGAAAGAATTGATGACTGACCAACCTATTTCCCTCGAAGAAATTCGTTTGCGCTTGAATGAGCTGGATGACCAACTTCTCAGCTTATTGTCTGAGCGCCGTAAACTCAGCATTGAAGTAGCCAAAAGCAAAGTACAAACCTCAAAACCCGTTCGTGATGCCGTTCGAGAACAACAACTATTAGTTAAGCTGATTTCTAATGGCCGAGATAAATACGAACTCGACGCGCAGTACATCACTAAACTATTCCATACCATCATTGAAGACTCAGTGCTTCTTCAGCAAAGTTACCTGCAAAACCTCGTTAACCCGCAACAAAGTCGTAAGCCACTTGCTCGCGTCGCTTTCTTAGGAGCCAAAGGCTCTTACTCGCACTTGGCAAGCCGCGAATACTTCAGCCGTAAAAATACAGAACTTATCGAGCTCAACTGCGAACACTTCAAAGAAGTGACTCAAACAGTAGAATCGGGCCATGCTGATTATGGTGTTCTGCCTATCGAAAACACCAGTTCAGGCTCTATTAATGAAGTGTACGACCTACTACAACACACGACGCTGTACATCGTTGGAGAGCTAACTCAACCAATCGAGCACTGCTTGGTTGCGAAAAAAGACATTCGTCTGGAAAACATTAAAACGCTGTATTCACATCCTCAGCCACACCAACAGTGCAGTGAGTTTTTAAGCCGTATGAAAGGTGTAAAACTGGAGTCTTGCGCCAGCACGGCAGATGCAATGCAGAAAGTTCAAGAGATGGATCGTGATGATGTTGCTGCAATTGGTAATGCATCAAGCGGTAAGCTATACGGCTTGCAAGCAATTCAAGGCAACATCGCAAACCAAACTGAGAACCATACTCGTTTTATCGTGGTTGCTCGCAAACCAGTTGAGGTTTCAACTCAGATTCCAGCAAAAACCACCTTGATCATGTCGACCTCCCAAGAGGCTGGCTCATTGGTTGAAACACTATTAGTGCTGCAACGTTACGGCATCAATATGACCAAGCTAGAATCACGTCCAATTATGGGGAACCCATGGGAAGAAATGTTCTACGTAGACTTGGAATCTCATCTTGCTTCGACAGAAATGCAACAGGCACTAGAAGAGCTAACAAAAATAACTAAACACTTGAAAGTATTAGGCTGTTACCCTAGTGAGAACGTAAAGCCTACCCAAGTAAAATTGAGTTAATAGACACCAGTGAGTAAAAAGATCATGGCAACCCAAAAAGTCGTAATCGCATCGCTAAACCCAGCTAAAATTAATGCCGTTCAAAGTGCATTTAACAGTGCATTTCCGCACAAAGAGTTCAACTTCATCGGCGTCAGTGTACCTAGTGAAGTCGCAGATCAACCTATGACTGATGAAGAGACTCATCGCGGTGCACTAAACCGCGTTAAAAACGCAAAAGTAGAGATGCCAAACGCGGATTACTATGTCGGACTTGAAGCGGGAATTGAAACAAACGTGACGTTTGCGTGGATGGTGATTGAGTCGAATACTCACCGTGGTGAATCTCGCTCTGCGAGCTTAATGCTGCCGCCTAAAGTATTGGACAAACTCAAGCATGCGAATGAGCTGGGAGATGTCATGGATGAGGTGTTTGGTACCGAGAACATCAAACAGAAAGGTGGTGCCATCAGCCTGCTCACCCAAAACCAGCTGACTCGAAGTTCGGTTTACCATCAAGCCTTGATTCTGGCTCTAATTCCATTCACAAACCCTGAGCACTTCCCTTCAAATTTATAACGCTCACCCCATTCGCTAGGTACGAAAAAGGGCGGATATTTCCGCCCTTTTTAACACGTTATCTTAACCACTTGTGATACCAATACCTAAAGGCGAATTGGAATCACTGGCTACTTAGATACCGCAACTTGCTCTAACAAAACCTTGAGTTTGTCTTTCTCTTCATCAGATTTAGACTTTAACTCGTTAGAGCCACGAGTAATAGTGGCAATACCCACGCCAAGCATCTGGCTGATCTGACGTTGAGATAATTCTCCTTTAAGAAGCTCGTTAATAATATTAACGCGTGATATTAATGATTCTCTCTCATCACGTGACATCAGCATGGTTAACAGCATGTCATCTTGCTCACTGTCCATGCTAGTTCGAATTAGCTCAATAATCTGTTGCCAGTCTTTGTACTCGGGTTCGTGCGACATCAAGTTACCTCACTCAATACTTGGTATTGATCTCATGTTGATTCAAGAACGCGCCGTCGATACCCAAAAGATCACGGTAATATGTTTCAAACATCAGGATGTTTTGTACATAGCCACGTGTCTCTCTAAATGGAATTGCCTCAATAAAGGCATAAGCATCCACTTTTCCTTGGGTACGCTCTCGCCACGTTTTTACTCTGTTAGGACCTGCATTATAAGCAGCAAGAGCAAAAATACGATTATTATCGTAATCCTCTAATAAGCCTTGCAAATAATGGCTACCAATTTCGATATTTTTGCCCACATTGTAGAGATCCTGCGTACCTTGATAACTCAACTTATATTTACGTGCTGTGTACTTTGCTGTAGCGGGCATGATCTGCATAAGACCACGAGCACCAACTGGAGAACGGGCTTCGACATCCAACGCACTTTCCTGTCGAGCTAGGGACATCATCGTTACGGGATCTATGTTGTGTTTTTTTGCATAAAAGTTAAACCACCAGCGATGCGCAATCGGGAACCTCAGTTCGATATTATCCCACATCTGCGCTTGAATACTCGCGGTCACCGTTAGGTTATGCCAACGCTTAGAAGACGCATAAGCCGCCAGCATCGCCTTTTCATCTTTCCCTACGCGGCGCAATAAATGTGCCCATTCACTTTTCGCTGCTGCAATTTTATCCGTCGCGATCAACTCTTCAATACGAACTAACGAGTCTTGATAGGGTTGAACCACTCGCTTATCAAACTTAACCGTATGCGTAGGGTATTTGATTGATTGTCCAATCGCATTGGCGGCTGCCACACTATAGAAGTTTCGCTGCCCGACCAAAGTCGCTAAACGCTGTTTCCCTGCGATGTCATCACCTAACGCAATTTCACTTCGTCCAAGCCAGTATTGCCAGCGAAGCGACGCTTGCTCTTCTTTATTGAGAACGGCAATCCACTCTTGTACGCCCTTCCAATCCGCGTTCTGAATCGCTAAGCGAATGCGAGTTTCAATGAGCGGTAAGTACTGGCTGGTTTTCGTTTTATCATCGCGCCACTTAGCTAGTGACTCAGACTCAGTACGGGTCAATCGAAATGCGATATAGTCAGCCAGGGCTTGCGCCTTTTCTGAAGAAAACTTCTGCCCTTTAATGACGGCATCATACGCACTCTGCGCTTGACTGGTATTCATACGAGCTAGCTTTTCCAGCGCATATTCGCTTTGCGCTCGATTAAAATCATTAGCCGGTTTTTTCTTCGCGAACTCCGCAACGCTTGAAGGGTTATCAAACAACGCCTTCATTTCTTTCGCTTGTTTCCTTGCCTGCGAGGATTTAGGCAATTTAAGTAAGTAACTCATCAAACTGCCATTACGTGCATCAAACGCCAGTAGCATACGCTGGAGAATCAATTCATCAGTACGTTCACCTGCCTTGTCCCATGCTGCGAATAATGGATCGCACTCATCGGCAATACTTCTGCCACGCAACCACATATGCTCAGCCCCTTTAAACGCGGCGACTTTCTTACCTTGCTCTAACTGAGCCACGTAGAAAATACATTGGTAACGCTCGCCACTTGGAATGACTTTTTGAAACTCAGTAATGGTTTTCCAATCTTTTTGCTTATAAAGATGGTTGAGGTATGGAGCGCGAACACGACGAGAAAAAGGAAACGACTCGTACTCCGAAATAAATTCGTTCACCTGCTGTGGCGATTTTTCCGGTAACTGTCTAATAAATGTTCGGTAATCCACATAAGGCGTCAGTGGATAGTCAGAAATTTTAGGACGGATCGAAAGGTATCCGTCGATGTCATTTTTATCTAATAAATCTTGAGCTTGCTCATAAACTTCACGCTGCTTTTCCAAGCTCAGCGCGGCATTAGCACTCAAACTCATCGCACACAGCGCGGCTGCGCAGCATACGTTTTTAGCCAATTCAGATACGTTGAATCTCATTTGTGTCATTTTCCCCAGACATATACTGCCCCAAAGCCTCGTTTTGTTAGCGTTCATGTGATGTTAAGGCAATTTTCACACATGCATCTATTTACACAGAATGCAGATGTCCATGTAAAGCAACTTAGTGTATTAAAAATTGTACTCGTGAAACTTTTAAGACGATGGAAACAAGGAGTTCCTAACTTGTGCAGAAAGCACTTCGTCATTTATAACGAATAACAAAAGTGTATACCCTAACCGTGTAAGTTTCCGGTCAGCTCAAAATAAGAAATCCATTCGAAAGGGAAATTCTTGCAATGCGGTAACAAAAACAAAGCACTTGGTATAAAATGATGGGTTTGAATGACAGTTAATTTAGGAACGATCGGCAATGGCTGAATACGTATATACCATGTCGCGGGTGAGCAAGATTGTGCCACCTAAGCGTCAAATTCTTAAAGACATCTCTCTGAGCTTCTTCCCTGGTGCGAAAATCGGTGTTTTAGGTCTGAACGGTGCAGGTAAATCCACACTGCTACGTATCATGGCAGGTATCGACACGGATATCGACGGTGAAGCGCGTCCACAACCTGGTCTAAACGTAGGCTACCTACCCCAGGAGCCAGTATTAGACGAATCAAAAACCGTTCGTGAAGTTGTTGAAGAAGCGGTTGCTGACGTTGCTGACGCACTGAAACGTTTGGATGCGGTCTATGCGGCTTACGCAGAGCCAGATGCAGACTTCGACGCACTTGCAAAAGAGCAAGGCGAACTTGAAGCTCTGATCCAAGCGAAAGATGGTCACAACCTAGAAAACGCACTTGAGCGAGCTGCAAACGCACTTCGTTTACCTGAATGGGACCAAAAAATTGCGCACCTATCAGGTGGTGAACGCCGCCGTGTCGCTATTTGTCGCCTGCTACTTTCTAAGCCAGACATGCTGCTGCTTGATGAGCCTACCAACCACCTAGATGCAGAATCTGTCGCTTGGCTAGAGCGCTTCTTAGTGGATTACACAGGTACTGTAGTCGCTATCACCCACGACCGTTACTTCCTAGATAACGCCGCGGGTTGGATCTTAGAGCTTGACCGTGGTGAAGGTATCCCATGGGAAGGTAACTACACCTCATGGTTGGAGCAAAAAGACGCTCGTCTACAACAAGAAGCATCTCAAGAAAGTGCTCGTCAAAAAACCATCGAGAAAGAACTTGAGTGGGTACGTAAAAACCCTAAAGGTCGTCAAGCGAAATCAAAAGCACGTATGGCACGCTTTGAAGAACTGCAAAGCTCTGATCACCAAAAACGTAACGAAACCAATGAACTGTTTATCCCGCCAGGTGAGCGCCTAGGTGATAAAGTTATTGAAGTGAAGAACCTAACGAAGTCATTTGACGGCCGTGTTCTAATTGATGACCTATCATTCAGCATCCCTAAAGGTGCGATTGTTGGTATCATCGGTGCGAACGGCGCAGGTAAATCGACCCTATTCAAGATGTTAAGTGGTACTGAACAACCAGATTCAGGCACAATTGAAATGGGCGATACTGTGAAACTTGCATCGGTCGATCAGTTCCGTGACAGCATGGACGATTCTAAAACCGTATTCCAAGAGATTTCTGAAGGCGCTGATATTATTAAGATCAACAACTTCGAAATCCCTGCTCGCGCGTACTGTTCACGCTTTAACTTTAAAGGCAGCGACCAACAAAAAATCATTGGTGAGCTATCAGGTGGTGAGCGTAACCGTGTCCACCTTGCGAAACTGCTTAAAGCGGGCGGTAACGTGTTACTACTCGACGAACCGACCAACGACCTTGACGTGGAAACACTGCGTGCTCTAGAAGAAGCACTACTAGAGTTCCCTGGTTGTGCAATGGTTATCTCGCACGACCGTTGGTTCCTTGACCGTATCGCGACCCACATCATTGACTACCGTGACGAAGGCCAAGTTAACTTCTACGAAGGTAACTACACCGAGTACATGGACTGGTTGAAGAAAACGTTGGGCCCTGAAGCCGCAGAACCACACCGCATCAAATACAAGCGTATTGCGAAGTAATAGCAACCCGCAAAGTTTGATTGTAATTTGTACAAAGGCCGCTATCATAGCGGCCTTTGTTTTCTTTGTTAGAAAAAAGAGCTCATTAGCCCGTCTCGTTCGTTAAGAACATGACATTGCACTTACGTCACTCTGTAGCGACCTCGACACTTTTCAAACAGCAATCGAACATTTTTTGTTCGCATTGATATACTATTCAATTCTGTTTGAAGACATGACGAGAAAATGCACATGGCAGAGAGACGACGCTTTTCACGCATTCTCCATCAAGCGCCAGCGAAGGTAGAACAACGTGACTTGGCAATTGAAGCTAGGATTCAAGATCTTTCCTTACATGGTTTACTCATGAAAGTGGAAGAGACTGAGGCTTTGGATCCAGCCCTTCCAGTCCATGTGACTTTTTCATTTGATCAATCCGAACAAGTGATTACGTTAAAAGCGCAAATTGTGGATGTTTCTAAGTGTGAGATTAGGTTAAAGATCATCAAGATAGACATCGAGAGCATTAGCCAACTAAAACGATTTATAGAATTGAATGTAGGCAATAACGACCTTCTGAACCGAGAGTTAGAACATCTCTCTGATTTAGGAGAAAAATAAATGAACGCCTACTTAAGTAACAATAACTATGTCTAAAAAAATCATCATGCAGATCCCGACGAAAGACGGCGATCAGCAGTTCTATTTGGGCCGCAGTTCGGTCCTAACAGTATTTGCTTCGGTATTGGCATTACCCGCCGTCGTTGGTGGCGCGTGGTATCTCAATCAACAGCAGATACACAATAAAGACGAACTAACACAAACCATCGCCAAACTAGAAAGTGAAAAGGCCGAAATCACCGCGCTTTATGAAGAGCAGCTTGATACCAACCACTCGCTTTCTCAGTCATTGACCGATAAAAACAATCAAATTCAGCTATTAGGAAAACGGGTATTCGACGTCGAATCGGTTCTAGGTCTCGCTGACGAAGAGCTGATGATCGATGAAAACAACATGGCGTTAGAAGAGCGAATTGATGCAGCAGCTATCGATTCCGCGGTTCGAGCAACCATGTTTCGTTTGATTCCAAATGATAGCCCAGTGACATACCAACGTATTTCTTCTTCCTATGGCAGTCGCATTAATCCTATTTCAGGTAAACGACACGTTCATACTGGTATCGATCTTACCTGTAAACGAGGAGAAGAAATCCTCGCACCTGCAGACGGAGTGGTGGAAACCGTTCGCCCGAGTAATCGTGGCTATGGCAACTATGTCACTATTCGTCATTCATTTGGCTTTATGAGCTCCTTTGCTCACTTACAACGCTTTAAAGTGAAAAGCGGCCAATTTGTCAGTAAAGGCGATGTGATTGCTCAATGTGGTAGTTCAGGTAATTCCACTGGCCCGCACCTGCATTACGAGGTGCGCTTTCTCGGGCGAGCACTCAACCCTCAATACTTGATGGAGTGGACACCTGAAAACTTCAATTATGTATTTGAAAAAGAGAAAAAAGTGAAATGGGGCCCTTTAGTTCAATTGATTGATAATGTCGTGCGTCTGCAAGTCAATTTAACCAACTCCCCCTATCGCGACACCAGTATCAATACAGTATCAAGTGAAGATACCAGCAATACCGCGACTAACTGATTTATCTCTCGACACAAAAAAGAGCAGCGTAAGCTGCTCTTTTCGTTTCGGGCTCCACACGGATAGATAACCCGCGATTAACCGCGATGAATATTATCATTCGCCTGTTTGAGTAAGTTTTGGCTCTCATTCATAAATTGTTGTGAATAATCACCAAACCACTCACTCACCTGCTCAAAGCTTTCGACAAATTTGGCTTTATCTTTGCTATCCAAAATCGCAAGTGCTTCGCCGAAGCGTTGGTGGAATCGCTTAATCATGTCGATGTTTTCTTGCGATGAGAGAATAATGTCACCGTAGAGGTTTGGATCCTGACCAAACAGACGCCCTACCATCGCCAACTCCAGGCGGTAGATTGGTGAGCTCAACTTTAACAGTTGCTCAATGTTCGGGTTCTCTTTGCTTAGATGCATGCCGTAAGCAAATGAGGTGAAGTGACGCAGCGCTTGGATTAACGTCATGCCATGATCGTGCTCTTGCGCATCAATCTGACACAAGCTCGCGCCCCAAATACCAAACTGTTGCAGCAACCATTGGTATTGATCATTTCCACGCCCATCACAGTACACAATCACCTGCTTGGCAAGGCTCGGCACATCTGGACCAAACATTGGGTGTAAACCAACCACCGGTCCTTGGTGCACATTCAACATTGCTTGCAGTGGCTTAGATTTTATAGAAGTCAGGTCACACAGAATACAGTCTTGTGGCAGATTACCTAGCTTTTCAATCACACCTTCTGTTAGGTGAATTGGCACAGTAACCACCACCAGGCCCGCGTCTTTTAGGATGTCATCCGCACGCTCCCAGTCTTTGCTACCAAGCACTTTGACTTGATAACCAGATAGCTTGAACATACGTCCAAACAGGCCGCCTAACTGGCCATTACCACCAATAATGACCACTGAGCGTAATTCAGGGTTCAAACACTTAAAACCGGAGTCTTTTTCACTGGCATAAGACTCACGCATGGTACGACGCAGAATGTCTTCAATAAGCTGTGGAGGAATTCCCATTTTCTCAGCTTCTGCTCGGCGAGAAGCCAGCATCGCCGCTTCACGATCAGGGGCATAAATAGGCAAACCATGTTCGCTTTTTACTTCCCCAACTTTCTCTACCAGCGCTAAACGCTGAGCCAATAGCTCCAACATTTGCTTGTCGACTGCATCAATCTGATCGCGTAATGCGTTAAGTTCAACTGCCATTGATGTTCCTTAAATCCTGTATTAATTAGCCTTTAGACGATTTTCTAAGAAAGGCACTAGCTCTTCATGTGCATGACGTAATAGTGCCTCAGTTGAATCCCAATTGATACATGCGTCAGTGATAGATACACCGTATTTCATTTCTTCGAGAGCTAAGTCAGAAGATTGATTTCCTTCATTGATATGGCTTTCAATCATAAGGCCGATAATGGACTTATTACCTTCACGGATTTGGTGGATCACATCCTCCGCGACTAATGGCTGGCGACGGTAATCTTTACGTGAGTTGGCGTGACTACAGTCCACCATTAATGACGCATCAAGGCCAGACTTCGCCATTTCTTGCTCACACTCAGTAACTGACACTGAGTCGTAGTTAGTTTGCTTGCCACCACGTAAGATCACGTGTCCATTAGCATTACCCTGAGTGGTCAATAGCGCTACTTGTCCCTCACGGTTGATCCCCATAAAACGGTGGCTAGAAGACGCAGCTTGCATCGCATTGATTGCGGTTGCCAAACTGCCATCCGTGCCATTTTTAAAACCGATTGGCATAGACAGGCCACTTGCCATTTCACGGTGAGTTTGTGACTCCGTAGTACGTGCGCCGATCGCAGCCCAACTAAAAGTGTCCGCCAAGTATTGTGGGCTAATTGGGTCCAGAGCTTCAGTCGCGAGCGGGATTTCCATCTCTGCCAATTCCACTAGCAGTTCGCGTCCAACATGCAGACCATGTTCAATATCGAAGCTGCCATCGAGGTGCGGATCGTTAATCAGCCCTTTCCAGCCGACCGTGGTGCGTGGTTTTTCAAAGTAAACACGCATAACAATATACAGTTGGTCACTTAGTTGTTCAGAGAGCGCTTTAAGACGTTTTGCGTAATCCTTCGCCGCTTCCACGTCGTGGATAGAACATGGACCACATACAACTAGCAGGCGATGATCCTTTTTATGAATAATATTAGCGATAGTTTGGCGAGACTCTTGAATAAAGCGGCGCGCTTTTTCACTCAAAGGAAGCTTGGTTTTTAGCTCCTCTGGGGTAATAAGAACCTGCTCTTCGCTAATATTAATATTGCTCAACTCACTTTTCTGCATAACTCTAACCTGTATATTTATTTTTACACCCAACCAAATCCTTGGTGAGACAACTAAGCTTTAACGACAAGATAACAGGCTAAAAAAGAAAAACAAGCGTACACAATAAAAAACATTTGGTGTAAATTAATATTTACAGGCAAATAAAAAGCCAAAGTATAATTAACTTTGGCCTCTAATCGGTGTTTTGAATCGTTTACAAGAGGTTTAGCTGGTCAAGCGTTTCATCGCTTCACTCGCCGCTTTCCACTCTTGAGATAACTTGAGATCGCTTAGAGAAAACGACTGTTTTTTCAGTAACGCATCCGCCAGTGGCACTGTTGATACTGGCAAGTTATCCAACACCTCAATGTGTGCTTCACGCTTATTACACATCAATAGCATATCGCAACCGGCTTTCAAGGCTTGAGCCCCACGCTCGGCAGGGCTACCCATGATTGCAGCGCCTTCCATCGTCAGATCATCGGAGAAAACCAAGCCTTTAAAACCGAGTTGCTGTCGCAAAACTTGTTTCAACCAGTATTCTGAACCACTCGCAGGCTGAGAGTCGTAGTTCGGAAAAATCACGTGAGCAGGCATCATGGCATCTAAAATACCGGCATCAATTTGCGCTTTAAAGATAGCCATGTCTTGTTCAAAAATGTCGCTGCGCTCGTCGTATGGCGTTTCTAAGTGTGAATCAGCAATCACACCACCGTGACCCGGGAAGTGTTTGCCTGTTGTTGCCATTCCAACGCTCTTCATACCCTGCATGTAAGCGGTGCTAAATCGAAGAATGGTATCGGCATCTTCGCCAAATGCTCGGTTACCGATCGCTTTACATTGATGACCTTTATCGAGCACGGGTGCAAAGCTTAAATCAATGTCGTGTGCTATCAACTCCGCTGCCATTAGCCAACCGCCCATACGTGCTAGCTCTTCGCCATTTTGATGTTTGGCGTATTCTTCGGCTGCAGGGATCAACGAGAAACCTTCACGGAAGCGTTGTACTCGCCCCCCTTCTTGATCAACACCGATCAAAATCGGGCGCTTGGCAGCCTTGCGGATTGATTGAGTAAGTGCTTGAAGCTGTTCACTATCATGATAGTTGCGAGCAAATAGAATTAAGCCACCAACCGTAGGATGTTCCAGAATTTCTTTGTCTTCAACGGTCAGTTCATAACCCGCGACGTCAACCCATAACGGTCCCATGTTTTCTCCTCAAAATCGGCTGAATATCTCGTATTCGATGAGGTTATTCGCTTCAGATTTGCTTTACAATAAGTGAATGAAGAATTGACGAGATCGGCTATGAAATTTAACGAACTGTACATTGGTGTGATGTCTGGAACGAGTATGGACGGCGTTGATACCGCTCTGGTTGAAATAAGTGATGAGCACGTTCGTCTGGTTGCGCACGACGATTACCCAATGCCCACAGCACTGAAAGAAATGCTGTTATCTGTTTGTACCGGTCAAGCCACAAATTTAAAAGCCATAGGTGAATTGGATCACCAACTTGGCCACCTCTTCGCTGACGCCGTTTTACAACTGCTCAATAAGTCTGGCTGCGTCGCGGAACAAATTCGTGCGATTGGTAATCACGGTCAAACGGTATTCCACCAACCTACTGGAGAGTTACCCTTTACCACTCAGTTGGGTGATGCCAACATCATCGCAGTGAAAACAGGGATTGATACGGTTGCAGATTTTCGACGTAAAGATATGGCGCTAGGTGGTCAAGGTGCACCGCTGGTTCCCGCTTTTCATAAAAGTATCTTTGCCATGCAAGATTCCACTAACGTGGTGCTGAACATCGGTGGCATAGCCAACATCTCTGTACTGCATCCCGAGCAACCAGTCATTGGCTATGACACTGGTCCGGGCAACATGTTGATGGACGCTTGGTGTGCGCTGCACACTGGGCAAAGCTTCGACAAAGATGCACAATTTGCACTGAAAGGAACGGTAAACGCGACTTTGTTGACTCAATTACTTAAAGAAGCTTACCTCGCCATGCCAGCACCTAAAAGTACCGGGCGAGAACTGTTCAATATTGACTGGCTGCATCAGCAACTGGCTCATTACAATTTACCAACCGAAGACGTACAGCGTACACTCTGCGAATACTCTGCGATTACCATTGCCAACGAAGTCGACAAGTTTTCTCATGGCAGCACGCCTCAACTATTGGTCTGTGGCGGTGGAGCAAGAAACCCACTTTTAATGCAGCGATTGACTAAGTTATTGCCACAATGGCACGTTGCGACAACGGCAGAAAAAGGCGTTGATGGTGACTACATGGAAGCCATGGCATTTGCTTGGCTTGCGCAGCGCTATATTCATAGCCTCCCTAGCAATTTACCGGAAGTCACAGGGGCAAGTCGTCTCGCTTCACTTGGCGTACTCTACTCAAAAAATTAATCACGAAGGCTTAAATTACTATGACAAATGACGCGCTTATTGCGGCTCTTTCTCACCTTGTCTCTGAAGGTCGAAATCCTGAAACAATGGATATCGATCTTCTTCCTTCATTCGATATTGTGCAGCGTTTAAACCAACAAGATAAACTCGTCCCAATTGCGGTCGAGAAAGTGCTACCAGAGATCGCTCAAGCCGTTGATAAGATCACGGAAGCATTTAAGATCGGAGGTCGGTTGTTTTACATCGGTGCGGGCACCAGTGGTCGGCTCGGCGTCTTGGACGCTTCAGAATGCCCACCAACTTTTGGCACGGATCCAGAGATGGTCGTTGGTATTATTGCGGGTGGAAAAGAGGCAATGTTCCGCGCGAAAGAAGGGGCAGAGGACGATCCTGCACTAGGCGAGCAAGATCTTAAAGAGAATGCGCTAACACAACGCGATGTCGTCGTTGGTATTGCGGCAAGTGGACGAACACCATATGTGATTGGTGGCTTAGAGTATGCGAACGAACTTGGTGCCACCACTGTAGCACTATCTTGTAACCCTGACTCTCCGATTGCAGATATTGCCGATATTGCGATCAGCCCCGTTGTTGGACCAGAAGCATTAACGGGCTCCACTCGCTTAAAATCAGGGACGGCACAAAAGCTCGTCCTGAACATGCTCACTACCGCAAGTATGATTCGCCTAGGCAAAAGTTATCAGAACTTAATGGTAGATGTGAAAGCGACGAATGCAAAGCTAGTTGCAAGAGCGGCTCGTATTGTTATGCAAGCAACAGATTGTACTAACCAAGAGGCTAAAACTGCGCTCAAAGAAACGGACTACGACGCCAAGTTAGCGATTTTGATGATTTTAACCGGGCTGGATAAAGAAAGCGCGACTGAGCAACTGAAAGCCAAACAAGGATATTTAAGAAAAGTCGTGATCGATCAAGCGAATCAACCTTAATCAATAAAGCGCCTCACTTATTTAAAAGTCAGGCGCCTTTTATGGCTTAATTTAGTAGTTCAATCGTTCAATGTGAGTAATACCGACTTTACCTTCAAGGTCGCTGAACATATGAACCATTGCTGGGTATGGTTGTGCTCCAGGGTAGACAACTTCTGCATTACAGAAAAACGCATAGTTTTGTCCGGCTACGACTTGAGTAGCCACAACCAAAGGGGAGTATTTGACGCCGACAAACCCCTCGATACCTTTAGCAAATACTTCTTTATCCTCTGCTTTGAGTTCATTAAATGGACTCCAGCCACCAGCCATTTGCGTTGACATAATGTGATTCCTTTTTTCTGTGCTCACTATCAAGCAATATGAACATAGTTTAATAATGATAATTTTGCCACAATTATGTTTTGCGGACGGTATCACAACGGCTTTATTGACTATTAATTTGAGTACTCATTCCAGCCACGCTGCCATTCCATACGGAATTTTTGTGCTTGCTCAGTACCTTCACAAACTCCTTCATAATACTGACCAGATAGCCCCATTTGATACGCAAAAGCAGGGTTACAGTATTCACGTAGCCCCTCTAAATAACCTTGGTCGTAATCACTTTGCTTAACGCTACCCAACTCACGCAGCTCGCTCATCGTGCGTGATGTATGTCCGGCTACACCATCTTGATATCCGATCTGATGCCAATCTCCTGACTTGGCAAGATCTTCCGTCGTTGCAGCGCATCCTGCAAGTAAAGCCAGCGCCAAACCTAACGTTGCCTTTTTCATGGTTCTTCCTTAAGTAATTGTTTTCAAAAATAAGCTTACCACTAATTATTGGCGTTTGCCGCTTAGCTTACAGATTAAACCACTGACGCCTCGAATCAACCGCTCACTGCTGCAATCAACCGTTCGCCATTTTTAAAAACCGCTCAAGCAGTATATCGACCACTCAGTGCTCTATTCGACCACTCATCTACTAACCGAATGCATTTAACACAAGTGACGCATAACATGCATCCTGAGATTAAAAAATTACCCTACCCAACTAAGACCAAGGACAATTGCTATGATGTGGTTTCTAACCTGTGTCGCAGCCCTAATCGGCGGATACTTCATCTACGGCGCTTTCGTCGAGAAGATTTTCGGCATCAATGAAAAACGCCAAACGCCTGCTCACACCAAATCGGACGGTGTTGACTTCGTTCCAATGTCAACAAAGAAAGTTTATCTAGTTCAGCTACTTAACATCGCTGGTGTTGGTCCAATTTTCGGCCCAATCATGGGTGCGCTATACGGTCCAGCGGCAATGCTTTGGATTGTTGTCGGTTGTATTTTTGCTGGCGCAGTACACGATTACTTCTCTGGCATGCTTTCAGTGCGTAACGGCGGCGCATCTGTACCTACTATCACAGGTCGCTACCTAGGTAATGGCGCAAAACACTTTATGAATATTTTTGCCATTGTCCTACTGCTTCTTGTTGGCGTAGTGTTCGTTTCTGCTCCTGCAGGCATGATTACTAACCTCATCAATGATCAAACAAGCTTGAGCGTAAGCATGACTACAATGGTTATCGCTATCTTCGCTTACTACATCATTGCGACGATTGTTCCTGTCGATAAAATCATTGGCCGCTTCTACCCACTGTTTGGCGCTCTACTTATCTTTATGTCTGTTGGTCTAATGACAGCCGTTGCGTTTTCTAGCGAACACACAGTAATGGGTGACTTCCAAGTTTCAGACATGTTCTCGAACCTTAACCCAAATGATATGCCACTATGGCCAGCACTGTTCATCACTATCGCATGTGGCGCGATCTCTGGCTTCCACGCGACTCAGTCTCCACTGATGGCGCGTTGTATGGAAAACGAGAAAAACGGTCGTTTCGTTTTCTACGGAGCAATGATTGGTGAAGGTGTTATCGCGCTAATCTGGTGTGCTATCGCTCTGTCTTTCTTCGGCTCTCTAGACGCACTATCAGAAGCTGTGAAAAACGGTGGTCCTGGTAACGTGGTATACAGCGCATCATTTGGTCTGCTTGGTGTGTTCGGTGGTATCCTTGCGTTCCTAGGTGTGGTTATCCTACCAATTACGTCTGGCGATACAGCATTCCGTTCAAGCCGTCTGATCCTTGCTGAATACTTCAACATGGAACAAAAGACGCTACGTAACCGCCTACTGATGGCACTTCCACTGTTCGTTATCGGCGGTATCTTAACTCAAGTAGACTTCGGCATTATCTGGCGCTACTTCGGTTTTGCTAACCAAACAACAGCAGTAATGATGCTTTGGACTGCGTCCGCTTACCTACTACGTCACAACAAGCTGCACTGGATTACCACTATCCCTGCTATCTTCATGACCACGGTATGTGTCACGTTCATCTTAAACAACAGCTCACTAGGTTTTGGCCTGCCAATGCAACTATCAACTATCGTCGGTATTGTGTTTGCCCTAGCTGTGACTGGTTACGTTATCAAAACCTCTAAGGGTAAAGGTGAAACTGAACTGGCTGACGAAGAGAAACCACAAGCCGTGTCAGAAACAGCGTAATACTCGTCACATCCGAGTGACTAAGATAGGAGCCTGCCAATTGCAGGCTCTTTTTGTTTTATACCCAAGTCACTTTAAGATTCAGAACTCGGAGCGCAGCGCCATGTATTTAGGTGTCTTTATTTATCTGAGCCAAGTATCTTGAGGTGACTTAGGTATACAATAACAACATTGATTCTAGGTTAGGTTCACTATGGAACTGGTCGTTTCCCTTTTACAACAGATGTGTGTGTACTTAGTTTTGGCTTACATGCTAAGTAAAACGCCAATCATCTTACCTTTGCTGAGTATTTCTTCGCGCTTAAGCCACCGCCTAATTTGTTACGTACTCTTCTCTGGCTTTTGTATTCTCGGCACCTATTTCGGTCTGCACATCAACGATGCTATTGCTAATACTCGCGCGATCGGCGCGGTCATGGGCGGGCTGTTTGGTGGACCTGTTGTAGGTTTCGCCGTCGGATTTACTGGTGGCATCCATCGATACTCTCTTGGTGGCTTTACTGACCTAGCCTGCGCAATTTCAACCACCGCCGAGGGCGTAATTGGTGGCTTGCTCCACGTTTACCTTATCAAGCGAAACAAAGGCGCATTGCTGTTTAATCCAAGCGTTGTATTCAGCGTCACGTTTGTTGCAGAAGTGGTGCAAATGATTTTGCTGCTCGCCGTCGCGAAACCTTTTGATCAAGCCTATGAACTGGTGTCTGCCATTGCAGCACCGATGATCATCGCGAACTCATTTGGTGCGGCATTGTTCATGAGTATCCTGCAAGACAGAAAAGCGATCTTTGAAAAGTTTTCTGCGACGTTTTCGCGTCGAGCACTCACCATTGCTGATCGCTCAGTGGGAATTCTAAGCAACGGCTTCAACACCGAAAACGCAGAGAAAATCGCACGTATTATTTACGAAGAAACCAAAGTGGGCGCTGTCGCGATTACCGACCAAGAAAAAATCTTAGCGTTTGTGGGCATTGGCGATGATCACCATAAACCGAACACGCCGATTTCATCGCAAAGCACATTGGATTCCATGGAGAAAAACGACATCATTTATCTTGATGGCGCAGAGCGTCCATACCAATGTTCCATCGCAAAAGACTGCAAACTTGGCTCCGCGCTGATCATCCCACTACGTGCGGGAAAAGAGGTCATTGGTACCATTAAGCTGTATGAACCGAAGCGTAAATTGTTCTCCACGGCCAACATGTCAATGGCGGAAGGGATAGCTCAGCTTCTCTCTAGCCAAATCTTGTATGGCGACTACCAACAACAACAAGCCTTACTCGCTCAAGCAGAAATCAAACTGCTTCACGCTCAGGTGAATCCACACTTTTTGTTTAATGCACTCAATACCATTAGTGCGATTACTCGTCGTGATCCTGATAAAGCACGTGAGTTGATCCAAAATTTATCGCACTTTTTCCGTAGCAATTTAAAGCAAAACATTAATACCGTGACGCTAAAAGAAGAGCTAGCACATGTGAACTCTTACTTGAGCATCGAGAAAGCCCGCTTTACGGACCGCTTAGAGGTTGAAATCGATATTCAGCCTGAATTGCTGGACATCAAATTGCCAAGCTTTACACTCCAGCCTTTGGTTGAGAATGCCATTAAGCACGGCATTTCAAACATGCTTGAAGGTGGTAAAGTTCATATATACAGCGAAGCACACCCACAAGGTCATTTGATTACCGTCGAAGACAATGCAGGCAGTTTTGAACCGCCAAAAGAAAACCACTCCGGGCTAGGTTTAGAAATTGTCGACAAACGTCTCACTAATCAATTTGGGCGTGATGCATCGCTAAAAATTACGTGCGAGCCACATCAATTTACTAAAATGAGCTTTATCATTCCCCCAAAATCATAAAAGCACTCTGAAGCAATAAAGGTAATGTTGGATGTTAACCGCACTCGTCATTGATGATGAACAGTTTGCTCGTGAAGAGCTGACAGAGTTATTGGATGAAACAGGCCAAGTTGAAGTGGTGGGCAATGCCTCAAACGCGATCCTTGGTCTAAAAAAAATCAATGAGCTCAAACCTGATGTGGTGTTTCTCGATATCCAAATGCCTCAAGTTACTGGGATTGAACTACTTGGAATGCTTGATCCAGAAACCATGCCTTATGTGGTTTTTGTCACGGCTTACGACCAGTATGCAATTCAAGCATTTGAAGACAATGCCTTTGATTACTTGCTCAAACCTGTCGACCCATGCCGTTTAACCAAAACGGTCAAACGGCTAAATAAAGTCATTAGTCAATCCGCCCTAACTCAACAGCTGTCTGCTATTACGCCCGATACTTTAGATCAGATTCCGTGCATCGGGCACAACCGTATCGTTATCATGGCCACCGACACGGTAGAATGTGCATACAGTGACATCAGCGGCGTGCATGTACGCTCCACCAGCCAAGCCGCGAGCACTCAACTGACATTAAAAACGCTAGAAGAGAAAACCCCACTGGTACGCTGTCATCGCCAATACTTAGTCAGCATTAAGGCCATCAGCGAAATCAAATTACTCGAAAACGGATTAGCAGAAATCATCACCAAAACTGGCTTTGAGATACCAGTAAGCCGCCGCTACCTTAAAGTGCTCAAAGAGATGCTGGGCATTAGCCACTAACACAAAAAGTTCACACATCACCGCTGAGTTTCCGCTAGCGTATAAATAAGACGCTCCGAAAAGACGAGGCGATGATGTATAAAGTTTTGTTCATATGTAAGCACAATGCTGGACGAAGTGTGCTCGCTGAGTCGATCGCAACCCATATCCTGCCAGCAGATTTTAGTGTCGCCAGCGGTGGCTCTCATCCCACAGGCACAGTTCACCCGGTGGTGCAAAAATATTTAGATGACCACCAACTTCCCATTCCACATATCCACACCCACTCATGGGAAGAGCGAACTCAGTTTCTTCCTGACATCGTGATTATTCTCTGTGACTCTTTACATCAAGAGGCAGCTCCTCAGTGGCTTGCGGGTGGCGTTCGAGTAAACTGGCAAGTCGATGCCTTTCCAACTGAAGGTTCTGATGAAGAGGTGTACGCACATTGCGAAAGGGTTGCTCAGTCGCTTGAGCGAAGAATCACGAAGATGTCCGATATGATTATCGATGGCTTAGGGAAAGACCAAATTCGTGATTACCTAAATGAACTGAGAGAGATGTAAAAAAGGCGACCCACTGGTCGCCTTTTGAATATTCGATAAAAGGAGATTAATCCACTTGCTTGATTTGCAGTTCTTTGGGTACTTCAAAGAACATATTCTCTTCACGACCAAGTACTTCATCGACCGCTTCGGCACCGACGAGTTCTTTGATTCGCTCTAGAATCTGATTAACGAGCTCTTCCGGAGCAGATGCCCCCGCAGTCACGCCGACCTTTGTTTTGCCTTCGAACCATTCAGGTTTGATATCTTCAGGACAGTCGGTTAAGTAGCCAGGTGTCCCTAGCTTTTCAGCTAGCTCTTTAAGACGTGTAGAGTTTGATGAGTTTTTAGATCCCACAACAACCATCACATCTACGTCACCCGCTAATTCACGTACAGCATCTTGGCGATTTTGTGTCGCGTAACAGATATCGTCTTTACGTGGTCCTTGGATATCTGGGAAGACGCGGCGTAGCTCTTCGATAACATCGGCAGTTTCATCTACAGAAAGAGTCGTTTGGCTTACGTAATGAAGATCAGATGGATCTTTCACAATCGACTTCAGTTTCTCAACATCGGCCGGGGTTTCAACCAAGTACATACCACCGGTTTCACTCGCGTACTGCCCCATTGTGCCTTCGACTTCAGGGTGACCTGCGTGACCAATCAGAACCACTTCCATATTGCGGCGGCTTGCTCGCGCTACTTCCATATGCACTTTGGTTACCAACGGGCACGTCGCGTCAAATACCGTCAAATCTCGCTGCTTGGCTTCCTGACGAACCGCCTGCGATACACCATGAGCAGAAAAAATCACAATGTTGTTGTCTGGCACTTCATGCAGCTCTTCAACGAAGACAGCGCCACGTTGTTTTAGCCCTTCAACCACAAAACGGTTATGCACCACCTCATGACGAACATAAATCGGTGGCTGATACATCTCTAGCGCACGCTCTACGATGCTAATCGCACGGTCTACACCAGCACAAAAGCCGCGTGGGTTAGCTAATAGGATTTTCATTTCATTGCTCATGGAAATTATCTTTATTGGGTTCGCTATTCTACTGACAAAATTTCAACTTCGAAAGTCACGTCTTGTCCCGCTAGAGGATGGTTGAAGTCCACAGTGACTGAATCGCCAGCAATCTCTGTAATAATGCCCGGGATTTCCATGCCATCAGGACCACTGAACGCCATGATTGTACCCACTTCTACTTCTGCATCACCTACAAACTTAGTGCGATCCATATGGTGTACATGGTCTGGGTTTGGCATGCCAAACGCGTCTTCTGCTTTTAACTCAATCGCTTTTTGTGCGCCTGTTTCGAGGCCTATCAAGCACTGCTCAAAGTTTTCACTCAAGCTGCCATCACCCATAACAAATTTCGCTGGTTTACCCATGTTATGAGTACTATCTGCAACCGATCCATCTTTCATTTTAATCGTAAAGTGAAGGGTTACTACAGATTCATTGGTTATTGTTGTCACGTTACTGCTTCCTTGTTCTTGGGTTATTACGCTGTCAGCTTGGTCTTTTTATACATTGATATGCTGATTGGCGCTCCAACATAATAAAAAGCGTCGCTCGAATCAACGGGCGACGCTTAGGGTTATTCAACTTTTCACAATATACACTGCCACTACTTAGGCTTTCGCCTCGTCTTTCTTTCGAAAGCCGTCAAGAATAATCATCGCGGCACCAATACAGATCGCCATGTCTGCAAGGTTGAACGCTGGCCAGTGATAATTACCCCAGAAAAAGTCCAAATAATCCACGACAAACCCATGTATTACTCGGTCGAATACGTTACCTACTGCGCCACCAATAATCATGGCATAAGCAATATTATTCCATTTCTCTTTCGCTGGTAGTTTACTCATCCAGTAAGTCAAAAGACCTGTAACGATAAAAGCAATACCTGTAAATAACCAACGTTGCCAGCCCGCTTGATCACTCAAAAAGCTAAAAGCAGCACCATAGTTATGCACGTACAAAAGATTAAAGAATGGCAAAATTTCTATGCGGTTTGCCCAGCCATATCCCATGTTGTTCATTACAACATACTTAATGCCAATATCAGCTAAAAAGATAACCACCGCTAACCATAACCAGCGAATACCAGATTGCTTTAAAGACAGTGCTTTTTCACTCATTACTTTACCTACAAACAGCCCCAGTAAATACTGGGGCTGTTAATTTTAAAAAAAGTTCAGTCGTTCTAGGCAATTACGCGAATTTACGTACTTCACCTTCGCCTTCTACGTTAGACACACAACGACCACAGATTTTCTCGTGACCTTCAATTGTGCCTACGTCTGGCGTGTGGTGCCAACAACGATCACACTTCTCGCCTTCAGCTGCTGCTACTTCAACAAACAAGCCTTCGATATCCGTGGCTTGTGCTGCATCAGTCTTCTCACCTAGAGGCTTAACTGTCGCCGCAGAGGTTAGTAGAACAAAGCGCAGTTCATCTTCAAGTTTGTTGATCTTCGCCGCTAAAGCGTCATCAGCAAATAGAGTCACTTCAGCTTGTAGTGCACCACCGATGGTTTTCTCTTTACGCGCATCTTCTAGAAGTTTGTTTACTGCACCACGAACCGCTTGGATCTCAGCCCAGAATTCATTGTTCAGCTCTTCACCTTCAGCAAGGCCGAATAGACCGTCGAACCACTCACCAGTGAATACGAACTTGTCGCGCTCGCCTGGCATTTCGTTCCAAATTTCATCTGCAGTGAACGACATGATAGGCGCCATCCAACGAACAAGCGCTTCAACAATGTAGTAAAGCGCAGTCTGACAGCTACGTTGAGCGTTGCCGCCACGTTTTGCTGTGTACTGACGGTCTTTAATTACGTCTAGGTAGAAAGAGCCCATTTCGATCGAACAGAATTGCATTAGACGCTGAGTCACACCGTGTGTGTTGTACTCTTCGTATGCTTTAACAATCTCTTCTTGTGCTGCTAGCGCACGACCAACTGCCCAGCGATCTAGCGCAACCATCTCTTCAACAGGAACGATGTCTGTTTCAGGGTTGAAGCCGCTTAGGTTAGCAAGGAAGAAACGCGCTGTGTTACGGATACGACGGTAAGCATCTGCGCTACGTTTTAGGATTTCATCAGAAACCGCAACTTCACCAGTGTAGTCTGTTGAAGCAACCCATAGACGAAGAATGTCAGCACCTAGCTTGTTAGTTACGTCTTTTGGCGCAACCACGTTACCGATAGATTTAGACATCTTACGACCCTGACCATCAACCACGAAACCGTGTGTCAGTACTTGTTTGTAAGGCGCTTCGTCTTTCATCGCGATAGATGAAATTAGAGAAGACTGGAACCAACCACGGTGTTGGTCAGAACCTTCTAGGTATAGGTCTGCACTGTTGCCGTTGTACTCTTCACGAGCATCAACAACGGAGAAGTGAGTGACACCTGAATCGAACCATACGTCTAGCGTATCTAGTACTTTTTCGTATTGGTCAGCGTCAGCACCGAGTAGTTCAGCGGCATCTACATCCCACCATGCTTGGATGCCTTTCTCTTCAACCAGCTTAGCGACTTTCTCGATCAGCTCTAGCGTGTTTGGATGAAGTTCTGCTGTTTCTTTATGAACAAACAGAGCAATTGGCACACCCCAAGTACGTTGACGAGAGATACACCACTCAGGGCGACCTTCGATCATACCTTCGATGCGGCTTTGACCCCACTCAGGCATCCACTCTACGTTCTTGATTGACTCTAATGCTTTAGCACGTAGGCCAGCTTGGTCCATAGAAACGAACCATTGAGGTGTAGCACGGAAGATGATTGGAGTCTTATGACGCCAACAGTGTGGGTAGCTGTGCTCGTAAGCGTGGTGGTGTAGTAGTGCACCTTTTTCTTTCAGTACTTCTACTACTGCATCGTTCGCTTTAAATACGTGCTGACCAGCAAATAGCTCTGTATCTGGTAGGTAAACACCGTTTGAGCCAACTGGGTTTGCTACTTCTAGGTTGTACTTGTTACCAACCGCGAAGTCTTCTTGACCGTGACCCGGTGCAGTGTGAACAACACCAGTACCTGAATCAGTCGTAACGTGATCACCCAGGATCGCCGGTACAGTGAAATCGTAGAATGGGTGTTGGAATTGAGAAAGCTCTAGATCCGCACCTTTAGCAAAGCCAAGATTGTGGAAGTGCTCGATACCAGCACGGTCCATTACGTCTTTCGCCAGCTCAGCAGCAACGATGATACGCTCAGCGTTGTCGCCTTCTGTTTGGATAAGCACGTACTCTAGATCATCACGTAGACATACTGCGCGGTTTGCAGGCAGTGTCCAAGGTGTTGTTGTCCAGATAACGATAGATACGTCACCGTGACCTTCATGACCTTCTGTCAGTTCAAATTTAGATAGCAGTGCTGTTTCGTCAGCCGCTTTAAAACGAACGTCGATAGATGGTGATACTTTATCTTTGTATTCTACTTCCGCTTCAGCAAGAGCAGAACCACAGTCTGTACACCAGTGAACAGGTTTGAAACCTTTTAGCAGGTGACCATTGCTTGCGATCTTACCAAGAGCACGAATAATGTTCGCTTCAGTTGCGAAATCCATAGTGCGGTATGGCTTGTCCCACTCACCCATGATACCAAGGCGTTTGAAGCTCTCTTTCTGACCTTCAACCTGACCTGCTGCGTATTCACGACATTTCTCGCGGAATTCCGCTGCTGTCACTTTTTGGCCTGGCTTACCTACTTTCTTCTCTACCATTAATTCGATTGGTAGACCGTGGCAGTCCCAGCCTGGGATGTAAGGTGCGTCAAAACCTGAAAGTGTTTTGGATTTAATAATAATGTCTTTAAGAATCTTGTTTAGTGCGTGACCAATATGAATGTCACCATTTGCGTAAGGAGGGCCATCGTGCAATACGAATGACTTTTTGCCTTTCTTAGCTTTACGGATTTCACCGTAAAGATCTTCTTTGTACCAACGCTTAAGCATTTCTGGCTCACGATTGGCCAGGTTGCCGCGCATTGGAAACCCTGTTTCAGGTAAGTTCAGGGTATCTTTATACTCACTCATCGATTCTTAATTCCGTTATATTGGGCGAAAATTAGACATTATGTTGAACGGTGGAATAAACCGCTCAACGCTTAAGCTGACGCAGCCACACCCTTGCTGCTTCAGCATCCAATTCGATTTGTTGTTTAAGTGCTTCAAACGACTCAAACTTTTGCTCATCTCGAAGTTTATGCAAAAGTTCCACTTCTAGTTGCTTGCCATATAAATTGGCATGAAAGTCGAATAAGTGCACTTCTAACTGTTGGCGAACACCATTGACGGTTGGTCTTTGACCAATATTAGCAACACCACCAACTGGCTTATTTCCTAAGCCAAGCGCTTGAACAACATAGACTCCGGAAACCGGAGAAACACAGCGTTTCAAAGGAATATTTGCAGTAGGGAACCCAATGGTTCGACCTAGCTTTCTTCCGTGAGAAACACGACCGCTGATGCTGTAGTTTCTTCCCAGCATCTGTTGCGCGGAATGCAAATCGTCACGCGCCAGCGCTTGACGGATAGCCGTACTGCTGACACGTAATTGTTGTAAACAAAAGCTCTGGGTACTTACGACATCAAAGCCGTATTTTTCCCCTGCTTCCTGCAGCATTGCAAAGTTACCTGTACGGCCTTTGCCAAAGCAGAAATCATCACCAACGACAAGAAACTTAACACCCAAACGCTCGACCAACAAGTCACGGATAAACTCTTCCGCGGTTAAACTTGCAAAATGGCGATTGAAATTGACACACAGTAAGCGGTCAATATCGAGCTTACTCAATTGCACGAACTTATCGCGTAATCGCGTCAACCTTGCAGGTGCCTTGTCTTTGGCAAACAGCTCCATCGGCTGAGGTTCAAAGGTCATCACAACAGAAGGCAAGGATAGCCTGTCCGCTTGCTCAGACACTTGCTGCAATACTTGTTGATGGCCTTTATGGACACCATCGAAATTGCCAATAGTCAGCACACAACCATGATGTCGCGGGTTGATATTGTGAATGCCTCTAATCAGTTCCATTGGATACTGCTTTCTGCCTCTGTTTTACTTTACACTGTGTGAAACTGACGGATTATATACTAATCACCCTCAGTCTGTCCCAGCTTTTAGGTCTTTTAAACGCGCACCAGTTAAAAATAGAACCACTAGGTAAACCACTGCTCCTAAACCGATCAACATCCCTAGCACCGCGCTTCGGTGAGCAAAGCTCCAGCCCAGCCATACTGACATATCTTCCAGTTGCCATAAGATTGCCGCAACCATCGCCGCGCCAGCAATAGCTAAACGTATAATAAAGAAGACGGTTCGCTTAGTGATTTGGTATACCTCTGCGATGTGCAGGCCACGATACAGCAGTGCCATATTCACAAATGCCGATAGTGCTGTCGCGATAGCCAAGCCAACGTAGCCATAGAAGTACGCAAAAATTGCATTAAATACCATGTTGGTCACCATCGCAATGATGCCGTATTTCACTGGCGTTTTGGTGTCTTGACGCGAGTAATAACCCGGAGCAAGCACTTTAATCAGCATAAAGTTCAACAAGCCTGAAGCGTAAGCAAAGAGTGACAATGATGCTTGATGTACGTCTTGTGGCGAAAACTCACCTCGCATGAATAACACCATCAACATAGGTTTTGCCAGTACCATCAAACCAAGCATTGCAGGAAGGCCAAGTAAGATCACCATGCGCACCCCCCAGTCCATGGTTTGTGCGAATCCTTCATTTTGTGCGTCAACATGTTTGCGTGATAATGCTGGTAAAATCACCGTTGCAATAGCAATACCAAACAGACCTAACGGGAATTCCAACAAGCGATCTGAATAGTACAACCAACTGATCGAACCGGTTTGCAGAAAGCTGGCAATAAAAGTATCAAACAACAAGTTGATTTGGCTTACCGACACACCGAACAAAGCAGGAATCATTAAGGTTCGGATCTTCACCACGCCCGGATCGCGCCAGCCCCATTTTGGCTTAACCATAACCCCCGCTTTAATAAGGAAAGGGATTTGAAATAAGAACTGAACCAAACCACCAAGGAAAACACCGATGGCAAGACCAATCTCTGGCTGTGACATCTGCGGCGAGATAAACCATGCTGCCAAAATGATCATTACGTTGAGGAAGACGGGAGTAAACGAAGAAACCGCAAACTTACCTAGTGTATTAAGAATGGCTCCCGATAGGGCAACAAAAGTGATGAACCATAAATAGGGAAAGGTGATTTTGAGCATCACGCTAGCAAGCTCAAACTTTGCTGCAGCCGGGCCACCATGCATCCAGTCAAGGAACCAACCAAAACCAAACACTGCAGTGACCACGCCGGAACCTAGGACACCTAAAATGGTAACAATAGAGACTATCACCCCTAACGTACCCGCCGCTCTAGCAATCAGTTCCCGAGTTTTATCCATGTCGCCTTGAGCATGGCTTTCCGTTAAAACAGGTACAAACGCTTGAGAAAAAGCCCCTTCAGCAAACAAACGTCGTAAAAAATTAGGAATTTTATTGGCGAAGAAAAAGACGTCTGCGCTTGCTCCTGCCCCCATTAAATTTGCCACTACAACATCACGGACTAGGCCAAGAACGCGGGAAATAAATGTCATAGCACTGACGATCATGCCAGACTTGAGTAGTCGTTTACTCACTGTAACCTCGGAATATCACCATAAGACAGCTAACCCTATACTGTTTCTCTGACAGGTGCTGTAAATAGACGTCAAAAATCTATCCGCGGTTGTAAGGAATAAGTGTGCCTTTCGCGGATAATTATTAGCATTGGTATAAAAATGCTGTTAGAATCCCCGCCATCTTAACCGCGATAACCTCTCTTACCAAAATTTGTTTTGGCTTAGATCGGTTTTTGCACAAATCATTTGACATTTAAGCGCAAATGAGGGATATTCCTCGCCCTTAAATTGTCACAGAACTAAGTTTTTGGGAGTTAGACCCTTGGCAAATAGTAAATCTGCTAAGAAGCGCGCTATCCAAGCTGAGAAACGTCGTCAGCACAATGCTAGCCGTCGCTCAATGATGCGTACTTACATGAAGAAAACTGTTGCTGCTATCGAAGCAGGCGACAAAGAAGCTGCAACTGCTGCATTCGCTGTAGTTACACCTATCCTAGACCGCATGGCAACTAAAGGCCTTATTCACAAGAATAAAGCAGCTCGCCATAAGTCTCGTTTCGCTGCACAAATCAAAGCTCTTTAATAGAGTCCTGATTTTACAGTGAAGAAAAAACCGACCTTGTGTCGGTTTTTTTATATCTACAAAATTTTCTTAATAAAAAAGCTGGCAATGCCAGCTTTTCTTTTTTCTGCACGCCTATTCAAAGGCATCAGCTTATTTACCTTATAAAGCTCAAACTGGAAAGCACCAATAAAACACTTGAGAACAAAGCAAATTGGTCGATGCGCAGCAACTCTACCATCAAAAGTTTAACGCCACTCTCAAATATTCCAACGAGTTAGATTCACAGCCTAAAATGAACGATATATTAGGTATATGTAATTAACGCTAAGCGCTTTCAGCACAATAAAGACTATGCAGTGTTTTTATTAACGCTTTCACTTCATCACTCTTTAATGTGTAGTACACGGTTTGTGCTTCTTTCCTTGTCGTGACTAGCTCATCACGGCGAAGCCAAGCAAGATGCTGAGATAATGCCGACTGGCTTAGCTCTAACTTTGCACACAGCTCTCCCACGGACAGCTCTTGGTTATGCAGCATACAAAGGATTTGTAGGCGTCTCTCGTTTGCCATCGCTTTGAGCAACACGACGGCTTTTGCGGAGTTCTGCTCCATTTCTTGTAGATTCATGTGTTGGACCTCTAGCTACAACTTACTTATTCCAACCCTGGCCAGCTTGTTGTGTTGCACTGATTTATATATCTAAGAAAATCAAGATACACTTCCAGAGTCTTCATTATTAGAACCTCTAATTTAGTTGTTAGTGATACACCAATATTATCCACCAAAGTGAAGAATTGATGCGCCATCAATAATTAATAGTTTTGCTCACTAAAACAAGTATCTTGAGTTACTTAGGTATTATTTAGAATTATATTTTTATTGATAGTAATCTATTTATTTGCGCAACGATACGGGTTTACTCAAACATTTGACTGAAATCAGCATCACAAACATTTTTTACCGCTGGGTGTTGGATCATTCGTTCCGCAAAAATCACGTAGTACTCTTCTTTTAACCCATCGACATGACCAATTAGCTGTAGATTTCGGTCGTCCTCAATCTCCGACATGTATACGGTCGGCGCTAAGAAAATCACATCATCGTGATACCGTGCGAAAGCCTTCATCAACGCGACATCATCAAACTCTCCCAACACATTAGGCTGAAGACCTTGACGATCAAACCACTGAATAACCTTACGCCCCATTGCTGTTCGGCTTGCAGGAATCAAAAGCTTTTTCTGTTCCAGAATCTCAGGGAAACGCACATTTTCAATTTCAGAAGAGGCGAAAAAGCTCATGCTGCTCTCACCTAGCTTTTTGCTATAAAGGCCAGGGCTTTGAGTTGAGTCAACGGGACAATCCGAGAGGATCATATCCAGCTTGTGCTGAGACAGTCGTTCAAGTAACAATTCGTGGGTTGACTCATAACAGCGTAAATGAATACTGTTATCTTCCGGGACAGTCGTCATTAGTACTTTACTGACCAAGCGCTTAGATAACGCATCGGCTACGCCAACTTCAAACAGAATGTTCGAGTGCTGACTGTAATTGACGATATCTAACATCTCATAACTCAAACCAAACATTCGGTCGGCGTACTTAAAAACAAGTTGCCCTAACTCAGTTGGCTCAACTGTACGACCATTTCGTTTGGTTAACTTTCCTTTCATGCGTTCTTCAAGCGCTTTAATCTGCCCTGTCACGGTTTGCGGTGTTAGGAAAAGCGCATCGGCCGCTTTAGTTACAGAGCCCTGTTTGCACACCATCCAGAAATAATATAGATGGTTGTAGTTTAGATGTGACATGATCAAGTCCCGAAAAGAAAGTGATGCTTTTTATACCAAATGTGACAGAGACAAACAATAAACTCGACAAAACCATACAATACATTACAAAAACATAAGTTTTACCGAATATATAAAATTAATACTGTCATAAAAGTTGAACTGAGGCGCATTTTCTTTCTAAAGAAAACGCAATAACCACACAAAACGAAAGCCAAATTTATTCATTAAATTCAAACAGTTAAAAACCTTCATTTTTCCCTACTCACACCACTATCAAAAAGAACAATAAAAATTACTCACAGCAAGAAATCTGTAATATTACTGAAATATTTGTTCTCTAACATCGCCCGCAGTTTCAACTACAGACCGAAAAATGAACTGAAAGGTCAACGGAGAAAATTATGATGAACCAAGCTACTTCAACAGTGGCGCCAATTTCGAGCACTGCTCGTTGGTTACGCTGGGCTAACTTGGCATTCATGTTGTATCTGCTTCTTCTAGCAGTATCTATGGTTGGTAGTGGCTTCAAATGGGCAACTGGCGATCAAGCTAAGGTGCTATTTGAGTTTGCCGCTCACCCTGTTGCAGGTCTAATGATCGGCTTGGTGGCAACAGCCTTAATTCAGTCCTCAAGTACTGTAACGTCTATTATTGTAGGTTTGGTTGCAGGTGGCTTACCAGTAGAAACCGCGATTCCAATGGTGATGGGTGCCAATATTGGTACCACAGTGACCAATACGCTTGTTTCTCTTGGTCACGTACGTTGTAAAGAAGAGTTCAAACGTGCATTTGCAAGCGCAACTATTCACGACTTCTTCAACTTACTTGCTGTTGCTATTTTCCTTCCGTTGGAAATGATGTTCGGCATTTTAGAGAAAGTTTCTCATTGGCTTGTTTCTCCACTACTTGCTACTGGCGATATGAGCATTAAAGGCTTCAACTTCATTAAGCCAATAACAAAACCAGTTGTGGGTGCAATCAAAGAGCCACTTTCAACATTCGGTGATACTGTTGGTGGCATCATGCTTATCGTTTTGGGTATTGCGACAATCTTCGTTGCAATTACGGTAATGGGTAAGCTAATGAAGAGCCTAATGGTTGGCCGCGCACGTGAAATTTTGAAAAACGCGATTGGTCGTGGCCCTATTCACGGTATTGTATCGGGTTCAATCGTGACTGTGTTGGTACAATCTTCATCAACAACAACTAGCTTGATGGTTCCACTTGTGGGTACAGGCGTTCTTAAAGTTCGTGATATTTACCCATTCACGCTAGGTGCAAACATTGGTACTTGTATTACGGCGCTACTAGCAGCAACAGCCGTATCGGGTGAGTTTGCGGTATTCGCGCTTCAAATCGCTCTGGTACACCTAGTATTTAATATCATGGCAACGCTGTTTATCTTTGGTATTCCGTTCCTACGTGAAATTCCAGTGAAAGGCGCTGAGATGATTTCTGAAATGGCTATCAAGAACAAAGCTGTTGTCGGTGGCTACCTAATGTCTGTATTCGTTATTTTACCAGGCGCGATCTTAGCCCTAACGACATAACAATAACTTACATACCATCGCTTATTGTTTAGGCTCCACATTGTGGGGCCTTTTTTGCGTTAATGACGCTGTTCAAATTCGTTGTCTGGTGATAATTTGAGCCATACCAGCATACTTATGCTGGGCTACCTCATTTGGAGTCGACAACATGACGCAGCTTAATGGCACTATTTCTGATCAGCTACTCGCAATAGACGAAAACCTAACTCAACTGGTTGCTGATATTGATATCCTCAGTAGCGTGAATCCTCTCAATTATGCTCAGGAAAGAGAGCGCTTTATTAAGAACAAATACTCTCAAGAGCCTAACTTCCAATACTCAACCACCAATCTAGATACTCACAGCGCAAAACGACGTCTGTATGAACTGCCTTTAGAAAATATTCAAGACACCCAATTACAAAAGCTGTACGCGGATGTGATTCAGTCTTACGCAGATAAATTGGATCAAGTGAATACTATCGGTACACAAGAGTTTCTTTATAACTCCTTGCGCTATTACGGAGAGCCGAGCGCCAAAGATATTGCCAACGCCCATTTCATTTTACACCTTCCCACGGAAGAAGAGAGCAAACCGCAGCATGATAGCCGCGCGATAGCACACTTCATGCAAAACTTTGCTCAACGTAATGGATATGAGTGTGAAATACAGGTGTTGGATGGGATGTTAGCAAACGCACTCGTTTCGGGGTCTCGAGTCAAAATTAACCACGCAGCATACATCACGACCGATGAGTTAGAGGCTCTCGCACATCATGAAATGGGTGTACACCTTCTTACTACGCTTAACGGTCGTCAACAACCGCTAAAGGTCCTGAGCTTAGGGTGCCCAGCTAATACAAACCCCCAAGAAGGGCTGGCTATATTGTGTGAATATCTGTCAGGACATTTCAGTATCAAACGCCTAAGAACCTTAGCCTTACGAGTCCTGGCGGTAGAGTCGATGATCAAGGATCGCGATTTCCGCCATACGTTCATGCTATTAAAAGAACAGTATAAAACGTCTGACCTTCAAGCATTTACAACGACTGCTCGTGTGTATCGAGGAGGCGGTTTGACGAAGGATTACTTGTACCTCAGAGGGTTCCGAGAGGTGCTCAATGCCTACGATAAACTGGGCAATGACTTTTCATTGTTGCTATGTGGGAAAACAGAACTGAAGTATTTTGAGCTTATCCGCTCATTAGTGAGCAAACAAATATTCACCCAACCCAAGTTTATTAGCCCGGCACTGTCTGCACCGATGCAGACCAACCCTATTCACCGCTATATTGTCAGTGCACTCAAGTAATATCTTCAAAGTACGAAAAAGCAAAAAAGCTCCATTCGGAGCTTTTTTCATATCTTGAAGAACAATACTGGTTACACTGAGAATGGGTAACGAATAGGGTCGTGATGCTCGTATCCTTCAACCCAAAAATCATCCAGTGTGACCCATGTTTCCAGATCTTCTAGAGACTTAATCTCTGGATTGATGTGGAACGTCGGCGCTTTTAATGGTTCACGTTTCAACTGAACATCACGCATCAGTTCAAGCTGATCTTCATAAATGTGCGCATTCACAATCTTATGAAATGCCTGACCAGGTTTCTTGCCCGTGATTTGCGCCATGATCGCCAAGAACACGTAAACTTGAACCATATTGAAGTTTAAGCCAAGCGGTACATCACACGAACGCTGAGTACTGTTCAGGTAAAGCGTATCATCCAGCAATGAAAAATGGTGGCTATACATGCAAGGACGCAAGCACCCCATGTGGAATTCACCCGGGTTGTAGAAGTTCAAGATTTCACCGCGATCATCAACACCACGCGTTAAGTCATCCACTATCTTGCGTAATTGATCAACATGCCCGCCATCAGGCTTCGCCCATGCGCGCCCTTGGACACCGTAGACACGGCCCATGTCGTCTTCGCCCTTACGATATGGATTATTTAACCAAGCATCATTTAGGTTGGCATTGGCATCCCAGGTTTTCGTGCCCAGCTTACGAAAATCTTCCGCATTATCGTAACCACGAATATACCCTAGTAGCTCTGCAACGGCCGCTTTCCAAAAACTTTTACGTGTGGTTACCAACGGAAATTGATTGTTCGCAACATCGTAGGTTAAATCCGCGTTGATTACGGTCAGGCAACGCTTGCCTGTACGCTCATTTTCAACCCAAACACCTTGGTCAACGATGCGTTGACACAAATCTAAATACTGTTTCACACCAATACCTTACTTCGTCTTTTGTGGTAACTCGTCTTTGTAATGACCACGTTTGTATGCCCAAACCATCATTAGGACACCGATAACCACCATTGGCAGGGATAAAATCTGTCCCATGGAAATAAAGCCACCGAATAAACCCAAATGAGCGTCTGGTTCGCGCACGTACTCAACTAGGAAGCGGAATGTACCATATCCAGCTAAAAATAGCCCTGAAACAGAACCTAGAGGACGAGGTTTCTTGATGAACCAATTCAAGATGAAGAAAAGTACGATACCTTCAAGCGCCATTTCATAAAGCTGCGATGGATGACGTGGCAGTGGACCACCATTTGGGAAAACGATCGCCCAAGGCACATCCGTTACTCGGCCCCACAATTCGCTGTTCATGAAGTTACCTAAACGCCCCATACCCAAACCAAATGGCACAAGCGGCGCGATAAAGTCGGCAACACCGAAGAAAGTTCGCCCGTTTTTGTGTGCATACCAGAACATCGCGGTAATCACACCCAGTAAGCCCCCGTGGAAAGACATACCACCGGTCCACACTTTAAACAGATACAAAGGATCAGCCAGGAAGAGCTCAAAATTGTAGAAAAGCACGTAGCCAACACGGCCACCAATCACCACGCCAAGGAAGCCTGCGAACAACAAATCAGAAACCTGTTCTCGTGTCCAACCACTTCCCGGCTTATCCGCACGTCGGTTCGCCAACCATAGGGCGAACATAAAGCCCACAAGGTACATCAAACCGTACCAACGAACCGAAACAGGACCAATAGAGATTAAAACCGGATCAATATTGGGAAATTCAATATATCCCTGAGACATAAATCATTCTCTTCTTATCACAACAAAATAAATATACCCAAGTAACCTCTAGATGCTTGGTTCAGCGAGAATGACTTGGGTACAAACTTAGAGCAGCATGGTCGCTGCTACAAACATTAAGAACACCGCGAATATCTTTTTTAATACCGCAGTTGGAAGGTTAGTTGCCAGCTTTGCGCCCACTTTTGTTGTGAGCATCGAGGCCATGGCAATCGCTAATAAAGCGGGAAGATAAACATAGCCAATACTGTATGAAGGTAAGCCTTCCACTTTATAGCCATGTAAGATGAAACCGATCATACCAGAAATAGCAATCACGCAACCACAAACGGAAGATGAACCTACCGCTTTACGCATTTCTATCCCGTGTTTATTTAAAAATGGGACCGACAGTGAACCACCACCAATACCAGCAAGGCTTGATACGACGCCAATCCCCGTGCCATACGCAACGGTCACCGGGCTGCTCGGCATAGGTTTACTGCTCGTAACTTTAATGGAACGGAACATTTGTACTGACAGGCAAAGAACAATGATACCAAATACTTTCGGCAAGTAGTGCGTAGGGATCCACTCAGCAATATTGGCACCGACAAAACCACCTATAACCACACCTGGCATCAACCATTTTACGACGAACATATCGACATTGCCGAGCTTAAGGTGATTCATCGCCGATGAGCCTGACGTGACAATAATACTCGCTAACGAAGTGGCTAGGGCCATGTGCATACTCATTTCTGGAGAGATTCCAGCAAGAGGAAGCAAATACAACAAGGCAGGAACAACAATCAAACCACCACCGATACCGAGTAACCCCGCCATCACACCCACAAAAGCGCCTAGCGCCAACAATAACAAAAATAAAGAGACGGTCACGATTTCCTACTTTTTACCTGCACGGATAAAGCCCGCAAAGCCCTGTTGAATGAAGAAGTCATGCATCATTTGATGAATGTCCTCCCCGTAGGACTTTGTCATTGCTTGCTCCGCTAATTTTTCTAATTCTTCTTGTTGGCTATGACGAATCAAATATTTCACCTTAGCCACGTTGGAGGTGTTCATACTCAAACTGGTATACCCTAACCCAAGTAAGAGAAGAGCGCCAAATGGGTCACCAGCTAACTCACCACAAATACACACTGGCACCTGATACTTATCGCACACGTCATGGATTTGCTTAAGCGCTAACAGTACCGCAGGATGCATAGATTCATAGACATCCGCGACGCGCGAATTGTTCCTATCAACTGCTAATAAATACTGGGTTAAATCGTTTGTCCCGACAGAAACAAAATCAACACGGTGAGCAATCGTTGGCAATAAATACACCATTGATGGCACTTCGATCATGACCCCAACTTGTGGGAACTGAATTCTATCATCAAGCAACACGGCTTCGCTGTGGGCTTGATTAATCAAGCTAATGGCATCGTCTAGCTCTTTTACGCCAGACACCATTGGCAACAAAATACTTAAGTTACCGCTTTCTGCACTCGCCCTTAACATTGCACGCAGCTGGATCAAGAAAATATCTGGGTGATCTAATGTAAAACGAATGCCACGCCAGCCTAGAAACGGATTATCTTCTTCGATCGGCAAATATGGCAAAGGTTTGTCACCACCAATATCCAAAGTGCGCATCACCACTCGTTGATTCGGATAACTGTTGAGTATCGCTTGGTATTGATGATACTGCTCATCTTCTGACGGAAAGTGATGCTGAAGTAAAAATGCAATCTCAGTTCGGTACAACCCAACTCCATCAACACCTGTATTGATGGCAATATTACTGTCTGCACTGAGCCCCGCATTGAGCATAATTTCGATGTGGTGATTGTCTTGCGTAACCGCTGGGAGTGCTAGGTCCTTGTTTACCATTGCAAACAATTCTGACTCTTCACTCACTAAGCTGCGATACTCTCGCAATAATTGACGGTTTGGCTCTAAGAAGATCTCACCCGTATAACCATCCACTATCCCGAGTTTGCCATTGACCACATCCGGGTTAATGTTGGCGCCCATGACAGCGGGAACTCCAAGTGCGCGAGACAAAATAGCCGCATGAGAGTTCGCGCCACCTTCTAGTGACACGACGGCTAACAAAAATTCTTTAGGTACAGACGCGAGCAAGGTGGCTGTGAGTTCATTCGCCACCAAAATAATGGGACGATCAATTGCAGAATTTTCTTGCTCACTGTTGTGCAGAAAATAGAGCAGCCTTTGCCCTAACTCTCGGATATCTTGCGCTCTTTCACGCATGTATACATCCGACATTCTGGCAAATCGATTCGAGTATGATTCTACAACTTGGCGTAACGCCCAGTCTGCCCTATCTCCTTTTTCAATCTGCTTCTTCAAATCACCGCGAAGCATCGGATCATTCAGTAAGTGAGTAAACAGATCGAAGATCGCCAGCGCATCTTTGTTGATTTCACTGTCCAGTTTTTTCCGCATACGGCGAAAGTCATTTAACGCTCGCTCTATCGCCACCAGCAATGTCTCGTGCTCACGTTCTTTATCTAACGTGGACGAAGGGAAAACATCCGATAAACTCGGCTGGGTATTGTCGAACCAAAACTCTCCAATCGCGACACCAGTAGATGCAGGCAAACCTTTTAATACCGTGGGTTTAGATGCCAACTGCCAATGCCCAAGATTCTGCGCATGCGCAATAAGCACTGCTAGCTGAGCGGACAACGTGACAAGAAAAGACTCTTCCATTTCACTGAACAAGCGAGGTGTTTTTTGCTGGATCACCAACACACCTAAAACTTGTTTGCGATGAATGATTGGAGTGGCTAAAAAGGAGTGGTAAATCTGTTCACCGAGTTGAGGGAAGAATTTAAACTCGGGATGTTTTGAGGCTTCGGCAAGGTTGAGTGGCTCTGCGCTTCGTTTAACCAACCCAACCAAGCCTTCATTGAAGTTGATATGAATACTATCACCTTCAAAAATAAGGCCTTGAGTTGCCATTAACTCAAGGCGCTGCATTTCTTCATTAGCAAGATAGATAGTACAGCACTCAGTGCGAAGGGCAGCACAAGTCTCTTTCACCAATATATCGAGTGCCAGATGCACATCATCGACCCTGGAGACTTTCTCAACTATTTCCCTTAGCTGACTGAGCATGATTATCCTCTACGTTGCTTTTTTCTTTTCCCTTTCGCTTTTCTCTCTCGAAAAGGCATGGCTAAGGATGCAAACTCTTTCATCGCTCGTCGATAAACATCTCGCTTGAAAGAAACAACTTGCCTAACTGGATACCAGTAACTCACCCAGCGCCAACCATCAAATTCAGGGGATTTTCCGCGTTGCATATTAATACGAGATTCATCGCATTCTAATCTCAGCAGAAACCATTTCTGTTTTTGGCCGATACAAACAGGCTTGGAGTCCCAACGCACCAATCGCTTTGGTAGCTTATATCTTAACCAATGACGACTTGTTGCAATGATCTTAACGTCTTTTTTCGTTAAACCGACTTCTTCGTATAACTCCCTGAACATGGCTTGTTCAGGGGTTTCACCTTCGTCAATCCCACCTTGTGGAAATTGCCATGAGTGTTGCCCGTATCGTTTAGCCCAGAAGACCTGACCATGGTTATTACATATCACAATACCAACATTAAGTCGGTAACCATCGCCATCTATCACTGGCTAACCTCTATGAATAAATTTTTTATTACCGTGATTTTTCCACATATCCCCATTACTAGCAAACTTACTGATGTGATATGAGCAAGATTTATTACCTTTTCACCATGTTTGGATATCTTTTAATCAAATCATACCTTATCAACACAAGAGTGAGACATTGCCCACATTTATTCACCTTTTCTGTGAATAACTTTGTGAAGAATTCAATTCAAATGAGTAATTCAGTTCAATCCCATCAAAAGCAAAACAAATAAAGAAACAAGAAAATAAACATAAAACATTGACATAAAAGTATTTATTTTTAAAAATAACGATAAATCGATCTTCAGTTTCTTGATGATCTTTTCACCAAACCCAGATCGGTCAAAGATCCACCAATAGGCTATTTATCCACACTCACCTGCTATTCGTTTAGATGATTACAACAAAATCAACCCCAAAAATGCATTTTAACCCCTGTTTATTCATACAGACCCCGTCAGGATCTTACCAATACCTCCTCCATCTGTGGATAAGTTATGAATTGATCGTTCTTACACCGCCTCGGTGAAATCTTAAACAGTAGATTTGGCCGGAGTTTGATAAACTATATTTTTTGTAATACCACCTTGTGACTATGAAACCAGAACCACAAACAGAAGCAGAGCTATTGGAACGCGCTCATGATATGGCAGGACTTAGCTTTGCAGAGCTGGCCGCCGAGGCGAATATGATTGTTCCTGAAAACTTAAAACGTGATAAAGGTTGGGTGGGTCAATTACTCGAATGGCATTTGGGCGCTCCGGCTGGCAGTAAACCTCAACAAGATTTCGCAAAACTAGGGATCGAGTTGAAAAGTATTCCGATCAGTTACTCTGGCAAACCTTTAGAAACAACCTTTGTTTCTGTGGCTCCCCTCACTGGTGTTCATGGTCTTACATGGGAAACAAGTCATGTTCGAAACAAGCTATCTCGTGTGCTTTGGGTACCAGTGGAAGGGGAACGAGAAATTCCACTTGCAGAAAGACGTGTTGGTAGCCCACTGATTTGGTCACCAGACGACGAAGAAGAGCGTATTTTACGAAACGACTGGGAAGAGCTAATGGAGATGATCGTCTTGGGGAAATTTGATCAAATTTCCGCCAGACACGGAGAAGCGCTACATCTTCGCCCTAAAGCTGCGAATGCAAAAGCCCTCACCGAAGCATATAGCTCAAATGGCAAGCCGATAAAAACTCTGCCCCGAGGTTTTTACCTCAGAACACAGTTTACTGAGCAGATCTTACTCAAGCACTACATCAGCACGCCATCTGAGTAATGTTGTTTCCACCATTTAGTGCGTCACGAGCGATAACTCGATATCACAGTACGAGGCTGCCTCTTCAGTGCCACATTCGTCATACGCATTGTGCAGCCTTAAGTACGCTTTATCTACCCCTAACCTCAGCAGCTCTTCTTTCACCAAATCTAGCGAACCGAAATGTATCGGATCTTCACCGTCTTTAATCGGCTCAAGTTGATGCTTGTACTCCACTGCTAGCAAATAGTCAGAGACATCAGAACACCCAATCACAAATACTTTGGGAGTTTTATAAGTATCTTTATGGGGACCGTGTAACCACATGTCCAATTGATGCTTCTGCATAACGTACCTCCTTCACACGATCATTTAAGTGTAGTTAGGCTATGTATAGCTTTCGAGTTTGGTCTTCCTTTATACGTAAATCATTTGCGATAGCGGTTAAAAATCCCCTATATTGGAATCACTTATTTAGTCGGTAACTCTTCAAGGACGTGATATGCAATACACAAAACTACCGCACTCATCACTTGAGATCAGTAAAATCTGCCTCGGAACCATGACGTTTGGCGAGCAAAATACAGAAAAGGACGCCTTTGAACAGCTCGACTTTGCCCTTGATCATGGGGTGAATTTCATTGATACCGCAGAGATGTACCCTGTACCTCCCAAAGCGGAAACCCAAGGACTCACCGAGCAATACATCGGGAATTGGTTAGCAAAGAGCGGCAAACGTGAAAAAGTTGTGCTGGCAACAAAAGTGGCTGGCCCTCGCGGTGTCCCTCACATCCGAGACAACATGAGCCTTAATCGTCGCCACATCCATACAGCAATTGATGACAGCCTTAACCGCCTGCAAACGGATTATGTCGATTTATACCAATTACATTGGCCTCAACGCCAAACTAACTGCTTTGGTCAACTCAACTACCCTTACCCAGACAAACAAGAAGAAGTCACATTAATTGAAACCTTGGAAGCGCTGACTGAGCTAGTGAATGCAGGCAAAGTACGCTACATCGGTGTATCAAACGAAACGCCATGGGGTGTGATGTCATTACTGCGTTTAGCCGAAAAGCATGATTTGCCACGCATTGTCTCGATTCAAAACCCATATAACTTATTGAACCGCAGCTTCGAAGTGGGCTTGTCTGAAATCAGCCACTATGAAGGTGTCCAGCTACTGGCCTACTCTCCTTTGGCATTTGGCTGCCTGAGTGGTAAATACCTAAACGGGGCAAAACCTGAAGGCGCTCGATGCACGAAGTGGGAGCGTTTTGCGCGCTACTTCACTCCACAAGGTGTTAAAGCGACCGAAGCTTACGTCAATTTAGCTCAAGAGCATGGTTTGGATCCTGCACAAATGGCACTCGCATTTGTCAATCAGCGCCCATTTGTAGCATCTAATATTATCGGCGCGACCAACCTCAACCAATTAAAAGCCAACATCGACAGTATCGATCTAAAACTAAGCGATGAGCTCCTTACTGAGATTCAAGCAATTGGTACAACCTACTCGAATCCTTGCCCTTAAAAGTAAAGCTCCCCTCAAACGAAAACAGCTGACCTTCAAGGTCAGCTGTTTAACAAATGAAGTATGACTTCATATCGCACGTTAAGCGTGTTGAATGACTCGATAGCAACTCAGTCAGTCCAACACGCTAACGATTACGTCATTATTCGCGACGTTAAAACTCGACGAAGGTGACGAACTCGACGTTCAACTTTTACTGCATCCGGAACATTGGCGCGTGTGGAACGACCATCGCTATCTAAACCAATATCTCTCAATAAATGAACATTCGTCCATGGAACATCATGAGCAGTGCGACGTATGGTTCGCTGCCATTGCTTTTCTTCGCGTTTAAGGTCTGCTTTCAATAGCAAAGTTGCCAGTTGTAGGTAAATAGAGTGACGCATAATATTTTCTCCGATTATCGATGTATTCGACTGGGAAAAATAGTGCGTAAAATGAACAGAGGTGTTCTGTTGATACTAAGCCGCTACTTTTCCGCAGCCTAGTAATAAAATAGGTTACGGATTAATTTTTATCTTGTGAGCCAGTGGTATTGGTATCATCCGACTTAAGAGTCATCGGAGCGATAGGCATACGATCAGCGCAAGCAGTGGTGTTAACAACGTAATGTTTCATCTTGCGCCTCCTAGCTAAAAATTAATCCGTTTATGAAAGGTATAACTCATTGAGTTACGGTTAAATTGTAAGCTTTGATGAATATATATCAAACATTTTTTGTCTTTTTGATTAAAAACAAATCAATACACCACAATTCAGTTTCATATACTTTTCTATATAACATATTCACCTAGGGAATATATGAAATTACAGATTTTATAAATCAAACTGAATACAAAACAAAAGGAGCGGCTTTGTAGCCGCTCCTTCACTGATATTCATTCACCAATTTAACTTCAGAAAGAACAAATTACATGGCTTGATCGGAAATCAAATTATGTTTGTTCAGTAGTCGATACATGGTCGCGCGTGAAACACCAAGCTCCTTCGCCGCATTCGAAACTTGACCAGAATGAGATTCCAAAACAACCAGTAACGCGTCACGCTCACTCTTCTCACGAATCGATTTCAAACTACGCTTTGAGTCATTACGCTGAGGCAAATCTAGGTGATGCTCTTCAATCATTACACTGTCAGACATCAGAACCGCTCGTTTCACTTGGTTCATCAATTCACGTACGTTACCTGGCCAGAAATAACGTGTCAGTGCCTTGAGTGCATCCTCAGAAAAGCTTTTTGCTTGCGAGTTATACTCTTTAGAAAACTCTTGTAAGTAGTAGCGCGCTAACAAAGAAATATCGCTCGCTCGCTCTTTTAAGCTCGGGACATTAATGCGTAATACGTTAATGTAGTGATAAAGCTCTTCATTAAAATCTCCGTCAATCAAGGCTTTTTCTACATCTGACGAGTTAGCCGCAAGGATGCGCACATTGACCGCTTTTACACCATCTTTGGTATCAATGGTGCCTTCTTGCAAGAATCTCAGCAGATTCATTTGCTGTTCTTTTGAGATAGTAAGAATGTCATTAAACAGCACCGTACCGCCATCCGCTTGTTCGAGCATACATGCTTCCATATCTTCATCGGCGTTAATGCCAAACACTTCCGCTTGGAAACGTTGCTCATTGAGTGCGCGACAGTTAATTGCCATAAACGGTTTATGAGAGCGTGAAGAGACTTTGTGGATAGCGCGAGCAACCGCTTCTTTACCTGTACCACTTTCCCCAGAAATCAGAATACTGACGTCCGTCGGACCGATTCGCTTTACTTGATCACGTAAACGCTTCATCGGGATAGATTCACCGATCAGCCCCATGTCTAAGCTGCTACCAAAACTAGGCCAAACTTTTTTCTCCAACTTGAGCATACCAAGCTGGTGACCAATCGTGCTTAAAAGTTGGGCATCCGGGATTGGCGCAGTGAAAAAGTCGATACAAAAGTTAACAATGAACTGGCATATGGTGTCGGTGCCAAGCTGAGATTCACGAATAAACGCTAACCAACGCACGTGTTTGTGAGAACTGACTAAGTTCGCCAAACCGTTCAAGCTGAATTCGTCATGGCTGAGATCGACAATACCGATACATGGACCAATATCCTCTAACAACGTATTAGCTTTGCGTAAGTCACCCACTTGGTGACACTTCCAGCCCACTTGCTCAAGTACTGATAACCAAGGCTCATAAGTACCGCCAACTACCACAAGCGATCCCGGGATGGAATCCATCTTAAACTGCCCAGCCATTCTCTAACCCTTTTTCATTGTTAATAGAAATTTTGCGCCACAAACCTATCTTTGCGAGCGGGTAACATTATCGAGACTCCGCGCCCCCACGTCTGTCTCAGTATTAAGACTATGCAATAGATTGAGATTTGGCGAATGTTTATTTGCATATCCTATTAAAAAGCAAATGCAACAACTTGAACTTATTTAACTAAAAGGCATAAAAAAACCACCCGAAGGTGGTTTTTTTGATCATCCTGCCAAATTACGCTTGTGGGCGCATTGCTGGGAATAGGATCACGTCACGGATAGTGTGCGTGTTAGTCAGTAGCATAACCAGACGGTCGATACCGATACCTTGGCCTGCCGTTGGCGGTAGGCCGTGCTCTAGTGCAGTGATGTAATCTGCATCGTAGAACATGGCTTCGTCATCACCAGACTCTTTAGCTTCAACCTGTGCTTTAAAGCGCGCGTCTTGATCTTCTGCATCGTTAAGCTCTGAGAAGCCATTCGCTACTTCACGACCGCCGATGAAAAATTCAAAGCGGTCTGTAAAGAACGGGTTGTCATCGCTACGGCGAGCCAGTGGAGAGATGTCCGCTGGGTAGCCAGTGATGAACGTTGGCTGCATTAGCTTAGGTTCTGCTGTTTCACCGAAGATTTCTTCTAGAAGCTGACCACACGTCCAGAAGTCTTCTACTTCAACATGTACTGATTTCGCGATAGAAACCATCAGTTCACGGTTTTGTAGATCTTCTTCGGTTAGCGCTTGGATTTGCGCGTGATCTGGGTTGTACTGCTTGATTGCTTCAAACATGCTCATACGAGTGTAAGTGCCACCAAATTCAACCGTTTCATCACCGTAAGGCATTGATGTTGAACCTAGAACTTCTTGCGCTACCGAGCTTAGTAGTTCTTCAGTAAAGTCCATCAGATCTTTGTAATCCGCGTACGCCATGTAGAATTCCATCATAGTGAATTCTGGGTTATGACGTGGAGAAAGACCTTCGTTACGGAAGTTACGGTTAATTTCGAATACGCGATCGAAGCCACCAACCACTAGACGCTTCAGGTATAGCTCAGGTGCAATACGTAGGTACATTGGCATGTCTAGCGCGTTGTGATGCGTAATGAATGGGCGTGCACTTGCACCACCAGGGATCACGTGCATCATCGGCGTTTCTACTTCCATGAACTGTTTTGAGATCATGAAGTTACGAATTGCAGACATCACTTTAGAACGTACAATAAATGCTTTACGTGAATCTTCGTTCACAATCAGATCAACGTAACGCTGACGGTAACGCATTTCTTGGTCAGTAAGACCGTGGAACTTCTCAGGAAGTGGACGAAGTGCTTTAGTTAGCAACTCGTATTCTTCCATGTTCACGTATAGGTCACCCTTACCAGATTTGTGCAGCGCACCTTTAACACCGATGATGTCACCGATATCAAGACCTTGGTATTTCTCTTTTAGCTCTTTTTGTACGTCTTTAGCAGCGTAAGCTTGGATACGGCCAGATGTTTCTTGAATTACTAGGAATGGACCACGCTTAGCCATAATACGGCCAGCAATTGCAACCACGTGGTTAAGCTCTTCTAGCTCTTCCTTCGTCTTTTCACCGAACTCTTTTTGAAGGTCGCCCGCTAGTGCGTCACGACGGAAGTCGTTTGGGTGGCCGTTTGCTTTGCAGCTCTTTCGGATTTCATCCAGTTTAGCGCGGCGTTCAGCAATCAGCTTATTTTCTTCTAGTACAGTTTCGTTTTGAACAGCATCAGTCATTTTCGATGTATCCTGTTTTTGTCGGTGAAAAGCTTTATAGGCCTGATTTCAGGCTAGCTTCAATAAATTTGTCCAGATCGCCATCAAGAACCGCTTGAGTATTACGGTTTTCAATGCCCGTACGGAGGTCCTTAATACGTGAGTCATCCAATACGTAAGAACGGATCTGGCTACCCCAGCCAATGTCAGACTTAGCGTCTTCATTAGCTTGTTTTTCCGCGTTTTGCTTTTGCAATTCAAGCTCAAATAGCTTCGCTCGAAGCTGTTTCATTGCCTGATCTTTGTTCTTATGTTGAGAACGGTCATTCTGACACTGAACCACAGTGTTCGTTGGTACGTGCGTAATACGTACCGCAGATTCTGTGGTGTTGACGTGCTGACCACCTGCGCCTGACGCACGGTAAACGTCGATGCGTAGGTCAGAAGGATTAATGTCGATGTCGATGTTTTCATCAATCTCTGGATAGATGAACGCAGACGCAAATGACGTATGGCGACGGCCGCCTGAATCGAACGGAGATTTACGAACAAGACGATGAACGCCCGTTTCAGTGCGCAACCAACCGTACGCATACTCACCAGAGATGCGAACTGTTGCCGACTTAAGACCCGCGACTTCACCTTCAGAGACTTCAATCACTTCAGCTTTGAAGCCCTTCGCCTCTGCCCAGCGTAGGTACATACGCAGCAGCATGTTGGTCCAGTCTTGTGCTTCCGTACCACCAGAGCCAGCTTGCAAATCGATGTAGCAATCTGAACTATCATGGTCACCCGAGAACATACGACGGAATTCAAGCTTTTCTAGCTTCTCTTCCAACTCAGCAAGTTCTGGTTCAATTTCGTCAAATGTTTCTTGATCTTCTTCTTCTACAGCCAGCTCAAGAAGACCTTCTACGTCCTCTACACCTTGCTCTAGTTGATCAATAGTTTCAACAACCGCTTCTAGCGATGCACGTTCTTTACCCAGTGCTTGTGCACGTTCAGGCTCGTTCCATACATCAGGTTGTTCAAGCTCTGCGTTGACTTCTTCTAGACGCTCTTTCTTCGCGTCATAGTCAAAGATACCCCCTCAGGACATTTGTGCGCTGAGACACGTCCTGCAGACGGTTTTTAATTGGATTGATTTCAAACATGTTTACTCAACATTTTAGAATAGAATTTAACCGAGAAATTCTACTGAAAAATGTGACCGAGATACAGGAAAATTTCGGATGAGAAATCAGATTGCGGTTAGAGAGAGCACGGTCATAAAATTTTACACCCTCTTAGGGGCAACCGTACTCTATAAGAAAGGTTAATCTAGATATTACTTAGCTTCGATATGATCGATCATCAATTGCAGTGATTGATTACCACGAAATTCATTCACATCCAATTTGTAAGCTAAACGTACCGTTTTAACTGATGCATCCGGCCAGCGACGCAAATCGACATTAAATGCAATGCCGTCGATCATCACATTGGTAGGGTGACCTTTGTAAAGCGGCTCTAACATCAATTTAAGATGCTTCTCACCCACCAGCTTTTGATGTAACACTTTAAACTCACCATCAAAGATTGGTTCAGGGAAGGCTTGTCCAAAAGGGCCACCAGATCGTAGCTGTTCAGCTACATGCATAGAGAATTCTTCAGGCTTAAGTTCACCATCTGACATGATCACGCCTTTTAGCGCCGCTTCATCGAGTTCCTTTTTTACCACTTCATCAAATAAACGGCCGAAACGTTCGAAATCCTGCTCTTTAATTGTTAAGCCTGCCGCCATCGCGTGACCACCAAATTTGATGATCAAACCTGGGTTTTGCGTGTCGATGAAATCCAACGCATCACGCATGTGTAACCCCGGAATAGAACGACACGAGCCCTTAATTGTCCCTTCTCCGCCATCAGCAAATGCGATGACTGGACGGTGAAACTTCTCTTTGATGCGCGAGGCCAAAATACCAATCACACCTTGGTGCCAATCACGTTGGAACAAGGCTAAGCCATAAGGAAGCTCACTGCCTTCACCAAACTGAAGACGCTCGCAGAAAGCCATCGCTTCTTGCTTCATGCCTTCTTCAATCTCTTTACGAGTTTGGTTCAAACCATCCAGTTCACTTGCCATACGACGAGCGGCGTGAATGTTGTTACACATCAACAGTTCAACACCAAATGACATGTCATCAAGGCGACCTGCAGCATTGATACGAGGGCCTAAAGCAAAACCAAAATCGGACGCCACCAAACGACGCGCATCACGCTTCGCGACCTCAATCAATGCTTGAATGCCAGGGCGCGCTTTGCCCGCACGAATACGCTGCAGGCCTTGGTGCACAAGAATGCGGTTGTTTTCATCCAGTGGGACAACGTCAGCTACAGTGCCGAGTGCAACAAGGTCAATCAGTTCCATCAACTTAGGCTCTTGCATGCCCTGCTCAGCAAACCAATTGTGTTTTCGCATATGAACGCATAGTGCCATCATGAGATAAAACGCGACCCCGACACCAGCGAGTGCTTTAGACGGAAAATGACAGCTCTCAAGGTTTGGGTTCACCATTGCATCCACATCAGGCAACACTTGTCCCGGTAAGTGGTGGTCGGTAACGAGCACGGTAATGCCGTTTTCTTTTGCGTAACGCACGCCTTCGATTGATGACACACCGTTATCCACCGTCATGATCATCTCAGCACCAAGCTCTAATGCCTGGTCAACAACTTCAGGGCTTAACCCATAACCGTCTTCAAAACGATTCGGTACTAGGTAGTCCACATTGTGACTACCAAGCATACGCAGCGCGAGCACCGACAATGCAGAGCTCGTCGCGCCATCAGCGTCAAAATCACCGACAACGATGATGCGTTTTTGTTCTTTTATTGCCTGAAATAAAAGCTCGACAGCTTGCTCAATCCCCCCGAGTTTTTGGTAAGAATGCAAACCACGAGCTGACGTTTCTAGTTGCGCAGGATCCGTAATCCCACGGTTGATGTAGATACGTTTGAGAATCGGAGGAATGGAATCAGGAAGAAGGGAAAGATCAGGTTCAGGACGTCGTTGAATTTCTATCATGCTTGAAAAGAGCCGGCGACTTTGCCGGCTCTGCTCCTAAAGGATTATTGTTGCTTTAAACGTTTCAATAGCTCTGCAGGTGGTAGGTAACCGCCAACCATTTCGCCATTCGGTAAGAAGATCGCTGGCGTACCAGAAATTCCCAATTGGCGACCTAGATTGTAATGTGATTGGATGGTTTCTTTACACTGTTTTAAGTCTTTCGCAGGGTTATCAAACGTACGATTCACTTTCGCGTTGTGCATTGCCGACTTTGGATCTTCAGCACACCAAATCGTTGCCATTTGCTCTGCTACTGGGCCAGTAGCACCTTGGCGAGGGTAAGCCATGTAACGCACTGTAATGCCTAGATCGTTATAGCCTTGCATTTGGCTGTGCAGACGCACACAGTAACCACAAGTGATATCAGTAAATACCGTCACAGCATATTTTTCATCGTCGGCTTTGTATTCAATCATGCTATCGGAGAACTGCGCGATTTTCTCCGCATTAAGCGGCGCTTGGCGCTCTGCAATGACATCTTTGTAACTACCATCGTCATTGATGGCATAAAGCGTACCGGCGATAAAATGGCTACCATCATTTGAAGCAAACAAGATCCCACCATTAGTTTGGATTTCCAATAAACCAGCAACTTCTGATGGCTGAATATCAACGATAGATAAACCAAGCTTTGAGAACTTAGTTTTTAATGCTGCTTCATCAAAACTGCTTTGCGCAGCTGGTGCCACTTGCTGTGCAGGAGTGTCCGTTTTAGCCTGACTTTCTTCTGCACCACACGCGGTAACAAAAAATGGTAAAGTCAGCAGAGTTAGTCGGCGTAATACGCTCATGAAATTCACCTTAATATAAAATCGTTTTTCCAAGAAGACATGGATGAATCTAACCATTGTTATGCTCTTGGGTGGTGTTGACTGTGGATCTGCTTCAATCGTTCAGTCGCCACGTGAGTATAAATTTGCGTGGTCGATAAGTCACTATGTCCTAATAGCATCTGTACGACCCTGAGATCTGCGCCATAGTTCAATAAATGCGTGGCAAAGGCATGACGCAGTACGTGCGGCGACAGCTGTTCAGTGTCAATCCCTGCTATCAAAGCATAGTACTTAATACGATGCCAAAACGTCTGACGAGTCATTTGCCTTGCGCGTTTGCTAGGAAAAACAATATCAGATGATGTATCACCAAGTAACGCAGGACGCCCTTGTTGAATAAACGTCTCGATCCAATCTACCGCGTTCTCCCCCATTGGCACTAAGCGCTCTTTACCGCCTTTACCTGTGACACGTACAACTCCTTGACGCAAACTAATGTTTTCCATAGTTAAACTGACCAATTCCGTCACACGCAAACCAGTCGCATACAATAGTTCCAGCATCGCTTTATCCCGCAATTCCACAGGATCATTCGGGTCTGGCGCTTCGAGCAAGGCGTCCACTTGCTCTTCACTAATATCTTTGGGCAAGCGTTGTGGCAGTTTAGGACTGACCAAGAGCGCACTCGGATCATCAGCACGTACTTTCTCACGATGCAGATATTGGAATAAACGGCGAATTGCCGACAACATACGCGCACGGGACGTCTGCTTGTAATCCAAGTCTACAAGGTAGCTTTGGTATTCTTGCAAGCCAGACAAACTAATGAAATCAAGACGGTAGCGATGTTTCTCCATCCACGTGAGCAGCTTCATCAAATCATTTCTATAGGAAGCCAGCGTGTTCTCTGATAGCCCACGCTCCATCCACATCGCATCTAAGAATTGCTCAACAAGCGAAAAATCTTGTTGATTGACAGGCTGTTGTGCCGTCATGAACGCTTCCTTATCTGTTTATATTTACAGTATTTAGATTAAGGCACCTGCCGATCCAATACCATAAAAAAATCATCCCGCTTAGGATATTCGCTGCAATCTTCCTCAATTTATGGTTAGAATCTTCCACAACAGCAACACAAATAACGATGAATATAATGAAAATCGGACTCTTTTACGGCTCAACGACCTGCTACACCGAAATGGCAGCAGAGAAAATTCGTACCATTATTGGTGAAGACCTTGTCGACATTCACAATGTGAAAGAGACACCGTTATCACTAATGGCGGACTACGACTTATTACTCCTTGGCATCTCAACTTGGGACTTTGGTGAAATTCAAGAAGATTGGAACGCGATTTGGCAAGACATCGCAACAACACCATTAAAAGGTAAAGTTGTCGCGCTGTTTGGTCTGGGTGACCAAGAAGGCTACGGTGAGTGGTATTTGGACGCGATGGGCTTACTTCACGATGAATTACAAGCGACCGGCGCAACCTTTATCGGTTACTGGCCAAATGAAGGCTACGAATTTGAAGCATCGAAAGCACTGATTGAAGATGGCAGCAAGTTTGTTGGACTAGCGTTAGATGAAGACTCGCAGTACGAACTGAGTGATGAGCGCATCGAAAAATGGTGTGAACAAGTTCTTGTAGAGTTCCACGACACACTTTAATAGTGTGAACGCTTCAAAGATAAAAAATAAAAAGCCCGATTAAGTCATTCATCGGGCTTTTTAATATCTTGATAGTGCGAAGTTATTACGCTGTTTCTTGTGCTAGCTCTGGACGAGGTTTCGCGATGAAGAACATGCACACGATAGCCGCAAATGTTGGAAGCACCCAACCCATGCCCACTTCGAATAGTGGCAGCATGTTAAACGCAGAAACATCAACACCCGATACTTTTGCCGCGTCAACCAACGCAAACAGCAGAGATACAAGCAGTACCGCGCGGTAAGCAAAACGTGGATTTGGCAGTTTGCTGCGTACAAATGTTAGTGCAACCAACGCAATCGCCACAGGGTACAGCGCAAACAATACTGGCACTGACAGAGAAATCAGTTGTGCAAGGCCGACATTCGCAACCAACGCACAAACAGAACCGTTAATAAGTACCCATTGCTTGTATGACAGTGGCGTTTTCGAGCTGAAGAAGTCAGAACACGCAGAAATCAAGCCAATAGCCGTTGTCAAACACGCTAGTAATACAATGACAGACAGAACGATTTGACCGTATGGACCAAACAGCGCTTGAACGTATTGGCTAAGTACCAGACCACCGTTATCTGCACCAGCAGCAACAGTTGCACTCGTCGCGCCCAAGTAGAATAGTGAGATGTAAACAAACGCAAGACCGGCAGCGGCAATACAACCTGCATAGATTAGATACTTAGTGGTTGCAGAACGCTCAGTAATGCCTTTACCGCGCAGTGCATCAACCATCAGCATGCCAAACATCAATGACGCGAACGTATCCATTGTGTTGTAGCCTTCTAGGAAGCCTTTGGTCAGTGGTTGCGTTAAGTACTCACCGTGCGCGCCCAGCATGTCACCTTGAGGATCAATAAATACCGCGACAGCAAGAATGATCAAACCCACGAACAATGCCGGCGTTAGTACTTTACCGATAAGATCAATCAAACGGCCTTGGAACCATGAGAACATCATCGCCGCAATAAAGAAGATCACTGAAAATGCAGTGAGATGCGTTTGTGACGCTTCAAGGAAGAAAGGTTTCACCGCCATCTCGTAAGCCACTAGGCCAGTACGAGGCGCAGCAAACGCAGGACCGATGATGATGAAGATCAACGCAGCCATAATAACCGCTGCTTTTTTCGGAAGGTCTTGCGTTAAGTGATCCCAAGAACCACCAGCAACAGCAATAGCAACGATAGTAATAAGAGGTAGACCTACCGCTGTTAGCAAGAAACCAAACATCGCTGGCATTAAGTTTTCACCGGCTAGCTGACCCGCTAGAGGTGGAAAGATGATATTACCAGCACCTAAAAAGAACGCAAATAGCATAAAGCCTACTGCGATAATATCTGTTAGTTTTAACGTCTGCTTCACAGATAACCCTTGTCTTTTAATTAATGAATGTTGTGTATGCTTAGACCACTTTTTGTATACCTAAAGTCAATAAGTACACGTGGTTCAATCTATAAAATTTTCGCCGCATAATGACGAAAGACTCATCATTTGGCAACCTTTAAGAAAAAAACACCATATTAATTTAGCTTTCAAACTTAAAAGCAGTGGATATAACCAGTTCTAAACAACAGACCAGTTCTTTATCTCGATCAATTAACAATACAATTTAATAACCAACAAAACAACAATCTATACAATTAAGAAACAATAGAGAAATTCACTTAATTATTGAGCAAACATAAAACAATCATGAAGAGCAAAAAACTGAAAACTAAAGGCTTCAATTTTAAGCAATTTTGTATTGAGGGCGGCGAGAGTGGTATGCCCGTCAGCACTGATGGGGTCATGCTTGGTGCTTGGATTCAAAGCCCGAACAACACTCAAATTCTCGATATTGGCACTGGCACCGGGTTGCTTGCCCTGATGTGTGCCCAACGCTTTACAGAAGCTCAAATAACCGCGGTCGATATTGAATTAACAGCTATTGAAGCTGCGCAAAAAAATGTAGTTCAGTCGCCTTGGTCAGATCGTGTGAGTGTGCATCATTCCGACATACTAGACTTTACGCCGACGCATCCATTCCAACGCATCATTTGTAATCCGCCCTACTTCAACAGCGGCGAGCAATCGAAACACAGTCAACGTGCAGCCGCGAGGCACACTGATACGCTACGCCACAACGCATTGCTACAACGTTGCTATCAGTTGCTTGATGAACAAGGGAAAGCTAATTTTGTGTTACCAATCACCGAAGGCGAACGGTTTATTGAACTAGCATTACACCAAGGTTGGCATCTATCGCGAGTCTGTCGTGTACAGCCATCAGAAAAGAAATCGGTACATCGACTGTTATTTGAACTGGCGAAGCAGCCTTGCGATACTCAAGAATCACATTTAATAATTCATTCGCATGACGGTTACAGTGACGATTTCGTCCAATTAACCCGCGAGTTTTATCTTAAGATGTGAAATAACATGTGATCCTTATCACCAATCACTTTATAATGTGCGACCTTTTTGTATTCTATGCTGTTGTGGCGAACCATTAACCAAGCTTTGCTTGTGGAGAACTCATTGTGATCAGAACCTTTGCTGAACTTGATCTAGACCAAAACCTACTTGAAGCCATTGAAGAGATGGGTTATGAACGCCCAACAAAAATTCAGGCAGAAGCGATTCCACAAGCGTTGGATGGTCGTGACATTCTAGCGTCAGCGCCAACAGGTACTGGTAAAACGGCAGCCTTCGTTCTGCCAGCATTGCAATACTTGCAAGACTTCCCTCGTCGCAAGCCTGGACCTGCGCGTATTTTGATCCTAACGCCGACGCGCGAATTGGCGATGCAAATTGCCGATCAAGCACGAGCTTTGGCAAAAAACACTAAACTGAACATTTTCACCATCACAGGTGGTGTTCAATACCAAGAGCACGCCGATATCCTTGCGACAACACAAGACATTGTGGTTGCAACGCCTGGCCGTTTAAAAGAATACATTGATGCAGAGCGTTTTGATTGCCGTGCGATTGAATGGTTAATTCTGGATGAAGCAGACCGTATGCTAGACATGGGTTTTGCTCCTACTGTTGATCGTCTATCTAACGAGTGCCGCTGGCGTAAACAAACCCTTCTGTTCTCAGCAACTTTAGAGGGTAAAGGCGTAGAAGGCTTTACCGCTGATCTGTTGAATGACCCAGCAGAAATTGATGCAAAATCGCCACTGCGTGAGCGTAAGAAGATTGCTCAGTGGTACCACCGTGCTGATGATGCAGAACACAAGCTTGAATTACTAAAACACATTATTACTCAGCAAGCAGAACGCACCATCGTCTTCTTGAAGACACGTGAGCGTTTGGCAGAGCTACGAGCGCAGCTTGAGAGCGCACAGATTCCATGTTCTTGGATTCAAGGTGAAATGCCTCAAGATCGTCGTAACAATGCGATTTCTCGCTTCCGCGATGGTACTGTGAACGTGCTGCTCGCGACGGACGTTGCTGCGCGTGGTATCGATCTTCCAGATGTATCACACGTTATCAACTACGACATGCCACGCACGGCTGATGTTTACCTTCACCGTATTGGCCGTACGGCTCGTGCGGGTAAGAAAGGTAACGCTATCTCTATCGTAGAAGCGCACGACCAACCAATGATGGATCGCGTTGCACGTTACGTGAAAGAAGACATCAAAGAGCGTTTCGTAAAAGAGATGCGTCCGAAACACAAAAAACCTGTGTTTAAGAAGAAAAAGAAAAAAGAAGACAAGAAGAAGCCAGCGAAAAAGAAAACCGCTAAGAAGAAGTAATCTTGTTGGGGCGAAATAGCCTAAGCTAAAACATAACAAAGGGTTGGCACTGCCAACCCTTTTTCGTTTGTGTTTATTGAGATTAACGTAGACTACGTCTCAATCAGTTTTAGTTTTGCTCTTCGCGTTTAAATACTAACTCTGTTGGTGTCGATTCATCTTCAACAAAGTAGTAACCCGCCGTATCAAACTTAGTCAGGTCTGCCACACTCTCAATACGGTTTTCGATGATGTAACGCGCCATCATGCCGCGCGCTTTCTTCGCGTAGAAGCTGATGACCTTGTATTGGCCATTCTTACAATCTTTGAATACTGGCGTGATCACTTGCGCATCTAAATTCTTTGGCTTCACCGCTTTAAAGTATTCATTTGATGCAAGGTTGATAAGGACGTTATCACCTTGAGCAGAAATCGCTTCGTTAAGCTTGTCCGTAATAACATTGCCCCAAAACTGGTACAAGTTCGTACCTTTGTCGTTTGCAAGCTTGGTACCCATTTCAAGACGGTATGGCTGCATCAAATCAAGTGGTTTTAGTAAACCATAAAGACCCGATAGCATACGCAGATGATCTTGAGCATATTCGAAGTCCGCTTCAGATAAACTTTCGGCGTCTAGCCCTGTGTAAACGTCACCTTTAAATGCAAGAATGGCTTGTCGTGAGTTTTCCGTGGTAAACGTTTCACTCCACTCTTGGAATCGGCCCACATTTAAATCGGCAATCTTGTCGCTCACTTTCATTAAAGAGGCAACATCAGCAGGAGTCAGTTTGCGGCAAACATCGATAAGCTCTTTTGAGTATTCGACCAACTCAGGTTGAGTAAATTTTTCTGTCGCTAACGGAGACTCGTAATCAAGAGTCTTCGCTGGAGAAACTACGATAAGCATGACTTTCCCTTCTCTAATTTTGTTTTTTAATAGGGTACAAAAAAAGCCATGCATTGTCTGCATGGCTTTTTACATCGTACTAATAGCTTTCAACTATGAGTGATAGCTCACTTAGTCTTTTTTATCGTTGTACCAAATGCCTTCTTCAAGCTGAGATTTCAGCTCAGGGAAGTCATTCGCATCAAACGTTGGTACTTTACCTTCACCAAGTTGGCGGTTGTAATCTTTTGCTAGCTTAATCACGATGCCAGATAGCAAGATGATTGCCACCAAGTTGACTATCGCCATCAGCCCCATCGAAACATCAGCAAGTGACCATACGACTGGGAGCGAAGCAAGTGCACCAAACATCACCATACCAAGAACAACAACGCGGAAAATGCTTAGGCCCGCCTTATGGTTGTGCTCTAGGAAGATTAGGTTCGTTTCAGCGTACGAGTAGTTCGCGATGATTGATGTAAATGCAAAGAAGAAGATTGCCACGGCAACAAAGATGCCACCCCAATCACCAACTTGCGAGCTCAATGCACGCTGAGTTAGCTCGATACCCGTCACTTCTGTTGCTTGACCGACATACTCACCTGACATCAGGATGATAGCCACTGTCGCTGAACAGATAACGATCGTATCCATAAATACACCTAGCATCTGAACATAACCTTGAGATGCAGGGTGTGGTGGGTAAGGCGTTGCTGAAGCCGCCGCGTTTGGCGCAGAACCCATACCCGCTTCGTTCGAGAATAGACCGCGTTTAATACCGTTAATCATTGCCTGTGCAATCGCGTAGCCAAGACCACCAGCCGCCGCTTCTTGCAGACCAAATGCGCTCTTAAAGATAAGCATTAATACATCAGGTAGCTTCTCTAGATTAGAGAACATGATGAACAGTGCTAGAGCCAAGTAAAGCAGCGCCATGATCGGAACGATCATCTCTGCGACTTTTGCGATACGCTTGATACCACCGAAAATTACAATCGCAGACAGTACTACAACCGCGATACCAACGTACAGGTCACTCCAACCAAATGCGGTGCTCATTGCATTTGCAATTGAGTTAGCTTGTACAGCGTTGAATACCAAACCAAAAGCGATGATTAGGAAAACTGAGAACAATACGCCCATCCAACGCATGCCTAGGCCTTTTTCCATGTAGTAGGCAGGACCACCACGGTAGTTGCCATCATCATCTTTGGTTTTGTATAGCTGCGCCAGAGTACTCTCTGCAAACGACGTTGCCATACCAAGCATTGCGATCAGCCACATCCAGAAGATCGCGCCAGGACCACCTGCAGTCAATGCAACTGCAACGCCCGCCATGTTACCTGTACCAACACGTGCAGCAAGACTAGTACAAAGCGCTTGGAAAGAAGAAATACCAGCTTTGTCTGCTTTACGACTGTTCTTAAGAACAGAGAACATGTGGCCGAAATGGCGGAACTGAATGAACCCTAATCGAACGGTGAAGTAAATACCAACACCAACAAGAAGATAAACCAGAATCGAACCCCAAAGGAGATCGTTCATCAAATTGATTAAGTCTGTCATGTGTACCTCAAAGTGAGTTGCGCCGGTCTATGCGTCCAAGCCATCCACCAAATTGCCTGCTAAGTGTCAAAGTGTGCTTAGCTTTTTAAGTAATGTTTATGGGCAATCTAGAATCGTAAACGTCGCTTCATGCATCCATTTTACGTACCAGCGTATTTTTTGACGGGCGGATAATGCAACCTAGGAGCGCAAAAATCAATATGCAATCATGATAATAACATTGTTATTTTTCACTATAAAGTCACCAAAAAATAACATAATTGGAAGACTTAACACCCATAAACCGCAACATTTCAATTACCAAATGCCAACATAAATAATTATCGCCCACCAAACAGAACGGAGACCCATATAATTAAGACCAAGCTAGTATTCACAAGGTGTTACATAAATTTGCTCTAGTGCCTTACCATCTAATTGAACACTATTTCATCAAACTGGTTTTATGCAACTTTGACCTTTGCACTGTCTCCCCACTCGCCAAATCGAATTAACATTGAAAATCTCTCTATTTAATCGTTTTCTTGAGATCGTTTGTGCATTTTTTAGCCACCACATAGCCATGAAAAGTGTGATTTTGAGAATATTTTTGCACGAAAATGTCATGCTACCGACACAAATGCGAAATATATCATGGTTATTCTCACGGCTATTGTGGTACTTAAAAAACTCCACAAGGACTGGTTACAACAGTTTAGCTTAAGAAAGGTAAAGGTGGCTTATGGAAGGCTTTCAACTAGATGACATTTTTAATCTGGATACTACCTCAACAACCAAATCTCGTGCCAAACCAGTAAAGCGAAAGTGGCGTGAAATAGAAGAGATGAACGACAGGCGCAATTTGCTTAAAGAGCTACGCGAACTTGATGCCTGTACCGACTACAACTTGGAAGACATTAAACTCTAATTCAAACAAAAGGCACCTTAAGGGTGCCTTTTGTTTTTGTTTACAGTAACGGGTAAACGACTTGAGTTTAAGCGCCAGGATTTGAGTATGAGTACCGTTATTACTCAATAAGAATTTTCCTGTCTTTGGGTCGAGAAGCGCAAACGATAAATTTACGTCCAATTCTCAATAAATAAGAAATGCAGCTAACAAACCCGAGTGATACTTTCGCTCGCTCAGGTTTTATCGCACACACTTAAACATACTCAGCATCACTTTGACGCACACGTTCAGCTAACTGTTTATAACGATCGGCAATGGTGTCACCAAAAACTGGGTCATCTTCACTGACGCTCCATAAGCTTTCAACATGCTGCCAATCCTCGGTAGTGAACAGCTCCTCAATGAGAGGCAGGATTTTTCGCTCCTCTAACTCCAAGTGGCGTCTTTGTGATTCAATGAAGTCCTCTAGGTGGGCCACAAACATGTCTTGAGGCACAACAGCATCCTGCAGGATCATCTCTATCAAGGAAGCAAACTCTTTGGTTTTACTTGCTAGCTCTTGGTGTTCTTTCTCTAAGTTTTCCATGGTCTGTTGCTTACCATAGTGCTCAAGAAAGTGGTGATAGAGAATATCTTCTTTCGGATGGTGAACTTTTTCTGAATGATTAGAGAGGTAATCAACTATCTCGCTTACTAATGCGTAGTTGATCGCACGTTCTTCTTTTATCTCATTAAGTTTATGGCGCAGTATCGCCAACAGACGAACCATATAGCCGTGTTCGCGTCGAATTCTTTCGATCATCATAGCGTCTCTCCTTAACACCTACTTTTAATAAGTGTACATGAGAAATTTGCCATCAGCCTCGAGCGTGCTCAAAAAAACAGCGATAATGGCAGCATTATCGCTGTCTCTTCTTTTATACAGTTAATGGCAAATGCCAGTTGATTGGTGCTTTTCCTTGCGAGGCAAGTAACTGGTTTGCTTGAGAGAAATGCTTACAACCAAAAAAACCTCGGTGTGCTGAGAGTGGTGATGGATGTGGTGCGGCTAACACATGATGTTTATTGCGATCAATAAAGCGCCCTTTCTTCTGAGCGTGAGAGCCCCACAATAAAAACACCACGCCTTCCTGATGCTGGTTTATCGCTTCAATCACTCGGTCAGTGAACGTTTCCCACCCCGTTTTTGAATGTGAATGCGCTTTACCTTGCTCAACCGTCAATACCGTATTGAGCAACAATACACCTTGCTCTGCCCAACTTTGTAAGAATCCATGCTGAGGGATCTGGAACCCTTCAATATCTTGAGCCAGCTCTTTATACATATTAACGAGTGATGGTGGCGTTTTGATTCCAGGAAGAACGGAAAAGCACAAACCATGCGCCTGATTTGGACCATGGTATGGGTCTTGTCCCAGAATCACTACTTTAACATCGTTAAACTCGGTAAATCGAAACGCATTAAAGACATCTTTCGCTGGCGGAAAAATCGCTTTGCCTGCGGCGCGTTCTGCTTCTACAAAATTCAAAGTGTCTACAAAGTAGCTCTGTTTTTTCTCTTCGCCGATCACATCGTGCCAAGTGGGTGACTGATTCATGGAAAGTTCCTGTCCTAAATTTTGCTTCTATTCTAACGAGCGAAACCCAAACAAACAAAAACTTACCACGAACTTGAGAACAGTAATAAAAGACTAATGCTTCTGTGGCGTTCGAAAATGTCCCTGTCCTGTAATGTGACGATTAGGCATCGGCAAACGAAGCACGCGGCGGCTATATGCGTAAGAAGCAAAAGAGAGTGGTCGAGACATAGTGGCATCCTTCTTTCTTAATTCAAATTGACTTAAGTGGCTAAGAAAGAAAGGTGCCAACTCTGTGATCACATCATTGGTTATCTATCGCCGCTAGATGAAACTGACGCAGTGCGTTGATTTCTTGCTGCCAGATGTCCGGATCAATTGTTTCTAAAATCAGAGGGATACCATCAAATCGAGGGTCTTTAGCGATGTACTCAAAGCAATCCCACCCGATCTCTCCTTTGCCTAATGAGTGGTGGCGATCCACTTTGCTGGCAAACTCAACTTTTGAATCATTTAGATGCATTGCTCTTAAATAGTGCATCCCAACAATACGGTCGAATTCAGCAAAGGTATGCTCACAATCCTCTTTAGTACGCAGATCGTAACCGGCGGTAAACGTGTGGCAAGTATCGAGACATACACCAACACGTTCTTTGTCTTCCACTTGATCGATGATTTCAGCAAGATGCTCAAACTTCCAACCTAGGTTTGTACCCTGACCAGCCGTATTCTCGATTACCGCGATCACATTCGGCACCGCTTTGTGCGCAAGATTGATCGACTCTGCGATCGTCGCTAAACACTCCTGTTCCGAGACTTTCTTTAAGTGGCTCCCAGGGTGAAAGTTCAGCAACGTTAAACCCAATTGATTACAACGCTCCATCTCATCGATGAATGCAGCGCGTGACTTATCCAACTTATCCGCTTCTGGTGCACCTAAGTTAATTAGATAAGAGTCATGGGGAAGAATATGTTCTGCGCCGAAACCCAGCATTTTACAGTTCGCTTTAAACGCACTGATGGTTTTTGCTTCTAAAGGCTTCGCCACCCACTGGCGTTGGTTTTTTGTAAATAGTGCGAACGCATTCGCGCCAATTTCGCGAGCTCTCAACGGCGCTTGGTCGACCCCACCAGCAGCAGAGACATGTGCACCAATGAGTTTATTCCCAAGCTTGTTTTTCATGTTTGTCATTTAATCACTTTAGACTTTCAGTATTGCTACCTAAATACAGATAGTTGCGTTAATCAGTTTAAACTTTAAGCTCAATTTGTAGTAAATTTACAACAAAATGAGTTATTAAATATTTTTTATATTATCAAATAAATTGTAATTAGTTTATTTTCAAAGGTTTTATTGATTTAACTCAACAAAATTACCTTAATAAAAATAATGTTTTTGGTTGTTTTTTGACTTAAATCAATATTAAAATAGTGGATATTAGCTATATAATACTCAGCTCAACGAAAATTCGAAAATTAACACCAATAATCACCACGTAAGTGGTCTAGGAGATAGTGATGATCCAAGGTATCCAAATTACAAAAGCGGCAAACGACGACCTACTAAACTCTATCTGGCTATTAGATAGCGAAAAAAATGAAGCTCGTTGTGTTGCTGCAACTGCTGGCTACGAAGCAGACCAAGTTATCGCAATCAGCGATCTAGGTGAATACGAAAGCCGTGAAGTAGCAATCGAAACAGCTCCTCGCATCGAAGGCGGTCAACACCTAAACGTGAACGTGCTTAAACGCGAAACACTAGAAGATGCAGTTGCACACCCAGAGAAATACCCACAGCTAACAATCCGTGTTTCTGGTTACGCAGTACGTTTCAACTCGCTAACTCCAGAGCAACAACGTGATGTCATCGCTCGTACTTTTACTGAGACGCTATAATCTCAATAAAATCGACTTACTCACATTTAAAAAGCTTGGTCTCAATGGCCAAGCTTTTTTTGTTTTTCCATGCATCTAACCGTTCTGTTCCTTTACGGAGCATTTCTCTGTGACGGATCCTTCTTAAACACTTCAGCCAGTGAGGTTGGGTCAAGCCTTTCTCTTTGTTGTGAAGCGCCTTCTGCCCACCAAATGAGTTGATGTATTGTGCGATTCATATAGCTGTCCCACTGCGTCTGCTGCAATTCATCCGCAACGACACCCTGTTCGTCAAACACTTCTTGCGATTTCGGAATGTGAATCATCGCCGAGACAGGTAAACATCCAAGTTCAGATAAGAAGGTACGCATCGACACAGCAGCTCGAACACCACCCCATTGTCCAGCAGAATAGGTCACGATAGCACTTGGCTTATAAGAAAACAGCGAACTACCAAAATGGTTAAGCATATTAGCCAAGGCAGGACTCATCGAATGGTTATATTCCGGACTGACCATCACGTACCCATCGGCACTTTTAATTTTGTCTGCCAGTTCTCTCAAGTGGGCTGGCACTTTAGCGCGATGGTAAGCAAACTCAGGCTTAAACACGTCGTCAAAGTCGTAGTTCAATGGGTCAATGATTTCGACGGTATGTTGCGAATACTGATTCTTAAACAACGTTTCACAAGCTCTACTCACTCGCATGCCCAAGCGGGCTGGTCGTGGCGGTGTGCTGTCCCTTACTGAGCCTAGAAAAATCAAAAAATGCATGCTTCTATTTCCATCTTTAAGTTCATTTCTCAATCATAAAGAGAGTCGAGACTTACCGACAATAAAAAAGGCGAATGATTGCTCATTCACCTTTCGTCGTTCATCATTTTAATAATTACTGTACGCGGCGCAGTACTTGTTTCAATGCATCAAAGTCTGCGTCTAGCTCTTCCGATAGCAGTTCCATTGCCGCGTGCTTCGCTAGCGGTGCAGGAAGCTCGATGTCAGATTGCAAAATGTCATCCACCACTTCTTTGAACTTCGCTGGGTGCGCAGTACATAGGAACAGACCGGTTTCACCATCTTGCAGTTGCTCTTCAAGAACGCGGTAAGCAATCGCACCGTGCGGTTCACATAGGTAGCCCAATGAGTACAAGTCTTTCACAGATTGTGCACTTTGCTCATCTGAAACCGCGCCTTTACCTAGAGTCTCTAGGCCCCACTCTTTCACTCGGCAGAGCTCTTCGATACGCGGCCAGTTGTTCGGTTGACTCACGTCCATCGCGTTCGATGTCGTTGCAACCGTTGGTTTTGGCTCCCACTTACCTGTTTCTAGGTAGCGCGGAACCGTGTCATTAGCGTTAGTTGCAGCGATAAAGCGTTTGATCGGCAGACCCAGCGCTTTTGCCAGTAGACCAGCAGTTAGGTTACCAAAGTTACCACTTGGTACAGACACGACTAGGTTTTCACGCTCTTGTTTACTCATTTGCGCAGCTGCTTCAAAGTAGTAACAGATTTGCGCCATCAAACGGCTGATGTTGATTGAGTTTGCAGAATTCAGACCGATCTCTTCACGCAGTGCGGAATCATCGAAAGCTTGCTTAACCAGAGCCTGGCACGCATCGAAGTCGCCATCGATCGCGACAGTGTGAATGTTCTTGCCTAGCGTACAGAATAGCTTCTCTTGCAGTGGGCTGATCTTGCCTTTCGGGTAAAGAATCACAACGTTGATGTCTTCCATACCATAGAAAGCGTGCGCAACGGCTGCGCCAGTATCGCCAGAAGTCGCAGTCAGAATGGTGATCTTGCCACCGTCCGATACCGCCGCAAGAGATTGCGCCATAAAGCGACCGCCAAAATCTTTAAATGCCAGCGTTGGACCATGGAAAAGCTCTAACGCGTAAACACCGTCTTTGACTTGATTGATTGGCGCCGGGAATTGGAACGCTGCGTCCACAAGCGCGTTGACTTGCTCTTCCGCCAGCTCATCACCGATAAACGCTGATAAAATCTTAGTGCTACGAGAAACAAAGTCTTCTGCCAGTAGCGCATCAACGTCTTCAAACTTTGGTAATTCCGATGGGAAAAATAGACCTTGGTTACGGCCTAACCCTTGACGAACGGCTTGGCCAAAGGAAACTTGTTCATCATTTTCTTTTATATTGTAAAGCTTCATAGCTCACTTCCTGTTACTTTCGAACCCTGCTTATCTAGACGACAAACGTGGACGAATCCTTCTTCGTTTTGTACGTAGTTCTGTTCTAACCAGCGAGCAACTCGCTCAGCGACATCTTTCTCTTTGCAAATACTGAACAGTGTTGGACCACTGCCAGAAATACCGGTTGCTAACGCACCTGCTGATGCAGCGTATTGACGTGCATTCGCAAAGCCCGGAAGCAGTTTCTCACGATACGGTTCTGCGATCACGTCTTTGATCATTTTTGCAGCTAGCTCTGGCTGACCAGAATGACACGCATGAATAAAGCCCGCAAGGTGACGACCATGAGCGATGATATCTTGTCGGCGGTATTGAGATGGTAGGATCTCACGCGCTTCTGCTGTTGATACTTTGATTCCCGGATACGCCATGACCCAGTACCAATCATCAAAACAAGGCACTTCTTGACTGATGATACCAAGCTCTTCAAGCATCAACTGGACACCACCAAGGTAACACGGCGCGACGTTATCATAGTGAATACCACCAGAGATTTTGCCTTCCATTTCCCCCATCAGTGCTAGCAGCTCAGTCTCATTCAGCGGTTGACCATGGAATCGGTTTAAGGCATCCAGCGCCGCCACGATAGAACATGCACTTGAGCCTAAACCTGAGCCTATTGGCATGTTCTTTTCTAGCGTCATTTCAAGTGGTTTTAGCTCAACACCTTTTTTATCTAGCTCGCGAGAAAACACCAGCCAACAATCGTAAACGATGTTTTCTTTTGGCTCTGTAGGCAACTTAGAGACAAAATTACCCGCAGTTTTCAGACTGAACGGCTCAGTCCCTGCCTTAACTTGCACTCTGTCACCTAGCAAGGTCCCATCCACTGGGGACACCGCCGCCCCCAACACATCAAAACCAACACTTACATTACCAATTGATGCTGGGGCATAAACCACTACATCCATATCACTTGAACTCATTCTTGTTATACCCCTAGTTTCCAACCTAAAGTACGCATCACGTCAGAGAATACACCCGCAGCCGTTACCTCAGTACCTGCGCCATAGCCACGCAACACAAGTGGGATTGGCTGGTAGTAACGGCTGTAAAATGCCAGTGCGTTTTCACCGTCTTTGATTTTATACATCGGATCGTTTTCATCCACCGCAGCAATGCTTACTGTGCACTTGCCCTCGTTAATTTCACCAACGTAACGCAGTACTTTGCCTTCTTTTGCTGCTTTAGCTGATAACTCTTTGAAGTAGGCGTCCGCTTCTGGGAGACGCGCCATAAACTCATCAACACTGCCTGAATCATCAAAACCTGGCGGTAGCGCTTGGTCAACAACAACATCTTCAAGCTCTAGTGACATGCCCGCTTCACGAGCTAGGATCAACAACTTACGCGCGACATCCATACCAGACAGATCATCACGAGGATCTGGTTCAGTAAAGCCATTTTCTTTTGCGATATTCGTCGCTTCACTTAAGCTCATTCCTTCATCTAACTTACCGAAAATATAAGAAAGAGAACCGGAAAGAATACCGCTGAAGCGCTCCAGTTCATCACCTGCAGAAATCAGGTTTTGCAAGTTTTCAATAACCGGTAGGCCTGCACCTACGGTTGTTTCATACATCAATTTACGACGGGAGCTACGAGCCACATCGCGAAGCTGATGGTAGTACGCCATGCTTGCTGTGTTTGCTTTTTTGTTTGGTGTTACAACATGAAAACCTGCCGCTAGAAAATCGGCGTATTGTTTAGCAATGTCTTCACTGGACGTACAATCAACCAATACTGGGTTGATAATATGATTGCGTTGTACCAAAGAAATCAGACGCGCTAGGCTGAACTCTTCTGTGGCTGCTGACATACGATCACGCCAGTGCTCAAGCGGTAAGCCTTCGCTATCAAGCAAAAGACCTTTGCTGTTTGCTAAGCCACAAACTCGAATCACAATGCCTTTCTCAGCCAGTTTGACTTGTTGGCGCTCGATCTGATCCACAAGCTCGCCACCCACACCACCAACACCAACAACGAACACATCGAGGAAGTGTTTCGAGTTGAATAGGTTTTCGTGACACGCTTTGATCGCTTCAGAAATTTTGTCTTCTGGAATAACGGCAGAAATCGCACGTTCTGATGAGCCTTGTGCTATCGCTACGATATTCACGTTCACTTCAGCTAGAGAAGAGAAGAAGCGAGAAGCCACACCACGCGATGTGCGCATACCGTCACCAACAAGCGTAATGATTGAAACATTATCAATAAACTCGACCGGTTCTAGTAAGCCATCTTTCAGTTCTAGCTCGAACGCATCTGCCAGCACTTGCTGCGCTTTCGCTTTATCTTCAGCCTCAATACAGAAGCTGATGCTGTATTCAGAAGAAGACTGAGTGATCAGAACAATAGATACACCAGCAGACGACATCGCACCGAATACACGGCTCGCCATGCCTACCATGCCTTTCATACCAGGGCCTGATACGTTAACCATGGTTAGGTCGTTAAGTGTTGTAATACCTTTGATCGCAAGATTATCTTCACCAGTATCTTGGCCGATAAGAGTACCTGCACCTTGAGGGTTAAAGCTGTTTTTGATCAGACATGGAATGTGGAATTGAGCAATAGGGGCGATGGTTTTCGGGTGCAGAACGGAAGCACCAAAATAAGAAAGCTCCATCGCTTCTTGGTAGCTTAGTGATTTAAGTAGGCGAGCATCTTCGACTAAACGTGGGTCACAGTTATATACACCATCAACGTCGGTCCAGATTTCACAGCAGTCTGCGCGTAAGCAAGCTGCAAGAACCGCTGCCGAGTAGTCAGAGCCATTACGACCCAGCGTGACAAGCTCTCCTTTTTCGTTGCCAGCTGTAAAGCCCGGCATAATGTTCACGTGGCCCTGAGGAAGGGGGTTTTGACGGAAGTTTTGCGTTGAAATATCCACATCAACCATAGCTTCAAGATGATCACCTTGGGCATACAGATACTCGACAGGATCGATCAAGCTCGCTTGTTGTCCCTTCGCCTCCAAGACAGCTTTCATCAACTGAATGGAAACACGCTCACCTTTACTGATAATGCGTGCATTTACGTTGTTTGGGCACATACCTAATAGATTGATGCCGTGAACAAATTGACGTAATTGAGATAGCGAGGTTTTCACTTGGTTATCGAAAGCTGAGCCATCAATATTGGGTAGTACTGCTTGGATTTGAGTGAATAGCGTTTTAAACGATTCATCCAACTCTTTTATTTGCAGCTCTGCTTCACCATTGCGCAACGCGCCTTCAATGACCGCAACCAACTTATTTGTTGTTTTACCTGGGGCTGAAAGAACAACCGCCACTTCTTCTTGTTGAGCGTTATTGGCAATGATGTCTGCCGCTCTTAAAAAGCGATCTGCATCAGCTAGTGATGAACCGCCAAACTTCAATACTCGCATCCCTTCCTCCGGTATATCTTCTCAAACTTGTCTAAATTCTGGATAAAAAAGCATAAAAAAAGGCCTGTATCTTGTTGGATACAGGCCTTTTTTGTGAATTTCTTTCGCTCAGCAGCCTGCCCCAACATGTGTCGTGTCGGTAATAATAATGGTCGTGGTCATTACTACTAGGCTGTTAGATGGCATAAATAAATATTCAACGTTAATTGTGTTTGCTTAACTCTACGTTTACCGAGTTTCCGATTCATAGTCAACAAAAAATTGTTTGTTTTTCAGTCTCACAGCGATTTCTGCTAAGCAACCTTATTGATATTTAAAGCTAATTGGATGTTATTGCTCGTTAGGAAATCTGTAGCTTATTTTTGTAGGGGGCTCATCCCATCGTCATCAGTCTCACTTTTTACTCCATAACTAGTCTGATCTTCGTCATAAAGCGTAAGATCAAATTATGAAAGGGAGTTGTTGACACTTAACAACAACTTAACTGTGACCTATGTTCACAGGATCGAATTATTTAGAAAATAGGTGAGCTAGCTTTCATATTCTATGCTTTAATAGTGAGAAGCTTTGGGCACATACTAATAAAAAGTTGACACAAGGAGTGGTGAGCATGAAAAGAGGGCTTTTTCTGTTGCTTTTTTTTGTGCCTGGCGTTTGTCTAGCAAACGAGCTTCCGCCTCTTCCAGGCAAAACATCCCCTTCTCCTCATAAACTATTTATTTCCAGCGACAGCTATCAATCTGACAGTTTCGATGTTTGGAATATCGACACGGGTTATGCGTACGAACTCTTTGACTCAGTAGACGTTTACGTCGGTGCACGAGTCAACAACTCTCCAACCCAAAACCAAAGCGGTTTTTTGAGTGGGATCAGCTATCACTTCAATGATCGTGTCACACTAAAAAGTACGGTTCGCTCTTACAAGAATGAGACTGCAGAAGGTATTCGCCAAGAAGACAGCAGCCTCGCAGCTGAAGTTTCAAGTCGCGTAAAAATCACCGATAAACTGGATCTTCACGCGACTCTTGATTACCAAGATTGGCAACAAGGTATTGAGGTAGGTTTAGGCTTTCGTTTTTAGAAATCTAATTTTTGCTTTGAAATCAACACACCATTCCAATCAGCGTACACATAATGCTTCGGCTGCACGATTTGGTTTTGCATCGTTAAAGTCACATTGACCTCTCCCATACCTCGCTTCTCTGTCTTAAACGGATTGGTACCAAGTGCTTGCACGCCAATGTCCATCTGAGATATTTGTGCTACGTCGCGTATTGCACCATAGACAATAATGCCTTCCCACCCATTTTCTATTCCGAGTATTGCTAATTGATCGCCAAGCAATGCTTTCTGACACGAACCATGTCCGTCAACAATCAATACTTTCCCCGTTCCATCTTCGCCCAGTACTTCACGTACTTTTGAGTTGTCGTGATAGCAACGCACTGTGACAATTTCTCCGTAAAAAGCGGTGCGTTGACCAAAGTTCTGCAGTGGCAAAGTAAGCAGGGTAACTTGGTCTTCAAATTGGTCACAAATATCGGGTGTAATGTCTCTCATATTTCCTCCGTGAATTTTCTCACCCAAGCAGTGCTTCGGTGAGTAGTATCCTTTCCTATACGAGTCGAGGCTTAAGGGAGCCTAACTTATGCAACACTTTCGGCTGTGAGCACGCAATAAGGTAAAGTTGATCATCAATGACGTAGTAAATCGCGTTTTGTTGAAAGTCATTCGCCAATGCGACCGCCGCCTCTGGTGATAACTCGACGGCAAAGCTTTCCTCATACCATGTAAAAGAGCTGTCACCTACTGTGATAGGCGCGTAATTAACGTGCTGTAGCAGTGTTTCTAATGCTTGATTGCTTATGCAGTTCTCTTCTTTGGACCGCAAATTACTGTATGGGTTCCAAGCGGTTATCACAGCGTAGTTTGAAACGTACCACTCGGCCTCGAATCTGAAAAAAGATTCTGAATAAGCATTCCATAACGATGCGTCTATGTTCGTATTACTTTTTTCTATCATAAGTCTTAAACGATTAATAACAGTTACATTTCATCAATTGATATAAATCAACAAACTGAATGGAATTAACATTTGAGCATTGTTAGCATGCTGTTAACAATATAAAATCCGCTCCATATCTTAGGGTGTTTACGTTTCAGGCCCCACAGAAAGTAGGAAATGAAAGGTAAACAAGCCCTTTAGAATAAACGTCGCCATTGGATACTGGTGAGTTGGCAAAATTCCATGGAGGGCGGATAACTGAAAGAAGTGTTTTTTTGATCAACTTGATTTATTATCAAAATCACATTACCTGTATGTTATATTTTTGCCTAGAATTTATTCTATTAGCACAATTTTGTCACAAATTTAGGTACCGCCAATGCAAACCCCGCAGATTCTTATCGTTGAAGATGAGCAAGTAACTCGTAACACTCTTAAGAGTATTTTTGAAGCAGAGGGATACGCTGTTTTTGAAGCCAGTGACGGTGAAGAGATGCACCAAGTGTTGTCTGACAACTCAGTCAACTTGGTTATTATGGACATTAATCTTCCAGGCAAGAATGGCCTTCTGTTAGCGCGTGAACTACGCGAACAAGCGAACATTGCTTTAATGTTCCTGACAGGCCGTGACAATGAAGTGGACAAGATCCTAGGTCTTGAGATTGGTGCAGATGACTACATCACTAAACCATTCAACCCACGTGAACTGACTATTCGTGCTCGCAACCTACTTAGCCGCTCAATGAGCTCTAACGCGGTGCAAGAAGAGAAACGCTCAGTAGAAAAGTATGAATTCAATGGTTGGGTACTGGACATCAACAGCCGCTCTCTAGTAAGCCCTGCTGGTGATAGCTACAAGCTCCCTCGCTCTGAGTTCCGAGCTCTACTTCACTTCTGTGAAAACCCAGGTAAGATTCAAACTCGTGCCGATCTTCTTAAGAAGATGACTGGCCGTGAACTTAAGCCGCATGACCGTACTGTAGACGTAACGATTCGTCGTATTCGTAAACACTTTGAGTCTGTTTCAGGCACTCCTGAAATCATCGCGACTATCCACGGCGAAGGTTACCGCTTCTGTGGCGATCTAGAAGACTAATTGAATCGCTAATACGCAAAGGGCTTGCTCATTGAGCAAGCCCTTTTATTTTGGGTTTAGCAATTAGCGGACAATCACTGAATCTAATAAACCTTGTTAATCTTCACGTACTTTTCCACTAACCAGCGCTGTTTACCTGCGTCGTCTAAAAGTACCGCGATATCAACCGATTTTTCTGTGTCTGCGTCTACCTGAGACGTGAAGGCTACTTCCCATTGGCTCTCACTATGAGTTCGAGTTTCTAAAGAGTCTTCATCCACCCACCACTCTTTTTCCCCTTGCTTGATGATAAGCGCTTCGGCAGTCAGGTTGGCTGGGAGTAACTGGTCTCCTTCAAGGTAAAGTGATCCTTGAATGCTTTGCTCTTGCACTTCCCCAACGGTCGGCATCAGGTTCACCCATAAGTTACTTTTGAGCTCGACATTCACCTGGTTAATCGTAATCTGACTGTTTTGTTGCCAGTTCACACTTGGAACGGAACTGCAGCCAGCCATCAATGCTATAACCAACGCCAACGGTGCGATTTTTTTCATGTTATTTCCTTTGTTCCAACCAACTTTTGAGGACTTGAATATCGTTTTGGTATTCATTTTTGATCTCTTCAACCCAGTCTGAAATGTTTTCCCACCATGCTGGCATATCGGGAGATTGCGCTTTCTGCGCCACACTTTGGATACGTTTGAGGCCAATCGAACCTGCAGCACCTTTAATTTTATGCGCTTCAGAAACAATCCCATCTTGATCTTTTGCCGTCATGTTTGAGTCTAAGACATCAATATAGTCTGGCATCATGTCTTCAAACATTTTTATGCTGTCGTAGACCGGCTTGGCACCAACAATGTCGACGTAAGACTCTAACATATCCATATCGAGCAAGTGTGTCTCAATCACAGGAGAAGGAGTCGGCTCTTCCACTGTTTCTGGAACGCTCTCAGGTTGCTCTTGCGGCTCTACCTGATGCGCGAAGAACTTATCAATTACAGACTGAATGGCATTCACAGCAAGCGGTTTGCTGATGGCATCATCCATACCGTTATCTAAATATTCACGACGATCTTTCATCACATTAGCTGTTAGGGCGACCAATGGAGGCAGATTGTTATAATGCTCGCGATAATAATTTGCGACATCAAAGCCCGTCATATCAGGCAGCTGAATATCCAACAACGCCAAGTCATATTTTTCTGGCACAAAGTTCGCGAGCGCTTCTTGTCCCGTCATCGCCACGGTAACGGAGTGTCCTAAGCTCTCAAGCAACGATTTGGCCACGGTGACGTTAAGCTCAATGTCTTCGACCATAAAGATGTTGAGATGCATATTGTCGCGTTTTGCATCAATGACAGGTTCTTCGAGTTCCACAATAGGAACGTGAATCGATACGGTAAAAGTACTACCAAAACCCTCTTCACTAGCGACAGTAATGTCACCATCCATCATATTGATCAGCTGTTTTGACACCGCCAAGCCTATACCAGTCCCGACAGCATGTAGGTTGTCTTTACCTGATTTCACTTGGTAATACATGGCGAAGATTTTATCAAGCTCATCTTCCGGTATACCAATACCTGTGTCTTCCACTTCCATAATAATGGTGGCAAAATCGTCTTCGACATCCGCACTCACCGTCATCACAACGCCACCTTCTTTGGTAAACTTCATTGCGTTGCTGACCAAGTTCCAAATTACCTGACGCAAACGGGTCGCATCCACTTCAATTGCTTTTGGTAAATCACTCAAACGTTCTAAGTCAAAACGCAGCCCTTTTTGCTCCGCCATCAAAGCAGAGATGCTTTCAATCTCAGCGACGAAGTCTTCGAAGTTAAGTGGCGCAGGTAATAGTTCTAGCTTGCGGCGATCAAACTTATCCATATCGATAATATCGTTGAAGATGTTACCTAGCGTAATCGCACTCACATTGATGGTCTGCATGTGTTTGCGCTGCTCTTCTGTCAACGGACTATCGAGAAGCATGCGACTTAAGCCCACAATGCCATTTAGTGGCGTTCGCAGTTCATGACTGATGGTTGAGATGAAAGTAGTTTTATCACGGCTTGCTTTCTCTAACGACTCTTCATGACGTTTACGTTCAGTGATATCACGGCCAAAACCTACCAAGCCAAGGTGACGACCATCTTTGCTGTAAAACGGCACTTTACGCAGTTCAAAGTAATGTTTGCGTCCATCAGGATACTCTAGCCACTGCTCGTAAGTGATGGCTTGATTATCGGCGAAGACCTTTTGGTCAGTATCAACGATGTGCTCAGCGATTTCTTTGCTATACACATCCCAAGGGCTTAATCCGACTAACTGGTGCTCTTTCTTGCCCGTTAGCTCTTCCATTGCCCGGTTACAACCGGAGAACACACCATCGGCATTGCGGTAGTAAATTAAGTCTGGCGAGGCATCAATAAATGAACGCAGTAGTGCAGTGCGTTCCGCAAGCTCTAACTGAGTACGCTCTCGTTGGAACACCTCGTTTTCGAGATCTTGCATCGCCTCTTCTCGAGCTTCTTCTGCTTTAATGCGCTCTTCAATTTCTTGGTTGAGCTTTTCGATGTTTTGTTGCAGTTGATAATTCAGTTCTTGGTCTCGCGAGCGCATGTCTTTCAGTTTGGACACCAACTTGGTTAAACGCTGGCGAGACTCTTCTAGCTGATCAACAACAACAGAAAGAAAATAAACCGCCCAAGGTGTAATCAAGAGACCAAAAAACACCGAACGGACAATGTCGATATCGTCGACTCGCCCCTTGAGAGCTAAAGTAATCCCCACCTGCACCACAACGGCTAATGCCACCAGCGCAAGGGCCAGCAAAATCGAGAAACGAACAATCCCCAGTTTGACTAGCAAGTCGACATAATACTGGGCGAGATTTTTCATGGGTTTCATTAACTACTCCATGGTGCTGGCTAGATGTTGCCCTTCAATGATAAAAAACGAGCAGACATATTCGGCCTAACGCAATTTAGGTCTGTGTGATTAGTGAAAAATACGTAGTGCGAACTGCGGCTGCTAAACAAGATAAAAAGATAAGTTAACCAACGAACGCACAGGCTTCGGTAAGTTTAACGTGTTTAATACGGCGATTTAAACAATCAGCTATCAACTTAGAGCAAGCGGTCACAAAGCGTTAGTAAGAACTGGGGTGAATACAGGTGCGATTACGTCCATCCGCTTTGGCTTGGTATAGCGCACTGTCAGCCATGGCAATACCCATTTCCGGTTCATCACCATGTTGAGGAATATAAGAGACAAGACCGATACTGACCGTGAGACGTTCCGATGCTTCTGAGCTGTCGTGCTCCATATCGAGTTGTCGAATTTTTTCATGAATACGCTGCGCTACATTGCTCGCGCCTTCCGTTGTGGTATTCGGCAGGATAAAACCAAACTCCTCACCACCATAACGCGCAACACAATCCGAAGAGCGATTGATGACTTTTGTGAATACGGTAGCAACACTGACCAATGCTTCATCACCTTGCTGATGGCCGTAACAGTCGTTGTAATCTTTGAAAAAGTCGATGTCACACAACATGATAGTGAGCGGCAGCTTTTCGCGGGTATGGTGGTACCATAGTACCTGCAGTTGTTCATCGAAGCGGCGTCGGTTCGATACCTGAGTTAAGCTATCCATAAAGCTCAACTTTTCTAACTCTAAATTGGCTCTCTCCAACTTTTGTTCGGCAAGGTAACGTTCAGAAATATCACGCGCCATGATCAGCACACCATTCGTTCCTGAAGCTTTATCTTTAAAGGGCGATTTCACCACATCAAACCACGTACTTTTGCCATCACTGCTAACGACTTTATCTATGTATCGGACAGGCTCTGACTGACGCAATGCATCTAAATCACTAGCAGCTAAGCGAGCGTACATCTCTTCAGGAATGACATCTTGAAGTCGCTTACCGATCAAATCAGACACGTCTGAAATACCTAATGCATTAACGAACGGTTTATTACACGCTTGATAGACCATATTCTCATTGAATATACCGATAGAGTCAGGGCTAGCGTCAAGAATAGTTTGTAAGATGGTATCCCTTTGCGCCAATGCAACTTCTGTATCTTTACGACGCTCCATTTCATCTCTCAGGTTTTGCTGCATTTTGTGCCACTCGGTCACATCATGACTAATGGATAATGTACCGATCAGCTCACCACTCGGTGACACAAGGGAATTTTGATTCACTTCCAATAAGCAACTGCGACCTTGTGGATCCGTCGTCCACTTGCGCTCACTCTTTCTGCTAGCCTCACCCATGGAAACCTTTGATGCGCAGGCTTCTTCCCTTCGCCCTTCCCAAAATTGATCAAATGCTCGGTTCGTCGTTAATAAATTCCCTTGGCGATCTTGGGTACAAATTAACTCAGAGAGTGAGTCTAGTGCCGAACGAGCAATCGTTAATTGCGCAAGCTCTTGTTGCTGCTCTTGATGAGTGGCTTGATATGGCTGCGCGTAGATGATCCAAACACGGTGATTGCGCAGCAAACTCTTTCTTCCTGACAACTCCACCTTGATAGATTCGCTTTCAGATAAGCGCCAATCAAATACCTGCTGGCTAAAATGACGACTAGAGACACTGTCGAGAAACGACTCAAGCTCACGAATATCGAATAAAGCGGGATACAAATATCCCGTACCTAAAGAGCGAATACCTAATAACTGCATCGCAGCTTGGTTAGATAACAAGATCTGAGCATGGCCACTATCCAGCACTATGACTGGATAGGGTGAATCCGTTACGAGTTGCTTAAGTGATGTTTGAAAGTGCAAATAGATCAGTGCTAACGCGCACACGCTAGCAATTAATAACAAGACGACATAGCCATAACCGCCTTGACCATCCCAAAGCCAATTGAGTAACTGATCCATCGTTTAAACCTTTAAAGAAAACTGGTTAAAATATATCAGTTATTTATTGAGCGATCTGCTATTAATTCCGGTTTAGTATAGATAAAAGCGTTTCCCGTTAGGCTTCCTTGAGCACCATGTTCACTGAGGGCTCGACCAATTTCAGTCATCGCCAGCCAGCGATTTTCACACCACAGTGGCGATAATAAGGTAGGTCTACGAGCTGCTGATGAAACGCGATGGTAAATCACGTCCGGTGGCGTCATACGAATCATCTCACTGGCAATTGCGACATATTCTTCTAGCTCTTGCGCCTCTAATCGTCCTGCACGCCACGCTTTCGCCATGGTGCTGCCTTCCACAATATGCAAGCCATGTAACTTAATGCCATCCGTGCCCACGGCTAACACTTTTTGTAGCGTCTCAATATTATCGTCGCGGCTTTCTTTCGGTAATCCAACAATTAAATGAGTACAGACTTTAATACCTAGCGCACGCGCACGCTTGGTGATCTCGGCATAACATTCGAAATCATGACCGCGATTGATGCGCTTAAGGGTGTCGTTATTAGCGGTTTGAAGCCCTAACTCTAGCCAAATTTCATAACCTTGCTGTACATAGTCAGACAGCAAATCTAATACGGCATCAGGCACGCAATCTGGACGAGTCCCGACACACAATCCCACAATATCAGCCGCTTTTAGTGCTTCTTCATACATATTTTTCAGCACTTGCACTTCCGCATAAGTACTGGTGTAAGCCTGAAAATAAGCGAGATACTTCTTCGCTCGATGAATTTCGCCCGCACGATCTTTCAACTGATCGTGAATACTCTTTATCTGTACTTCTTCATCCGCAAACGAAGCCACATTACAAAAAGTACATCCTCCCCGACCAATCGTGCCATCTCGGTTAGGGCAACTAAATCCACCGTGCAACGTTAGTTTATGGACTTTTTCACCGTATCGACGCTGAAGATCTTGGCCGATTGTATTGACCAACTCATGTAACTGCATAAATTCTCACCAACAATGAACCGTAATCAATCTCACTACGATCTGTGTAAATAAATTACATCCCTGCAAGAAAAAACACACAATACTAGTCAATTCAAACAAACATCATACGGCTCAAAATCAATAAACCTGCATAAATACAGATAAAAAACGTTCATGTTGCGTAAATGTTAAACTAAAAATGCATAATTAAACGAAAAAATTGGGTCACAACGTCGACTTTTTCATTGCATTCTGAAGTGACAAAATTGTAGGATACTTACACAACCCCGTTATTTTTGTGACTTTTATTACAAAGTACACTGCGGGATTTGTCGGTGTTATCCCACTCCTACCTATATAAATCACTAAATAGTGGCAATAAATAAAGGGATACCACCAAGGATTGTTTTTCTCGCAAAACTTTTCCTGCGAGATACGGAAAGGAATCAAGATCGGTCAACCTAGATCGGTGGCGATAATAAATATAAAGGACAAGACGTAATCAATGGTCTAGGTGGCATTTGCCTGCCTGGTGCTTTTGCGTCGACATTGAACTGGAAGGATGTATCTATGGTAGATAGAGAGCAAAATCCACAGGGTCTATATACTCCTGAATTGGAGCATGACGCGTGTGGTATCGGTTTTGTTGCTCACCTTAAAAACCGTAAATCTCATGAAGTAGTGACTCAAGCATTGGATATGCTAGCTCGCATGGAGCACCGTGGTGGTCAAGGTTGTGATCCATGCAGCGGTGATGGTGCGGGTATCTTGCTACAAAAACCTCATGAATTCCTATTAGAAGAGGCCGTTAAGCTCGGCATTAAACTACCTTCATTTGAAAAGTATGGTGTGGGTGTCGTACTTTTCCCGAAAGACGAATACAAACGCGAGCAATGCCGTGACATTCTAGAACGCAACGCTCAGCGTCTAGACCTTGAAGTTATTGGCTACCGCGTTTTGCCAACCGATAACTCGATGATCGGTGCCGACCCGCTAAGCACAGAACCTCAGTTTGAGCATGTGTTTATCTCTGGTGGTCCAGGTATCACACCTGAAGAGCTAGAGCGCAAACTGTACGTACTTCGTAACTACACTGTACGTGTTTGCCTAGAAAGCGTTTCGAACATTGGTGATGACTTCTACATTAACTCAATGTCTTACAAGACATTGGTGTACAAAGGTCAGTTAACGACCGAGCAAGTCCCTCAGTACTTCCTTGATCTGCAAAACCCGACCATGGTGACCGCACTGGCACTGGTACACTCTCGCTTCTCTACCAACACCTTCCCGAAATGGCGTCTTGCACAGCCTTTCCGTTACATTGCCCACAACGGTGAAATCAATACAGTTCGAGGTAACTTGAACTGGATGAAAGCCCGTGAGGCGATCATTGAATCCGATCTATTTACCCAAGCTGAAATCGACATGCTGCTTCCTATTTGTCAAGAAGGCAGTTCGGATTCATCTAACTTTGATATGGCACTTGAGCTCCTAGTTCTTTCTGGTCGCAGCCTGCCACACGCATTGATGATGATGATTCCGGAAGCATGGCAAGAAAACAAAAACATGGATCCTAAGCGTCGCGCGTTCTATCAGTACCATGCGAACATCATGGAACCATGGGATGGCCCTGCTTCAGTATGTTTTACTGATGGCGTTCAAGTTGGTGCAACACTCGACCGTAACGGTTTGCGCCCTTCTCGCTACACAGTGACCAAAGACAACTTCCTAGTGATGGCATCTGAATCTGGTGTTGTGGATATTGAACCAGAGAACGTTGAGTTCCGCGGTCGTCTACAACCAGGTCGCATCTTCGTTGCAGACTTAGAGCAAGGTCGCATCATCTCTGATGAAGAAGTGAAAGACACCATCGCAACGGCACAGCCTTACGAAAAGTGGGTAGAAGAAAACCTACTAAGCTTGAAGAAGCTGCCAGATGCGAGCAACCAATTCAGCCAACCTAAGCCAGAACATCTTCTACACCGCCAACAAGCGTTTGGCGTAAGTACTGAAGAAGTGAACGAAATCATCGTTCCAATGGCAAATGAAGGTAAAGAGCCATTATCAGCCATGGGTGCCGACTGGCCTCTTGCAGTGCTATCTCATCAGTCGCAACATCTTTCAAACTACTTCAAGCAACTGTTTGCACAGGTAACTAACCCACCGATCGATCCGATCCGTGAGCGTATGGTGATGTCGCTGAACACTTACTTGGGTAAAGACCAAAACCTTCTGACTGAAACACCACTTCACTGTCAGAAAGTAGAATTGGAATCGCCTGTTCTGGCGAACTCTGAGCTTGAGAAACTGCGTGCTATTGACAACGAGCATCTTCAGGCGAAGACACTGGATATCGTATTCCAAGCCAGTGAAGACCAAGGCAAGCTTGAGCGCGCACTAAAACGTATCTGCCAATACGCAGAAGATGCGGTTATTGATGGTTACTCAATCATCCTGCTAACTGACCGTGCAGTGAACTCAAACCACGCGGCGATCCCAGCAATGCTGGCAGTTGGCGCAGTACATCACCACCTGATCCGTAAAGGCCTACGTGCGAAGTGTGACATCGTGGTTGAAACCGGTGACGCGCGTGAAACGCACCACTTTGCAACCCTTATTGGCTATGGTGCAAATGCGGTTAACCCTTACCTAGTTATCGAAACTATCATTGAACTACAACGCACGAAGAAGCTGGATCCAGAAGCGAACCCTCGTGATCTGTTCAACAACTACCGTAAAGCGATCAATGGCGGTCTTCTGAAGATCTTCTCGAAGATGGGTATCTCAACCCTGCAGTCGTACCACGGTGCGCAAATCTTCGAAGCCTTAGGTATTCATAAGTCAGTGGTAGACAAGTACTTCACAGGTACAGTTTCTCGTATCCAAGGTCTCACCCTTGACGATATTGCTAAAGAAGTGCTCGTTCGTCACCGCATCGGTTATCCACAACGCGAAATCCCAATTCAAATGCTGGATGTGGGTGGTGTTTACCAATGGAAACAGCGTGGCGAGAAGCACCTCTTCAACCCAGAAACCATTTCTCTACTACAAGAGTCTACGCGCAATAAGAACTACGATCAGTTCAAGCAGTACGCGACAGCAGTCGATAAACAAGGTGACAACGCGGTAACTCTGCGTAGCCAGCTTGAGTTTATTAAGAACCCAGCCGGCTCTGTCTCTATCGACGAAGTCGAGCCAATTGAAAGCATCGTGAAACGCTTCGCGACGGGTGCTATGTCATTCGGTTCTATTTCTTACGAAGCACACTCCACACTAGCTGTTGCGATGAACCGTCTTGGCGCGAAATCCAACTCTGGTGAAGGTGGTGAAGACCCAATGCGTTTCGAGCGCAAAGAGAACGGCGATTGGGAACGCTCTGCAATCAAGCAGGTAGCTTCGGGTCGTTTCGGCGTAACCTCTTACTACCTAACCAACGCTGATGAGCTACAAATCAAGATGGCTCAAGGTGCGAAACCAGGTGAAGGTGGTCAGCTACCAGGCGATAAAGTAGATGACTGGATCGGTGCTACACGTCACTCAACTCCGGGCGTCGGTCTTATCTCGCCGCCACCACACCACGATATCTACTCAATCGAAGATTTGGCTCAGCTTATCTACGATTTGAAGAACGCGAACCGCGCGGGTCGTGTAAACGTGAAGCTGGTATCGGAAGCTGGCGTAGGTACGATCGCTTCTGGTGTTGCTAAAGCGAAAGCGGACGTTGTACTTATCGCAGGTTTCGACGGCGGAACTGGTGCATCACCAATGTCTTCAATCCGTCATACTGGTCTTCCTTGGGAACTTGGCTTGGCAGAAACACACCAAACCCTACTGAAGAACGGTCTACGTAACCGTATCGTGGTTCAAGCGGACGGTCAGATGAAGACACCTCGTGACCTTGCTGTGGCAACACTACTAGGTGCAGAAGAATGGGGCGTAGCAACCGCAGCATTGGTGGTTGAAGGTTGTATCATGATGCGTAAGTGTCATAAGAACACCTGTCCTGTTGGTATCGCAACTCAGAACAAGACGCTTCGCGAGCGCTTTGATGGTCGCGTAGAAGACGTCGTAACCTTCTTCCAATACATGGCACAAGGTCTACGTGAAATCATGGCTGAACTTGGCTTCCGCACTATTGATGAGATGGTCGGTCAAGGTCAGAAGCTGAAGATTCGCCAAGACGTTTCTCACTGGAAATACAAGAACCTAGATCTGTCTCCTGTTCTACACGTTGAACAACCACGTGAGTCAGACGGTATCCATAACCAAACGCAACAGAACCACAATCTGGAATCGGTACTAGACCGTAAGCTGATTCAAGCGGCGATTCCTGCTCTCGAGAAAGGCGAGGCGGTGAATGCCGAATTCCCTATCGTCAACACTGACCGTTCTGCGGGCACCATGCTGTCGAACGAAATCTCGAAAGTGTATAAAGATGCGGGTCTACCTCAGCCAATGAACGTGAAGTTCAAAGGTTCAGCGGGTCAGTCATTCGGCGCATTCCTAGCTAAGGGCGTGAAGTTCGAAGTAGAAGGCGACGCGAACGACTACTGGGGTAAAGGCTTATCTGGCGGTACGTTAGTACTTTACCCAGATGCGAAATCAAGCATTGTCGCAGAAGATAACATCGTGGTTGGTAACGTGTGTTTCTACGGTGCCACTTCGGGTGAGTCTTTCATTCGCGGTATGGCTGGCGAACGTTTCTGTGTTCGTAACTCAGGCGCGAAAGTAGTAGTAGAAGGCGTCGGTGACCACGGTTGTGAATACATGACGGGCGGTGCAGCAATTATCCTTGGTTCAACAGGTCGTAACTTTGCCGCAGGTATGAGTGGCGGCGTGGCTTACGTATGGGATAAATCAGGCGACTTTGAGTCGAAACTGAACCCAGAGTTAGTAGACCTAGATCCAATCGAGCAAGAAGACAGAGATCTATTACTCGACATGCTAACTAAGCATGTTCAATTCACAGGAAGTGAAGTCGCTCAGTCTTTCCTAGACAACTTTGAAGCAAGCCTAGCCTCTATGGTTAAGGTAATGCCGCGTGACTATAAAGCGGTGCTTCAAAAGCGTAAAGCTGAAGCACAGTCTCAAGGAAACGAAACTCAAGTGGAGGCCGTATAATGGGTAAGCCTACTGGATTTTTAGAGCATGGTCGTGAACTACCACAGAAGATCGACCCAGCTGAACGCATCAAGAACAACAAAGAGTTCGTTCTGAACGAGGAGTTTGGTGACAAGATCAATACTCAAGCGTCTCGTTGTATGGATTGTGGTGTGCCGTTTTGTCATAACGGCTGCCCTATCGGTAACATCATCCCAGAGTTTAACGATGCGGTTTATCGTGATAGCTGGGAAGAAGCATGGAACATTCTAAGCTCAACCAATAACTTCCCAGAGTTCACTGGTCGTGTTTGCCCTGCTCCATGTGAAAGTGCTTGTGTACTTGGCATCAACCAAGACCCAATCACTATCTGTAATATCGAGAAAACCATCGTAGAAACGGCGTATCGTGAAGGGTACGCCAAGCCAAAAACGCCACGTTCTCGCACTGGTAAAACGGTGGCGATCATTGGATCTGGACCTGCTGGTCTTGCGGCTGCTGAGCAGCTAAACAGCGCAGGCCATACCGTGACAGTATTCGAGCGAGACGAGAAGGTTGGTGGTCTGCTGCGTTTCGGTATTCCAGATTTTAAACTGAGCATGGAAGTCATTGATCGTAAGATCAATCTAATGGCAGAAGCTGGCGTTGAGTTTAAAGTAAACCAACACGTCGGTGTTGATGTAAATGCTCAGCAACTGCGTCAAGAGTTCGATGTGGTTCTACTGACGGGTGGCTCAACGGTTCCACGTGATTTGCCAGTTCCGGGTCGTGAGCTCAAAGGCGTTCACTTCGCAATGGAATTCCTAGGTCAAAACAACCGACGTGCAAATAACATGGACCTGAAAACGGAAGAGATTCACGCAAAAGGTAAACATGTGGTTGTCATTGGTGGTGGTGATACTGGTTCAGACTGTGTAGGTACGTCAAACCGTCACGGCGCAGCAAGCGTAACTCAAGTGGAAATCATGCCGATTCCACCAGAGAAGCGCCCAGCCAATATGCCTTGGCCTCAATACCCAATGATCCTACGTACTTCGAGCTCTCATGAAGAAGGTGTCGATCGTCACTGGAACATCCTGACCAAAGAGTTCATCGGAAATGACAAAGGTGAAGTCACAGGCCTTCGTCTTGCTGATATCGTTTGGCAAGATGCAAAACCAGGCGAGCGCCCAAGTTTCAAAGAAGTAGAAGGCAGCGAGCGAGTGATCCCATGTGATATGGCATTCCTAGCAATGGGCTTCTTACACCCAGAACCTACAGGCGTGCTTGCTCAACTGGATATCGCGCTAGATGATCGCGGTAACGTAGCAACTCAAGGTTTTGCTACTAACCAAGAAGGCGTATTTGCTGCTGGTGATATGCGAACAGGCCAATCTTTGGTGGTTCGTTGTATCAACGAAGGTCGCGAATGTGCTCGTGCTATCGATGACTACCTAATGGATGGCACAAACCTAGAAGCAAAAGCAGATTCACTGATGCTTTCTGCTTAACGGAAGTATTCACGCTTCCCTCTTTCAATGCCATAAATAGCCATCAGCGATATCGATGGCTATTAGCAAAGAAAGAAAACAATTCCTTCCAATCTTTCTATTTTGACCAGCATTTTATGCTGGTCTTTTTTATTTCCCACAGAATCAAATGTTACTTTTTTGTAACAATCAATTTTCTATCTATTTGAAATCATTAAACTATTTTAGCTTATTAAATGGTAAATCGCATATTCACGTGATTATCCACTAATAACTTGACCTTTTTTACAATAAGCTATAGCTTGTGAAGTTGATGAAAATAAAACACTCAAAAAATGTTAAATATTTCACAGCTTTTATTGAATAAATACACATAAAACCATAAAAGATGATGCATATTTAGTCATCACGATCAACGTAAGCAGTGTTGATATATCTGTCGGGATGACGGATAAGCAAAGGGAGAATTGCAATGGCTCTTTATGATCCAAGTCTTGAGAAAGACAACTGTGGATTTGGCTTGATCGCGCATATGGAAGGCGAACAAAGCCACAAGCTGGTTCGTACAGCAATTTCTGCACTTGACCGAATGACCCACCGTGGTGGTATTGCCGCCGATGGTAAAACCGGTGATGGTTGTGGTCTTCTATTACAAAAGCCCGATTCCTATTTACGTCTTATTGCCGAAGAAAATGGTTTCAACCTTGGCAAGCAATACGCCGTAGGGATGATTTTCTTCAACCAAGATCCGGTCAAAGCTCAACTCGCTAAAGACATCGTCAACAGAGAACTTGCGCAAGAGACGCTAACAGTGGCCGGTTGGCGTGAAGTACCAACTAATTCAGAAGTACTCGGCCCAATCGCCGCCGATTCACTTCCAGACATTCAACAAGTCTTTATCTCTGCTCCGGCAGGTTGGCGCGAACGTGACATTGAGCGTCGTCTCTACATCGCACGTCGTCGCATCGAGAAACAAATCACCGAAGACCCTGACTTCTACATCTGTAGCTTGTCGACACAAGTTTTGGTGTATAAAGGCTTGTGCATGCCTGCGGACTTACCGCGCTTCTATCTTGATCTTGCTGATCTACGCATGGAATCTGCTATCTGCCTTTTCCACCAGCGTTTTTCTACCAACACTCAACCGCGTTGGCCATTGGCTCAGCCGTTCCGCTATCTTGCTCATAACGGTGAGATCAACACCATTGAAGGTAACCGCCAATGGGCGCGCGCGCGCGCTTACAAGTTCTCGTCACCACTGCTGCCCGATCTTCAAACTGCAGCACCATTTGTGAACGAGACCGGTTCAGACTCCTCCAGCTTAGATAATATGCTGGATCTCTTCTTAGCTGGCGGCATGGATATCTTCCGTGCCATGCGTATGCTTGTGCCGCCTGCATGGCAAAACCACCCAGATATGGATCCGGATCTGCGGGCGTTTTACGACTTCAACTCCAAACACATGGAACCATGGGATGGTCCTGCAGGTATCGTACTGTCCGATGGTCGTTATGCTGCTTGTAACCTAGACCGAAATGGTCTGCGTCCTGCACGTTATGTAATTACCAAAGACAAGTTGATCACTCTGGCATCTGAGGTAGGGATTTGGAATTACGCCCCAGATGAAGTTGCCGAAAAAGGGCGTGTAGGGCCGGGTGAATTGCTCGTCATCGACACTCGTAAAGGTAAGCTTTGGCAGTCTAGCGAGATCGATAATGATCTGAAATCTCGTCACCCTTATCGCGAATGGATGGAAAACAACGTTCGCAAACTCACACCATTTTCTCAGCTACCTGAGGATCAAGTAGGCGAGCGCAGCTTTGATGAAGACTTACTTAAGACTTATCAAAAGCAATTCGCGATGACGAACGAAGAAGTCGACCAAGTTCTGCGTGTACTCGGAGAAATGGGCCAAGAAGCCGTTGGTTCTATGGGTGACGATACTCCAATGGCAGTGCTCTCCTCAAAAGAGCGCTTGGTAACTGACTACTTCCGCCAGAAGTTCGCTCAGGTCACCAATCCACCGATCGATCCACTGCGTGAAAAACACGTGATGTCACTGGCAACCAGTATCGGTAAGGAAATGAATGTCTTCTGTGAAACCGATGGCCACGCGCATCGCGTAACATTTGATTCGCCTGTACTGCTTTATTCAGACATGCAGCAACTGCTCGAGCTTGGTGACGATCACTACCGTAATACCATTCTAGATATCAACTACGACCCACAAGAGAAAGATCTTAAACAAGCCATTAATGATCTCTGTGAGCAAGCAGAGCAAGTCGTACGTGAAGGCACGGTTTTAGTGGTACTTTCAGATCGCGCTTTGGTCAAAGGCAAGTTACCAATTCCAGCGGCAATGGCAGTCGGCGCCGTTCAAACTCGTTTGATTGATGCGAACTTACGTTGCGATGCCAACATTGTAGTCGAAACCGCAACTGCACGTGACCCACACCAATTTGCTGTCTTGCTTGGCTTTGGCGCCACTGCAATTTACCCATACCTAGCTTATGAAGCACTAGGCAAACTGATTGATGATAAAGCGCTAGAAAAAGACTATCGCGATGTGATGCAAAATTACCAATACGGCATCAACAAAGGCCTGTACAAGATCATGTCGAAAATGGGGATCTCAACCATCGCCTCTTACCGCTGCTCACAACTGTTTGAAGCAGTTGGCTTGAGCCAAGATGTGGTCGACCAGTGTTTTAAAGGCGTCACAACTCGTATTGAAGGCGCAAATTTTGACGACTTCCAGCAAGATCTTACAAACTTATCTCGCAAAGCATGGGCGAAACGTAAATCGATTGATCATGGCGGCTTGTTAAAGTATGTCCATGGAGGTGAGTATCATGCTTACAACCCGGATGTTGTCGGCACGCTGCAACAGGCCGTTAAATCTGGCGAAAGTAACGACTATCAGAGCTTTGCTAAGCAGGTAAACCAACGCCCTGTTGCCATGCTGCGTGACTTAATGTCGCTGAAAAAATCAGACTCACCGCTGCCACTTGAGCAAATAGAGCCGAAAACCGAACTGTTCAAACGCTTCGACTCTGCGGCCATGTCCATTGGCGCACTTAGCCCTGAAGCGCATGAAGCACTCGCGACTGCGATGAACCGTCTTGGTGGCTATTCAAACTCCGGTGAAGGCGGTGAAGATCCTCGCCGTTTCGGCACTGAACGTAACTCGCGCATCAAGCAAATTGCTTCAGGCCGATTTGGTGTAACACCTCATTACCTGACGAATGCGGATGTACTACAAATCAAGGTAGCGCAAGGAGCTAAACCAGGTGAAGGTGGTCAGCTACCAGGACACAAAGTCACCGCTGAAATCGCAAAGCTGCGTTATTCGGTACAAGGCGTGACTCTGATCTCCCCTCCTCCGCACCACGATATTTATTCAATTGAAGATTTGGCCCAGCTGATCTTCGACCTTAAACAAGTCAACCCGAATGCGCTGGTTTCGGTAAAACTCGTCTCCGAGCCAGGTGTCGGCACCATCGCAACGGGCGTAGCCAAGGCTTACGCTGATCTTATTACCATTTCGGGTTACGACGGTGGTACCGCAGCAAGCCCATTAACTTCGGTAAAATACGCTGGTAGCCCTTGGGAGTTGGGGTTGGCAGAGACACAACAAGCACTGGTTGCTAATGGTCTGCGTCATAAGATCCGCCTACAGGTAGACGGTGGTCTAAAGACTGGTTTAGACGTGGTTAAAGCCGCAATTTTAGGTGCAGAAAGCTTCGGATTTGGTACCGCGCCAATGGTTGCTATGGGTTGTAAGTTCCTGCGAATTTGTCACCTCAACAACTGTGCAACAGGGGTTGCGACTCAAGACGAAACGCTGCGTAAAGAGTACTTCAAAGGCTTACCTGAAATGGTGATGAACTACTTCACCGGGCTGGCAGAAGAAGTGCGCGAGCTGCTTTCTGAGCTAGGCGTTGAAAAACTGACGGACTTGATTGGTCGTACCGATTTACTTGAAGCAGTAGAAGGCTTTACCGCGAAGCAAACCAAATTGGATCTATCCAACATTCTAGAAGCTCCCGTCTCGCCTGAAGGTCATCCGCTGTTTTGGACGGAACCAAATAAACCGTTTGATAAAGCTGAGCTCAATCAAAAGATCATTGATGATGCCATGCATGCAGTAGAAAACAGCCAATCGGCAAGTTTCTTCTACAATGTCATCAACACTGATCGTTCTGTGGGTGCACGCTTATCTGGAGAAATAGCGAAGCGCTATGGCAACCAAGGTTTGGCGGCTTCCCCTATCAAAATCTATCTTGACGGCACTGCCGGCCAGTCGTTTGGCGTTTGGAATGCGGGTGGCGTAGAGCTTTACCTCACAGGTGATGCGAATGACTACGTAGGGAAAGGCATGGCAGGCGGCAAGATCGCCATTAAGCCTCACTTAGGTACAGCGTTCAAGTGTCATGAAGCCACCATTATTGGTAACACGTGTTTGTACGGCGCAACGGGCGGTAAACTGTTCGCAGCAGGTAAAGCGGGTGAGCGTTTTGGGGTACGTAACTCAGGTACGATTGCCGTCATTGAAGGAGCTGGCGATAACGCTTGTGAGTACATGACAGGCGGTATTGTTGCCATTCTAGGCGCAACAGGCGTGAACTTTGGTGCAGGTATGACCGGAGGCTTTGCCTATGTTCTGGATGAAAACCAGAGCTTTGAAGGTCGAGTCAATACTGAATCTGTCGAAGCCATTTCATTGTCCGATCTATACATCCACCAAGAGCATTTGCGCGGGCTGATTGCGGAACACCTTGAAGAAACAGGGTCGAGCCACGCAGAAAATATTTTGGCGAACTTTGATGAATGGATTCCAAAGTTCTATTTGGTGAAACCACAAGCGGCAGATCTTCGCACGCTACTTGGTCACCAGAGCCGCAGTGCTGCAGAGCTGCGTGTTCAAGCACAGTAATCATGGAGGATGTTTGAATCATGAGCCAGAACGTTTATCAATTTATCGATGTGCAGCGTGTAGATCCTGCGAAAAAGCCTATCAAAGTTCGTAAGATCGAGTTCGTTGAAATCTATGAACCGTTTACTAAGCAGCAGGCGACTGCACAAGCGGATCGCTGCTTAGATTGTGGCAACCCATATTGTGAATGGAAATGCCCAGTCCACAACTACATCCCTCAATGGTTAAAACTTGCCAATGAAGGTCGTATTCTTGAAGCGGTTGAACTATCGCATCAAACCAATAGTTTACCTGAAGTATGTGGACGCGTTTGTCCTCAAGACCGTCTATGTGAAGGTTCATGCACGCTTAATGATGACTTTGGTGCCGTCACCATCGGTAATATAGAAAAGTACATTACCGACAAAGCCTTTGAAATGGGCTGGAAGCCAGATATGTCCAAGGTGGAGTGGACCGATAAAAAGGTCGCAATCATTGGAGCTGGCCCAGCAGGCTTGGCAGCCGCTGATATCCTAGTGCGCAATGGCGTTAAGCCAGTCGTGTTTGACCGCTACCCGGAAATCGGCGGACTACTGACTTTCGGTATCCCTTCGTTCAAGCTTGAAAAAGGGGTAATGGAAAATCGTCGCCGTGTGTTCACTGAAATGGGCGTCGAGTTCCGCATGAACGTGGAAGTCGGTAAAGATGTACAAATGCAAGATCTAATCGATGAGTACGATGCCATTTTCTTAGGCGTTGGCACCTATAAATACATGCGTGCAGGACTAGAAAATGAGGATGCGCCGGGTGTGTATGACGCGCTGCCATTTTTAATTTCGAATACCTACAAAGTCATGGAGCTTGAGAACAACCAACCTTTTATCGACATGGCAGGAAAGAAAGTGGTCGTGCTTGGTGGTGGCGATACCGCAATGGACTGTGTACGAACCTCTATTCGCCAAGGAGCCTCCAACGTGATTTGTGCTTATCGTCGTGACGAAGCCAACATGCCAGGTTCACGTCGAGAAGTAAAAAACGCTAAAGAGGAAGGCGTGAAGTTCATGTTTAACCTGCAACCACTCGGTGTGGAGGTCGACGCCTCAGGTAACGTATCGGGCGTTAAAGTGGTAAAAACTGCTTTAGGTGAGCCCGATGATGCAGGTCGTCGCAGACCAGAACCAGTGGAAGGCAGTGAACATGTATTGCCTGCGGATGCCGTGATCATGGCATTTGGTTTCCAGCCACACAAAATGGACTGGTTGGAACCGTATGGTGTCGATCTAGACCAATGGGGACGTATCAAAGCACCTGTTGAGCAAGCGTTCATGTACCAAACCAGCAATGCGAAAATCTTCGCTGGCGGTGATGCGGTCCGTGGCTCAGACCTCGTCGTAACCGCCATTGATGAAGGGCGAAAAGCGGCAGAAGGCATTCTTGATTACCTAGAAGTCTAATCACAGCTAACATCACAAAAAGGATCCTATTATTGGATCCTTTTTCTTTTGTATCCATATAATTAGAAGCAAAATTATAAGAGTAAATACAATGAAAAAAGCCGCTCTCCTTTCCATCGCTTTACTCAGCCTTACAGCCTGCAGCCAAGGAGTCACCAGTATGCCAGATCGTTCTCAATCACCTTGTGGTGACAAACCAAATTGCGTTTCAACTCAGGACTCAAGAGACAAGTTTCAATTAGCACCTTTTTTGCTCACTGAGTCCGCAACGTTAGATGCCATTGAGCAAGCCGCGCTTCAACTTCCTGGCACCAAAACCGCGGTAAAAGAGGGTGATTACCTTCGGATAGAATGCACATCTAAAATCATGCGCTTCGTGGATGACCTCGAATTAAAAGTAGCAGGAGACAAACTGATTGTTCGCTCAGAGTCACGTGTGGGCTATTCTGACTTTGGCGTAAACAGAAAGCGCGCCGAACAATTACGAGAAAAGCTCACTCAAGCTAAGCTCATCAAATAGAAAACTGCTCACGGGGAGTGCTATACTCTCGGCCAACTAAAATATTTACCGAAAGAGAGTGTTATGAAAGTTGGTATCATCGGTGCGATGGAACAAGAAGTGACCATCCTGAAAGAAGCAATCACAAACTGCAAAACCGTAAATAAAGCAGGTTGTACGTTTTTCTCTGGTCAAATTAATGATGTAGAAGTAGTCGTACTACAATCAGGTATCGGTAAAGTTGCAGCTGCAGTAGGCACTACCATTCTTCTTGATGAATACCAGCCAGATGTTGTGATTAACACAGGCTCTGCTGGTGGCTTCGATTCAAGCCTAAATCTAGGTGATGTTGTTATCTCAACAGAAGTTCGTCATCACGATGCAGACGTGACCGCTTTTGGTTATGAAATTGGCCAAATGGCTGGCCAGCCTGCTGCATTCAAAGCGGATGAAAAGCTAATGGATTTAGCAGAAAAGGCACTAGCGCAAATGGAAAACACTCATGCAGTTCGCGGCCTGATCTGTACTGGTGATGCATTTGTTTGCACCGCTGAACGCCAAGAGTTTATTCGTAAGCACTTCCCATCCGTTATCGCGGTAGAAATGGAAGCATCTGCTATCGCTCAGACTTGTCACCAATTCAACACGCCGTTTGTTGTTGTGCGCGCAATCTCTGATGTCGCTGATAAAGAGTCACCAATGAGCTTTGATGAGTTCCTACCGCTAGCAGCAAAAAGCTCTTCTGAAATGGTATTCAAAATGCTGGAACTCATTAAGTAAACGACTCATTCATGGAAGATGTTTTTCAGTCATTTTATGCCAACGGTGCGCTCCTTATTATGTGGGGCGCACTGCTCTTTCACCTTATTTTACCAATCCCCCGTTCATCGCATCCCATCACTTTATGGCGAAAGTTAGCTGAGAACCTCGCCAACAAAGTAAACAATAATCATAGTTACTCACAGAGCCTGACCTCCGGCAGTCTTGCATTGGGCTTGATGCTATTGCCTTGCTTGATCTTGCTGATTGCCGTGGAGCCATTCGTTTGGCAAGTGCCTTTATACGAACTAGTGCTATTGATCATTGCTTTGGACTGGCGCAACAGCGAAGCCTTAACGAAACAACTCGTCACAAGTATGTCGAGAGAAGACAAAGCTCAGTGCCGACAATTACTAAGACCATACCTTAATCGCGATACTGACAGCCTCTCGAGCATCGGCATAGGTAAAGCAAGCTCAGAAGCTGTGATTATGGGATACAGCCGCAACGTAATCGGTGTGTTATTTTGGTACGCACTAGCAGGTGGTATTGGTGCGTTAATGTATCGACTAGCCACAGAGTTAGCTCGAGTTTGGTCCCCTAGCCGACGCCAATATTTGCCCTTTGGTAAACCTGCCGTTCAGCTGGTTGCCGCTCTGGATATTATTCCACTTCGTCTCTTTGCCATACTTTTAGCTGTAGGAAAGAACGTAAGCAATGTGCTTTCTGGTGTACAGCAACAAGCGAAGTCTTGGCCACTACCCGGGCCCGCCTGGGTGTTGTGTACCATCGGACACAAACTACAACTCTCTTTATGCGGCCCTGCTATCTATCAAGGTATACGTGCGGAACGCGCAAAAATCGGTGGACGAATCGCCCCATCGGCTATTCACCTTTCACAAATACATACGCTGCTCGTTTGGCGAGTCTTCGTTTGGATAGCTATCCAAAGTCTGCTTTTAGGAATGATTTATCAAGGATTATGATGAATAAACTATGCTTCGCATTAACGCTGTTTGTTTCGACAGCGACCTTCGCCCAAACACCAGCGCAACGCATTGTAAGTTTAGCTCCGCATGCCACTGAAATTGCCTTTGCGGCAGGGCTAGGAGACAAGCTTGTTGCTGTCAGCGAAATGAGTGATTATCCAGAGCAGGCAAAGCAGCTGGAAAGAGTCTCTAATTACCAAGGAATTAAATTAGAGCGCATTATTGCTCTTCAACCGGATTTAGTCATTGCTTGGCCGGCAGGAAACCCGGCAAAAGAGCTGGAGAAAATTAAACAGTTCGGCATTCCTATCTATTATTCCACTACAGGCTCACTGGAAGATATCGCCAATAATATCGAGCAGCTAAGCCAATACAGCGAAACCCCGCAAATAGGACAAAAGGCCGCTGAAGATTTTAGAACGCAACTGAATACACTAAAAGAGAAGTACAACACGCACGAGAAAGTTCGTTACTTTTATCAGTTGAGTGAAAAGCCTATCATCACTGTCGCCGGGAAGAACTGGCCAAGTGAAGTCTTTACTTTTTGCGGTGGTGAAAACATTTTCGCAGCATCCAGCGCGCCTTATCCTCAGGTCAGCATCGAGCAGGTCATCACTCGCCAACCAGAGGTTATTTTTACTTCTCGTCACGCAATGAGTAATGATGGTATGTGGGCAGAGTGGAGCAATGAGCTTCCCGCACTTAGAAATAAACACATCTGGTCTCTAAACTCAGATTGGATTAACCGCCCAACCCCACGCACACTAAATGCGATCACAGAAGTGTGTGAGCACTTTAAAAGCGTTCGTCAAAAACGCTAACGATTTCGTGGCAAATACCGTACAATTTCCGCCCATTTTTTCTCACACTATATAAAGGTACTAAGTAACATGGACTCCATGCTGCTTTATATGATCGATTTGTTCGGTACCGCTGTTTTCGCTATCTCTGGCGTGTTACTGGCGGGCCGTTTAAAAATGGATCCATTCGGCGTTATCGTTCTCGGCAGTGTGACTGCTATTGGTGGCGGAACAATCCGAGACATGGCGCTAGGTGCCACTCCTGTATTTTGGATAACAGATACTACGTACTTATGGGTGATATTTGTTACGTGTCTACTAACCATGCTCGTTGTACGCAGACCAAAACGGCTGTCATGGTGGGTATTACCCGTCTGTGATGCGATCGGCCTTGCAGTATTTGTAGGAATAGGTGTAGAGAAAGCCCTCGCTTACAACGCGTCTGGGATGGTCGCCGTGATCATGGGAGTCATTACTGGTTGTGGTGGTGGTATTATACGTGATGTGCTGGCTCGCGAAGTTCCTATGGTATTAAGAAGCGAAGTCTACGCTACGGCATGTATTATTGGCGGCATCTTCCATACGATGGCGGTAAACATGGGTTATGACCACTCAACGGCTTTACTCGCTGGTGTAATCTCAACGCTCATTATACGTCTCGGTGCTATTCGTTGGCATCTATCCCTGCCAACTTTCGCAATTAATCGTTAAACACAAATTACATGATTCGGTCATGGAGTCGACTGAGTGTCGGCTCCTCTCATTTATACTCATTTGATTCGCCAATTCTTGTACAATTCGCTAAATTATTTCAACCATTCCTAACTTTCATTAATTATTATGTTGCTTGAAGGTATTGAGACGTTACTTGTGCTCAGTAAAGAAAAAACCATGAGCCGTACGGGCAGCCAACTCTATATTAGTCAATCTGCGGTGAGTAAGCGCATTTCGAATCTAGAGAAGAAGTTAGGAAAAAAATTGATTGAGCCAAGTGGTCGGCACATAAAGCTGACCTCCGATGGCCTTGCGCTCATCAACACGATCGAGCCAACGTTCAATGAGTTAAGAGGTCAGATCTATGATCAGCAAGAAATAGAAGATACTTCTTTGATCAAGATAGACTGCTCTGAAACCTTAGTCGCTGGATACCTTAGTGTGATCATGGCAGAACGCTTTGCCCATGACCAGTACATACGAATATCGACCAATCATACACCACGCATTATTGAGAACGTCAAATCAGGTAAAGCGACACTGGGATTCTGTGCTGGTTATTTACCGCCTCATCATGGATTAATGAGCCTTCACCTCGCTGATGAACCTTTTTCAATCGTCAGTAGATACCCACTTTCGCAACTACCCAAAGCCATTTTGACCAATGACTTAACCAATCCTGCCAACACTTACCAACAAGCTATTTTGTCAAAATACGGAATTGAGCCTTTGATGGAAATGGATTCATACACTGCGGCAGCACAACTGGCTTTGGGCGGAATGGCTCCCGCTTTAATTCCTAAATCTATCCTGAAGACACTTAATATCACACCCAAATTCTGCTATGACTTTGAAGAACTAGGACAGTTAATTCGACCAATACATATCTGCTTGCGCCACAGCACATATCGCAGCAAACGAGTTAAAGCACTGACAAAATCCATTGCTGATGTTGTTGCCAAAGAAGTTTCGTTGCCATGAGCATCGACATCACAATAACTAGAGGACGAATCCATTTTTGCCCTTTACTTACCACGACCTTCGCCCCTAACTGAGCACCAAGAAAACCGCCAACAGCCATGGTTAAGCCAAGCTTCCACACTGGCAACCCGGCTAAGATAAAAAAGAGTAGTGCCGCTATGTTTGACGTGAAATTGAGGATTTTTGTTCTAGCAGTGGCTTCGACCAAAGAAAAGTGACCCAGTGCAACAAAACAAACAGTAAAAATAGATCCAGTCCCAGGGCCAAAAAAGCCATCATAGAAACCGATCCCCCCACCAATGCATAGCGCAAACATCGCTTCAGATAACTTTGGTTCGCCATCGATTTTTCGCGTACTTGGCGCGAGTAAAAAATAGAGGGAAATGGCTATCAAAAGAACAGGGATCAAACTGGTGAGTACGCTAGCATCAATAAACTGCACAGCCTCGGCACCGATCGCTGCACCGATAAAAGTACAGAGTATCGCGAAACGCATTTCCTTTAGGCTGACAATACCGTTACGCACGAAATACCAGCTAGCAGAGAAACTGCCAAACGAACTTTGTAACTTGTTGGTTGCTAGAGCTTGAGTCGGACTCAACCCCGCTGCCAAAAGCGCAGGGAGCGTAATGAGCCCTCCCCCACCAGCCATCGCATCAATAAAGCCTGCGGCAGTCGCAACAAAAAATAGAGCCAACAAAATCTCAACCGTGATTTCCACTACACATCCTTTTTATTTAAAGAGGCATCAAAGAGGAAAAACGGTAGCACTTATTCACAAAACCACCAATGGAAAGTCAAGACATCAATCTATTCCTAATTTTCATCAGTCAGTAAATCTAGAAAATGATACATTAAAAATATCAATTACATCCAAATATAGAGCCTCACCTCAAGAGCCTCTTAATATTTTGATAGAAAGAGAAAATGCTGTCTTAATAGGAAATATTTAATCTGATAAAAACGAAAATAATGGAAGCCTTACTGACTCGACCATCAATAAAAGAAAAGCAATTACGCTTAAAAATCGAACAAATAGTGAATGTTAATCAGCTATTCAACGTTATTGACGCTAAACCAGAGACTAGCGGTGCGGGTGTAATTTATATTGATAACAAATTCACCGTTGTACGCTTAAGAGACTTTAAATCCACATGCCATATCAATCCTACCTTTATCATTCTACGAGAACCGATAAAATTACAATCATCTCAAGAATTTGCAAAAAAAATAAAACAGGAAGAATCAAAATCAAGATTCAATCAAGAGCTTCTATCAGCGAGCATTAGCTGTATTGGTGCAGCGATTGGCTGGATTGGAGTAGTTGGTTCGGGGCTAACAATACCAGTAAGTGGTCCTGTGGGCGTAACTATGTCCTATATCTCACACGCCGCTACTGTTGCTGCCACAGCTCAATGTGCTATTGGAGTAGCAAGAACCCGTATGGTATCTAAATCACCAGATAAATTATCGGATATAGACAGTAATGAGTGGTATCAAAATACAACTAAAGCTTTAGATTATATCTCCTTAGCTGGAGCGGGCGCTAGCGGATATCAAACGATAAAAATGGTTCAATCTCTTAAGCAAACCACTAAGAAAGGCGTTCCCGAGATTCTAAAAGGCTTAAACAGACAAGAAAGAACAAGATTAACTAAAGAAATCATCCGTAAAAACCTTCCGAGCATTTCGAATAAAGCTCGTAAACAGCTAATGTTGTCAGGAGAAATTCCTAAAAGGTATTCACAAGCAACAATATCCGCATCCATTTCTCATCAGCTTCTAGATGCAATTGGAGGCTCAATTAGCATAGTAGGAAGCGGTTATTCGGGAGAGTTAAGAAATCTTGCAATTGGAATCTATGAGGAATTGAAAGTTGAATACTAAATCAATTAGCATAGCAAACATCTCACTAAGTATATGTTTATACTTGGCATTGACTATTGGTCTGGCTATTAGCTTAAGCATTTGGAATGACTGGTTTTCCTTCACTCAACACATTGCTCTAGATACTTACCTTCTTACATTGGGAGCTATTACGGTTGTTGTTGTATGCATTCCAAACATCCTGACAATAAGCAAAGGATTAAGTATTGCTGCAAAAATAAACTTAATCACTATCTCTTTTATCATTCTTACCTGCAGTATCAACTTTGTTGTAGCAAGTGGTAGTACTATTTCTTCATCTTTAGGAACATTGCTTGCCATAATTAGCTTGATGATCTTCAAAAGCGAAGCATACCAATCGTTCCTAGCACATTTTAATACTCTTCATTTTAGAAAAACCTAGATATAAAAAAGCCCGCTCAAATGAGCGGGCAATGAGGTTGTCATATAAGCCCTATTTTTCGGGCTTACTGATTTTTATCTATTACGCTTCTAGGCTAGCTTTCACTTTTGCGTGTAGCTCTTGAACCGAAGTTACTGACGCTTTTGCATCTGCAGTGTGAGACATACATGTAGCGAACGCTGCGTTCAGTGTCGTTGTGTAGTTCACTTTTTCTGCCAGTGCACCGCGGCGTAGAACTTTCGAATCTTCAATCGCTTGACGACCAGCTGCCGTGTTTACGATGTAGGTGTATTCGTTGTTCTTGATGCGGTCAAGAATGTGTGGACGACCTTCGTGTACTTTGTTTACCAAGCGTGGGTTGATACCCGCTTCGCCCAGAATCACAGCAGTACCGTGTGTCGCATCCAACTGGTAACCCAGTTTCACTAGCTTAGAAGCCAGGTCAACAACACGCTCTTTATCGCCTTCACGTACTGACAGTAGCGCACGACCACCTTCAGGGTAAACCGCACCACAACCTAGCTCTGCTTTCGCGTAAGCTTCTGCGAATGTTGCGCCAACGCCCATTACTTCACCTGTTGAGCGCATTTCTGGGCCCAATAGCGGGTCAACGCCAGGAAACTTGTTGAACGGCAGAACCACTTCTTTCACTGAGTAGTAAGGAGGGATAATCTCTTTAGTAAAGCCTTGTGACTCTAGAGATTGACCCGCCATTACACGTGCAGCGATTTTCGCTAGAGGTGCACCTGTCGCTTTCGATACGAATGGTACCGTACGAGCAGCACGAGGGTTCACTTCGATTAGGTAAACGTCGTTGTCTTTCACAGCAAACTGCGTGTTCATCAAACCGCGTACACCGAGTTCGAACGCCAGCTTCTCAACTTGCTCACGCATCTTGTCTTGAATTTCCTGACTTAGCGTGTATGCAGGCAGTGAACATGCAGAGTCACCAGAGTGAACACCCGCTTGTTCGATGTGTTCCATGATACCGCCGATAACGACGCGTTCACCGTCACAGATAGCATCAATATCAACTTCGGTTGCATCATCCAAGAAACGGTCTAGTAGAACTGGAGACTCGTTCGATACGCTTACTGCTTCGTTGAAGTAGCGACGCAGGTCTTGCTCGTCGTATACGATTTCCATCGCACGACCACCGAGTACATAAGATGGACGAACAACTAATGGGAAGCCAATTTCTTTCGATTTTTCAACCGCCTGTTCCATCGTTGTTACTGTCGCGTTTTCTGGCTGAAGTAGACCTAGACGGTCAACAGCTGCCTGGAAGCGTTCACGGTCTTCCGCACGGTCGATAGCATCTGGGCTCGTACCAATGATTGGAACACCAGCCGCTTCTAGAGCACGAGCCAGTTTAAGTGGCGTTTGACCACCGTACTGAACAATCACACCTTTTGGTTTTTCAACGCGAGCGATAGACAGTACATCTTCCAGAGTTACTGGTTCGAAGTACAGACGATCAGACGTATCGTAGTCAGTAGATACCGTTTCTGGGTTACAGTTAACCATAATGGTTTCGTAACCGTCTTCACGCAGCGCAAGTGATGCGTGTACACAACAGTAGTCGAATTCAATGCCTTGGCCGATACGGTTTGGACCACCACCAAGAACCATGATCTTGTCTTTGTCTGTTGGGTTGGCTTCACACTCTTCATCGTAAGATGAGTACATGTAAGCCGTGTCAGAAGAAAACTCTGCGGCACACGTATCCACACGTTTGTAAACCGGGTGAATATCAAACTGCTCACGAGCACGGCGAATTTCACTTTCAGCGACACCAAGCAGTTTAGACAAGCGCGCATCAGAGAAGCCTTTACGTTTCATCTGGCGAAGCACTTCTTTGGTTAAACCTGCGTAGCCGCCCGCCTTGACTTGCTCTTCGAGTTTTACGATTTCTTCGATTTGAACCAGGAACCAACGGTCGATTTGAGTCAAGTTGAACACGCCGTCAACTGACATGCCAGCTCGGAATGCATCGGCGATGTACCAGATACGCTCAGCGCCTGCTTCTTTAAGTTCGTGACGAATCTTAGTCAGTGCATCTGGTGCTTCTAAATCGACCATCTCGTCAAAACCAGTTGCGCCAACTTCTAGGCCACGAAGTGCTTTGTGAAGAGATTCTTGTTGGTTACGACCAATTGCCATTACCTCACCAACCGATTTCATCTGAGTAGTCAGACGGTCGTTTGCGCCAGCAAATTTCTCGAAGTTAAAGCGAGGAATCTTAGTTACGACGTAGTCGATAGTTGGCTCGAATGATGCAGGTGTTGCACCGCCCGTGATGTCGTTTTGTAGTTCGTCCAGAGTAAAGCCAACAGCCAGTTTCGCGGCAATCTTAGCGATTGGGAAACCTGTTGCTTTTGACGCTAACGCAGAAGAGCGAGATACACGTGGGTTCATCTCGATGATAACCATACGGCCATCTTTCGGGTTGATACCAAACTGTACGTTTGAACCACCTGTTTCAACACCAATTTCACGTAGAACGGCTAGCGATGCATTACGCATTAGCTGGTATTCTTTGTCGGTCAGTGTCTGTGCTGGTGCTACTGTGATTGAGTCACCCGTGTGGATGCCCATTGGATCAAAGTTTTCGATTGAACATACGATGATACAGTTGTCCGCTTTGTCACGAACTACTTCCATTTCGTACTCTTTCCAGCCGATTAGTGACTCATCGATAAGAAGTTCGTTGGTCGGAGATAAGTCCAGACCGCGACGACAGATTTCTTCGAACTCTTCTTTGTTGTACGCGATACCACCACCAGTGCCACCCATGGTGAACGATGGACGGATGATACAAGGGAAGCCAACCATATCTAAAACTTTGTAAGCTTCTTCCATGCTCTTCGCTGTATCTGCGCGAGGACACTCAAGGCCGATAGACTTCATCGCTTTATCAAAACGAGAACGGTCTTCCGCTTTGTCGATTGCATCTGCAGTTGCGCCGATCATCTCTACGCCGAATTCTTCTAGTACGCCGTGTTTCTCTAAGTCTAACGCACAGTTAAGTGCAGTCTGGCCACCCATGGTTGGCAAAACTGCATCTGGACGTTCTTTCTCGATGATCTTACGTACTACTTCCCATTGAATTGGCTCGATGTAAGTTGCATCTGCCATTTCAGGATCAGTCATGATGGTTGCTGGGTTAGAGTTAACTAGGATAACTCGATAGCCTTCTTCTCGAAGAGCTTTACACGCTTGTGCGCCAGAGTAGTCAAACTCACATGCCTGACCGATAACAATCGGACCAGCACCAAGAATTAGAATACTTTGAATGTCAGTACGTTTTGGCATTATCTACTACTCCGAATTAAGCGCTGTGTTTTTTGATTAGTTCGATAAAGTGGTCAAATAGCGGTGCCGCGTCATGTGGACCTGGGCTCGCTTCTGGGTGACCTTGGAAGCTAAATGCTGGCTTGTCTGTGCGGTGAATACCTTGCAAAGAGCCATCAAATAACGATACGTGAGTAGCACGTAAGTTTTCCGGTAACGTTGCTTCATCTGCCGCAAAGCCGTGGTTTTGCGAAGTGATCATAACAACGTTACGCTCTAAATCTTTTACTGGGTGGTTTGCACCATGGTGACCAAACTTCATTTTCACGGTTTGTGCACCTGACGCTAACGCAAGGATTTGGTGACCTAAACAGATACCGAAGATAGGTAAGCCTTTTTCTAGGAACACTTTTGTCGCTTCAATCGCGTAAGTACATGGTTCTGGATCACCAGGGCCATTTGATAGGAAAACACCGTCCGGGTTCATCGCAAGCACTTCTTCCGCTGACGTTTCAGCAGGAACAACCGTTAAGCGGCAACCGCGGTCAACCAACATTCGCAGGATGTTGCGTTTTGCGCCGAAGTCGTAAGCAACGACGTGGTATGGCAGCTCGCTGTCATCTTTCGCCTCTGGAAGTCCACCTTCAAGCGTCCACGAACCTTGTTTCCATTGATACGCTTCTTTCGTTGTAACTTCTTTCGCAAGGTCCATTCCTTTTAAGCCTGGGAATTCTTTTGCTTTCGCTAGAGCCAAAGCTTCATCTAGGTTATTACCCGCAACAATACAACCGTTTTGAGCACCTTTTTCACGCAAGATACGAGTGAGCTTTCGCGTATCAATATCAGCGATGCCAACGATATTTTGAGACTTAAGGTAATCAGAGAGGGATTGTTCATTACGGAAGTTAGAAGCGATAAGAGGAAGGTCGCGAATCACAAGGCCTTGTGCATGAATGGAAGAGGATTCTTCATCTTCGGAAGTGGTTCCGGTATTGCCAATGTGAGGATAAGTAAGGGTGACGATTTGCTGAGAATAGGAAGGATCAGTGAGGATTTCTTGATACCCCGTCATCGAGGTATTAAAAACGACTTCACCAACGGAAATACCATCTGCCCCTATGGACACTCCGTGGAACACTGTCCCACCTTCTAGGACTAACAGTGCTAATTTACCCAAGACAACCTCCAGAATAAAAATGCAAAAAAAATAAATCAAACTGCAAACATGCCTTCCTTTACCTATAAAATCTACATAAATAGGTATTTCAGACAAATTGGCGGTATTCTAAAGTTGGACTGGAAACCTGTCAACCTACAATCAAAAATAAATCATCAATTTCTAGCGAGTAAGGTCATTTCGAATCAGTAAGGCTCAAAAAGACAACTTTTGAATGCTATTACATAGGGAGGGATAGAGGTTTAATGAATTTTACAAATTTGAACTTTTTAGGGATCACAAAAAATTATGAGTTTTTAACGCAAACGTTCACTAAGACAAAAACAGGAACACTTTTAACGGTTACACCCAAAAACAAAGCCAAAACAGACAAAAATACAACAAAAGTAAGTGCTAAAATCTTCTCTATCAGAATCATTTTATTTACAAATAATTCTATAGATATAAAAAAGCCGGCTAGCGCCGGCGAATAATTATGTATTTAGAGTTCATTCAATCCCAAAACATCTGTCATGGTATAAAAGCCCGCAGGTTTAGCACTCAACCAAACGGCGGCCTTTACGGCCCCATTAGCAAACGTCATGCGATCAGTCGCTTTGTGCGTTATTTCCACTCGTTCCCCGATATCAGCAAACATAGCTGTATGCTCACCGACGATATCGCCAGCGCGAATCGTAGCAAAGCCGATCTCATCTTTTGTCCTTTCACCAGTAATGCCTTCTCGGGCATAGACAGCTACATCATTCAGCTTATTACCCATCGCACCAGCAATAGCTTCTCCCATTCCGACAGCGGTACCAGAGGGGGCATCAACTTTATGGCGATGGTGTGCTTCAACAATCTCGATATCACAGTAATCCCCCATCACTTTGGCCGCTTTCTCAAGAAGCTTAAAGACAAGGTTTACGCCTACAGAATAATTTGGCGCCATCACAACAGGCACTTGCTTGGCTGCTTCATCGATAAGATCACGCTCTGCATCGCTGAAGCCAGTCGTCCCAATCACAATGCTCTTACCGTATTTCTTACACAACTCGAGATTCGCTAATGTGCTTACTGGAGCGGTGAAATCGATGATTACATCAAAATTATCGACGTCTTTAGCAAGATCATCTGTTAAGAGCACATCGAATTTACCTTCACCACAAAGTTCACCGATATCGACGCCGACGAGTGAAGACTCAGGTCGTTCTGATCCCGCGCTCACTGTCGCTTCAGGATTAAGGTGTGAAGCTTTAACCAAATTGCGGCCCATTCGGCCAGCTGCTCCTGCGATTGCAATACGAACCATTGCGCTTTCTCTCCTTCTCTGGATAACGAGGTTTGCTCTCGTTCTCTCGTTTCGCTTAATCTGTTTAAACTAACAACATACCGTGGTTACCACAAGCAAGTTCATCGAGCTTAAGCAAACTCTTTTACAACACGCTCCAAGATAGGTACGTTCGCTTCAGGAAAGGTGTAGTCGCCCAATTCGCTGATCTCAACCCAGCATCCTTCTTGACCTTCTCGACCGTAAGGCTCATTACTGAATTGAGATACTGTAATAAAATCAAACTTGAGTGATTTGTCTGGATAGTCGTATTCCAAGTGTTCAAAAGGGGCTTGCTCAATAACTTCAATTCCCACTTCTTCTTCGAGTTCTCTTGTAATAGCAAGCTCAATACTTTCTCCCGGCTCGACTTTGCCACCCGGAAACTCCCAAAACCCGCCTTTGTGCTTATCATCAGGACGCTTTGTAATAAAGATCTTTGATTTGTCTTGGTTAAAAATAATTGCCGCGACTATGTGAATTCTTTTCATGGGGATTCCTAACTCTCAAGACCGTTGTACTTTACTATTGTGACAACGAGCTTCTACATCTCAAAAACTTTCTGACCTATCAAACTTATGGAATTTGATAGCCAAAGAATTTATTTAAAAAAAGAGTCGCCTAAGCGACTCTTTGATAAATAATCCGACTAACAGATTAGTCGATTTTGCCGTGGCACTGTTTGTACTTCTTGCCACTGCCACAAGGGCAAGGTTCATTACGACCTACTTTACGTTCATCACGTACCATTGGTTGATTTGAACCTTCTTCAGATTCTTCGCCTTCAGAAAGCGGATTTTGTGCTGTAGCGTGTTGCGCTTGCGCACGACGAGCGGCTTCTTCAGCTTGCGCACGACGCTGTTCTTCCATACGTTCAACTTCTTCTTGTTGCTGAACGCGAACACGAGATAGAACAGTAATAACGTCTGTTTTCAGCGCTTCTAGTAGACCCTCAAACAGTTCAAACGACTCACGTTTGTATTCTTGTTTTGGGTTCTTCTGTGCGTAACCGCGTAAATGGATACCTTGACGCAAGTGATCCATCGCAGCCAAATGCTCTTTCCAAAGCGTATCCAGAGTCTGAAGCATGACCGATTTTTCGAAGTTGCGAAGCACTTGTGCACCCACCACTTCCTCTTTCTCTTTGTACACTTCAACGGCTAGGTTGATGATCTTTTCACGTAATGCTTCTTCGTAAAGCTTGTCGTCTTCTTCAAGCCATTGCTTCACTGGCGCATCAAGATCGAAGTCCGCTTTCAAGCGCTCTTGTAGACCTTCAACATCCCACATATCTTCTAGTGACTGTGGTGGAATGTACTCATCAATAACCGCTGTTAGCACATCTTCACGGTTTTGCTCGATCATGCCGCTGATGTCTTCAACGTTCATTAACTCGTCACGCAGTTCGTAGACAACCTTACGTTGATCGTTCGCTACATCATCGTATTCAAGCAGCTGCTTACGGATATCAAAGTTCCGACCTTCCACTTTGCGCTGTGCTTTTTCAATTGAGCGAGAAAGCATTTTCGATTCAATAGCTTCACCTTCTTCCATACCACTTTGAATAAGGCTCGCCATACGATCAGAAGTGAAAATACGTAGCAAAGAGTCTTCCATAGATAGGTAGAAGCGCGATGAACCCGCATCACCTTGACGACCGGAACGACCACGTAGCTGGTTATCAATACGGCGAGATTCGTGGCGCTCAGTACCGATGATATGTAGACCACCAGCTTCTAGCACTTGGTCGTGCACCACTTTCCACTCTGCTTTAATCGCATCGATTTGCTCTTGAGTTGGGTTCTCTAAAGCTTCAACTTTTGATTGCCAGCTACCGCCAAGCACAATGTCCGTACCACGACCGGCCATGTTGGTCGCGATAGTTACCGCACCAGGCATGCCCGCTTCAGCAACAATTTCCGCTTCTTTCTCATGGAATTTCGCGTTCAATACGTTGTGTTTGATCTTAGCCTTCTTCAATGCGTTAGAAAGAAGTTCTGACTTTTCAATCGACACAGTACCAACAAGCGTTGGCTGCCCTTTGGCAACACGCTCTTTAATATCTTCAATGATTGCCGCAAACTTCTCTGCTTCAGTACGGTAAACCACATCTGGCATATCGTTACGAATCATCGGCTTGTTGGTTGGGATAACCACCGTTTCCAAACCATAGATAGACTGGAATTCGAACGCTTCAGTATCCGCTGTACCTGTCATACCTGACAGTTTTTCGTATAAACGGAAGTAGTTCTGGAAGGTAATAGAAGCCAAAGTTTGGTTTTCGTTTTGGATCTTAACGCCTTCTTTCGCTTCTACTGCTTGATGAAGACCTTCAGACCAACGACGACCTGGCATTGTACGACCAGTGTGTTCATCAACGATGACCACTTCACCTTCATCAGTAACAATGTAATCAACGTTACGCTCGAATAACACATGAGCACGCAAAGCAGCATTCACGTGATGCAACATGCTGATGTTAGCCGGAGAGTAAAGTGTATCACCTTCCTCCATCAGACCGTTTTTCACCAACAGTTCTTCAACGTATTCTTGACCCGTTTCAGTTAGGTATACTTGCTTTGATTTTTCATCAACAGTGTAGTGACCATCACCACGATATTCTTCAGAGTCTTCTTTATCTTGCTTTTTCAGATGCGGGATCAAAAGGTTGATTCGAGTGTATAGCTCAGAGCTATCTTCAGCAGGACCAGAAATTATCAAAGGAGTACGAGCTTCATCAATTAGGATTGAGTCCACCTCATCGACAACAGCAAAGAAGCGATCACGCTGTACACGGTCTTCGCTACGGAAAGCCATATTGTCACGAAGGTAGTCAAAACCAAATTCATTGTTGGTTCCGTATAGAATGTCAGCTTGGTACGCTTCTTTTTTCTCTTGAGGAGGCATGTTTGGCACGTTTACGCCAACGGTCATACCTAAAAATTCAAATAGAGGGCGGTTCGTCTCAGCATCACGTTTAGCTAGATAATCGTTCACTGTTACGATGTGAACGCCTTTACCAGCAAGAGCATTTAAGTAAGCTGGAAGCGTTGCAGTCAGCGTTTTACCTTCACCTGTACGCATCTCCGCAATTTGACCCGCATTTAGAACCATACCACCGATAAGCTGAACGTCGAAGTGACGCATGCCGTAGACACGCTTAGATGCTTCACGAACCGTAGCAAAAGCTTCAGGAAGTAGTTTATCAAGAGTTTCACCTTTCTCTAGGCGCTCACGGAACTCAACCGTCTTTGCTTTTAACTCTTCATCACTTAGAGCTTCGAATGTTGGCTCGTAGTTATTAATTTCTTTTACAATTTTTCTAAGGCGGCGCAGTGTTCGGTCGTTGCGACTGCCAATCACTTTTGTCAGTAGCTTAGTTATCATTTTTCGTGAATCTCTCTTTAATCAGACCGTTCCCGATCTACTCATAATGCCTTCAGTCTCTGCCAGTTTGGAACTAAGAATACTGAGATAAATCATTTATCAAAGATATTGAGTTCAAACATCCATATTTCAAGGCTAAGTTTCGAAACAATGTGGCTTAGTGTAAGGATTTTTCATCGATACAACCATAAATAGACGTATTTGTTTGAAGCACTCTGAAGTTTTTACTTAAAGTGGTGACTGATTAGACGATATTGCATACCACAATATGTGTAATCTATTCAGAGCAGACTTTGCTTTTTACCTTGCTACATTGTAAAACTGAAGCGAAAGACGTTAATGTAAACTATACCTTGATAGAAAGCTGCTCTAGAATAGCTGATATCTCAACAAAATTAGATTTTACCTATGCGTGATCACCGTCCAACCTCGACTGAAGATGTTATTGCTGAATCACAGTTCAAGCAGATTCAAGAACATGCTGGAGAAATCTTACAGCTTAACCAAGCTTTGCAAGAGATCTTACCCACTGGGACGGCCGATCATTGCCGGGTGGCGAATGTTCGTAACGGCCACCTATTGATCGATGTTTCTAGTGCCGCGATCAAAATGAAGATCGATTACGATCGCCTCATGATCCTAAATAAACTTCGTACTCAAGGCTTTGCCAAACTGATGAGCGTTGAAGTGAGGATCAATCCATCATTATACAGAAATCGTTTCGAACAAGACGACAGACCTAAACGTCCACCATTAACAGAATCTGCAGCAAAGTCATTGATGACGATTGCCGACATGGCACCGCCTAAAATTCAAGAGCGTTTAAAGCGATTGGCCGATATGGCAGAAAAGAAAGACCGTAAGTAACCGTTATTTCAATATGCTGAAAGCTCGAATGCTATTAATAAGCCCAAGATTAAAGCCAAATAGCAAAAAACCAGGCATAAGCCTGGTTTTTTATTAATTTTAATGCCGAGTATTTACGCAAGCACCATATTTGGTTCAGCGAATGCTACTGGTGAGCCGACTTCTTCTTCGAATGTAGTCCACTCCCACGCTTCCTGATCAGCAAGAACAGCTCGCAAAAGTTGGTTGTTCAAACCGTGACCCGATTTAAAGGCGCGAAATTCACCGATGATTGGGTGACCACACATGTAAAGATCACCAATCGCATCCAACACTTTGTGAGTCACAAACTCATTTTCAAAGCGTAGACCTTCTTCGTTAAGAATACGGTAATCATCCAATACGATAGCATTGTCGAAACTACCACCCAAAACTAGGTTTTGAGACTGTAGATATTCGATATCACGCATAAAGCCAAACGTACGTGCACGAGAAATTTCACGAACGAAGCCTTTTGAGGAGAAATCAAACAGCAAGCGCTGTTCGTCTGACTCAATAGCAGGGTGATTAAATTCAATTTCGAAGTCCATGCGGAAGCCGTTAAATGGTACAAACTCTGCCCATTTATCGCCATCTTCAAAACGAACTGGCTTTTTAATACGGATGAAACGTTTTGGCGCATTTTGCGTTTCGATACCTGCTTGTTGTAGCAAGTATACAAATGGGCTAGCACTACCATCCATAATTGGAATTTCAGGTGCGTCTACTTCGACAATAATGTTGTCGATGCCCATACCAGCAAGTGCCGCATTCAAGTGCTCTACAGTTGAAATACGCACACCTTCGTCGTTTACCAAAGCAGTACATAGCATGGTGTCACGAACAGAAGCTGGATCAGCTGGAAAATCTACAGGTGGGTTTACATCTGTACGACGGTAAATGATACCTGTATTTGCAGCAGCCGGGCGCAGAGTAAGCGTGACTTTACGACCAGAGTGGAGGCCCACACCAGTTGTTTTCACTATTTCTTTCAGAGTACGTTGTCTGATCATCTGCTTGCCTCTCAAAAATTTGCTACAAAACACGGCCGTCTGTAACGTCGACCGTGAATGCTACCATAATTTTGAGCCATGTCAAATTTATGGATTAAAGATTAATCAGCCTGACGACGCAAAAATGCCGGGATATCTAAATAACCACTTTCCTTCTCTTGCTTCGGAGCCGCAGAGCTTTGGCTCGACGATGCTGGAGAAGAAGAAACTGTATTTGTCGGCTGAGGAGTTACCTGTGGCTTCTCTTGCACTTGATTATTCTGCAAGGTTTGTGCCGGTTTCTCTTCAGCTTGCGTTACCGCAGCTTGCTGTTGTGGTTGAGCCTGCGGCGTCGGAGCCACTTTCGCTTTACCACCCGCAACTAGCGTGATATCTGGCTTTTTCTCATTACCAATACCTGTCGCTACAACTGTTACGCGTATTTCATCAGTCATATCTGGGTCTAGAGAAGTACCGATAACAACAGTTGCATTGTCAGAAGCAAATGCTTTCACTGTATTACCAACCGTCTCAAACTCGTCAAGACGCATATCCAGACCTGCAGTAATATTGACAAGAACACCACGAGCGCCCGCTAGATCGATGTCTTCCAGAAGTGGGCTAGAAATTGCCATTTCAGCCGCTTCTTCAGCACGATCTTCGCCTTTAGCAATACCGCTGCCCATCATCGCGTGACCCATTTCAGACATTACTGTTCTTACGTCCGCAAAGTCGACGTTGATCATGCCAGGTCGAGTAATCAGCTCTGCAATGCCTTGAACTGCGTTCTTAAGAACGTCGTTCGCACTTGCAAAAGCTTCTAGTAGCGTGACACCACGGCCAAGTACTTTAAGCAGCTTTTCGTTTGGAATCGTAATCAAAGAGTCAACGTGCTTAGACAGCTCATCGATACCTTGCTCAGCGAACGCCAAACGCTTTTTGCCTTCAAAGCTGAACGGTTTTGTCACTACCGCGACAGTTAGAATGCCAAGCTCTTTAGCTACTTCAGCAATAACAGGTGCTGCGCCAGTACCTGTACCGCCACCCATACCAGCTGCGATAAACACCATATCGGCGCCAGTTAGGGAATCTTTAATTCTATCTCTGTCTTCGAGAGCTGCGTCACGGCCAACCTGTGGATTAGCACCTGCACCCAGACCTTTGGTGATATCGCCACCGATCTGAATAACATTGCCAACGCTTGTCTTACGAAGTGCTTGCGCATCAGTGTTGACGCTGATGAATTCCACACCTTCGATGGATTCACGCACCATGTGTTCAACGGCGTTACCACCGCCGCCACCAACCCCAACGACCTTGATTACTGCATCGTCAGACATTTCCATCATCGGTTCAAACATGTGTTGTCTCCGTTTATCCTGCAACTCAGGTTAAAACTCTTTTTGTATCCAGTTACGCAATTTATCGAAAAAGCCAGTAACAGATGAGCGTTTAGGTTCATTATAATCGCTATCGTCGCTAGACTGCATGTCTCTTGCGTAATGAAGTAATCCAACTGCCGTAGAATGGTACGGCTCTTTTACATAGTCAGTTAATCCGCTGACTTCGAGCGGTTTGCCGACCCTTACTTGATTGCGGAATACGCGTTCCGCACATTCTATCACTCCGTCCATTTGCGCAGCACCGCCGGTGAGTACCACTCCCGCAGCTAGATGGTGCTTTATACCCTCTTCGCGCAATTTCGCTTGTACAGAGTCAATAGTTTGGTTAACCAGTCCCATAAGCTCAGAGTAGCGTGGCTCAATCACTTCTGACAACGTTTGACGTTGCAGACTACGTGATGGTCGCCCACCTACGCTTGGTACATTAACCGTGTCATCCTTACTGACCAGTTCACTCAAAGCACAGCCATATTTGACTTTTATTTCTTCAGCATCGCTCACTGGCGTACCAAAAGCAAAAGCAATATCGCTGGTTACAGCATTTCCTGCGTACGAAAATACTTCTGTGTGACGTAACGCACCGCCAGTCCAGATGGCCACATCCATCGTGCCGGCGCCAATATCCACCACACAAACTCCAAGCTCTCTTTCATCCTCGGTGATTACTGCATTACTTGCAGCAAGCCCAGAAAATACGAGTTGCTCTACTTTAAGGCCGCATCGTTCTACCGCCTTAATAATATTGCGTGCCATGTCATTATGGCATGAGATAAGGTGGACACTTACTTCCATTCTTACCCCAGATAAACCAAGCGGATTTTTGATTCCCTCTTGGTAATCAATGGTGAACTCTTGCGGAATCACATGAAGGATTCGCTGTTCATCACCGATTTTAATCGATTTTGCGGTATGGATAGCGCGATCCATGTCTTCTTGAGACACTTCTTCATCTGAAATCGTGCCCATACCTTTTTCAATTCGGCTTGCGATATGCTTACCAGACAACGAAATGAAGACTCGGCTGATCTGGCACTCGGCCATCAATTCAGCTTGATCAATTGCACGTTGTACTGATTTTACAACCGACTCCAAGTCATTCACGCCACCTTTATCCATGCCACGTGAAGGGCTACTACCTGCGCCAATAATATTAATTTGACCGTCTGGTAGAACCTCACCCACTAGAGCCGATACGGTTGCAGTGCCTATATCAAGACCAACAATAATGTTGTCATCAGCGGCCTTAGTCATCTGTACTCTCTTCTAACTATTGTTCAGGAAACCAACCAACTGCGGCTCCTGTATCGTACCTAAGATCGATATAACTGATTCTTTGCGTGTCACTGCCAAGCTTGTTATAGAGCTTAAAAAATCGCTCTATACGCTCAAGAAGAGACTCTTTACCGAGCTCTAATCGAATACCGTTATCAAGGATGATTTGCCAAGCTCGTCGCTCGTTTAATACCAGAGACGATATCGCTAAACCCAATTGCTGAAACTTAGGACTCAAATCACGGTAAGTCTGTAAGACTTCTGGTCCGCTGTCTTTGGGTCCGTACAGTTTCACTTTTTCTTCTTGTAACAGAGCCACATCGCCATCAAAAACAAACCCGTTTTTATCTAACAGTTCGTTGCCATTCCAAATGGCTTCAGGTTGATGCTCTGTCAAAAAAACTTTTACTGTATCCGGCCACTGCTTTCGGATTGCGGCATGCGCCACCCATGGCAGAGCTTCGACACTTTGCTGTAATACATCAATATCCTGAGACATAAATGTACCGATGTGATCTATTCGACTAAATGCAGCCTGCACATCGTCAGCTTGGACATACTCCAGTTTTCCCTGAAGTACTATTTTGGAGAGAGGTAACCTTTGGTCATCCCACATCCAACTGATCGCCGAGTACAAAACAGAACTAATTAAGGTCACAACCACAACGAAAAATAACGCACCCAAGATTTTCTCTTGGCGACCACGGTTATTATCCGTGTTTGGTCGCTCGTCATTCAGTGCAATATTCAACAACGTCTTCGTTTCCTGACTTTTGTCGTGTACTTTTTACCCACATAATTACGCAGAGGTAAAAGTCTTGACTTTAACCTTGGGATTATACTGAGCTCTTGTAAACTATCAAACACTGATAGCAATAAATCACAATGATATTGACGCAAAATCGAGATCTGAGTCTTTATCTGTCCTTCGCGCCAACAATCTGTGTTAACCAAGCATCTTGTTTATATTTAATTCAAGACCTGCCAGTTGTTTCGCCACTTTACCAACATCACCCGCACCTTGCGTTAAGATTAGGTCGCCGTCTTGTATAACGTTAGCTAAAACTGAAGGTAATTGCTCGATTTCTGGAACAAAAATCGGATCTACCTTACCTCGGCTGCGAATTGTGCGACACAATGAACGTCCATCAGCTCCTGCAATTGGCTTTTCACCTGCGGCATAAACATCCAACATGATTAATACATCAACTTGCTCTAGAACATTCGCAAAGTCATCGTATAGATCACGAGTACGGCTATAACGGTGTGGTTGGAAAATCATAACGAGACGTTTATCTTGCCAACCGCTTCGCGCAGCATTAATGGTCACATCAACTTCTGTTGGGTGGTGTCCGTAATCATCCACTAACATGGCATGACCATTACCGGTATCAAACTCGCCAAGGTGATCAAAACGTCGTCCCGTGCCTTGCGTTCCGGCCATTGCTTTTAGAATTGCATCGTCTTCAATGTCATCTTCGGTAGCCACTGCAATCGCAGCCGACGCATTAAGTGCATTGTGACGACCTGGAATGTTCAGAGTGATATCTAGGTTGGCACGCCCTTTACGTACTACCGTAAATTTGCCTTGCTGACCTTCTTGACGATAGTTTTCAATGCGTACGTCAGCATCTGCGGAGAAACCGTAAGTAATCACTTGACGACTAATACGTGGGATTAACTCTCGAACCACAGGATCATCAATACAAACAATAGCTTGGCCGTAGAACGGTAGATTGTGTAGAAAATCAATGAAGGTTTGCTTTAACGTTTCAAAGTCACCCCCATAAGTATCCATATGATCGGCTTCAATATTAGTGACGATACTTACCATTGGTTGCAGGTGCAGGAATGACGCGTCGCTCTCATCCGCTTCGGCAATTAGAATACGACTCGAGCCTAAACGAGCATTTGTACCTGCGCTTTTCACCAAGCCGCCGTTTACAAACGTTGGATCAAGACCTGCTTCAGAATAAATTTGTGTCACGAGTGCCGTCGTCGTCGTTTTACCGTGCGTGCCCGCAACGGCAATACCATGACGGAAGCGCATCAACTCAGCGAGCATCTCAGCACGACGTACAATAGGGATACGTAACTCCCGCGCAGCTATCACTTCTGGGTTTTCTTCGTTGATAGCGGTTGAAACCACAACCACACTGGCTTTTTCAACATTGCTAGCTTGGTGCCCGATAAATACCGTCGCACCTTTTGATACTAAACGCTCTGTCACAGGGTTTTCTGATAAGTCAGAACCCGTGATTTGATAGCCTTCATTCAACAGCACTTCTGCAATGCCGCTCATGCCCGCACCACCAATACCGATGAAGTGGATGGATTTCACGCGGCGCATCTCTGGCACCATGGCGCGAATCTGAGCTAAGTCTTGTGTATGTTGGATTGTCATCAATTCTATTCTCAATAATTCGTTAACGCTTTTCGGTCAAAGCGACAATGGCTTGTGCGACAACTCGGTCGGCATTCAATTTAGCAGCGCCACGCGCTTGCTCAGCCATCGTAAGTAAAGCTTGGCGATCCAATTGTTGGATCTGCTGAGTCAAAGACTCAACGGTTAAATCTGGTTGTTCAATCATTTTCGCTGCGCCGCATTCTACTAGATGATCGGCATTCAGTGCTTGTTGGCGATCTTTATGCATAAAAGGAACAAAGATAGCCCCTACGCCTGCCGCTGATACTTCAGAAACAGTTAACGCCCCTGAACGACAAACTAAAAGATCAGCCCATGCATAAGCCTCTGCTACGTCGTCAATGAACTCTGTGACTTCTGCATTTACCACACCATTAGCTTGGTATGCGGCGTTCACTTCTTCGGCGGAACCTTTGCCAGCTTGATGACGAATACAGTAATCACCGCCCAGCTTTGCCATCACTTCTGGCACAGTTTGGTTAAGAATGCGTGCACCTTGGCTACCGCCCATCACCAAAATACGAATTGGGCCTTGGCGATCTTGCATTCGCTCTGCAGGTGCTTCTAATCTTGTTAGGTCTTCACGCACAGGGTTACCGACTACCTCAGCAGCAGGGAACGCGCCAGGGAAGGCCTGAAAGATTTTCTTAGCAATTTTTGATAGCCATTGGTTCGTCAAACCCGCAACCGCGTTTTGTTCGTGCAGAACAACAGGAATACCGCTCAACCAAGCCGCAATACCGCCGGGACCACTCACATACCCTCCCATACCTAACACGGCATCGGGCTTCCAATGTTTCATGTGCGCGCGAGCTTGCATGATGGCATTAATAATTTGAAATGGAGCTGCAAGCAGACGCTTTACGCCTTGACCTCGTAACCCTTTCACTTTGATAAAATCGATTTCAATGCCATGTTTTGGCACCAAATCAGCTTCCATTCGATCCGCCGTGCCTAACCAACGGATCTCCCAGCCTTGCTCTTGCAGCTGTTTTGCTACAGCTAACCCTGGGAATACGTGACCGCCAGTACCACCAGCCATCACCATCAAACGTTTATTTTGTTTCATTAGTTTGTTGTTCTGATTGTTGTTGCTCGCGTTTCAAGCGGCATTCGTAATCGATACGCAGCAATATGGACACTGCGACGGACATAATAATCAGACTGGAACCACCATAACTGATTAGCGGGAGTGTTAAACCTTTGGTTGGTACGATACCGGCTGCAGCACCAACGTTAACCAACGTCTGGAACGCAAACCAAATACCGATACCGAAAGCCAGATAACCGCCGAACATTTCGCCTTCTTCAAACGCACGCTTGCCTATGTAAACCGCTTTTAGCACTAAGCTAAAAATCAACATTAAGACCAACACAACGCCTACAAAACCGAGCTCTTCAGCAAGTACGGCAAACACAAAGTCGGTATGCGCTTCTGGTAGATATTCCAGTTTTTGAATTGAGTTACCGAGACCCTGCCCAAACCATTCACCACGACCAAACGCCATCAAAGACTGAGTCAACTGATAGCCACTACCAAATGGGTCTTCCCACGGGTCAAGGAAGGAGGTTACTCGTCGCATACGGTATGGTTCGACTAAAATCAAACCTACCACAGCGCCGATACCTGCCACCATCAACGCGAGAAACTGAGTCAGTTTTGCGCCTGCGATAAACAGCATGCCAAACAGTGTTACTAGCATCACGACGACTGTACCCAAGTCTGGCTGACCAAGCAGTAATACTGCGAAGAAAGCAAACACCATGATTGGCTTCATAAAGCCACCAAAGAAGGTTTGTCGTACTTCGTCTTGTTTTCGAACTAAGTAACCAGACATGAAGATAAACAGCGATAGCTTCGCGACCTCTGCTGGCTGAAGGTTAAACAGCCCAAGAGGTATCCAACGAGACGCACCATTGACCGACTTACCCGCCAAGAGCACGATGATCAGCAGTGCGAAAGAAGCCCAAAGTAAGTAATGGCTCTTCTTAAACCACTCTTGCAAAGGCACTTGCAAAATAACAGCGGAGGTCCCTAACGCCAGCACAAGAAACGTCGCGTGACGAAACATAAAGTGAAACGGCTGTTCGGTTAATCGTGAGCTGATCGGAAATGATGCAGAGGTTACCATCACCAACCCCGTCAACATCAAACCCAGTGCAATCCACACTAGCTGACGATCAAACATCGCCTCTGGGGCTGGATGCTTGAGCCAATTGCCAATACTGCGTTTAACGTTACCTAAACCCACGAAGTGTGTAACCTTTAATTATGCATATTTCTGAACAAGAGCAGCGAAGGCATCGCCTCTTGCCATAAAGTTGTCGAATTGATCAAAGCTAGCACATGCTGGAGACAGCATCACCATATCACCTGGTTTTAACTGCGAAGATACTTGTTGAATCACATCTTCCATGGTGTCGAAACGTATTGCAGATTCATGCAGTGGCATAAAGTCATCGCCATCAGCGCCAAAGCAGCACAGTTGCAAGTTAAGCGTCGCGAAGATCGGTTTTAATGGCGAGAAGTCAGCACCTTTGCCAACACCACCAACGAGCAAGTAGAGCTTACCTGTCGACTCCAAACCAGATAGCGCAGCCATAGTGCTCGCAATATTAGTTGCTTTAGAGTCATTCACCCATTTTACGCCTTGATTATCCGCAACCACCTGGCATCGGTGTGTCAGTCCCGTGTAATTTTTAAGTGCATTCAATGCGTTGTGATAGTTTACGTCCGCAGCTTTTAATAGCGCTAAAGCAACCAGAGCATTAGATAAGTTGTGCTTACCAACCAACTTAAGCTCATCACTTGCGACGACTCGTTGACCGTGATCGAGTAGCCAAGTGCGATTGCCATCCACCTCGAGACCAAAGTCCTGATTGTCGCTGCCAAATGTCACCAATGGCACCTCTGCATCTGGGAAGGTTTCTTTATCATCACGGTTCACTACCGCGAGATCAGCATGATCAAAAATACGCAACTTGGCTTGTCGATAGTCAGGCATGCCTTGATAACGGTCCATATGATCTTCAGAAAGATTCAGAAACGCAGCGGCTTTGAGCTTTAAGCTTGACGTCGTTTCCAACTGGAAGCTTGACAGTTCAAGCACATATAGGTCTGCGTCTTGTTCTAACAAATCTAGTGCAGGAACACCGATGTTACCACCAACGCCCACATCCAAACCTGCAGCCTTAACCATCACACCTGTGAGGTCGGTGACTGTGCTCTTACCGTTTGAGCCCGTAATCGCAATCACCGGTTTCTGCACCGCCCAGGCGAATAACTCAATATCACCAACTACTGTCGTGCCTTTTGCTAATACGGCTTGGATCTCTGGTGTCGCTAGTGCAATACCAGGGTTGGTCACGATAAGATCAGCGTCAGAAAGCCAGTCTGTATTCCAACCACCACTATGCAGTTGAACATCTTCCGGCAAACGCTCTGCACCCGGAGGATTTACGCGAGTATCAATGACTTTGACCACAAGCTGTGGCTGATTTTTTCTTAGGTGTTTAACGACAGAGAGCCCGGTAATACCGAGCCCTACGACGACAACACTATGTATGTTTTGCCAACGTTCCATATTTGATCACACTGTAAATCTTGTTCTTGGAAAGTGCGATTAACGCACTTTCAATGTCGCAAGACCAATCAGAACAAGAACCATAGAAATAATCCAGAAGCGCACGATTACGCGCGGTTCTGGCCAACCTTTCAATTCGTAGTGGTGGTGAATCGGTGCCATACGGAATATCCGCTGACCACGCAGTTTGTATGAACCCACCTGTAGAATTACCGACAGCGTTTCCATCACAAATACACCGCCCATGATCACCAACACCAACTCTTGGCGAACGAGAACAGCAATGGTGCCTAATGCACCGCCAAGCGCTAGTGAGCCAACATCACCCATGAACACTTGTGCTGGATACGTGTTAAACCACAAGAAACCAAGGCCTGCACCGACGATTGCTGTACATACGACAACCAACTCAGAAGCATGTGGTAGGTATGGAATATGAAGGTATTCAGAGAAGTTAACGTTACCCGTCGCCCATGCAATAACCGCGAAGCCTGCAGCAACAAGAACCGTTGGCATGATTGCCAAACCGTCTAGACCATCGGTCAGGTTAACCGCGTTACTCGTACCGACAATCACAAAGTAAGTCAGGATAATGTACATCAAACCAAGTTGCGGCATGATGTCTTTAAAGAATGGCACCACGAGCTGAGTGGCTGCAGTGTCTTTACCGTAAGCGTACAATGCAAAAGCCACGACAAACGCGATCAACGATTGCCAGAAGTATTTCCAACGCGCGATCAAACCATCGGTATTTTTGCGCACCACTTTACGATAATCATCAACAAATCCGACTGCACCGTAGCCAAGCAAGACCGTCAATACCGCCCATACATATGGGTTGGATAAGTCAGTCCAAAGCAAGATTGTGATTGAGATGGCCGCTAAGATCATGATACCGCCCATAGTTGGAGTACCACGCTTACTAAAGTGAGATTCAGGACCTTCGTTACGTACTACCTGACCAATTTGCAGCATTTGCAAACGCTTGATCATGATTGGTCCCATCCATAATGACAGACCCAGAGCGGTTAATACGCTTAGAATTGCTCGAAAAGACAAGTATTCAAACAATCGGAAAAAAGACAGGTATGGCTGTAGCAGCTCGGCAAGCCAAATAATCATTAATAATACTCCTTCAAAGCAGCAGCGACTTCAAACATACGTGCACCGTTCGCTCCTTTCACCAAAATCGTATGGTTTTCAGGAACGGCTTGGTCTAGATGCTGCTTGATGTATTCAATCATCTCTTGGTGCGTCTCAAAATGAATGCCTTGGCAAAGCTCACTGATCACCTTGGCGTCTGCACCATATGTGAGAACATGTTCAAATTTTTGTGGGGCAGCATGTTCCCCGACTTGACGATGAAGTGCAAGACTTTCCTCGCCCAATTCCGCCATATTACCTAAAATCAGCCAGCGCTGACCTGGGAAAGCAGCCAATAAGTCAACCGCCGCTTTCATGGCTGGCACGCTTGCGTTGTAGCTGTCATCAATCAATTTGATTTTTTCGCTCAGCGCTTCAACCTCGACGCGACCTTTCACTTTGTTTAAATGTTTAAGGCCAGCGCGAACCTCTTCTAATGTGGCGCCCATTTGTAACGCAATAATAGAAGCTGCGATTGCATTCGCCACGTTGTGTTGACCTATAATACCCAGAGACAGTTCAATTTCTTGTGAGCTTGCTGCGATATGTAGGTTAAAGCTGGCCTCTCCCGCGGCATTCATCACGATATTTGATGCATAGTAATCAGCCGCAGAATTACTTTGTGAGAAGGTGATAACTTCCTTATCCGCCAGCACGCTTTCCCACTTTGTTTCGCCATTGCTGTCTAAATTGACAATCGCAATACTACCTGCAGCAAGACCTTGGTAAATTTCACCTTTGGCTTGTTTCACGCCATCAATAGAACCAAAGCCTTCAAGGTGCGCGGCGGCTACATTATTCACTAACGCGATATCTGGTTTTACTAACTGCGTTGTGTAAGCAATTTCACCGATATGATTAGCACCAAGCTCAATCACGGCATAATCGTCATCCTGCTGTGAGCGCAATAACGTCAACGGAACACCAATATCATTATTGAAGTTACCTGCAGTAAACAGCACTTTGCCTTTCAATTGCAGAATGCTCGCGACCATTTCTTTGACGGTCGTTTTACCACAACTGCCTGTGATGGCAACGGTAGGTGTTTGGCAAGTTTGATGCACCCAAGAGGCTAACTCACCCAGTGCCATTTTGGTGTCCGACACCACGACTTGTGGCACATTCACATCTAAACGTTTTTGTACGAGTAAAGCACCAGCGCCTGCATCCACCGCTTGCTGGCAAAAGTTGTGCGCATCAAAGCGCTCACCCACCAGCGCAACAAATAAAGCACCGTTGTCAATCGCTCGTGTATCAGTAGAAACCGCGTCGATAAGTAGATCATCGCCGAATAGCTCACCGCGAGTGATGTTGGCAATTTGAGATAACGTTACTTTGATCATAAGGACAATCCTAAAAGCTGCATAGCAGACTCACGGTCGGAGTAATGAATCGTTTCGCCATTCCGAATTTGATAATCTTCGTGGCCCTTACCCGCTAACAAGATGATGTCTTTTGGCGAAGCATTCTCAACCGCATAAGACAGAGCTTTGAAACGGTCATGCTGCACAATCGCTTCGGCAGGTTTTGACAGCCCGGATAGCATGTCTTTTACAATCTGAACCGGATCTTCACTGCGTGGGTTATCGTCAGTCAACACCACTCTGTCACCTAGACGCTCTGCAATTTCCGCCATCATTGGGCGCTTACCTGCATCGCGATCGCCTCCGCAACCAAAAATAGCCCACAGCTGCCCCTCACAGTGAACTCGTAAAGCTTGCAGTGCTTTTTCTAGTGCATCAGGAGTATGGGCATAATCGACCACGACTTTGGCACGGTCCTCTGTCTGGAATAACTCCATTCGGCCGAGTACAGGTTGTAACTGACCTGCGGTTTCGAGTAACGCTTGTTTATCCTTACCCAAGCTTAATAAGGTCGCAAAAGCGAGCATTATGTTGGTTGCGTTAAACTCACCAATCAGTGGCGCGTGCAATTGACCTGAGCCAAATTTACCATCAAATTGGATAGTAATCCCCGACTCCGCGTAACGAACATCTGTCGCCCAAATAGCGCTTTCAAATTCAGTGTTTGGTTTGAGTGACACCGCAATCGCATTGCTTAACTGCGTCGCCCATGCATGACCGACCTCATCATCGATATTGATAATGGCACGTTCACATTGATGTTGTGTAAACAACCCCAGCTTTGCATTGGCGTACTCTTCCATCGTGCCATGATAATCTAGGTGATCACGACTTAGATTAGTAAACACACCCGCCGCAAACGACAACGCCTTGACACGGCCTTGCGTTAAGCCATGAGAAGAGACTTCTAGTGCGGTGTATGCGGCTTGTTGATTTTCGAGAGAAGAGAGCGTTTTCTGAATTTCTACAGCATTCCCTGTTGTATTCGCGGCTTGCTGTAAATTGTCGAGAAAACCATTTCCCGTCGTGCCCATCACTGCCGCTTTGTGGCCAAGTAGCTCTAGCCATTGTGCAATTAGCTGAGTAATGGTGGTTTTTCCGTTGGTGCCGGTGACACCAATCAAATCCATATCTGGGTAAGCATAGAGCTTTCCAGCAATTGCAGATAATCGTTGATCCAACGTATCGAGGTAAATAACGGGAACGTCATCGATGATTTCCACCGTGCCGTGTGCTTTTACATCACAGGCTTGCGCTAGAACCGCATTGGCGCCTTGCTCAATGGCAGAAGCAATGAAGTTACGCCCATCCACAACATGGCCAATCACCGCGACAAACGTGGTTCCAGGTTGAACTCTTCGGCTGTCGAGCTCCAATTCAGAAACAAGAACGGACGATAAGCTAGGGCAATCCACCCAAGGGGAAAGCAGCACGTCCATACTGATGGCTTTAGTCATATTTGTTCTCCGAGCTTTGGCTCAGGTTTTCTTAATTTTGTTTGCTCAGTAAGCCACTCGGCTTACTGCTGGAATTTGTTTTCGTCTGGTGCAACATTGAGTATTTGTAGCGCGCCTTTCATTATTTCAGAGAAGACGGGAGACGCTACCGAACCACCATAATAGTCATCACCTTGAGGCTCATTTACGATCACAACCAATGCAATTCGCGGATCGCTAACCGGAGCAAGCCCTGCCGTATAAGTGATGTACTCATCGCTGTATCCACCTGCAGACGCTTTACGTGAGGTACCCGTTTTGGCTCCCACTCGATAACCAGGAACTGCCGCTCTACGAGCCGAGCCTCCTTTTTGGGTTACGGTTTCCAGCATGTCCAAGACCTGGCGTGCGTACTTTGCACTCACTACTTGGCGCGACATGTCATGATCATTGCTTTCGATAATATGGATTGGCTCGTATTTGCCGAGATTTCCAAGCGTCGCATAGGCATGCGCTAACTGGATTGGCGTTATCGATAGACCATAACCAAACGCAATCGTGGCACGTTCAATAGGAGACCATCGTGTTCGTGTCGGGAAGATACCAGTCACTTCCCCAACGAGGTTCAGACCAGAAAGCTCACCAAAGCCCACAGAGCTGTACAGACCGAGCAGCGCCTCTACTGGCATTTGCATTGCCAGCTTCGTCACACCGATGTTACTCGATTTTTTGAGGATCGTGGTCAAGCTCGCTTTACCCACGCGGGATACATCTCTTACTCGGCTACCACCTAAACGAAGTACACCATTACCGGTATCTACGATGGTATCTTTATCGGCTACCCCATTTTCTAAGGCGGCTAAAATAACGAAAGGCTTAATGGTGGAGCCTGGCTCCATCGAGTCCGTGATCACTCGGTTACGCATTTTATAGCTTTGCCAGTCGCTACGATTGTTAGGGTTGTAGGAAGGCGCATTCACCATGGCCAATACGGCGCCGGTTTTCACGTCCAACATAACAACGGAGCCTGACGTAGCGCGATGGTCCGCAACGGCTTGTTTAATCGCACGATAAGCAATCGCCTGTAGGCGCTGGTCGATTGTCAACTGGAGTGACTTACCTTCTTGCTTGTCTTGCCACGCAATGTTTTCTACGACGCGACCATAACGGTCTTTACGAATGGTTTTCTTACCTGCGGCGCCAGTAAGCCACTCATCGTAGCTACGCTCAACACCCTCTAGACCATGCCCATCAATCCCCGTCACCCCAACTAAGTGAGCACTAACCTCACCGGCAGGATAGTAACGACGAGATTCTGACTTAAGACCCACACCAGGCAGCTTTAGCTCACGAATATAGTTCGCCATGGCTGGACTCACTTGGCGCTGCAAGTAAATAAAGCGGCGCTTTTCATTGTGCTTGATCTTGTCTATCAACCCTTGTCGGTCAACACCAAGAACATCCGCTAATGCATACCAGCTCTTGGTCTGGCTTAAGGCGTTTTCTTTAAATATCGTCGCGGGATCCGCCCAAACGGCCTCAACAGGCACACTGACAGCGAGCGGCTCACCATTTCGGTCCGAAATAATACCGCGTGCAGAAGGGATGGATTTCACACGAACCGAGCGTAGGTCACCTTGTTTAATCAGGTTATCCGGTTCAATGATTTGAATATAGGCTACGCGCGCCACCAAAAGTGCAAATGCACAAAAGACAAAAAACAGTAATAGATGGAAGCGCCAACGAATCAGAAAGGATTCTTCAACCTCCACTTTCACTGCTTTTTTCTCGGTTTTCGTATCCCCCGAAGCGTTTTTTTCTTTCGCGACAGGTTTACGCTTGTTGCTTGGTTTCGTGTTGGTTTTCTTTCTAATCATTTGAGCGTGACAACCACTTCTTTATCGCCATCAGGTCGTTTCATTTCAAGTTCTTTTTTGGCAAGGTCTTGAACACGACTGTGTTCCGCGAGGGCCGTTTCTTCCAACATCAGGTTGCGCCATTCGCTATCTAAACGCTCTCGTTCAACCAAAGTGTGATCTTTTTCGGTGATCGCTTGACGCGCATGGTGGGTAGCAAATACCACTCCCATTGCCGATGCCACGATCAATAGCAACAACAGTAATGGCCAGCGACCAACGCTGATAAGATCCGTTGCAATCAACTTAGCAAGGTTAGGAGTGGGTTTCGTCATAATAATTAAAGCTTTTCTGCAATTCTTAGCACAGAGCTGCGCGAACGAGGGTTCATTTCAATTTCTTGTTTGCTTGGCTTAATCGCTTTGCTCACCGCTTTCATATTCGCACTACCAAGAGCACGAATTTGCTCTTCAGTCATTGGAATGCCATGTGGCACTTCAGGTCCTTTGCTCTCTTTACGGATAAAACGTTTGACCATACGGTCTTCCAGAGAGTGGAAACTGATGACAGATAAACGACCTTCAGGAGCCAGAATGCTTGCCGCACCTTTTAGTGCCGTATCAATTTCTTCTAACTCACTGTTGATGTAAATACGAAATGCCTGGAACGCACGAGTCGCAGGGTGTTTTTTCTCTTTAAAGCTTTTGGGTGCAGCATCTGAGATCAGCTTCGCGAGCTGGCCAGTACGTACCAGTGGTTCATTTTCTTCGTCTTCACGGTAGGCAACAATCGCTTTGGCAATACGGCGCGCGTGTTTGTCTTCACCAAACTCACGAATCACCCAAGTAATATCATCTAAGTCAGCTTCCATTAGCCATTGAGATACGGGAATACCTGATGTTGGGTCCATACGCATATCTAGCGGGCCGTCTTTCATAAAGCTAAAGCCACGCTCTGCGTCGTCTAACTGCGGAGAAGAAACACCTAAATCCAGTAGAACGCCATCAACTTTGCCAACCAAGTCATACTCTTCAGCATACTCAGCAATACCAGAAAATGGACCATGAATGATGGTGAAGCGAGGATCATTGATTTTGCCTGCTTCAGCTATCGCTTGAGGGTCACGATCGATACTGTACAGTCGACCGTTTTCGCCGAGTTTAGATAGAATAGTCCGGCTGTGACCGCCACGGCCAAATGTTCCATCGATATAGATACCGTCTGGTTTGATAGCTAAGCCATCAATGGATTCATTTAATAACACGGAAATATGTTGGAAGGTTTCGGTCATAGCTTTCTCGTTGAATGATCTTGAAGCGATTTTAAGATACGTTGCTCTCTCATGCTGAATATTTATAGCAAAAGATCAACCTACCATAGTGTACTGATTTCCCACATCATCGCCACCTCAAGTCTAAAGTCAGACGTGATTTAACGCCAAGTTTATTGGTAATGACAGGGTTTGCGTCAATAAAATGCAAAAAACCCATCACTACAAAAAGTAGTGATGGGTCTCGAATAGTTGGAGTCGACACATAAGCCGGGTTCTGTTCCGCTTGCGCGGCGGTAGCCATTCGTCTAGGCCAGCAATCGCTCACTGGCTCAAGCAACCTACCCGCCTCCTTACGCGAGCAACGCAATGTGGAGGCCTATTTGGTCTTGCTCCGGGTGGAGTTTACCCTGCAACGAACTATTGCTAGTCGTCCGGTGCGCTCTTACCGCACCCTTTCACCCTTACCTGTGCCCTAGGGCCATCGGCGGTCTTCTCTCTGCTGCACTTGTCGTAGGCTTGCGCCTCCCAGGCGTTACCTGGCACCCTGCTCTATGGAGCCCGGACTTTCCTCCCCTTTACCAGTCTCCCGAAGGACGTCAACGTCAGTCTCCCAAAGGACTTCAACGTCAGTCTCCCGAAGGACATCAGTAAAGCAGCGACTACCCAGTCAACTCCGAGGGCGGATTGTATAGAGTTATCTACTCAGAGTCTAGTGAGATCACAGATATGATGAAATGAATGCATTGAGTGATGTTTTTTTAACCTAACCATCAAACATTGAGCCTAAAAAAGGCCGATATTTTCACATCGACCCGCTTTACCATGTGTCTCGTTAGCAGTGCTTAGTCTAAGTTTTCTAAGCCCCACTTATACAACGCATTCTTCTTCAAGTTATGAATTTCTGCCACCAAAGCCGCTGCTTTTTTCAAAGGCAGCTCTTTGGTTAAAATCCCTAATGTACGCAAGGCATCATCTGGCAATGAATCGTCCGCGGTTTCGCGATGACCATGTACCAATAATACCATTTCGCCACGCTGTTGGTTATCGTCACTTTTCACCCACTCAATTAACTCACCTAATGGCATACCTTGAATGGTTTCAAAGGTTTTCGTTAGTTCTCTCGCCAACACGACTTCTCTATCTGGGCCAAGAACGTCTAACATGTCTTGTAGAGAGTCCAAAATACGGTGCGGTGACTCGTAAAAAATACACGTACGCTCTACCGAAGCAATCTCTAGGAATTTATCCTTACGGCCTTTGCTTTTCGGTGGTAAAAAGCCTTCGAAGCTAAAGCGATCGGATGGCAAGCCTGATGCACTTAACGCCGTAATGACCGCGCAAGCACCAGGAAGCGGCACAACTCTAACGCCCGCTTGACGACATTTTGTCACCAAATGGTATCCTGGGTCGCTGATAAGTGGCGTACCAGCGTCAGAAACTAACGCGATAGACTGACCGGAAAGCAGCTTTTCTACCAAAACCTGTGCTTTTTGCTGTTCATTGTGATCATGCAGAGCAAAAGTTTTGGTTTGAATATTGAAGTGAGACAGTAATTTACCCGTATGTCGAGTATCCTCAGCAGCAATGATGTCCACCGTCGACAGAATTTCGATAGCACGTTGGGTGATATCCGCTAAATTTCCGATTGGAGTCGGTACGATATAGAGAGTTGGCCCCTCATTCGGCAACTTATTTTTATCTGTCATTTGTTTACCATCACTTCAACGATTAATATAGAGACAATTTTGTACAAAATTATAGAGAACTCACGGCAATGATTAACCATAAGAGACTCAGTGTACCACGCATACTTACTCCTGTTGCACTAGCAATTACGCTCGCCGCCTGTTCTTCAGGTCCAAGACAGCCTGATGGCGTTGATGTAACACTTGAGCCTACTCAGTCTGTTCAGAACTATATGATCCAAGCTGATAGCACGGAAGGCAGTTTACAAAATGACTGGTTGATCATGGCAACCAAAGCCGCTATTCAAGCGAACCAGTTTGATCAAGCAGAACTGTTGATCAAACGTCTGGCTCGACAACAGTTGACCGAAGTTCAGCAAGCGGAGTGGCAACTGGCGCGTGCGACCATACAGCAAAAGCAAGGTAATTACTCGCAGTTGCTACAATTGTTAAACTTTAAACCTTGGTGGAAATTGCCAAACGAGCAATGGAAAGACTATTACTTGATGCGTGCCGACGCTTATCAAGGCCTTAACCAAGCGTTTGAAGCAAACCGCCAGCTGGTTGCATTTGGTCAATACGCCTCGTCAGCAGAGCAGAGGGAAATCTCTAGCCGTATTTGGATGAACTTTGGCAGCTACTCAGAATATGAACTCACCTCATTAGAAACAGAGCCGAATGAGGATGTTCTAGACGGCTGGCTTCAGCTGGCTGTTTATGCAAAAACGCTATCGGGCAACCTGTCCCAACTTAAAAATACGCTAGAGCGCTGGTTAAGCGAAAACCCTTCGCACCCTGCTGCTATCTATACACCAGAAGAGATTCAAAACATTCTCTCTCTTGATATCGTGAAGCCAAACAATACTGCTTTATTGCTGCCGCTGACGGGTAAGTTCTCGCCACAAGCGCAATTAATTCGTGATGGTTTTGTGTTTGCGATGATGAATGATCGCAATCGAGATCCTAGTGCAACACTTACGGTGATTGACACCAATGCGTATAACGCTGACCAAATTAAACAACGCTTGATCAATGAAAACATCGATTTTGTTGTTGGCCCTCTAGAAAAAGAGAACGTGGAGTTGTTGCACACAACCATGGATGGCTCAGCAAATGGCCCTACCATTCCAGCCCTTGCGCTAAATATCCCCGAGGATGTGCAACCAGATAGCAATATTTGTTACTTGGCATTATCACCGGAACAAGAAGCCGCACAAGCTGCAAAACACTTGTTCAGCGAAGGCTACAACTTCCCTCTTATTCTTGCACCAAAAGGCAGCTTTGGAGAGCGTGTAACTGAGGCTTTCAACAAAGAATGGCGAAAGTACAGCTCTAACAAAGTCGCAGCAAGTTACTTTGGTGACAAGCGCCAACTTCAAAAAGACATCAATGAAGTATTTGGCCTGCAAGAGAGCAAGCAGCGTATCGCCCAGATGCAATCATTAATGCGAATTAAGCTTGAAACACAGCCACGTAGCCGTCGTGATGTTGATGCGGTTTATATCGTAGCTAGAAGCACTGAGCTGACTTTGATCAAGCCGTTTATCGAAGTAGCGATTAACCCTGATGCGAAAGCACCACAAATCTTCTCTAGTTCGCGTAGCAACAGTGGCGGCGCGACATACGAAGATCTAACAGGCATCATCTACAGCGACATTCCATTGCTGATTGACCCAGATCCTAGCGTAACCGCTGAAATGAACGAGCTTTGGTCAGAGCAATCTAACATGGAAAAACGTTTGAAAGCACTCGGTATGGATGCATATAAATTGATCGGTGAACTTCCACAAATGAAGGTCGTTCCTGGTTACTCAGTCAGTGGCCAAACCGGTATTTTAAGTATCGACAACAACTGTGTTGTACAGCGTGAATTGAGCTGGGCTGAGCGTGGGGCTCTTTAGTAAGCGCCAAATCGGAAATCAATATGAAGCTCTGGCGAAGCACTATTTGCAACGCCAGGGCTTGCGCTTTATTGAACAAAATTTCCTGACCAAGGTCGGTGAGATTGATTTAATCTTCCAACAAGGTGAAACTATCGTGTTTGTTGAAGTCAAATATCGTAAGAACGATCACTTTGGCTCAGCAGCAGAAATGGTAACGCACGCAAAAATGCGCAAGCTAATCAAAACTGCACAAGTTTGGCTTAGCCAACAAAAGCGCTTAAAACACAATATCGATTATCGGTTTGATGTCATCGCTATTCATGACAATGGGCGAGATATCAACTGGATAGAAAACGCAATCTCTGAAGGATAAGCGATGCTAGACAGCATTAAAGACAGCTTTACAGAAAGTATTCAAATTCAAATCGCAGCAGCAGAGGCGCTGCCCGATGCCATTACTCACGCGGCCCAAGCGATGGTCTCAAGCTTGCTCAATGGCAACAAAATTTTATGTTGTGGTAATGGCGGCAGTGCTTCAAACGCTCAACAATTTGTTTCTTGTCTTTTAAACCGTTTTGAAACTGAGCGCCCTAGCCTACCTGCAATGGCCTTAACAGCCGATAACACAACCCTGACCGCTGTTGCAAACGACTACCACTACCAGGAAATTTTCTCAAAACAGGTACGAGCGTTTGGCCAGCCAGGCGACATTCTGCTTGCCATGTCGACTAGCGGTAACAGCAAAAATATTATCAAAGCGATGGAAGCGGCCGTAACTCGAGACATGACGATTATCGCGCTAACAGGCAAAGATGGCGGTGAGATGGCAGGACTGCTTGGTGAGAACGACGTCGAAATTCGCATTCCATCACACCGCACTGCACGTATTCACGAAGTACATATGGTGACACTCCATTGTCTTTGTGATCTTATTGACCAGGTGCTTTTCCCTGCTCATGAAGAGTAACCAAGACTGAGGGTCAGAATTATGATACGTAGCCTCGTTATCTTATTAACAGCATTGAGTTTAAGTGGTTGCGCTGGCTTGTTTATCGCTGGCGCTGCAACCACAGCAAATATTGTCACGGACACACGCAGTACAAAACAAATTTGGCAGGACAACAACATCGAATTCGAAGTTGCGGCGATCGGTAACAAGGCGCCGTTTAAAGGTGAAGTTCGTGTGGTTGCCAGCTCCTATAACGGTACGGTTGTTCTTATGGGTCAGGCTCCAACGCAAGACCTTATCCATGCTTTAGAGCGAAGAGCTCGAGAAGTTAGTGGTGTGAAAGTCATACACAATCAAATCAAACAAAAAGAGCCACTCACTGTCACTCAAATTAGCAACGACAGCTGGATCACAACCAAAGTAAAATCAGCCTTGCTTACCGACTCTGAACTCAATGGCGTTAAGGTTAAAGTGATCACCGAAGACGGCGATGTTTTTCTGTTTGGTTATGTCACACCAGAGCAAGGCGAGCGAGCGACAGAAATTGCGCGTAATATCTCTGGCGTAAAACAAGTCATTAAAGGGTTCCAATATGGCGAAATGGAACCTGTTGAAGTGGACTTACCGAGTGACGGTGTACAAACAATAGAAAGTGAGACAAACGCGGAAAATGAAGCCAACGTCGAAGCATTTACGATTGAGTAATTGCGAAACATCACTTGAAAACACGTCAAGACACTAAAAAGAAAAAAAGCAGCGTTACGCTGCTTTTTTATTATTTAATCACTCTTAAGCTTGGTTTGCCTTTTGGTCGAGGAGCATCGTCCTCTTCGGCATCCGAATCAGAGGCTAACTCAGAAGGCTCATCGCTAACCGTTGTAAACGATGGGGATGATTCTTCCTCGGTCATCGCTTCTTCTTCGATGTGAGTGTACGCTTCTTCTGGTTCAAACATAGTACCAGCACCATTCTCACGCGCATAAATAGCTTGGACAGCATACACAGGCACAATTACTGAGTGTGGACGACCGCTAAAGCGAGCATGGAAGGTAATCGCATCATTACCTAACTCAAGATTACCCACCGCACGTGGCGCAATATTCAAAATAATTTGACCATCTTGAATAAACTCAACCGGTACACGTACGCCCGGCATCGTTGCATCCACCACCAAGTGAGGAGTCAAGTCATTGTCTACTAGCCAATCGTAAAATGCACGAAGCATATACGGACGGCGAGCAGTCATTTTTGCAATATCCATAACGTGTTCTAAATCGCTTAGCGAACTAGGCGCATTTCACGTTCAGCTTCAGTTAAAGAAGCAAGGAACGAATCACGTTCAAATACGCGGTTCATGTACACCTTGATTTCTTTTGAACCAGGGCCAACCAGATCGATACCAAGTTGAGGCAAACGCCACAATAATGGAGCTAGGTAACAGTCGATCAAGCTGAATTCTTCGCTCATGAAGTACTCATATTCAGCAAAAATTGGCGCTAACGTCAGAAGATCATTACGCAGCTTTGTGCGTGCTTTTTCTGATTCTTCTGCATTACCTTTCATCACTTTTTCAGCGAGTGAATACCAGTTGCGTTCGATACGGTACATCATCAAGCGGCTGTTGCCACGAGCAACAGGGTAAACCGGCATTAGAGGTGGATGAGGGAAACGCTCGTCCAAGTACTCCATGATGATTTTTGAATCGTAAAGAGCTAGCTCACGGTCAACAAGAGTTGGCACTGATTTATATGGGTTTAGCTCAACAAGCTCAGCAGGAAGGTTTGCTTCGTCAACAAGCTCAACTTCAACACTTACGCCTTTTTCAGCTAGTACAATGCGAACCTGATGGCTATACAAATCTGATGCACTTGAGAAAAGAGTCATCACAGAACGTTTATTGGCAGCTACAGCCATGGAGCCCTCCAGTACACTTACAAATAAAAACAATGGAGGCTAAGCCTCCATTGTACATCAATTAAAATTGGGAATTAGCACGGTATTTTAGCACAATTAATGCACATCGCGCCAATACTCTTTCTTGAGCATCACGACAACGATAGTTAGAAGCACTAAGAAGCCCATTACCCACCAACCTAAAGCATGACGCTCAAGCTGCACTGGGTCACCTGAATAAACCAAGAAGTTCACTAGGTCGCCAACCGCTTTGTCGTATTCGCCTTCGCTCAGCTCACCCGTACCGTCTGTTTCAGTACCAACAACAACTTGTACTTCTTCGCCATCTACGATTTTCGTATCGTAAATCGGCGTCGGGATACCTTGTAACTCTTCGAGCACATGTGGCATACCAACACTCGGGAAGACAATGTTGTTCACGCCGAATGGACGAGATGGATCAACATAGAAAGAGCGTAAGTAAGTGTATAACCAATCAGCACCACGAACTCGTGCAACCAACGTAAGATCTGGTGGTGGAGCACCAAACCAGTTTGCCGCTTGCTTCGGTGGCATTGCGTTGACCATTAGATCACCGATTTTCGCTTCAGGATTGAAAATCAGGTTTTCTTTCATTAAGTCTGTTGGAATTTCCAAGTCTGTTGCTACACGCTCATAACGCTGATACTGCGTTGAGTGACAAGCAAAACAGTAGTTCATGAACAACTTCGCACCGTTTTGTAGCGAAGCTTTATCCGTTAGGTCAACATTCGCTTTATCAAGCGGAACGTTAGCCCCCGCTGCCATCGCTAGTGATGGCAACATAGCAAATAGAATTACAATCCACTTCTTCATTTGAATGTCACCCTCTCTGGTAATGGTTTGGTTGCTTCATTTTTGCTGTAGAAGAACAGCAACACAAAGAACATGAAGTAACACAAGCTAAAGATCTGAGATAGTAGTGTGTACGTTGGTGTTGCAGGTAACGCACCTAAAATACCCAGAGCGATAAAGGCGATAGTGAACTGTACAATATTCAACAGATGAAGTTTGCTACGGTAACGGTATGAACGAACTTTACAACGATCCAACCAAGGTAGAACAAACAGCACTGCTATTGACGCACCCATTAGGATAACACCTAATAGTTTGTCTGGAACCGCACGTAAGATTGCGTAAAACGGCGTGAAGTACCATACCGGAGCAATGTGCTCTGGTGTCTTCAGTGGGTTGGCCGCTTCAAAGTTAGGCGGTTCAAGGAAGTATCCTCCCATTTCTGGGTTAAAGAACAGCACGTAACAGAAGAAGAACAAGAAACCAGCCACACCAACTAAGTCCTTAACCGTACCGTATGGGTGGAAAGGAATAGAGTCGATAATGTCGTATTTCTTCGTGTAGTAATCGTGGAACTTGAACTGTGTCTTGTAATCATCGCCCATTGAACCTTTTGGTAGCTTAGTTTCGATACCATCAGGGTTGTTTGATCCGACTTCGTGCAGCGCCAATACGTGCAGAACCACAAGAAGAAGCAGAACGATAGGCAGTGCAATAACGTGTAGTGCGAAGAAACGGTTTAACGTTGCACCAGAGATGATGTAGTCACCACGGATCCAAAGCGTTAGGTCATCACCGATAACAGGAATCGCACCAAACAAAGAAATGATTACCTGCGCACCCCAGTATGACATCTGACCCCATGGCAGTAGGTAACCCATGAATGCTTCAGCCATTAGAACGAGGAAGATCAACATACCGAAGATCCACAGTAGTTCACGAGGTTTTTGGTATGAGCCGTAGATCAGGCCACGGAACATGTGCAAGTACACAACAACGAAAAACGCAGATGCGCCAGTTGAGTGCATGTAACGTAGAAGCCAACCGTACTCTACATCACGCATGATGTACTCGATAGAAGCAAACGCACCGTCACCAGAAGGAACGTAGTTCATCGTTAGCCAAATACCCGTTAGGATTTGGTTAACCAGAACCAGCATCGCCAGAGAACCGAAAAGGTACCAAAAGTTGAAGTTCTTAGGCATTGGGTATTCAGACAAATGCTTTTTATAAGCATTCATTGCAGGAATACGCTTTTCAACCCAGTCTAACATTGCTTGCATTATGCATCCCCCTCATCAACACCCACAATGAGCTTGGTGTCGCTCAAATACATGTGCTTAGGAACGACAAGGTTCAATGGAGCAGGTACCCCTTGGAACACTCGACCAGCCATATCGAACTTAGAACCATGACAAGGACAGAAGAAGCCAGATCTTACGCCCTGGACCTGCTCTGAGAAAGAGTCTGGTAGATAGGTTGGTGAACAACCTAGGTGAGTACAGAAACCAACAGCGACAAAAAACTCTTCCTTAATCGAACGAAACTCATTCTGAGCGTACTCAGGCTGCTGTTCCATTTCAGATTGCGGATCACGAAGCTTATCGCCGATCGTTTTTAAGTTATCTAGAACGCTTTGAGTGCGGCGAACAATCCATACAGGTTTCCCCTGCCACTCGACACGAACCAGCTGACCTGGTTCAATTTTACTTATATCCACTTCCACCGGTGCACCTGCCGCTTTGGCTTTGGCACTCGGATTCCATGATTTGATAAAAGGCACGGCGACGGCGACTGCCCCTAACCCACCAACAACTGCCGTTGTAGCGGTTAGAAAACGCCTGCGACCGTTATTTAAAGGCGCGTTGCTCATCCAAACATTCTCCCATTTGCTCCCTTTGGATCGTTATTATTCCGCTTATAAGAGCATGGCTAACAAATAATGAATTTAGTTCTATTTATTGGAGGGAAATGATAAAGAAAACCCTACTTTTTGACAAGATAAAGCTACCTTTTTGTAACATTTGTGAGGCAAATCGCTCGCGTCGTCACAAAAGCGGCAGAATTATAAAAAATTGATGTGATTTGTAACAAGAAAGCACAACATGGAAGTTCTGCTGAAAGCTATTCAAACCTTTTATCTTGGTAGTTTTCAGTTAATTACACAGCAAAATATTTCTTAGTGCGCATTCAACTTACGTTGTTTGTATTTTCACTTTTGTAGCACGCCGCATACGCAAAAAAGACGAGTAGGCATTTTAAAACATGTTGCAGGGATATTAAGACGTAAAGGCACCCACAGCAGATAAATAAGCTTATGACGTATGGTAAGGAAGAAGCCTTACTCTGAGCCTAGTTATAAGTGAATACAAATGGATATTGATAGGCAGGTATTATTTCTTTAAAAACAAAAAAGCCCGGCATAGAGCCGAGCTTTTGGTACACAGTTTCCAGAATAACTCTGAAAAGCAGAATTTCCAATAAGAGGAAATTAACGCTTAGAGAACTGTGGACGACGACGTGCTTTACGTAGACCAACTTTCTTACGTTCAACGCAACGAGCGTCACGAGTAACGTAGCCAGCTGCGCGTAGAGCAGGACGTAGAGACTCATCGTATTCCATAAGCGCGCGAGTGATACCGTGACGGATAGCACCAGCTTGACCAGAAATACCGCCGCCTTTAACTGTTACGTAAAGGTCTAGCTTTTCAGTTAGTTCAACAAGTTCTAGAGGTTGTTGTACAACCATGCGAGCTGTTGGACGACCGAAGTATTCGTCAAGGTTACGCTTGTTTACTACAATGTTGCCGCTGCCTGGTTTAATAAAAACACGTGCAGCTGAGCTTTTGCGACGGCCAGTGCCGTAGTATTGATTCTCTGCCATTTTCGAAATCCCCAATTAGATGTCTAGTACTTGTGGTTGTTGAGCAACATGGTTGTGCTCAGCGCCTGCGTAAACTTTAAGCTTACGGTACATAGCACGGCCTAGAGGACCACGTGGAAGCATGCCTTTAACTGCAAGCTCAAGAACCATCTCAGGTTTACGATCGATCAACTTTTCAAAAGTGATAGATTTTAGACCACCTGGGAACTCAGAGTGACGGTAGTACACTTTGTTCTTAGCTTTGTTACCAGTTACAGCAACTTTCTCAGCGTTGATAACGATGATGTAGTCACCAGCGTCAACGTGAGGAGTGTATTCAGCTTTATGTTTGCCACGTAGGCGAGATGCAATTTCACTTGCTAGACGACCAAGAGTTTTACCTTCAGCGTCTACAACGTACCAGTCGCGTTTTACAGTTTCTGGTTTAGCAACGAAAGTTTTCATGCTAATAATAACCCGTTAATTAAAATTTAAACTTTAAGGAACACCGTTCTGGTGCTCCCACACTGTCTAAGAGCCCAGTCATCACCCCTTCGAGTCGTTGGTACTCTCGACCTTCAATTTCGAAATAACTTCGATAATCAGGTCTGCAGTAACGGTGGGTCGCAGGATTATAGAGAAGAGCGAAGAAAAAATCACCTTTTTTTGCGCCAAATCACTAATTTTTTCTTCACTTTTTAAGAACCCACTAGATTTAGGCCAAATGCTCACGCGCGAGGTACTCATGACTTTGCATCTCAGTGAGCCGAGACAAACAGCGCTTAAATTCAAACTCGAGCTGCCCCTCAGTATATAAGTCTTCCATTGGCACTTCGGCAGAAATAATCAACTTCACATTGCGCTCGTAAAACTCATCGACCAGTGCGATAAAACGCCTCGCTGCATCATCTATTTTACGATTCATCTGTTGAACGTCCGCCAATAATACCGTGTGATAAATTCGGGACAGCTCAATGTAGTCATTTTGACTTCGAGCGGTTTGGCATAACTGAGCAAAAGACGCATGCAGAACCCCATCACTCGCTTCAATTACCTCAAGCTGACGGTGATTAACTTCGATTTGATGAGCGACGATCTGACGTTCGCCCGTCAGCTGCTGATAATACTTGTTGAGATTAATGTTGGCCTGTTCATCAAGTGGATAATGGTATATTTCGGCCTGTTCAAGCGTTCTTAAGCGATAATCAACGCCACTATCAACATTCAACACGTCACAGCGTGCCAAAATCATATCAATTGCAGGCAAAAAGCGCGCTCTTTGTAAGCCATTACGATATAAGTTCTGCGGTTCGATGTTTGAAGTCGCGACTAGGATCATCTGCCGCTTGAACATCTCTTGGAGTAACGTTGCAAGGATCATCGCATCCGTAATGTCAGAGACAAAAAATTCATCAAAGCAAACCACATCCGCTTCTTCTTTGAATTTATCCGCTACTTTTGCTAGCGGATTTTCGACATCACCTAACAGCTTCAACTCATCATGTACTCGATACATGAAGCGGTGAAAGTGTACGCGCATTTTTCTTTGGGTTGGTAAAGCATCAAAAAACGCATCCATGAGGTACGTTTTACCGCGTCCGACTCCTCCCCAAAAGTAAAGACCTTTTGGGGGTTCAGGCATGTCGATTTTTTTCCCCATGAGCTTTTGCCATTTGGAAAGCTGGGGCACAGGAGCTGACTGAAATTCAACGATAGCATGGTAAAGCTTATCTAATGCAACGACCGCTTGATACTGAGCTTCATCACGCTGAAACCCGTATTCTGCTATGTCTTTTTGATATTGTTGTAGTGGTGTCATCGTATTAAGTCGTATAGAGGTACTGGGAAAAGGGTTACCTCGGGGTCAACTTTGAGAATAGAGAGAAGTAGTTATCAGTCCCCGAAGACATACTGCTATTTTTCTTTATCGGCTGTTCAAGCCATAGTAACATGGACTAGCACCGCGTGTAACTAAGTAGTAAAAGACTTGTTAAAACAACTATAAGGAGCAGTTATGCCTTGGATTTATGCCATTGTGGGTTTGCTGGTCGGTACAATCGTAGGCGTAGTCATTAGTAGACTAACCACCCCTGAATACAAGAAACAAAAGTCTGTGCAGAAAGAACTTGAAGCGGCCAAGTTTGAACTAGAGCAACAACGTCAAGAGCTCGTCGATCATTTTGCACAAACCGCAGAAATGTTGGATACACTAGGTAAAGATTACACCAAGCTGTACCAACATATGGCTAAGACCTCTTCTGAGCTTTTGCCAAACTTGCCAGAGCAAGACAACCCGTTTGATAAGAAAACGGCAATGTCTTCTGAAGCTATTGCAGAAGATCAACCAGAGTTTAACGAACAGCCAAAAGACTACGCCAATGGCGCAACGGGTCTTTTAAAGGATCAAGAGAAAGAAATCATTAATGCTCCCGAAGCGGTAACCGCAAAAGCATCATAACCTTCTCTTACCTCTACCTACTAGGGCCGATACATTTGTATCGGCCCTTTTTTGAACTTTTTCTTCTTACCTTTGCTCTAACTTGGATGTGAACTGCCTCCCCCTTTGATTATCCGAACTAGGCCCTATATTAGTTATTAACAAAGTGAACTAACCGTTCGGATATTTCTTTTTGGCAGACATGTTTCAAGAGGAGTTATTGGATGAAAAAACCACTGCTTGCGCTCACCGTTCTATCTCTGAGTTTGGGCTCTATTATTGCGCCAGTTCAAGCCACCGCCGCATTACCTTTAAATGTGGATGGCCAACAGTTACCTAGCTTGGCGCCCATGCTTGAGAAAGTAACCCCTGCTGTTGTGAGTATTGCTGTAGAAGGCAAACAAGTACAAACCAGCCGTATTCCCGAACAATTTCAATTCTTCTTTGGACCGGACTTTCCGATGGAGCAAAGGCGCGAGCGCCCGTTCAGAGGTTTAGGTTCTGGTGTCATTATTGATGCGAAAAAAGGGCATATCGTCACTAACTACCACGTAATCAAGGGCGCGGATGAGATTCGAGTTCGCCTCTATGATGGTCGCGAGTATGACGCTACGCTCGTTGGCGGCGATGAGATGGCCGATGTTGCGTTGCTTAAATTAGAAAAAGCGAAAAACTTAACGCAAATTAAAGTCGCAGATTCCGACAAACTTCGCGTAGGTGACTTTACGGTTGCGATTGGTAACCCATTCGGACTCGGTCAAACCGTGACGTCGGGCATCGTCTCAGCGTTAGGCCGTAGTGGCTTAAACGTTGAAAACTTCGAAAACTTCATCCAAACCGATGCCGCAATTAACAGCGGTAACTCTGGTGGTGCATTGGTCAACCTTAATGGTGAGCTGATCGGTATTAATACTGCGATTTTAGGCCCTAACGGCGGTAACGTGGGGATTGGCTTTGCGATTCCGTCCAACATGATGAAAAACCTCACCGAGCAAATTCTAGAGTTTGGTGAAGTCAAACGCGGCATGTTGGGTGTACAGGGCGGTGAAGTAACCTCTGAGCTGGCTGATGCCTTGGGTTACGAGTCGAGTAAAGGAGCCTTTATTGGCCAAGTCGTACCAGACAGCGCAGCCGATAAAGCTGGATTGAAAGCCGGTGATGTAATTGTATCGGTAAACGGCAAAGCGATTAATACTTTCTCAGAGCTCCGCGCAAAAGTAGCAACGCTGGGCGCAGGAAAAGAAATCACATTAGGTGTGGTTCGAGATGGTAAGAATAAAACCTTTGATGTAACGCTTGGCGAATCTACAAATATGAAAGCCAAAGCCGAAACATTACACGAAGGGCTCAAGGGTGCGGAATTAAGCAATACGACACCAAGTGATGCAATTCAAGGCGTTAAAGTATCGAGCGTTGCAGATAACTCTCCGGCTGCTCAATATCAATTACAGCAAGGTGACATCATTATCGGTGTGAACCGCCAGCGCGTGAAAAACCTTGCTGAGCTTCGTGCAATAGTGGATAAACACAAAGGCGTATTGGCTCTGAATATTCAGCGTGGCGAACGTACTATTTATCTTGTTATTCGTTAGTCACTTTCAAAGTGATAGGAAATAAGGTTTTCGATGCATAGCACCGATAATAAGCCTCAAATACTTTTCCTTATCGCTCAATAGCTAATGAAAAGGGCAGCACGATTCCGTGCTGCCCTTTTGTTATTTTTCAATGTAATGCTATTCTTCATCTTCTATGCCATTTTGGCGCTCATGCATGGAGAGGATATGCTCAGCTTTTTATTACGTTCTGTCTTTTTAGGCTTGGCTACTGCCGCAGTGGTATTACTGGCGGTGCCATCTTTGCGCAACAACGTAATTCCTGCCGCGCTAGATCCGCAACCAGTTAATATCGCGTCCGTTGAGTTGACATTTAATCAGGCGGTGCGAAGAGCAGCACCTGCCGTAGTAAACATCTACAGCCGTAAATATGTTGAAAATGATCGCAGTAAACTCTCGACTCAAGGTCTGGGTTCAGGTGTTATTGTCAGTGAGAAAGGCTACATCATTACCAACTACCACGTGGTTGCTCAAGCAGACCAAATTGTTGTCGCACTACAAGACGGTAGAGCCGCGGCAGCTCAGCTAGTTGGCACGGATAAACGCACAGATATTGCCGTACTTCGTGTCGAAGGTTCGAACTTACCTGTTATTCCTCTGAACTCTAATTACAAGCCACAAGTGGGTGATGTGGTCCTAGCCATCGGTAACCCATACAACCTTGGTCAAACCACAACGTTCGGCATTATTTCAGCAACAGGACGCTCATCTATTAGCGACGGTCGCCAAGCATTTATTCAAACCGATGCCGCCATCAATGAGGGGAACTCTGGCGGTGCTCTAGTGAACACACAAGGTGAGCTCGTCGGCATCAATACCGCCTCTTTCCAACAAGCGACTGATTTAGAAACTTACGGTATTTCCTTTGCGATCCCTGCGCCACTAGCCAGCAAGATCATGCAGAAAATCATCGCTGATGGTCGCGTGATTCGTGGTTATATTGGAATCGACGGCCAAGACATTAATGCGGTCACTGCTCGCCTACTTGGAAATGAACACATAGGTGGTATTGTCGTGCTTGGTATTGATCCAAATGGTCCAGCCAATGCAGCAGGCTTCCAAAAGCAGGACATCATTATCAGTATTGATGGCAATAAAGTGCAAGGGCGTCAGAGCGTCATGGATATCGTCACCGATTTACGTCCTGGCACCACCGTAGACGTCGGCATCATTCGCAAAGGAAAAGAGATGAGCTTGAAAGTCACCATTGCCGAAGACAAGCAAGAAGCATAAAAAATCCCAGCCATTGGCTGGGATTTTTTATTTGTGCGTTACTCGCTATCGCTCGGTGCTTCCGTCGTATCGGAATCATCCAGCTCAACTTCTATACGAGTAACTCGCTGCAAACCTCTTGGTAATAACCCACCTCGGCGACCACGTTCGCCACGGAAGTTATCAAGGTCAGACGGTTTAAGACCCAACTTTCGCTTACCCGCGTACAGCGTTAACGATGCACCTTTTGGTAAAGACATTAAGTGAGATAGTACTTCTTCTCGCTCTTTTGCTTTAGCCGCAGGAATATTGATGATCTTATTCCCTTTACCTTTCGCCAGTTGTGGCAGGTCTTTGATTGGGAACAGCAGCATGCGACCTTGGTTAGTGATTGCTAAGATTTCATCAGAATCTAAATCTTCAATCGCTTTTGGCGTCATGACCTCAGAGTTAGCCGGCAAAGTGACCAGCGCTTTACCACTGCGGTTTTTAGACAGCAAGTCAGCACCTTTACATACAAAGCCGTAACCTGCATCAGAGCCCACCAGCCACAGCTGATCTTCTTCACTCATGATCACTTGGCGAATACTGCTACCAGCCGTAATATTCAAACGACCGGTAATCGGCTCACCTTGACTACGAGCAGAAGGCAGCGAGTGCGATTCCAGAGAGTAACTTCGACCGTCACTGCCTAGGAATACCGCAGGCTGATTACTCTTACCTCGCGCATGCGCTAAGTATTTATCACCCGACTTATAGTTCAAGCCTTCTGCATCCACTTCGTGGCCTTTCGCGTGACGAATCCAACCTTTTTCAGAAAGCACAACCGTGATTGGTTCACTTGGAACAAGATCACGTTCAGTGAGCGCTTTTGCCTCTGCACGCTCAACCAATGGAGATCGACGGTCATCACCGTATTTCTCTGCGTCTGCTTTAATTTCTTTTTTCAGTAGTGTGTTTAGACGGCGCTCAGAACCGAGTAGCTGTTCTAGCTTCTCGCGCTCTTTCTCTAGCTCGTCTTGCTCACCACGAATCTTCATCTCTTCTAGCTTGGCTAGATGACGAAGTTTGGTATCTAGAATCGCATCCGCTTGGATATCGGTAATACCGAAGCGTGCCATCAATACCGCTTTAGGATCATCTTCGGTACGGATGATCTCAATCACTTCATCTAGGTTTAGGTAAGCAACCAACAAACCTTCCAAAATGTGTAAGCGAGCCATGACTTTGTCTAGGCGGTGTTGTAGACGACGACGTACGGTCGTGCGACGGAACTCAATCCACTCTGACAGAATTTGCACCAGACCTTTAACTTGAGGACGATTATCCAAACCAATCATGTTCAAGTTAACGCGGTAGCTGCGCTCAAGATCCGTTGATGCGAACAAGTGGTTCATCAACAAATCACAATCGACGCGGTTTGACTTAGGTACCACAACGATACGCGTTGGGTTCTCGTGATCCGACTCGTCACGAAGATCGTCAACCATTGGTAGCTTCTTCGCACGCATCTGGTTGGCGATTTGCTCAAGCAGTTTTGCACCCGATACTTGGTGTGGCAGAGAGGTGATAACGATATCAGAACCTTCTTTGTGCCATACCGCGCGCATCTTGATGCTGCCGCGACCGTTGCGGTAAATCTTCTCAATATCCGCTTGCGGCGAGATGATTTCTGCTTCTGTTGGGTAATCCGGACCTTTAACATATTGCATCACGTCCGGCAGTTCTGCTTTCGGGTTGTCGATCAAATGAATAGTCGCATCTGCGATTTCACGAACGTTATGCGGTGGGATGTCTGTTGCCATACCAACCGCAATACCGGTTACACCGTTAAGCAGGATATGAGGCAGGCGTGCTGGCAACATTTGTGGCTCTTTCATTGTGCCATCAAAGTTAGGTTGCCATTCAACCGTACCCTGGCCCAGTTCGCCTAGCAATACTTCAGCAAACTTAGACAGTTTTGCTTCGGTATAACGCATTGCCGCGAATGATTTCGGGTCATCTGGCGCACCCCAGTTACCTTGACCATCCACTAATGGATAGCGGTAAGAGAATGGCTGAGCCATCAATACCATCGCTTCGTAACACGCTGAATCACCGTGCGGATGGTATTTACCTAACACGTCACCAACCGTACGTGCAGATTTTTTGTATTTTGCTGATGCAGAGAGACCAAGCTCCGACATCGCATAAATGATGCGTCGTTGAACCGGCTTTAAGCCATCACCAATGTATGGCAAGGCGCGGTCCATGATTACGTACATCGAGTAGTTCAGATAAGCGTCTTCAGTGAACTTGCGCATTGGCAACTGTTCGACGCCATCGTAGGTAATTTCTGTAGACATCCGTTACACCTCTGCCAAGTCGCCGTTGTTTTGTAGCCAAGAACGACGGTCATCTGCACGCTTTTTGCCCAGCAGCATGTCCATCATTTCCATGGTCGCCGTAGAGTCGTCAATGGTTAGCTGCACTAAGCGACGCGTGTTCGGATCCATGGTGGTTTCACGCAACTGAAGTGGGTTCATCTCACCCAGACCTTTGAATCGTTGCACGTTGATTTTGGCTTTCTTCTTCGACAAGCGCTCTAAAATGCCATCTTTTTCATCGTCATCGAGGGCGTAGAACACTTCTTTCCCGCAATCGATTCGATACAGAGGCGGCATCGCCACATAGATATGGCCCGCTTCAACCAGTGCACGGAAGTGACGAGTGAACAGTGCACAAAGCAGCGTTGCGATGTGAAGACCATCCGAGTCCGCATCGGCAAGGATACAGATCTTACCGTAACGAAGACCATCAAGGTTATCGCTGTCAGGATCAATCCCCAAAGCCACTGAGATATCGTGTACTTCTTGAGATGCTAATACTTGGTCAGCAGAGACTTCCCACGTGTTCAAGATCTTACCACGCAGTGGCATCACAGCTTGGAACTCACGGTCACGTGCCTGTTTTGCCGAGCCCCCCGCAGAGTCACCCTCCACAAAGAAGATTTCAGTGCGACTTAAATCCTGTGCTGAACAGTCGGTCAACTTACCTGGCAGTGCCGGGCCGGACGCCACTTTCTTACGTACGACTTTTTTCGCTGCACGCATACGACGGTGCGCATTAGCGATACAGACTTCTGCCAATTGCTCTGCTAGCTGAGGCTTTTCGTTCAACCAAAGACTGAACGCATCTTTTACTACGCCAGAGACAAATGCTGCAGTTTGACGAGAGGACAGACGTTCTTTGGTCTGGCCTGCAAATTGCGGATCTTGAATTTTAACCGACAACACGTAAGAACAGCGGTCGAAAACGTCATCACCCGTTAGCTTCACGCCACGAGGTAATAGATTACGGAACTCACAGAATTCGCGCATCGCTTCTAACAAGCCTTGGCGTAAACCATTAACGTGCGTACCACCTTGAGCAGTTGGGATCAGGTTAACGTAGCTTTCGGTGATCATCTCACCACCTTCTGGCTGCCAAATTACCGCCCAGTTTGCCGCTTCGGTATCCGCCAAGAACTCACCAGTAAATGGTTCTTCAGGAATAACTGGGTAGCCTTTTACGCCTTCCGCAAGATAGTCTTTAAGACCGTCTTCGTAGTACCACTTATAGTCTTTACCATTAACTTTGTCGGTTAATGTAATTTCTAGGCCCGGGCACAAAACCGCTTTTGCGCGCAGATTATTGACTAGGCGTGTAACAGAGAAGTTAGCCGAATCGAAGTACTTCGCATCAGGCCAGAAATGCACGCTGGTACCGCGATTGCGACGACCACATGTGCCGGTTACGGTCAGGTCAGAGACTTTATCACCGTGCTCAAATGCAATTTCATACACTTGACCATCACGACGAACGGTTACTTCAACGCGTTTTGACAACGCGTTTACTACCGAAATACCTACCCCGTGCAAACCACCAGAGAATTGGTAGTTTTTGTTAGAGAACTTACCACCTGCGTGCAGCTTGCATAGGATTAACTCTACGCCCGACACTTTCTCTTCTGGGTGGATATCAACAGGCATGCCTCGACCATCATCGATCACTTCTAGTGATTGGTCGGCATGTAGGATGACTTGTACTTTTGAGGCATGTCCGGCTAGCGCTTCATCGACACTGTTGTCGATAACTTCTTGGCCCAAATGGTTTGGGCGCGCTGTATCCGTATACATCCCTGGTCGGCGACGTACTGGCTCTAAGCCATTCAGTACTTCAATGGCACCAGCATTATATTGTTCAGTCATAATACGGAATTATTCTCAAAGTTTACTTGTTGCCTGAATATCACCAATGGGTGAACCCATACTCAGGAAACGAAAAAGCCACCCTGTTCACATCACTAAGTGCTTGTAAACATGATGCATAACAAAGTAGCCAGGGTCCTCGACCCTTAAGATCTTTTGGCAAAACATAGTCGGAAAGCATACCGCCCATGTCAAGAAACGGTTGGATATATCAATAAAAACTATGAGCCTTTTCCAATCGCTTTCGAATTACAGTTCTAGAAATTCGATAATCTGTGCAGGATAACGCTCAAAGCCTACAAAACTGTGATCACCGCCTTGTTCTACTGTTTGCTTAGCGTCTGCAAACTTATCTACCGCTTGTCGATAGTCTAAAACCTCATCTTCTGTCTGCTGTAACAACCAGAAAGAATGTGGCGACGCGATGCTTTGTACATCAAGAGCTTTTAACTCGTCAATATGACAAGCTTCAAGTGTATAGGTTTCGTGCGTATAAGGGTTAGTTTGCTCACCCAAATAATCTACTAACAACTCATAGGGCTTAACCGCGGGGTTGACCACAACCGCTTTAAATCCAAACTTGTCATTTAGCCACATTGACATAAAGCCGCCTAATGAGCTGCCCACCAGACCAATGTTATAGTCGTCTTTATATTGCTCGATGATATCCAACAACATTTTCGCCGCTTGTTGAGGATAACAAGGTAACTGGGGAACAATCACTTTGATATCAGGACGATGCTGCTCGCAGTATGCTCTCATCACATTGGCTTTCATTGAGAGTGGGGAGCTGTTAAAACCATGGATATACAGAAGAAGTGAAGGTTTACTCATAGATATCTCGCACAAAAAAGCGAGCCCGAACATAGAGCTCGGGCGCGTTAGTATCCGTTAGAAGAGAAGTCTGGTTGGAACTGACCATCAGGAAGTCGGCCCACTTGAGTCGTAATATCACCACAAGCATGCAGCTGCAGTTCACGCCAACCAGGCGAAGTCGTATCGAGGGCAAAATCATCCGAGTTAGGCTTAAACTGAACACACGTCGAGGGTGTTGCCATCACTCGAATGCCATTATGAAGCACATTCATGTCTTGATGAACATGACCACAGAGAATACCTTTCACGTTATCAAAACGATCGACAACCTGCCAGAACGCTTCGGCATCTTTTAAGGTATGTTGATCAAGCCACGCGCTTCCCACTAATAATGGATGGTGATGCAGCAACACAAGTGTGTGCCTTTCTGGGTGTTCTGCTAACTTTTCTTCGAGTAACGCTAACTGCTGATCACTCAAGCGTCCGTGGGGAACGCCAACAACTTGCGAGTCTAAAAGAACCAACTGCCAATGCGCGCCAAGCAATACATGCTCTGCCGCTTTGATTTGTTGCGAAGGTAATACACTGCCCATATTGGGCTTGTAGTCATGATTACCAGGCAGCCAAAAGCAGTCTTTCTCTAGCGGTTCAATGCCTTCGGCAAAGCGCTGGTAAGATTCTGCACTATGGTCTTGGGAAATGTCCCCTGTCGCCAAGATGTAATCAAACGTCACGTTGCGGCGTAAAACATCAGCAACAACAGCGTTAAAGCTATCGGCCGTTTTTACGCTCAGCAAACTTCCCTCATCGGCAGCAAACAGATGAGTATCCGTAATTTGTAAAAGTTTGATGCTGTCACTAGATGATTGCAAAATGAAAACCTGATTCGTCCACTATATCGTTATTTGTTATTTTCCTTTAGTGACGTGACGATCAATTGAAGGCAAGTGGTGTTCTACTGATACCACTTCGTAAACAAAACGTCAGCCATTCACCGAGGAATGTGTTTAGTTGATGCTTTTCATCTTTCTGCATCAGTTGGTCGTTGGGATAATCATACTTAGCTTTTATGCGAGAGAACTCTCCGCTTGAGCATACTTCGGCTACTCTCGCATCGTGATAAAGCCTGACAGACATCGTCGGTAAAGGAAACACTGGCGTTTCATCACTCTGACATATCTCAACAACTGTGGTGTATTTTGTGATTTCATTCACGGTCAATTGGTAAACCATGTTCGCCGCTTGGTAGCAACGCACATCCCCAACTTCGGCAGAAGCAGGCAATAAGGCATTCAATTTAGCGTAGTTGGTCTCATAGGTTCTCATTAGACCCGCCAAATCAACATGATACCTCTGTTTTTCAGCCACTTGTGCCATTACTTACTCTCCACCATTTGGGGTTGCCCCCACTGTGACTTCAACTCTTGATGGTTTAATTGCAACCATTGCAACGCAATAATCGACGCACCATTTTCAAATTTTCCGTCTTTCACCCATTGATATGCTTGCTCACGACTCAAAACATGTACGCGAATATCTTCATTCTCATAGTCTAAACCATGAATGCCGTGCGCTTTAGATGCGTCCACTTCACCAACAAATACGTCCAACTTTTCCGAGCAACCGCCAGCAGAAGGATAATAAGAAGTGACTGGCGCAACACGCCCCACTTGTATCCCCGCCTCTTCGACAGCTTCTCGGCGAATGACGGCTTCGGCTGATTCATCACGGTCAATCATACCCGCGACAATCTCTAGCTGCCATGGGTATTGATGCTCTAAGGCTCCTACTCGAATCTGTTCAATGATAACCACTTGATCCGTATTTGGATCATAAGGAAGCATTGCTGCAGCATGACCACGCTCGAACATTTCTCGTTCGACAACCTCGCTCCAACCTCCAGCAAATAGCTTATGCTGAAAGCGATATTTCACCATTTTGAAAAAGCCTTCAAATAAGGTTTCTTTCGAGATGACTTTTACATCTTGCGAAGTAAAATCCTTTTGTTGTTTGTCACACTGTTGCATTCGACACCTCTCTGAGTGAATCTTGTAGTTTACTCATTGTTATTCGCTTGCTCAAAGGACTTGGCTCAACTTTTTGTACAATAGTTACAAATTAATTTAAGTCTTTGGTGAAAATTTATTGCACGACTGGATAATTACGTGTAAAAAAGTGCAAACTTTAGAGTAAATATCGTGCAAATTGAGTTAAACTACTGAGAATTAACCAATCTATTGACCGCGGGAATAGAAAATGAAAAAATTGCTTCCACTATTTATCAGTGCAGCGCTAGGTAGCATGAGTACGTCTGCGTTCGCAGACTCTTTGGCTGAAATCTACGACTTAGCAAAACAAAATGATCCACAATTGCTCAGTGTAGCAGCACAACGTGACCAAGCTTTCGAAGCAATCACCTCAAGCCGTAGTGCTCTATTACCACAAATTAACCTAACAGCAGGTTACAACTTAACTCGTGGTGATACTGAATACGACTCAAATCTAGTCAATGACGTATCAAACGATGCCAACGCTCTAACCGCTGGTGTTAGCTTTTCACAAGCACTTTACAACCGCGCATCTTGGATCTCGCTAGATACCGCTGAGAAAAGTGCTCGTCAAGCAGACGCAACTTACGCTGCGACTCAACAAGCACTAATTCTTCGTGTTTCACAAGCGTATTTTGAAGTTCTACGCGCACAAGACAACCTTGTCTTCGTCCGTGCAGAAAAAGCCGCAGTGGGTCGTCAACTAGAGCAAACAAAACAGCGTTTTGAAGTAGGTTTATCTGCGATCACTGACGTACACGACGCGCAAGCTCAGTACGACCAAGTACTGGCGGATGAAGTGTTAGCAGAAAACGCACTGACTAACAGCTACGAGTCATTACGTGAAATCACTGGTCAAGAGCACAAAGATCTCAACATCTTGGACACTCGCCGCTTCACTGCTAGCCCATCGACCGTGCCTGCTGAATCACTAATTGACGAAGCAAAAACCAAAAACCTGACCTTGCTATCTTCACGTATTCTTCAAGATATCGCACGTGACAATATTTCACTAGCAAGTTCTGGTCATCTACCAACGCTGTCTCTAGACGGTGGTTACAACTACGGTGATACGTCTCATAGCTCTCGTGACAACACCACAGACAACTTCAATATCGGTGTGAACCTTGCGGTGCCGCTATACACAGGTGGTAACGTCACCTCTCAAACCAAACAGGCTGAATACGCGTACGTGGCTGCAAGTGAAGATCTTGAAGCACAATACCGCAGCGTAGTAAAAGATGTTCGCGCACAAAACAACAACATTAACGCCTCTATCGGCGCACTACGTGCTTATGAGCAAGCCGTTATTTCTGCGCGCTCTGCACTAGAAGCAACAGAAGCAGGTTTTGATGTGGGTACTCGTACTATCGTTGACGTGCTAGACGCAACTCGTCGTCTATACGATGCGAATAAAAACCTATCGAACGCTCGTTACGACTACATCTTAAGTGTTCTTCAGCTACGCCAAGCCGTTGGTACGCTAAGCGAACAAGACATCTTAGACGTTGATGCAGGTTTGAAAGCAGCAAAATAACTGCTGACTGAATGCTTCAGTTCTCAATAAATAAAAACGCCAGTTGATTTATCAGCTGGCGTTTTTTATTGCTTGCCGTTAAGAGACGAAAAGTGTCTCAGAACATCAAGTATCAAAAAGGCCGCACTTGGCGACCTTTTACAAACAAATAGCGTTTCAATGCCAACAAATCGTAGGCTTAGCCCTTACCGCCTTTGATTGCATTGATGATTTCACTGGTTGAGCACCCATCCTCAAAGTTCAATACACGAACTTCGCCACCTGCAGCAATGACTTCTTTACCACCAGCAATCTCTTCTGGTTTGTAGTCACCACCTTTTACTAGCAAGCTTGGCAGAACTTCCGAGATCAAACGTTGCGGCGTATCTTCACTAAATGGTACTACCCAATCCACAGCGCCCAAACCTGCCAATACCGCCATGCGGCGATCGGTTGGATTCACAGGACGACCAGGCCCTTTAAGACGCTTCACTGATTCATCGGTATTCACCGCAACAATCAGGCGATCACCAAGTTCTGCAGCGTGATTGAGGTAAGAAACATGCCCAGCGTGAAGAATATCAAAGCAGCCGTTTGTCATAACGACTTTCTCGCCACGTGCACGTGCTTTTTTCACTGCTTCAATCAGCGCTTTTTCTGAAATCACACCGTAATCCGTGTCTTGGCTGCCATGTACCGCTTCTGCCAGTTCAATTTCAGACAAGGTCGAGGTACCAAGCTTACCAACAACAACGCCTGCCGCAGCATTCGCTAGTGCACACGCTTCTTCGAAGGATTTGCCTGCGGCAACAGACGCTGCCAATACAGAGATAACCGTGTCGCCAGCCCCTGTCACGTCGTACACTTCTTTCGCTTGAGTCGGAAGGTGGAATGGCTCTTGATCACGGCGGATCAACGTCATGCCGTTTTCACTACGCGTAACCAGTAGCGCTTCAAAATCAAACTCTTCAACAAGCTGAAGTGCTTTTTCAACCAGCTCTTGGTCTGATTTTACTTTGCCAACGACATCTTCAAACTCTTTCATGTTTGGTGTTAAGAGTGTCGCGCCGCGGTAGCGTTCAAAATCCGCACCTTTAGGGTCAATGAAAACTGGAATGTGTGCTGCGCGCGCTTTTTGGATGTATGCCTGAACATGCTCTAACGAGCCTTTTGCGTAGTCAGACATAATCACGGCTTTAACGTTTGGCAGAGCGGCATCCATACGCGATAGCACAGGTGCAGAATCCGTGTTTTCAAATTTATCTTCGAAGTCGAGACGAATAAGCTGTTGTCCACGGCTCATTACGCGAAGCTTCGTGATCGTTGGGTAATCAGGCAGTGCAACGAAATCGCACTTCACATTGAGTGAGCTCAGCGTCTCCGTCAGCACTTTTGCAGGCTCATCTTCCCCTGTTAGACCAACAATGTGAGCATGACCACCTAGTGATGCGATGTTCATCGCAACGTTCGCAGCACCACCAGGACGCTCTTCATTGTTTTCTACTTTTACAACAGGAACCGGCGCTTCAGGAGAAATGCGTCCGGTTGGGCCATACCAGTAACGATCTAGCATGACATCACCGATGATGAGCACACCAGCGCTGTTGTAATCAGGTAGAATTGGTTTCATTATTGGTCTCCAAAAATTAAATCGAAGTGAGTTTATCACAGCCCTTATCGAGGCTAAATATATGGTCTTAACTGAACCACTGATTCCAAGCCTGTTTTACCCACTCCCTTTCGGCAACAAACTTATCTTCCACCACATCAGCATCTAAATTGAGTAGATTTCGTCGGTGTATTTCGTTTCGCATTGTCGTGTAGGCACGTATCAACTGCATTGCCTGGTCTTCGTCCATGACATTTTGTGCAATCAGCGTTTCAAAGATGCGCACATTATCACACCAACGCGTTAATTTCGGCTTATCGTGACTATAGTTGAGCACTAAGTACTGAGCGAGAAATTCGATATCGGTAATCCCTCCCACGTCTTGCTTGAGCATAAAACGGCCGGGCTTTTTCCCCCCAAGATGACCGCGCATTTTCTCTCTCATTTCGACAACGGCTTTTTTCAGTTCCGCCCGATCGCGCGCTTTGCACAACACATCATGTCGCGTATTGTGAAATGCAATAGCAAGGGGTTCATCGCCATAAATCAAGCGCGCGCGCACAAGTGCTTGATGCTCCCATGTCCAGGCTTCTTGATGCTGATAATCGTCAAACGCATCGGTTGGGCTAACCAACAAACCTGACGCGCCAGATGGGCGCAAGCGGGTATCGACTTCGTACAAAATGCCGGAAGCGGTGCGAGTCGAGAAAATATGGATGATGCGCTGCGCTAGGCGAAGGTAGAACTGACGGCCGTCGATTTCCTTTTTGCCATCTGTATAGACATTGACTGGGCAGTCATGCATGAAGACGATATCCAAGTCGGAGTTATAGCCGAGTTCCCAGCCACCGACTTTGCCATAGCCAATGACGGCAAAACCCTTGCCTTCACGATCTTTCACATGCGTTGGCTCGCCGTATTTTTCGGACACTTGCAACCAAGCCTGACTGACCACAGCATCAACGATAGCTTCCGCCAAATAGGTTAAGTGATCACTCACTTTCATCACCGGCAATGCACCAGCAATATCCGCCGCCGCAATACGTAAAATGCAGATTTGCTTAAACTGGCGCAACGCTTCCATTTGCTGCTCCATATCATCTTCTGGAATACGGGCCAGATAATCACGCAGCTCTGTACGGTAACTGTCTAATGGGATTGGATTGTACAACTGTGCAGGGTCGATCAACTCATCGAGTAAGATCGGATACCGAGATAGCTGCTCTGAAATCATTGGGCTTGCGGTACACAAACGCACGAGCTGTACTAAAGCCGCTGGGTGCTCATCCAATAACTCCAGATAAGTCGTACGAGTGCAGATATTGTGCAGTAAATGCAGCACTCGCGGTAAACCAAACTGTGCATCAGGGTGAGCAAACACCGCATCAAACACCTTCGGCATCAAACGGTTTAACACTTCTCGTCCACGCGGTCCTAACGTTTTTTTAGCCAGATCGGTTTTAAAGTTGATGATGGTTTTCGCGCATGAAGCAAAGTCTTCAACCTGAATATCCTGCTGCAAGATATGTTCAAGCACATCTTGTTTGTTCGCCATATCCCATAACTCATGAAAATGACGAGCAACCGTAGTGCCCTCGTCTTCTTCATCATCACCAATTAACGACTCAAATACTTGATGGACATTCGCCATGTGCTGCTGAGTTTGCTCAATCAGTTGGTCCCAAGAGGTCATTTGCATCGCGGTGGCGAGCTTTAAGCGTTCGGTTTCGCAATCAGGTAACGTCTGGGTTTGCTTGTCCGCCATCGCTTGCAACAAGTTTTCTAATTGACGCAAGTACTTGTATGCAGCTTCTAGACTGCTGACTTCTTGCGAAGTGAGTAACGCCAGCTCTTCAATGCCTTGCAGCGTTTCCAACAACCCTCGATTACGAAGAGAAGGCTCGCGACCACCTCGAATTAATTGAAAAACTTGGGCGATAAATTCAATTTCTCGGATGCCACCTGCACCTAACTTAATGTTGTTGTTCAAACCTCGGCGGCGAACCTCACTACTGATCATCGATTTCATCCGACGCAAAGACTGAATCGCACTGAAATCAATATAGCGACGAAAAACAAAAGGACGCAGCATTTGGCGTAGCTCTTGGTATTGCGGGTACATTTCGCACCCCATCACTCGAGCTTTGATCATCGCGTAACGTTCCCAGTCACGTCCCTGTTCTTGATAGTAATCCTCTAGTGCCGCATAGCTCATGACTAATGGACCACTCTCACCAAACGGACGCAAACGCATATCTACGCGGTAACAGAAGCCATCGAAAGTTTGTTGATCGAGCGCTTTGATGATGCGTTGACCAAGGCGAGTAAAGAACTGGGCATTGGCAATACTGCGGCGCGCGCCTTGCGTCTCACCGTTTTCTGGATACGTGAAAATCAGATCGATATCGGAAGAAAAGTTTAACTCGCCACCACCCAGTTTCCCCATGCCGATAATCAACATCGGCTGTACTTCACCTTCCTCACTCGTCGGCGTTCCCCACTCCTGACAACACGCTTGATATTGCCATTGATAGGTTTCAAAAATCATCGCTTCAGCCAACTCGGATAAGTGGCTTAAAGACGTTTCTAGCGACCATGTATGCGTGAAATCCTTCCACGCAATGTACACCATTTCTCGGTTGCGAAACTGACGCAACACGCGATGACCAGACATCTCATCCGGGCATTGTCCCAACAGTGCAGCAAGACGTGAGCGGTAAGATTCCTGACGACTTGATTGCGCTAACATGCTTGGCAACTCACGGGCTAAAACTTCATCGCGATGAATGGCCTCGGTAATAAACTGGCTTAAGCCCGCCACATAGCGAAATTGCTGCGCAATCTCATCTGGCCAAAGGGGAAAATAACCTGCCTCTTGAGCATTTTGTACGGCAGATTCAGCGATAGAAATCAGTGGCGAAGGCAGCTGCATTTTTCTTCCTTGTTTGAAAAGCACGGTAACTCATTCTTTATACCAGACTTAAAGCAAATAAAAACGCCCACAAAAGGTTTGTGGGCGTTTTATCAAAAGTTCTGGATGGAATATTAAACTTGGAAAGATTTGATCTTCTTATCTAACTCGCCAGCATTATTTTGCATCATTTCAGAAGTTTCTAGCAGCTCTGTCACAACCACAACCGAGGCTTCCACCAGCTCACGTACATTGGTGAGGTTTTGACTCATCTCTTCTGCAACACTGCTTTGCTGACCAGACGCCGTCGCGATTTGGAAGTTCATGTCATTGATTTGCGTCACTTGCCCAACAATACCATCGAGCTCAGATCCAGCATTAGAAACCAGCTCGTTTCCATCGGCCGCTTCCACTACGCTTTTCTCCATGAGTTCTACAGCAGATTCTGCACTGGTTTGCAGCTGAGCAATCATCTCTTGAATTTCTACCGTCGCTTGTTGTGTACGCTGTGCAAGGTTACGAACTTCATCTGCAACCACCGCAAAACCACGACCCGCCTCGCCAGCTCGCGCAGCTTCAATAGCCGCATTCAGTGCAAGCAGGTTAGTTTGTTCAGAGATACCTTGAATCGTACCCACAACACTACCAATGGATTCAACACGTTCTTCGACCTGGTTAACCGCCTGCGCCGATGAAGCGATGTCCGACGAGAGTTCACTCATTTTCGCCATCGTACTTTGCAAGAACTGTTGACCAGAAATCGCTTGTGCGGAAGCTTGCTCTGTAAGAGAAGACGCCGTCTGGGCATGTTCTGCGACGGTTTGCACCGTCGACGACATTTCACTCATCGCCGTCGCAAGTTGATCAATTTCGTTAAACTCTTCTTGCGCCGACTCTTTCGTTTCCGACATGCTCAGCGTCATCACTTCCGTGAGTGTGGATAACTCATCAGAAGCATTAATTTGCATTTGAATCACATCGTACAATTGGCGACGTGTCTTTTCTAATTCACGTGCCACGTCTCCGTATTCATCTTTACAATCCATACCAAATGGCACGGAGAGGTTCTTGCTCGCCATCAGTTTGATCGCGTCGCTCAGATACTGCGTTTGACGCAGCATCACTCTAGCCGCCGCTAATAAGAGCACGACAAAAACCACAATCAATAAGGCGGTTTGCCAAGCAACTTGCGTTAAGTATGCTTCGTAATGCTGTTGGGCAACTTGCGCGTTTTGTGTCGCCGCTAAAAGTGAATCGTAAAAGGTGTTCGCGTCCCACAGTTGTTTTGCCACAATCAGGACAGTACTGAAGACCATCAACATGACCATTTTAGGAACCAGTCGAATGTCGGATATGACCCTTTCCCATGGCTTAAATGCCAGCTTTTCCATTGTCAGTTCTCCACCGAGTCTTATATAGTCTTTATCTATAATCTTTATATTACTTATAGTTATGTTCGCGTTTAGCGTGGTTACGCGATTTATTTCGAGCTTCGTATGAAAAACAATGATATCAAAGACAGCACACGACCGATGGGCCTGTTGTCACTAATATTGTCTTTTATGGCACTATTTGTGATCTCTGGCTTGTTGTTTTTCCCGATCGATCACGAAACCCGTCAAGTTCTTATCGGTCTGGATTTCATAATCTGTAGTATTTTTCTATTACAGCTCACCATTGATTTGATCCGGTCCACAGATCGGTGGTTGTTTCTTAAACGTCATTGGATAGATTTCGTGGCGAGCATCCCATTAATAGAGCCACTGCGCTTTGCTCGTATCTTTCATATTCTTCGAGTGGTATTAGTACTGCGCTCGTCAAAGTTCATTTTGCATCAGCTCAAAGAGAACCGCCGCGAAACCACGGTCGCCTCAATATTACTGTTGATGGTGATCCTCATTACGCTCGGTTCTAGTGCCATGCTGTTTATCGAAGCGAAAAACCCAGAAGCGAATATTCGCACTGGCGCCGATGCTTTGTGGTGGGTATTCGTAACGATCTCAACCGTTGGTTACGGCGATCATTATCCGGTGACCTCAGTAGGAAAGTTTTTAGCCGTCATCATCATTGTTTGTGGTGTGGGGATCTTTGGTATGATTTCGGGTCTTATCACCTCTATCCTTACTGCCCCGACAAAACAACAGACGCACAGCTCAATCAATAAAGAACGTATGCTCGAGCAGCTCCTAAGCCAACAAGCGCAAATACTAGAACGACTCGACTTCATAGAACAAGAGCTGCAACAAAGCAAAACAAAGACAAAAAAATAGGACCATGCGGTCCTATTTTTTGTACAGGTACTCAAGGTGATCATTCACGCCAATAAGGCTGAACTTCTACACTGATCGCTCGGGTTTGATCCATTGCATGCAAAATTGAACGCTCTTGACGGTGCAACCAGCGTTCTAACTGCTCTTTTTCTGCGTCTTCCAACATATCAACCAACGGAAGTAAGTGGTTCAGCATTAGCAGATCATCAATACCATGCACCAGATCCGCCCATGGCAAACGGAAGCTGTTACGCTCATCCGAGTTATATAGACTCGCGAAACCAATACCGGTATAGAGGTTACGCAGCAAGCGATAGCGCTGATCAACGTACTCTTGCGCCGTCAGGTCGCGCTCTGCTGGGAAAGCTTCCATTAGTTCTGCCCAAGTGCGATCGAGCTGAGTGACTGAAAACGGCATGATATTACTTGCCATTTTTTCGCGCGCTTTTTCATCAAGAAACGGCTGCCAGCCACGCGCTAAGATCCAGCGACTAAGATCCAGCAATAACCCGGTGTAACGCGCGGAATTGAGCAGCCCAAGCACCTCTTCACGGCTTGGCAGCTCTTGTAGCTGCTGAGTCAACTCAGATACTAAGAACTTACGCGCATCCAACTTACGTAGCACGTTGCCTTTGTCATCCAAAAGTTCTTCAAGATGCGCGTGCTCATCCAACCAACTCAGCTCTTCTTCCAACCATTTGAGCTCTTGGCGCAGGATAGCGCTAGCACGACGAGGGACAACACCACCAAAAATGGTCAATGTTTGACGAATAAAACGAATGGCATTGCTGATTTCACGTAGCGCTTCCACATTGTCACGCTCAGCATAAATTTGCTCGTGATAATGCCAGTGAGATAGGGCGTGTTCTAAAGAGTTGATCAAGCAGTATTCAACGGTATCCGTCGGGCTACTGTCCACAAGCGCCAACGATTTTACTTCATCACCTGCATAGCCACTTGCAAGTCGATAGCCTTTCGCCGCTTTACTCAAGTTACCCAAACGCATGCCACCTTGCTCGCAAAAGCTACGTGCTAGTGTAAATAGGGCATCGGTTTGGCCCGATTTAAGTTCCAGTTCAACTTCGCAAATCGGTTCTTGTTTCTCTTCCCCATCTTCACCTTTGGCGACGACCATACCTTGGTCAAACGCCACTTCTATTTGGCTACCGTCTGGCATGCCAATCAGCCACTGTTCACGTGTGAAGTTGGTCGAGAATAACGGCATAAGCTCAGATTGCAGCGTTGCTACGTCTTTACCTGGCGGCCAAATGTCTACAGGATGAAGCGACAGGTTAGGCTCGTCGCTAGTGTGCTCAGCATTGTATTCTGGTCTTTGATGTAAGCCTGCGACGACGCGTCCTGCTGTCTTTACGGTTTGGACGAATACATCATCAAAACGGCGAATTCTTAAACCAATGTCGTGCTTTCTCAGCCATTTATCGGCGGTATCAAAGTAGGTGTTACCCAAGTCACGACAACTATGCTGAAGTACTTTTGTCTCAGAAATTTTTTCTTTTAAAGTTTCTGAAAATTCAGGAGAAACAAAAAACTTCAGTTCTATTTCGGTTTCCATAGCTATACCTTTCAAAGCAGATAGAAACAGGATATTGCGTAATTTCTCGCACGGCAAGAGAGAAATATCGCCGGAATGATGATCTAAAACAGTTTTAATGAGCGATTTAATGCGTTACCATGCGCGCCTTTATAGCCATCGTTCAACATTTCGCCAAGCACTCAGAAATGGTGTATGTTTTTTTAAGGTTATAGTTATTAGGTTGAATGACCATGCCAGTAAATACAATTATGGGGTTATTTGCAAAGTCCCCAATTAAGCCTTTGCAACGCCACGTTGTGTGTGTCAACGAATGTTGTTCACACTTGGTGAAATTCTTTGAAGTATCTTCAAAGGGTGACTGGGAAAAAGCATCTGAAATCCGTGCACAAATTTCTCACCTAGAGAAAGAAGCGGACGTGCTGAAACGTGAAATCCGTCTAAAACTGCCTCGCGGTTTGTTCATGCCAGTAGACCGTACTGACATGCTTGAGCTTCTGACTCAGCAGGACAAACTTGCAAACCTGGCAAAAGACATTGCTGGCCGTGTATATGGTCGTCAACTTGTCATTCCTGAGGCTCTCCAACCAAACTTCCTCGCTTACGTTCAACGTTGTCTTGATGCGGCCGATCAGGCGCAAAAGGTAATCAATGAACTTGATGAATTGCTAGAAACCGGCTTCAAAGGTCGTGAAGTGACGCTCGTCGCTGAAATGATTCATCAATTAGATGTCATCGAAGATGATACCGATGCTATGCAGATTGAACTTCGTCAACAGTTGATGGCGATTGAGTCTGACATGAACCCTATCGATGTCATGTTCTTGTACAAGATTCTTGAATGGGTAGGTGGTATTGCCGACCAAGCGCAGCGCGTAGGTGCTCGTTTGGAAGTCATGCTATCTCGATCTTAAAACATAAAGTTAACGACATAACGAAGAGCATAATGAACACGTGTCATAGGGACGATGACTATTTTCATCGTCTTATGGTTTGGCGCGCGTAAAATTTTGTTCCGCTTGTTATAAAACAACTAGGTATTACGATGGATATCCTTGCGAACTACGGCACTGTCCTGATTATTGTTGCAGCGATTTTTGGTTTCATGATGGCGATTGGTATTGGCGCGAACGACGTTGCTAATGCGATGGGTACATCAGTAGGTTCAAAAGCGCTAACCGTAAAACAAGCTATCATCATTGCGATGATCTTCGAATTTGCAGGTGCTTACCTTGCAGGCGGTGAAGTAACCGACACTATCCGTAAAGGTGTAATCGAAACTTCTTTATTTGCTAGTCAACCTGACGTTCTTGTCTACGGTATGATGTCTGCTCTTTTGGCTGCGGGTACATGGTTACTTCTTGCCTCTTACATGGGCTGGCCAGTATCTACGACTCACTCAATCATCGGTGCAATCATTGGTTTTGCATGCGTATCAGTAGGTACTGAAGCGGTTGACTGGGGCAGCGTTCAAGGCATTGTTGGTAGCTGGATTATTACACCAGTGATTTCAGGTTTCTTTGCTTACGTTATCTTTGTCAGCGCACAACGTCTGATTTTTGATACTGAGAACCCGTTATTCAACGCCAAACGTTTTGTTCCTGTTTACATGTTCATCACAACAATGGTGATTGCACTTGTAACTATCAAAAAAGGTCTAAAACACGTTGGTCTTCACCTAACCAATGGCGAAGCTTGGATGTGGGCAGCAGCAGTTTCAGCACTCGTGATGGTTGGCGGCTACGTATACATCCAGAAAAAATTCGCTAATCGCGAAGAAGACCGCAGCTTTTCTGGCGTGGAAGGTATCTTCAGCGTTCTGATGGTTATCACCGCTTGTGCAATGGCATTTGCACACGGTTCAAACGACGTTGCAAACGCCATTGGTCCACTGTCTGCTGTAGTATCGACTGTTGAACACATGGGCGAAATCAGCACGAAAAGCACCATCGCTTGGTGGATTCTACCTCTTGGTGGTATTGGTATCGTGGTCGGTCTTGCGACACTGGGTCACAAAGTAATGGCAACCGTTGGTACAGGTATCACTGAGCTAACTCCTAGCCGTGGTTTTGCAGCTCAGCTAGCAACCGCTTGTACTGTTGTTCTAGCTTCTGGTACTGGTCTGCCAATCTCAACCACTCAAACATTGGTTGGTGCGGTTCTCGGTGTTGGCTTTGCTCGTGGTATCGCGGCACTAAACCTGGGCGTGGTTCGTAACATCGTGGCATCATGGATCGTTACACTACCAGCAGGTGCACTATTGGCCGTTGTATTCTTCTACGGACTTCAAGCGATGTTCGCTTAAGACACTCGTCAATAGAATGTAAGCGCTTTGTCATTATTGACTCAAACGCACAGAAAGGGAGGCTTTGCCTCCCTTCTTTGTTGCACCGAAGTTTGAAACTGCATACTATTCGTCTATTTCCGGCTCCAATCATTCGGTGCCAACGCTGTCTCCAAGAAAAATCGTTAAGGGATTTACTGTGAAAAAACTAATCATCACGGTTTTGTTTACTTTGCTAGCAGCGCCAGCGGCCCTAGCAGCAGACCGTTATATTTCTGATGACCTCTTCACTTTTATGCACTCAGGTCCAAATAACACCTACCGTATTATTGGTAGTGTTAATGCCGGTTCTAAAGTACAACTGATTAAAACCAACCGAGATACTGGCTATACGCAAGTTCGTGATGACCGCGGTCGTACTGGTTGGGTACAAAGCAAGTTTGTGACAAACCAAGAAAGCATGGCGATTCGCCTTCCTCGCATTGAGAAAGAGCTAGCAGAAGTGAAAGAGCAGCTTGCTAACGCTCGTAAAACTTCTGATGCAGAGAAAGCCGGCCTTGTTACCTCTCTAGAAACGCGTAACCAACAAATTTCCGATCTTGAGAATAAATACTCTGAGATCAGCGATCAGCTTACTTCTGTTGAAACAGAAAACCGCGAGCTGCGCGCTAAACTGGATACACAAAAAGACGACATGCTGCTTAAGTACTTCACTTATGGCGGCGGTGTTGCAGGTTTAGGTTTGCTATTTGGTTTGATTCTTCCGCATGTCATGCCTCGTAGAAAACGTTCACCTGCGGGTTGGGCATAAATCCTTCGCCCTTTTATCTATAAAAAAGAATGCAAAAGCCAGTCGATATTCGACTGGCTTTTTTGTTTGCTTAGTTTTACGGAAATCTGCACTACTCACCCATTGAACTAGACGCTCGACGACGATCCGTTGCGCCATAAAGCTTGCCATCTTTTAGCTCAATTGCATTCAAACCACTTACCACTGGAACAACGTGTACTGGGTAGCCAAGCTCCATAAACTCCGGCACCAACATTTCTGCGAAGGTTTTCTTCTCCACTAGCAAGCCTGTTGGGTCATACGGCTTAGTGCGGTCTATCTTGGTGCCGTACTGGATATTTGGTAGGTCAATGGCGTCTTGCGCTGATAACTTCCAATCCAGTACCCCAACCACGGTTTTGAGTACATACCCCGGAATTTGCGAACTGCCCGGCGAGCCGACCACTAAGCGCAGATTGCCATCGCCGTCCATCACCATTAATGGCGTAATGGCTGAGCGTGGACGCTTACCCGCTTCAATCGAGTTTTGAGTAGGCTTACCGTTAAGCGTTGGTTGAGGTGAAAAGTTTGCCATTTGTGCATTCAAGATAACGCCATCAACCATGACACCAGCTCCCATTCCCGTGCCAACGGTACTGGTCATAGCAATCGCATTACCTTCCCTATCAACGATAGAAATGTGCCCTGTATCTTTGCTCTCGAAGCCTTGATATTGCGCATACTGAGTTTGCGTTATCTGTCCGGCTTTTGGATTCTCTTTTGAGGTGCCATTATCAGGGATTAAATCACGTCTCTGATCTAGATAGGCTTTAGACAACAACTGTTCAACTGGCGCTTCCACATAATCCGGATCTCCGGCATACGCAATACGATCGGCTTTTGCTAAGCGCATCGCCTCGGTCATTAAACGCCAAGGCTCTACATCCGTTAATGCCATCTGAGATATATCGTACGGCTCCAGCAATTTCAGACTTTGAGCAACCATCACACCGCCAGAGGCCGGGTAACCAAACGAAACGATTTTGCTGCCCCGATAATCGCTTTCAATAATATCGCGAGATTTCACCTGATAGTTTTTAAAGTCCTCTAACGACAATTTCTCATGCTGATCGTTAATACGACGATTCACCGTATCAACAATATGTTGACCAAGTGCACCACCATACAAATAGCGATCGCCTTTCTGGGCTATTTTCTCTAGCGTCTCAGCCATTTTAGGGTTCTTCATTAACGTCCCTGTTGGCTTCACTTCATCATCTTGCCAATACAAGGCTTTAATTTCTGGATCGCGAGCCAAACGGGATTGCTCTCGCACGACGATATCATAGGTATAGCTGTTCATCGCGTACCCATCACGCGCGAGCTTAATCGCAGGTTGAACCAACTCAGACCATGGTAATTTGCCGTATTGCTCATGAGTGGAATAAAGTAGACGCAAGGTGCCCGGCACTGCAACGGAGCGAGGCCCCAAAATTTCATCGCGGCTGAGTGCTTTCCCATTTTCAATAAACATCTCAGGGTGAGCGCTAGACGGCGCTTCATCTCGTCCATCAAGGGCTAAAAACTTCTGCTTGTCATGTTGATAAAACAGCGCGAAAGTACCGCCGCCAATTCCCGTCATATCCGGTTCAACCACAGACATCACCATCTGCATCGCGACCATAGCATCAACGGCGTTCCCGCCCTCTTTCAATACTGAATAACCAGTGCTGCTCACGTAAGGGTTGGTCGCGCTGACCATAAAATCTTGTCCGTTATTATCTGGTGTTATAGGGAAAGGGGTCGGCTTTGCTGCGTAACTTAACGACGCAACAACACTTAAAGAAAAAATCAGAATACGCATGTGTCTCTGTGTAGACTCCTGTTATTTCATGGGGTCTAACGTGGACCATGTCGTGATGACGAAGTTCGTCAATATGGCGTTTTTTTACACAACGCTGACTGGAGTTATTCTACTAATACATGACTGATATTGATGTAATTTAAACGACTGAGAAAAGCTATATTTAGCTTGTGTGAGTCCCTAAAAATCATCACTCAAATAGATAAAAAAGACCTTATGAGAAACAAAAAAGCCAGCGACATACCTCGCTGGCTTGATGATTTACTATAAAAAACGGCTACCCTTTCCACTCATACAACGCTGGGATACGAATTTGCTCACCTTGGAACTCGACAATCACCGCTTGCGGTTGTATTTCCCTTAATGTGACCTGCCCATCAACAACGTCTCCTTGATGATATTCAACATTGTTAATCTTCACCCAGCGGCGATTTTCATCACTGGCGTACATGTGAGTTTGCAAATTGAGCGCAGGTAAACGCCCTTGCCATTGGTGAGCGTTGCGCTCTAAATCGTTCACGCGCACCGTTTGTGGTGAAGACGTATCATCTCGGGATAACGCATTTTCGACCTTTCGCGCCAAATCAGGAGATAATGAGGACAAGTCAAGATCGTCCAGAGACAAACCTAGGTCCTCTTCAACTACTGAAGAGCCTTGAGTTGATACAGATGTTTCTATCTCGTCTTTGTTTGCTGTATTACTCACGTATTCATCAGATGTTGCAAACGTACCAAAATCACGAGACAGTTCTGCACTTGGCCACTCTCTTGGCAATAGCGCCAACTGAGTAGTTTCAGGATAGTCCAATGCTTTGAACGGTTGTTCCGCTTCCATCTTAGCCTTAGGGGCGGAAGTACTAGCTTCAGCATGAGGCGTAAGGAGATCTAAATACCAAGCAACTCCGATTGCAGCAACGGTGATCGGCAACAAGAACAAACCAATATGTTTCATGGCTGACATTATGCGTCCTCCTTCTCGATTCGTGCCAGTTGAGGCGCATCTGGCTGCACGTTTTGTTGAAGACGATCTAGCGTTCGCTTACCTGCAATGCCGTCGACCCCGATACCTTGCCAACGTTGGAATAACTCAACGCGCTCTTTCATCGCACCATCAAAAATAGACGTTTCAAGCAGTGGCTCACTTACCGCTTCTGCTAATAATCGGTCTAATACTTCGATCGCAGGACCTTCCATGTCTAAACGTAATGTCTCTTTCAACGGTGCTTGCCACAGTTCAATGATATTGCCTTGCCACATCGGCTTTAGCCACGAAATAGGCAGACGCAGACGCTGCTTACCATTGAGCACTTCGACTTTGTCATTGCCGACGGCGTACAAAATGACATACCCAACATCACCTTGATAATTCAACTCCAAAATTACAGGGCGATTTTGTTGCATCAGCAGCGGCCAGGTCGCCATTTTACGCTCACAACGCATGGTCGATTGGGGCTCTGACAAACAAAGATTGTCGCGAACCGATGCTTGATAACCCCACAAACGATACAAATCATTCACGGCGAGATTCGACTGTTTTTGTGCTAACAATAAGTCACGCTGATCATCTGTCAATTGTTGGTTGACGACTATTGGCGTTGGATCCTCTCTTGGTGCGGTCACTTGCGCCAACACTGACGTTGCTTGAGCTGGCATATAATTCACGACCGCCCACCCCGTACCTAATGCCGCAATAAGACCCACCGTGACTGAGCCCCAAGCAGGCCAGCGGAAAGTACGGCGCTCTTTTTTATCTTGCTGATAAATATCTGCCTGAAACTGCATCACCTCTTCACAAGCCTGCTGAACGGTTTGCTTATCCACCACCACATTACCTTGGTGATAACTGATGTTGAGAGATTTATCACAGATAAGATTAATCAAGCGCGGGATGCCGTGACTGTATTTGGCAATGAGTTTACAAGAAGCACGATTAAACAGTTGCTGGTCACCACCTGCCGTATGTAATCGAAACGCGATGTAATCTTCTGTCTCTTTTTCATCCAACGGCAACAAGTGATAACGCCCAGTAATGCGCTGAGCGAGCTGGCGTAGTTGCGTCGTTTGTAATAGCCGCTGTAATTCAGGCTGTCCGACCAACAACACTTTGAGCAGTTTTCTGGTATCAGTTTCCAAGTTGGTCAACAAACGTAACTGCTCTAAAACGTCGGCAGCAAGGTGTTGAGCCTCATCAATGACCAGCAATGTCTGCCAGCCTGAGCGATAATTACGCAGCAAGTATTTGTGAATCACTTGGTTTAGCTGTTTGAGGTTTGCATCTGGCGGATAAGTAATTTTGAATTCATCGCAAATAGCTTCGAGCAAGTCTCGACTCGAAAACGTGGGATTCAGGATCAGACCCGCTTTGGTGTTATCACCTAAATTCGCCAGCATCGCTTTTGCGACGGTCGTTTTGCCTGTACCCACTTCGCCAGTAAGCATAGCAAAACCACCGCCATCGCCTAACCCGGCTTGGAGATGTGTGATTGCCTCTTTGTGACGTTGGCTTAAATACAAATAACGCGAGTTTGGAACAATCGAAAATGGTTGTTCTACAAACCCAAAAAAGTCCTTATACATTAGGCTCTCCAGCTAAAAAACCACCAGGGAATAGTCAGATATAATATAAACATAGCTGCATCTACTCTCGGGAGTAAAGAAAAGTACCATTGCTTGCTACAATGTCCAACGGCATATCAATAAATTAAGAGGTAATTCGTGCAAGTTTATTTAGTAGGTGGCGCAGTTCGAGATAAATTGCTCGGAATTGATAGTTATGACAACGACTGGGTGGTCGTAGGTGCGACTCCCGAGATGATGCTGTCCCAAGGGTACACCGCCGTTGGTAAAGACTTTCCTGTATTTTTGCACCCAAAAAGTAAAGAAGAACATGCACTTGCGCGAACAGAAAGAAAATCAGGCTCTGGTTACACTGGCTTTGAGTGTTTCTTTGATCAAAGTGTCACCTTAGAAGAGGATTTAATTCGTCGTGATTTAACCATTAATGCAATGGCAATGGATGATGCAGGTAAGCTCCATGATCCTTACGGCGGCCAGAAAGATCTCAATAATAAACTCCTACGCCATGTCTCAGACGCCTTTGTCGAAGACCCTCTACGCGTTTTACGTGTCGCTCGCTTCGCAGCAAAGCTTGCTGATCTAAACTTTACGGTTGCCGACGAAACCATGCGCTTAATGCGCCACATGGCAGAGTCTGGGGAGCTGAGCACACTGACTCCCGAGCGTGTTTGGCAAGAATGGCATAAGTCCCTCTCCACCCCTCGCCCTGATATCTTCTTATCGGTTCTAAGAGATTGTGGTGCATTGGCCGTTGTTTTACCTGAAATTGATGCACTATTTGGCGTACCTCAACCAGAAAAATGGCATCCAGAAATCGATACGGGCATCCATACTTTGATGGTAGCAAAGCAAGCTGCAAGACTGAGTGACTCACTCCCCGTCAGATTTGCCGCCCAAGTGCATGATTTGGGCAAAGGGGTGACACCAGAGAGCGAATGGCCAAGCCACAAAATGCATTGTCATACAGGGTTAAAACTGATCAAAAAGCTGTGCGAACGTGTCCGTGTACCGAATGAGTTTCGTGATTTAGCCTTGATGGTGTGCGAACAGCACTCCAATATCCATCGTGCGGCCGAGTTAAAGCCGCAAACCATCATAAAAATACTCAACAAATTCGATGTGTGGCGCAAAGCTGAGCGCTTAGAAGATATTTTAATATGTTGTCAGGCTGACCATGCAGGTCGAAAAGGGTTAGAAGAGAAGCCTTATCCTCAAGCTGAGATTTTTACCCGCGCTTATCAAGCCGCAGCCGCCGTAGATGTTCAGAGCATCATTAAGGATGGATTTAAAGGCCCGGCAATACGTGATGAACAAGAAAAGAGACGGATTGAAGCGGTAAGAGTCGCTTTGAATAAATGATCTGAGCTCAGATTAATTAACCGAATTGTATTCATGCCAGGTCATTCCAGCGAGCCTTAGCGAGACTGGGAATCTAACATCAGCACGCAGGGAAGTTTTAGAAATGGCCAACGCCATAAGAAACTAAGAGGAGAAGATTCTGAACCTCGCTCCTTCGTCGCTGTTCAGAATGACGTTGTGGTTTAGGTATGCAGCTTGCGGTTAAGCAAGCTGCCAATCCGTCGCGTTATCATGCGCTAAGCAAGAACGCAAACAAGCCGAAACCTAGAATCAGACGGTAAATCACAAACGGTGTCATGCCCATGCGTGAAATCATCTTTAAGAAGAAGTGGATACAGATGTACGCACTGATAAACGATGTGATGATACCAGTCAGCAAGAAACCAATATGGACAGGTTCACCACTGGTCACTAGCTTCATGCCTAAGTAGCTACCTGCTAATGTAATGATCGGGATCGACATTAAAAATGAAAAGCGCGCAGCCGCTTCTCGAGTAAAGCCAAGGTAAAGTGCAGCCGTAATGGTCGCCCCTGAACGCGACGTTCCAGGAATCATCGCTAAGGCTTGGGCAATACCGATAAACACGGCTTTCTTCCAACCCGTTTGGTATTCATCCGCAACCAACTTAGCGTTTTTGTCTACCCACCAAAGCAACAAACCAAATACGATCGTTGTGGTCGCGATGACATAAGCGCTACGTAGATACACTTCAATGATGTCTTTCATCAACAAGCCAAACACACAAGCTGGAATCGTGGCGATCACGATCATCCAAGCAAGTTTTGCTTCTTTACTCCGATCTCCTTTAAAGATCGAAGCAAATAATGCCTGGAACAGAGTGATCACTTCATGGCGAAAATAGATCACTACCGCCATTAATGTACCGACGTGAACAGCAACATCAAAGGCTAGACCTTGGTCTTCCCATCCCAAAATGGCGGAGGGCAGGATCAAATGGGCAGAGCTCGAAATAGGCAAAAACTCTGTCAGACCCTGAATCAGAGCCAGAATAAAGGCTTCAAAATAACTCATGTAAACAACTCAAATTAAAAATGAAAACGAAACAGGTTTGAGTGAATCGACTGGCTGCATTGCATGCCAAATATCTGCGACTGTGCGTCCATCGCCTGGGATCACTAATTGAGGTTCGAGATCATACAGAGGCTTTGTGACAAAAGGATATTTGTAGATATCACTGCGAGGTAGCTCAGGTTTTTTCTTGGAGACACATTCACCGAACAACACTATATCGAGATCCAGTGTTCGATCCTGATACTTTTGCGCATTTTCTTCGCGTCCCCACTTAAATTCAATCTCACGTAGCTGATGACTCAACTCTTCTAATGACAACTCGGTACGCATTGCAACGACAAAGTTGTAGAAGTTCTGGCTGCTAAAGCCAATAGGTTCACATTCATATACCGGCGATACGAGGAGACTTTCTCCAAGCTGTAGCAACTCCTGATACGCAGCGAGCGCATGTTGCTCTCTTTCTACATTCGTACCAACACCGATATAGGTGGTGATCATGCTTGACCTCGCTCAATCACGACACCAACAGCGCGAGCTTGTGGCACGGCACCAGGTTTTGCTAAACGGATTTTCACCCAAGGCACAGAGAAACGCTGCATGATAAGCTCTGCCACTTCTTCGGCTACACGTTCAACCAACAGAAAACGACCATTTTCAATATGGCTCAGTACCGCCTCACTCACTTGTGAATAATCCAACGCATCTTGCACATCATCGCTTTTACCCGCAGGCTTGTTGTCGTGCGCCATTTCGATATCCAGAACCAACTTTTGTTTAATTTGTTGTTCCCAGTCGTACACGCCAATCGTGGTGATTACTTCTAATTGTTCAATAAAAACTTTATCCAGAGCCATCTTATGTCCTTCTATTACAGAGGTCGGATACCCGTGAGGGGTAATTTGATCGTAGTATTCTATACCTAAGTAACATTTACTTGGGTCATCACAATGTTACTTAGGTATAAACTGCGAAAGCATCTTTATATACAAGAAATCACATAATGCAAGCTCTATCACAGTGAGGATTTCTGCATTATGTGAATTCGAGGTATGATAGCAACTACGCGGGAACCGAGCATTAAATTCCAATCCATCAAGGACTTCTATGGACGCACTGGCACTGATAATGACAATGGCCGCCTATTTACTGGGTTCGGTTTCCAGTGCGGTTTTGATCTGTCGACTCTTAAAACTGCCAGATCCACGCAGTGTAGGCTCCAACAACCCTGGAGCAACGAACGTATTGCGTATTGGCGGACGAGGAGCCGCTGTTTCAGTCTTGTTGTGCGATATGCTCAAAGGCACCATCCCCGTGTGGGGCGGATACTTTCTTGGTATCGACCCTATCATTCTTGGCGTCATCGCCATTGCTGCCTGTCTTGGGCACATGTACCCCATCTTTTTCCACTTTAAAGGCGGAAAAGGTGTTGCAACCGCGCTTGGCGCTATCGCTCCAATTGGTTTGGACTTAACAGGATTAGTGATGTTAACTTGGCTGTCAGTAGCCGCGCTATTCCGCTATTCATCCTTAGCGGCTCTCGTCACGGTTTTGGTCACTCCGTTTTATACTTGGATGTTTAAACCGCAATACACGTTACCTGTTGCTATGCTGTGTTGCTTAATCGTATTTAAGCATCATCAAAATATTCGGCGGCTTTTGTCTGGCGACGAGCCAAAAATCGGCGAAAAGAAACTGACACAAAAAAACTCGGCTTAATGCCGAGTTTTTCGTTTAAAGAGGGATGCATTGGTTATGCATGAACTCGATTCAGGAAGTTCAACAACATTTGGTTGACGAACTCCGGCTGTTCTAAACAACTGATGTGTCCCGCTTGCGGAATTTCTACCAACTCACTGCCCGTGATACAGTCTTTCATTAAATACGATTCGAAAACCGGGCGAGGCTTATCTTCACAGCCCACTGCAATTAACGTCGGCAGAGCAAATTTTTCCGAATCTTCAATCACATCACGGCGACCAAACACCATACGACCAATGCGAGCCACTTCCGCCGCACGCTCACCGTTGAGGTCTTCTAAACTGCGTTTGAATGAAGCGACAAGTTCAGGGTTATCCTGATCGACGTTGTTGGCAAAGAACAGCGGCACAACGGCTTCAATAATTGGCGCAGGCACCGCTTGGACTTGGCTAATGGTATCAAGCATTGCAAAGTACTTTTTATACGTAACTTCTGGCTCCCAGCCAATGAAGGTATCCATCAATACCAGTGATTTCACACGTTGCGGTGCTTGAGCCGTCAGTTCCGCTCCCCACATGCCGCCAACAGATAAGCCCACTACAGAAAACTCTTCAATATCCAAATGATCCATCAACGCCAACATATGTTGTGCATAATCAACTAATGACTGTGTCGATGCAGGGGCCGCTTCTGACTCACCATGTGCCCACAAATCTGGCACAATACAACGATATGACTGGCTTAAAACTTCAATTTGTGGCGCCCACATTTGGCTATCCCACAAATAACTGTGACCAAACAGTAATACTGGACCATCACCTTTATCAAGGTAAGCAAGTTGCTGACCTTCAATTTCAAACTTATTCATTGTTATATCCATTTCTTATTCTTCCGCACCATCCTATCACTGAAACGATACCGAACTGCTCGCATCAGTCAGAGTGTAAACGAAGCTTTTCATTGCATAGCTAAAAATAAAGGCCTCTGATGAGCAGAGACCTTTATCGTAGTGAATCTATTTCAAACCTACCGCATAAGTTTGATTAAGCGACTGGCGTCAGTTGGTCAATCGGCCAACGTGGGCGAGCCTCTACCGACATATCGGCCACTTCGCCATTCTTCAAACGCTGCATACCAGCGTAAGCGATCATCGCACCATTATCCGTACAGAACTCAGTTCGTGGGTAGTAAACCTCGCCGCCAACTTTCTTCGCTAGCTTCTCTAACTCTGCACGTAAACGACGGTTAGCACTCACACCACCAGCAATAACAATACGCTTCATGCCTGTTTGCTCAAGCGCGCGTTTACATTTAATCGCCAATGTTGCACACACGGCTTCTTCAAATGCCAGTGCGATGTCTGCGCGAGTTTGCTCGTCATCGCCATTCGCAGCAATCGTATTTGCTGTAAAGGTTTTCAGGCCAGAGAAACTCATATCCAAGCCAGGGCGATCAGTCATTGGGCGCGGGAACTTAAAACGGCCCGGTGTACCTTTTTCCGCCAGTTTAGATAATAGTGGGCCGCCTGGGTAATCCAAACCCATTAGCTTCGCTGTTTTATCAAACGCTTCGCCCGCCGCATCATCAATCGACTCACCCAGAATTTTGTACTCACCGATGCCTCTCACTTCGACCATCATCGAGTGACCACCCGACACCAACACTGCCACAAACGGGAATGGCGGTGGGTTATCTTCCAGCATTGGAGCCAACAGGTGACCTTCCATATGATGAACAGGTACCGCTGGCACTCCCCAAGCATAAGCAATACTGCGACCAATAGTAGCGCCCACTAATAGTGCACCAACGAGACCTGGCCCCGCGGTGTACGCGACACCATCAATGTCTTTCGAAGTTAAGTTCGCTTCTTTTAGTGCCTCTTTAATAAGAGGAATGGTTTTCTTTACATGGTCACGTGAAGCCAACTCAGGCACCACACCACCGTAATCTGCGTGCAGTTTTACTTGGCTGTAAAGCTTGTGTGACAGCAGACCTTTTTCATCGTCATAAATCGCGATGCCAGTCTCGTCACAAGAGGTTTCAATACCGATAATGCGCATGGTTTTCTCAGTATGCTTTCTGTATAGAGGAAATTTGGGCGTCATATTACCTCGCCTTGGTGCTGCAAACAAATTTTGTACAGACAATAATCGACAAAAGGCTTTACAAAGTAGTTGTGATCGGATTAAAATTCCGCACCATTTTTGATCAAGCTGGTAAGAGACCAAACAATTGTGATTTGGTCTGTTGAATGCCAGCGTTAACGAATAACCCCTGAGGTGAAAGGCATATGCCAGTAGTTAAAGTACGTGAAAACGAACCGTTCGACGTTGCTCTACGTCGTTTCAAGCGCTCTTGCGAAAAAGCAGGTATCCTTTCTGAAGTGCGTCGTCGTGAGCACTACGAAAAACCAACTACAGTTCGCAAACGCGCTAAAGCAGCAGCTCAAAAGCGTCACGCTAAGAAGCTAGCTCGCGAAAACGCTCGTCGCGTTCGCCTGTACTAATAACTGAGCTCCAAAAGGAATTTAGTTATGGCTCTGATTGATCAACTCAAAGAAGAGCAAAAATTAGCGATGAAAGCCAAGGACAAATTACGCCTTGGTACTATTCGTTTAGCCCTATCAGCAATCAAGCAACGTGAAGTTGACGAGCAGATCACTCTGAACGATGACGACATTCTTGCAGTATTGACCAAAATGGTTAAACAACGTCGCGACTCTGTAGCGCAGTATGAAGCAGCGGGTCGTCAAGATCTTGCTGATGCGGAACAAGCAGAAATTACCGTTCTTGAGGACTTTATGCCTCAACCACTGACAGACGAAGAAGTAGCGGCTCTTATCGAGAACGCGATTGCTGAATCTGGCGCAGCTGGCATGCAAGACATGGGCAAAGTAATGGGCGTTCTGAAACCGCAAATTCAAGGGCGCGCAGATATGGGTAAAGTAAGCGGTTTAGTTCGCGCTAAACTGGCTTAAGATACCCCACCCAATTGCAGCAAGCCGTGCTATCCTTTGGAACGCACGGCTTGTTTGTATCTGGATGAATGGAATGAAATAAGTGAGCAACACGCTTATTCTTTTAAAGCATTCACTCCACTCATCATCTTCTTTTTTTGTTAGGTTTTATGGCTGGACACATCCCTCGCAGTTTTATCGATGACCTTCTAGCTCGACTTGATATTGTCGATATCATCGACGCACGTGTGAAACTTAAGAAAAAAGGCAAAAACTACGGCGCATGCTGCCCGTTCCACAACGAAAAGACGCCGTCATTCAGCGTCAGTCAAGAAAAACAGTTCTACCATTGTTTTGGTTGTGGTGCGCACGGAAATGCCATCGACTTTTTGATGGAATTCGACCGGCTAGAATTCGTCGAAGCCATTGAAGAACTCGCTTCATACTTGGGCTTAGATGTTCCTCGCGAACAACGTAGCGGCGGTAATGGTTCGTTCCAGTCAGGCCCACAAGCAAGCAGCAGTGAAAAACGTAATCTATACGACTTAATGGGCAGCATTGCTCAATTTTATCGTAACCAACTCAAGCAGCCAGCAAGTAAAGTGGCGATTGAGTATCTAAAAGATCGCGGCCTGTCTGGTGAAATCGTCCAGAAGTTTGGCATCGGCTATGTGGCTGATGAATGGGATTTAGTTCGTAAGAACTTTGGCCAGAATAAAGAAAACCAAGACATGCTCGTCACAGGCGGCATGTTGATTGAAAACGATAAAGGCAACCGCTACGACCGATTCCGTGGTCGAGTGATGTTTCCTATTCGAGACAGACGCGGCCGAGTAATAGGCTTTGGTGGTCGAGTATTAGGTGATGGGACACCGAAATATCTCAACTCACCCGAGACCCCGATATTTCATAAAGGTAAAGAATTGTATGGCCTTTATGAAGTACTACAAGCGTACCGTGAGCCACCACAAATTTTAGTGGTTGAAGGCTATATGGATGTTGTCGCGCTTGCTCAATATGGCGTAGATTATTCCGTTGCCTCATTGGGTACCTCTACAACGGGCGATCACTTGCAAGTATTATTCAGGCAAACAAGCACTGTCGTATGTTGTTACGACGGTGACCGCGCAGGCCGTGAAGCAGCGTGGCGTGCCATGGAAAATGCATTGCCTTACCTAACTGATGGTCGCCAGTTAAAATTCATGTTTTTGCCGGATGGAGAAGATCCCGACTCTTATATCCGACAAAACGGAAAACAAGCATTTGAACAACAAGTGTCTAATGCGATGCCCTTGTCTGAATTCATGTTCAGCTCATTGACTCAGCAAGTCGATATGAGCACGAAAGAAGGCATGGCAAAACTGAGTACCCTTGCTGTTCCTCTCATCGACAAAGTCCCTGGCGGCACTTTAAGACTATACTTGAGAGAACTGCTTGGCCGCCGTTTGGGTTTGGTTGATGAACGCCAACTACAGCAGCTAATTTCAAAACAAGGTAAAGAGGATAAAAGGCCTCAACCTCATAAAGAAATCAAGCGAACGCCGATGCGAGAAGTGATCGCGTTACTGATTCAAAACCCACAATACGTAAGTATGGTGCCAGATCTAACTAGCGTTAGAGATTTACCCATTCCTGGTCTAAGTTTATTTGTTGATGTACTTGATAAATGCCAAGCGCATCCCCATATCAACACAGGCCAATTATTAGAGCATTGGCGAAACAGCCAAAATGAGACCCTTCTGTCTCGTCTCGCGAGTTGGGACATTCCACTCGATGAGGACAACCAAGAAGAAATATTTTTAGACTCACTGGATAAAATTATTGCCCAGTGCGTAGAAAAACAAATTGAAAACCTGCAGGCCAAAGCAAGAAGTGTCGGTTTATCAGCCGAAGAGAAAAGGGAGCTGCTAGCACTTATGCTAGATTTAAAAGCGTAACCCTGTTTAATTAGTCAGCAACGATTTAATTTGTTATAGTAAGTGGTTTGCATTTCGCATACTGATTCCTTCACCAGATTACGAAGTTGGATACCGTCTATGGATCACAATCCGCAGTCACAGCTAAAGTCACTTGTTATTAAAGGCAAGGAACAAGGCTATCTGACCTACGCCGAAGTAAATGACCACCTACCTGCTGAAATCGTAGATTCAGAACAGGTAGAAGACATCATTCAGATGATCAACGACATGGGCATTAAGGTAGTAGAAACTGCTCCTGATGCTGATGATTTAGCACTGAACGATGACACAAATATTACCGATGAAGATGCAGCCGAAGCTGCAGCCGCTGCACTGTCTAGCGTAGAGAGTGAGATTGGTCGTACAACAGACCCAGTACGTATGTACATGCGTGAGATGGGTACTGTCGAACTTCTAACTCGCGAAGGCGAAATCGACATCGCAAAACGTATTGAAGAAGGTATTAACCAAGTTCAATCGTCTGTTGCTGAATACCCAGGTACGATTCCGTACATTCTTGAGCAATTTGACAAAGTTCAAGCTGAAGAACTACGTCTTACTGACCTTATTTCAGGTTTTGTAGACCCAGATGCTGACGACACCGCTGCCCCAACAGCAACACACATCGGTTCTGAACTGACTGAATCTCAGTTAGAAGAAGAAGACGATGAAGACGTTGATGACGACGAAGATAGCGATGACGATTCAGATGATTCTGAAGAAGATGTAGGTATCGATCCAGAATTAGCGCTAGAGAAATTCAACCAACTACGCAGCACCTATCAAAATCTTCAATTAGCAATCAACGAGTACGGCTATAACAGCCCGAAAGCAACCGTTGCTAATGAAATGATGCTAGACGTATTCCGCGAGTTTCGTCTAACGCCTAAACAGTTTGATCACCTAGTGAATGAACTGCGTACTGCTATGGATCGCGTTCGTACTCAAGAACGCCTGATCATGAAGTCTGTGGTTGAATACGGCAAAATGCCGAAGAAATCATTCATCGCGCTGTTCACTGGTAATGAATCAAGTGAAGCTTGGTTGGATGAAGTTCTTGCTTCAGACAAGCCATACGCTGAAAAGATCAAACGTAACGAAGAAGAAATCCGTCGTTCAATCGCTAAGCTAAAAATGATTGAAGAAGAGACTTCTCTAAACGTACAGAACATTAAAGACATCAGCCGTCGTATGTCTATCGGTGAAGCAAAAGCTCGCCGTGCGAAAAAAGAGATGGTTGAAGCGAACTTGCGTCTTGTAATTTCTATCGCGAAGAAATACACCAACCGTGGCCTACAGTTCTTGGATCTTATCCAGGAAGGTAACATCGGTCTGATGAAAGCGGTAGATAAGTTCGAATACCGTCGTGGTTACAAGTTCTCGACTTACGCAACGTGGTGGATCCGTCAGGCAATCACTCGTTCAATCGCAGACCAAGCTCGTACGATTCGTATTCCGGTACACATGATCGAAACGATCAACAAGCTAAACCGTATCTCTCGTCAAATGCTGCAAGAGATGGGTCGTGAGCCATTACCGGAAGAACTGGCTGAGCGCATGCAGATGCCAGAAGACAAGATTCGCAAAGTTCTGAAAATCGCTAAAGAACCTATCTCAATGGAGACACCAATCGGTGACGACGAAGATTCGCATCTAGGTGATTTTATCGAAGATACAACGCTAGAACTTCCGCTAGATTCTGCAACAGCAACTAGCCTTAAAGTGGCAACGAAAGACGTGCTTGCAGGTCTAACGCCACGTGAAGCGAAAGTACTTCGTATGCGCTTTGGTATTGACATGAACACTGACCATACTCTAGAAGAAGTTGGTAAGCAGTTCGACGTTACTCGTGAGCGTATCCGTCAGATCGAAGCAAAAGCACTACGTAAACTTCGTCACCCAAGCCGCTCAGAGACTCTGCGCAGCTTCCTAGACGAATAATCGCAGCGCATACAAGCTTTTAGAAATCAAAAAAGGTGACTTTAGGTCACCTTTTTTATTATCTACTGTGCTAAGTGGATAAAAACTAAGCGCAATTGCCCTAGTTGGTATCTAGACACCTTGCAACGCTTCCCCTATAATCGTTGTCCTATTAAGGCCCCTTAGCTCAGTGGTTAGAGCAGTCGACTCATAATCGATTGGTCCGCAGTTCAAGTCTGCGAGGGGCCACCATATTCTAGAAGGCGTAGCAGGTTAGTACCTGCTAGGCTTTTTTTGTACCTAGTGATTTTGGGTGTAGTTGTGGGTGTAGTTAGGAAGTTGCTTAGCTCACAATTTTGGACGCTTTGCTGAGCTTGCCAACATTTTTCCATCACGAGCAGAACAGAAAATTCGATAAGATAATAAAAAGCGCCCCCTTATATGAAAGGGGGCGCTTTTTATTATCTGCCTATTTTACTCAATTCCGTGTTTGCGATCATACCAAATAGCTAACAAAGGCAAACCGATTGTACCAACGGTAACTAGAGCTAAAAATAAAAGTTGAGCTAAAGTCATACCCGTTACATCCAAAAGTTGTACTAACATATTGAAACCCGCCCTAGTGTTCTTGTGGTTATATTTTAACCTAACAATACAAAACTTGATAATGTGCTTACCGGCCAAGATAGATAACTGTAATCTCTTCTCGCTCATGCCCTAACTCTCTACTAATAATAAGGCGAGCTTCTTTATCTGCACTTTTTTGTTCTCTACTCAGTTCTCTGCTAGTTAAACCACCCGCTTTAGGTGCATTCATTCCTGTCAGTTCTATGTATCGCTGTTGAGCATATTGATGGCGTAGACCATGGTTCTTGCATAACCCAACCTTCCTACAAGTATTTTCGTAGTGCTTTAGCTGTTGAATGTACTTTTTGCCTGCGGGAGTCAGAGAGCCTCTTGGGGCAATAGCTATAGCTCGTTCTAATACCTGCTTTTGATATTCGTTTCTGATTGGTACCTCTCGCGCCTTGCCACCTTTAGTCCAAGAACCCATTAAATGAATTCTATCTACTTTAATAGCTATACTGGGGTTAAACTTCAAAGCTTCTTCCCGCCTCAGACCGAATGCAGATTGTAGCTCTAACGCTATTTTTATATATGGGTCTGAGATTGCGTTAAACTTTACTTCATCAAGCTCTTTCGCCTTGTTGGTACTATTGTCACTGAAAACTCTCTTTCCTATCCCCAACTCTTCATTGGACTTGGGTAACAAATGCTCACGTCCAGTCTTTTCGAATACCCAACGAATATGTGCCATTCGGTTTTTTATAGTTCCAATGCTTAATCGTTGACTTTGCCAATGCTCAACCAAAAATTTTACGTGCTTTAACTTAAGTGTATTTGGAGTTAAGTGCCTGTACCCTCCTCTCTTTAATTGTTTTTCGATTTGGATGAGGATGTTTTTACGTGCAGCTTGAGAGGCATAACTCCCATCAATGTTGCGCTTCATTAACAAAACTAGGCCGTGTCGTAAATTTGGTTTGCTCATGACTCTTACTCCTAAACAAATAAGAGCCATATAGCTCATATGGCTCTATCTACTTGAAAAAATGATGGAGAAAACGTAATCAAACCACGTGAACCTGATGGTTAGTGATAAGCCCAATTCAAACTTATGGTTAGTAAGATGAATGCCTCAGAGACGATTAGGGCAAGAGTGATGGTTTGTGTATCGATAGTTACGAATGTCGTACATGATCTACTTGAAGAAGCGTGAGCATCTACGAGAAGAGCATTGTGACATCACAATGCTGGTTACGTTTCTTTCTCCTGTTGAACATTTATGATTTATGAAGAGTCTTTATAGCGACAGCTACTTTTTTATTTACGTGATGAGACTACCAATCTGTCACTTGGCTGTCACCAAGTGACCCCGCTTAAAAGAAATAACGAGAATATAGAAAAAATAAGGTGATGCGCTCGTGGTATACCTCCTGTCACTACCTATTTCACAGCTAGTGACAGGAGGGCTTTAACGTGCGTTCTTTATGCTGTTGAGCAGTGGTTCTTTGATATTATCGATACATAGAACAGCTTCTTACAAAGACGATTCGAGGCGTGGATCAAAGTAACCATACTGAACGAATATCTGACGTTTGATGTCATCAGGAGATTTCAAGTAATTGATTATGTTTTCATCTGTAAGCTTAAATGGTGGCTCTTGAATTAACATGGCCGTAATTGCTTTAGCCATGACGGCGCGATGCTGCAAGTCCAAACTCGTGACAGCATCTCTAAACATACCTTCTATGTCTTCCATGTAGCGCTTCCAAATAAATTCGTCCATCTGCACCATGCATCCCCCTTTACGTTGTTTTGTTCGCACTGCGAACATTCACTTACAGTATCACTATAAGCGAATCAGAAAATCTTAATGTGAACAAAGCCAAGAGCAATGAATAAAAAGTAATGAGATGCTCTTCTAAGCAGTAATTAGATTAATACTAAGGCCTTCTATAGAGCCTAACTAAAGAATGCGGCTGACCTTCACGAATTTGATAATACCTGCTTTTAGATCGTCTTCACGGACATTTCAACTAATAAGAACATCGATATGCAAGGTGACCCACTTAGTTTAGTTTGCTAACATTTTTTGCACGTTTAATATTCAGGAAAAACCAATGAGTACAAAAACTTACCTATCTATAGAGAGCATCATGAGTGGTTGTCTATCAACAGGCTGCAATACTTTCTATTCTATGGGAAACAGCTAGGTCATGAGGATGAGATTACCGTCCTATCTTTCTCTCATTCGATTGCACACGACAGCCGCTCGATCCATGCTCCAATTCAAATTGTTAAGAAAATTGATAAATCTTCACCAGTATTGGCTCAAGCGTGCTCCGATGGGGAAGAGTTAAAATGCCGCCTGACTTTTTATAGGCCAAATCATAAAGGTGGGGATGAGCTTTTTTATGAGATAACGTTGAGTGGTGCCCTAATTAGGTCAGTTTCATCTCATATGCCACATGTCGTCGACTTCAACGAAAGCGAGATGACAGAAACTATCGCTATTTCATACAGGGATATTAACTGGCGTCATGTTGGAGCAAACACTGCTGCTTTTGCATCTTGGATACAGCCACTTTCCGAACTTAAGGAAAAAGTAACCCAATGAGCAATATTCCTACGCACATAGAAGAAGACGAAGTAAGAGTTGCAGTTAGAGGCTTGCTTCGTCAAGCTAACATGTACAGCATGAGTCACTTGCAAGACCCAACCGTCCAACATCAATTTCGGGAAGAATATCGTTTTCTTGGTCAATGCCTATTGAATGATTACAGAGATGGGATTCTAGTAGGGAGCAAAATTGTTCGTCTGGTAAAGCAAGAACGACAAAGCTTGATTGATCAAGCTCTTGAACTGGGCAAATATGGTATTGGTCTTATAGCTGGAGTAGGACAATTATCTGCTGGATATGGTATCTGTGTTACAAGCTCTGTTTTTTCTATAGCTGGCGCATCTTGGTGCAGTGGCGTTGGTACTCCAATGATTACTCACGGGGGAAACAACATTTATGAAAACTCATACAATATAACTGGTAATATCGTTCAGAACTGGAAAGGGCGATATACCGGTGATTATGGTGACAATAATAGCTTTATACGAAAAGGGTATCACTTAGCAGCAGAACAGATGGGAATGGCACCGAGAGATGGTGATGCCGCATACGCTGCCGTAGATATCGCAACAAGCTTATATGGATTAAAAAGCACTTTAAAGGCCATCCCACATGCGAACGTGCCGAATGCTCGCCAATTTAAACTTTTTTACTACTCATCTAAAGATTTTTCGAAAGGGTGGAGAACAATGTCTAGTGGTGCATTACTCAACGAAACGTTTGGTAATTATAATACTGTGGAAGGTGCGATCTCCCCCTACCTTGAAGAGGGCCAATAATGTCAGTAGTGCAATACGCATTCATTAGTCTAATTGGACTAGGAACAAGTCACTTTTTGTCAGAGCGTTACAGAAAAAAAAATACTAATATAAGATTTATTTTATATGTTGCTGCGGCATGTGCATTTGGCCATCAGCACTACAGCATTTTGTTTGAAAAAACCATTGTCGACAATTGGTTATTCTTCATTAATTCTAACTCCGAAACTGTATCAGGCTCTCTGAGGTTTATGAGTTTTGTTTTCCTAGTGTCCACTACTGCTACATTACCACCATCTAAGTTTAGCAAGCTCTTTAATCACTTCTCTCGTCGTTATTGATTAAAGCGCTTCACAAAGTTCGGAAGCCTTATCTATAATTTGAAAGGCAATGTGAGGACGGAACATGGAAGATAAAAAAGCCCTCAGCCCACTATCAATACTCAGCATGACTTGTATTTCAATAATCGAAAGCATCATTTTAATTCTAGACGCCTCAAGAGATAGTGAAGATAGTGAGCATATAAGCTTTGACGATGGGCTATCAGACAACATCTACTTTGATGTTATCGGATGTGAGTTCGAGCGGGATTTAGAGGGTAAGTTGAGGAATAGGGTTACAGAAAAACGCCATAGAGATAATTCAGATTGGTAGCTGGGGAAAAGTGACTCAACATTTACTGTACATTAAGTCACTTCATTCTAATTATATGCTTCAGTCAAGTGTATTTGTTTGGTGATAAGAGAAAGACCATAACCAATCGCCAGCTCCCGCTTCATCTAAAGGCACTGGCTCTTGGTTTAAGCCAAAGATCATCAATTTACCGCTTCTTCCATCTACACTATGAACCAGTTTAAGGTCAACAAGCTCAACTTTCCCATTAAATCTGCAAACGTAGTAAGAGCCTTCATTTGTAGGTTGGCTCATAAACCAAGGTGAGCGCTCTGGCCCTACTGCACTAAAACAATGGATAGAGCCGTACTTTAAGGAAAAGGAATAATGCCTTTATTGGAATATATTTTACTGAGTGTTCTCGGGGTATTGATTTGCCATTATTTTTCAGGTTTCTATTCTAAAAAAAATCATATTATTGCCTTCTTGGGATACTTATTTATTTTAGGCAACTTTGGTGGGCAGCATTATAATGTATTGTTTAATAAAGAATTTATTGATAACTGGCTGTTTTTCATTGAAACAAACAATAGCTACTACACTGATACCTACAGATTTGTCGCTATGCTTTTCTTATTCTTAACAACTCTGACGTTACCACCATCTAAGTTTGGCAAACTCTTCAAGCGTATCTCTCGTCGCTCTTGATTAAGGTTCCTCGTAAATAGTAACCCTATACATTGGTCCAATATTTAACTGATGCGGAACCAAACTGCCTATCCCAACAAGTGGAATTCACGTTCGCAGTGAGAAAAAAAGCGAGGCCTATAGCCTCGCGTACATAAATTTAATCTTTAAAAGTCTGTTCTTGCTCTACTAACCAATCAACAAAGTCTCGCTCACGCCATCCCAAACAACGTCCGTTGATTTGAATTGGTTTGGGAAAACATTTGTCTTTGGCCCACCAACGCCAGATCGTCCTCGGACTCCGACCTAGTGAATCTGAAACTTCTTTAAGGGACATAATTCGCTCTCTTGCCATGAGCGTCCTCCTTTTCTCATTTGATGACTGAACCAGTATCTTTGATAAAAAGAGGCGTAACGGTTTTAAGAGGTCGATTGATTGAATTGATCAGATGTTCGCAGTGCGAACGACATAAACTTGGTTTTTCTCAATTTACTTCACTTACTCCACTTTAAGTGAGGTAAGTGAAGTAAAGTTATGAACATACAATCTCAGAAATGTGAACGATAGATGCTTGGAAACAAATACAGCCTGTAGCCATCTTTGTAACGAGTTTCAATTTTCCCCTCATCAGCTAATCGCTGTAGAGCTCTGCCGACATGAGCAACATAGTTACATGGTATGCCTAAGATCTGGCTAATTTGGCCAGGTGCAAGCCATTCAGTCTGGCTTCGATTATCATCAGCCTCCATTGATATTCGCTCCTGAAGCATTTTATACCAACGCCCTTTATCCAAATATTTATCTGATACCGTATCAACCAGAGCCTGCTCGTCCATTGACAGTACCCAAGGCTCACCAGCTTCATACATGTGCTTGACCTCCAACCAAAACTGCCGCAATGACTCGGGCTCTTCTTGGCGAAGGCTGCCAGTTCCGTTGTATTGCCACCCGAGAATCCGATTCACAGTAGTCATATCAATGGGTTCATTTAGTTCAATCACACCAAACCGAGTATTACCCGTTCTGTCCTTCAAGAAATCTTGGCCGTTTACCGTCGCTATCAAAAGCGTTTGCCTCGGTTTTTTGAGGTCGGTACGCGCATAGGGCAACCTGATTGTGTCTGCCTCTTGGGATATAAATGCTTTCAGCTGACCTTGACTGTGCTTTGTTGAAGACTCCAGTTCACCGAGTTCAACAATCCATGACTTAATAATAGGTAACACGCTATCTTTACAACGAGGATCTAAAGCCCGACCTCCAAGAAATGCCCCTTGTACGATGTCACCTATTCTTGATAAGAAAGCAGTTTTTCTAAAAGACTGCTTACTCTGAAGCACTGGCACTAACTTACTGCTAAACCGAGGCTCGTACAACGCCGCAATACAACCAACAAGCCACCTCCGCATAATTAGCTCCGTAACTTCAGGTCTCTTAGAACGGATGCACCCAATAACTTTTTTCACTCGTTCGACGCCATCCCATTTAGAGTCAGCCAGATACAAAACAATAGGGTGATATGAACGCTCTTTTGCCAAAACATGTAGATGATCACCAATTGCTGCTTTTGGTACATCGAATCTTGCACATTCGCTTATCAGCTTACTCATTAACACCTCATATTCCATAACCTTACCGTTATGGATCACTTCTATCTCAGTGTTCATCGCATTTAAGTAAGGGATATACCCTTTGTGCTCTAACAGTACCCTTAGGTTGTCATCTGTATTCAGAATAAGCTTCTTAAGCCCTTCTTTTTTCTTGTCTGGAAAATCGAGTTGATGCTCGCTCGGCTGACTTTTATCACTTGCTGCTGTCACTTTTCCCCCCTTGATTCTCCATCCAGTTATCTAGCTCAGACTCTCGCCACCCAAGGCAGCGTCCATTAATCAGAATGGGTTTCGGAAAGGTTTTCTCTTTTGCCCACCATCGCCAAATAGTTTTGGGAGTTCGTCCTAAGGCTTCAGAGACCTCTTTCAAGGACATGATTCGGTTATGTGTCATCAACTTTCTCCTTATCTCATCAAATGACAGGAGTTAGTATCTTGGAAAAAAAAGGAGGGAACGGTTTTAGGAGGCCGATTGCTTTAATTGTTCTTGTCAACAAACTGCAACCAGAGAAAACTGCTCGCAGTGCGAACAGAAGATGAAACTCGGAGCCAAAAGATTTGCTAATAAAAAGTTTGTCGTGATCGACTCAGGCTCCTTCTGGACATAAATTAATTTAGGGTTTCAGTAGCGCTTTCGCTTTCGGATAACTCTTAGTATTGCAAAACGCAATCAGGCTCCCCTTACAGCAGTACTTTAGATAGAAGAAATTGGACAATTCTGAGTCAGTGATTTTACTAATTTAGCATTTCACGGATAACTTTTAGCACCCCAAAGCACAAGCAGTCGTCGCTTCTTACAATCGAACATTAGCAAAACATGAATAAATTAAGGTATGGCAAAGTGAGTTTGCAAGTACTTGACGATTAGTTAAATCGCACTAGTTCGAAGGTTATGTTTAGGTACAGATTGTTAAACACCATTGCGTTAAATACCCATACATCTGATGAAAACACCTAATATCCAGAAACGTTGGGTACTGCCTTATGTTAAAATTTAAACTGTTAATTTCCATTAATTTTTACACCAATATCAAACGGCGCTGCCCAATGAGAAGACACCGTAGCTGGGAGAGTCACGCTGGTGAGCTGGTTGTTATAAAACGCACGACTTCCAATGGTGGTCACAGAGTCTGGTATAACCACACTGGTGAGCTTGTTGTTCATAAACGCAGTATTTTGAATGGTGGTCACCGAATCTGGTATAACCACGCTGGCGAGCTGGTTGTTCATAAACGCCCCATTTCCAATGGTGGTCACAGAGTCTGGTATAACCACACTGGTGAGCTGATTGCCTTTAAACGCATCATTTCCAATGGTGGTCACCAAATCTGGTATAACCACACTGGTGAGCTGATTGCCTTTAAACGCCCTAGTTTCAATGGTGGTCACCGAATCTGGTATAACCACATCAGTGAGCCTGTTATTAGCAAACGCCCGCTTCCCTATCGAGGTCAATGTATCAGGGAGAATTACGCTGGTGAGCATATTATCAGCGAACACACTGTCACCAAGGGAGGTCACCGAGTCAGGGATTGTCACTCTGGTGAGCTGATTCTCTCCAAACGCATACTCTCCAATTGTGGTCACCGAATTTGGGATGGTTACGCTGGTGAGGTTGTTTAAAGAAAACGCACTATTTCCAATTGTGGTCACCGAATTTGGGATGGTTACGCTGGTGAGGTTGTTTAAAGAAAACGCACTATTTCCAATTGTGGTCACCGAAGTTGGGATGGTTACGCTAGTGAGATTGTTAGAAGAAAACGCATACTCTCCAATTGTGGTCACCGAGTCAGGAATAACAATCTCCTTTCTTACTCCACCATAGGAAATTATTATCTTTTTGTTATCAGTGCCATCATCATTACGAGCAAAAATAAAACCATCTGATGGGACATTGTTAACTATTGATATTGCATTTTTATTAAATGCCCGCTCCCCAATGGAGGTCACTGAATCAGGAATAGTAACGCTGGTGAGCTGGTTGTCAAAAAATGCCCGCTCCCCAATGGAGGTCACTGAATCGGGAATAGTAACGCTGGTGAGCTGGTTGTCATGAAATGCCTTGTACTCAATAGCTGTCACCGAATCTGAGATAGTCACGCTGGTGAGATTATTTTCAGCGAACGCCCGCTCCCCAATGGAGGTCACCGAATCAGGAATAGTAACTCTGGTGAGCTGACTTTCAGCAAACATCCAACTATCAATAGTAATCACCGAATCTGGTATAGCAATCTCTTTTCTTGCCCCACCATAGGAAATTATGATCTTTTTGTTTTCAGTGCCATCATCATTACGAGCAAAAATAATACCATCTGATGGGACATTGTTAACTATTGATATTGCATTTTTATTAAATGCCCGCTCCCCAATCGAGGTCACTGAATCAGGAATAGTAACGCTGGTGAGATTATTTTCAGCGAACGCCCGCTCCCCAATGGAGGTCACCGAATCTGGTATAACCACATTAGTGAGTTTATTGTTTTCAAACGCCTGTCTTCCAATTATAGTAACCGATTTTGGGATGACCACGCTGGTGAGCTGCTTGTCATAAAATGTCCCCCCATTAATAAGTTCGACCGAATCTGGGATGACGACATCTGTGTCGTTACCGTTGTAGCCAATAAGTATTGACTTGTCATCTGAACCATCACGATTTTTGGCATATTGCAACCCTTCCGTTGCTCGTTCACAGCCAGTAAGAAAGGCTAAACAGAGTAAAGTGCCAAGAATTTGGGCTGTTGCTTTCATGAGCCTTGTTCTTGATAATGTCATGGCTGTTCCCGTATTTTATTAAGACCGTCAAATACCCTCTACCAACGCATAAAAGCGTTCACAGGTAGTCAGCTTTATTTTGAGATAAACGTAAGGTAGCAATACTTTCCGCAGTTAGTCCACTTCCAACAAGTTGTTTAGCTAGTTTCGCTACTAAAACGGACGCTTTGACAAGCAAAACATACATATAAAAGGCCCAAATCGTGAAAGTTTCATTCTACTAAATGACTTTTTGTAGGGTAAAACGCAGGCTCTTTAACTTTATAGGGTATTTGACCTAACGAATTTTGGGGCACTTCTGAGTTACGGAGTGCCAACTGTGAAAGTTCTGGACATAATCGAGTGAGAATCAATTGAGCATGAAATCGTAAGACGTTATTTACAACTCTACGATACATCAATAAAAAGAAACAAAATAATGCAGCGTTCGCAGTGCGAACATCAATCCCACTTCACCAAAGACTAACCACGTTTGAATCTGTTTCCTCTGCTCTAGATAACTTGCTTTCCCATAACTCCAAAGCATAACGCTTCTCAGCCAAATATTCGTATCTATCGTAATGTTTTGAGCTAACGTCGTTTAGAGCATGGTTTTGTAGCCTGTCTCTCAATGCCTTACTTACCCCAATCTCTCCCATCAATGTTTTACAGGTTCGACGTAAATCCCTAGGGATAAAATACTCAAATTGCGGGTGATCATCTCTATAACGAGCAATGACTTGGCTCAATGAATCTAAGCGAACGTGGTCATTGTCATCTTTATGATGCGGGAAAATAAATGGACTAGCTGAGTTGCTTTCTCTGAGCCTTTCTAAGATAGACATCGCTGATTCAGTTAAAGGGACCAAGTGGCTACGCTTGTTTTTCGAAAGGTCCGGAGTGACAAGTAACGTTCGTTCATCCCAATTGATTGCCGTCCATTTTGATGCTGCAATCTCATAAGGTCTTTGTCCACCAGTATGAATACAAAGAAGAATAAGGCATCGCATCATTTCTGAGGATCGAACTCCTTCTATATCAAACTCAATATCATGCATAAACTGATGTAATTCCGTGAACGTTAGATAGCGCTCCCCTACTCGTTCTGCATCTTTTTGTTTTGGTATAGAAGATACTGGATTAAAGACGAGACCAAACTTAGCGTCTCTCAAGTAATTCGCAGGATCATTGTCATGTGAAAGGCCATAATTAAATGCGGCATGAAGGTAGCTTCTGACTCGATTACTTTGTGTAGCGGCACCACGTTGTATCATGTGAGCTAATATCGTAACGATTTTAGACGTCGTCACATCACAAGCCTTTGTTTCTTTGGAGATAAATGGATAAACCTCTTTCTCCAGTGACCGATAAACGTTTTGATAAGTCCGCTTCCCCTCTTTTTTCATTTGGTTTACATAACTTTGAAACAGCAACTCTAAGCTTCCCTTGCTCTCCTCCTCTCTTCGAGCTACTTCACGCTTTTTCTCTGCGTTGGCTAATTCAAATTTAGGATCGAGTCCCTGCTTTAACATTAAGCCCAGTTTATGCGCCTCCTTCCGCGCATCAACAAGACTGAGCGCCGGAAATCGCCCTAACTGAATAAAGAGACGTTTACCCTCGCGGTAGTAGCGAAAGACAAACCCTTTATTTCCACTAGCAAACACTTTCACTCCAAGACGTCCAGCGCCTTTAGTTCGGTCATCATCCCAAACGTAATACGCATTACTTTTAGGCTTTAAACCCACAATTTCTTTTTGCGTAATTGCCATAACAGTTCCTTTGTTGCGCAACTACACCCAGAGTTAAATTGGGTGTAGTTGTGGGTGTAGTTAGGAGGTCTCTTAATGACAGTTTGTGAGATATCACAAGATAAGGCAAGCTAAAAAATCCACTAATTATCAATAATTTAAATACAATTTGAGATAACATGGAATTTGATAAAACAAATATTATCACGACTCATAATCGATTGGTCCGCAGTTCAAGTCTGCGAGGGGCCACCAAATTTTGAAAGGCGTAGCAGGTTAGTACCTACTACGCCTTTTTTGTGTCTGCTGACTTTGGGTACAGTTGTGTGTGTAGTAATTCGTTGCTCATATCCTCAACAACTTCAAACTTATCATCTTCCTCGATTCTACCCTCTCTTTCTTTTCGCTTATTACCAAGCTTCTATATAGTCGTAGAAACAAAATGTCTGCTCGCTATTTAAACCATTGACCCTTTTTCGGCTTCTGATAGGATGGACATGTAAACGTATGGACGTCTAAAACAAAAATGGAGTTACAATGAAAAGTATTCGTCACCTAAAGAAACTAGCTTTGGTTCTCACGGCAGTAGTTGGCTTAAGTGCTTGTGGAGAAAAAGATGACTCTGTCATTAAAGTGGGAGCAACCGTAGGGCCTCATGCTCAAGTAGTTGAAGCAGTAGCGAAGGAAGTAGCGAAGGAAGCAGCGAAGCAAGGCTTGAATGTAGAAGTCATCGAGTTTTCTGATTACGTGACACCCAATGCCGCGCTTAGCGATGGTAGCATCGACATTAACAGCTATCAGCACCAACCATTTTTAGACAACTTCAACAATAGTCATGACGCCCAATTAGTGTCGATTGGTCAATCCATTCTGATGCGCATGGGGTTTTATTCTAACAAGTATCGCTCATTACAAGAGCTTCCAAACAATGCACGCATAGCAATTCCAAACGATCCAACTAATGGTGGTCGTGGTCTATTGCTACTCGCCGATGCAGGTTTAATTGAGCTTAAACAAGGTGTTGGCCACAAAGCAGCCCTAACTGATATTAAAAAAAATGCAAAGTCGTTTGAATTTGTCGAGGTAGATGCCGCCCAGTTACCACGAACATTGGATGATGTAGACGCGGCTGCGATCACAATGAACTACGTAATGTCTTCTGGTTTAGACCCGAAGAAACAAAGTATCTATCTTGAAGCAAAAGACGCACCGCTGGCCGTCATGGTCATCGCTACTCGTGACGCAGACAAAAATAATGAAGCGTATAAAAAATTCGTTTCTATTTACCAATCTCAAGCAATTCGTGATTATCTCGATCGTACGTTCAAAGGCACAATAGAAGCAGCTTTTTAATCAATAAAGCAACGAATACTTTGCCCACGAATCAGATAGAAAAGAGGCTAATGTTTTCTCATAGCCTCTTCTTTTCATTACTCACTAAATCGACTCATTGTCGACTTTCAGCCTCTAACTTCATTGCCAAATAAGCTTGGTCAGCAGAAACCAGTTCAGGACGGTTAATCAACTTCCAGAGGAAATATGGTGGAATTAAAAATACGATGAAGTAGAGAGATTCATGGAAGAAAACATCGGCTATCGTTTGCTGATGCTCCCAAAGTGCCGTCAGTGCACAGAGCTCTAACATCACGCCTAATACGCCAAAGACGACAGAGACAACAATCGCTAAACCCAGTAGTTCTCTAATAAAGTGCTTGTATGCCATGATACTAATTCCTTCTAGCAATAAGTCATACTAACTTACGCTCATAAGAAAGAAGCCAGCTTGACTATCATCAAACTCCCCTCATCACAGTTAAGAACTTAGTTTTATAAAAAAGGACTTGTATATAGCACCATTGAAGATTGACCTCTCTATCACAATACAATGACATCATTTCTCGACTTTGAGACTAGCCTTTTACATTTATCAGCAGTGTAAACAAGAGGTCATAATGAAAAAATATACTTATCCTTTACTTGCTATCTCAGGTGGTCTTTTATTGACGGGCTGCGGTAGCGACGACTCTTCATCCGATACAGAAGCAGCCACTTTTTCTCTCAGCGTTTCCGATGCGCCTGTCGACGATGCCAACAAAGTCGTCTTAGCGTTTAAAGATGTTGTCCTTGTACCATTTGACCCAGAAACTGGCGAACAAACTGGAGAACATATTCTGTTAGATGTTAGTGACAATGGAGCACTACACCAAGTTGATCTAATGGAATATCAGGGAAGTAACGCTAAAACGATCATTAGCGAGCAAGACATCGCTCCTGGTGATTATGCTATGTGTGTGTACGCTAAAGACGGCAAACAATTAAACGATACAACGCTGTCATACGTAGAGAAGACAGACGGCAACATCAAAGGCTTAGTTGTGCCTAGCCGAGGCAGCTGTTTTGGTTTTAAACCAGATACGAGCGATCAAGGTCGCTTGAAGTTTTCGCAAAAAGGTCAGTATGTAAAAGTTCATACTGGTCATAATAGCTATGTTGTCGAGTTTGATTTGCGTAAAGGTCTGGCAGATCCAACGGGCAAAGATTACATGAACATGAACTCTAATGCGGTAAGCTTAGTAAACGCATCAGAATCAGGTCATATCGGTGGTGAAGTCAGTGAAATTCAGTATCAAGCGTGTGAAGCAGACAGTGCAGCATCAAATGCAATAAATGACGTTCCTGCCGTTCATTCAGTCTATCTTTACGCTGGTTCGATGGATCGCTCAACCATGGGCGATATGGGCGCGATGGAACCACTCCAAGCGCCAGTTGCGGTAGCTAACGTGAATGAATCGCAAGACGAAGAAGGTAATACAACCTACAGCTACGAGTTTGGTTACATGGGCCCAGGCACCTACAGTATTGGGTACACCTGTACCGCGTATGTTGATACACCAGATAACCATGAAACATCAGAAGATGGCTTCCTGATTTATCAACATTACACACCTGTTGATGTGGTCGAAGGTGAGCATACAGAGCAAGATATTAATCCTATCCTATAGCTCTCATCTTATAGAAAGCCGCTCACACGATGAGCGGCTTTTTGACTATTATTTTAATCCGATAAGTAATACTGAACGGTTGAGACCACTCGTACTTTCTTAATGTAAGGCGTGTTGCTATCTCGGTCATAAATCGAGAACTGCCCTTGCGTGGCACGTTTGATCTTACCCAGTGAACTCTGTGAGTCTTTCGCAAACTTTTGCGCCACTTCGCGGGCGTTTTTCGTCGCCTCTTCGATCATGTCTGGCTTTACATCATTTAGCTTAGTAAAGCTGTACTCAATGCGGTTCGCGTACGGGTCCTGATTCAGCAGTACACCTTGTTTTCCTAGCTCACCAATCTCATTAATTGCCGCTCGAACCACATCGACACTTTGACTATAAACCGTAACCGTCCGCGAGGCTAAATAACGAAACTCGATATCTTGCTCACTCCCGTATTGCTGTGCTTTTCGGTCAATGACAGCAGGAGAAGAAAGGGAAACGCTCGTTTCAGGGAGCCCTTTGGCACTTAAGAAATCCAGAATCAAACGCGTTTGCTGATCGATGTCATCAAACATAGCCCCCATATCAGTACTCGCTAAGGTGAACTGAATTGGCCAGATCACTGTATCGGCAGAGTACTCTCGTTCAGACAATCCCTTCACCGTTACCACTCGTTCATAGGCTTTGTATTTGACTGCCGTTTGCTGAATAAAAAAGCCCAATACTCCTAAACCAATTATCAGACACAGCCCGAGCCATATTGACGCTTTATTGGAAATCTTCTCCATTCATCCTCCTAATTTCGCCAAAAGTAACAATTCGTCGTATCGATAACATAGCTCAACTATGGCCAGAAAATGGCGACCTAAAGCCAAGTTTTTGTCATGTCGTTCGAAATGGTGAATAGAATAAATTACAATTGAACAGTGTTTTATTATGATTTTTAAGATTATGTTGAAAATAAAATGGCTGGTAGTTCTGAGCGGATTATTTGTCTCAACGGCTTGTTTGAGTACTGACGACTTAGTAATGGATGACAACTCAACACAAGCCCCCCAAGCGGGTATGTGCGATGAAGATCAATGCGAAGGGAAAAGCTTTGATGGTCGCATTCTGCTAGATAATGAACCGACCAAACAGGTCTTGAGCTCACTAGAAAGTCTCGGTGAAACGCTCAACTCTCTGAGTATCCTGATGTTTGCTGGCGACAAAACGTAACGCTAATACGTCCCTATCCCCTCGCCTTTGGTCAACAAAGCTTCACCAGTTTGTCACCAAAGGCTCATGGATTTGCCTCTGAACTGTCATCTGTAATTTCTACTATCCGATCAGCCACTTGTACGCTGAGGTAAATATGGATAGTTCGACCCCTTTTCGTCTCCCTCGTAAAACGCCGTTTGGCATTGGTGAAAACGTTGCAGAATGGGCAACAGGTTTAAGTCAGCTCGATAAATTCTACGCCCAACGCCCCGTGAATGCGGATACCAAAACTTTCTTGCGATTTACGCTGGATATTTTGGGGATCGACTATCGCATTGCCCATGGTTCGCTCGACGCAGTGCCAAAGCAAGGCGCAACCGTCATTGTGGCGAATCACCCTCTCGGTTGTGTTGAAGGCGTGATTCTCGCCGAGCTACTATTGATGATACGAGACGATATCCAAATTTTAGCGAATCAGTACCTAAAAACCGTACCAGAGCTCGACCAACTTTTTATTGGTGTCGACGTATTCGAGGGCAAAGATGCGGTCAAGTCGAACATGAAGGCACTTAGAGCAGCCAACAAACACCTTGCGAATGGCGGCTTGTTATTGGTTTTCCCTGCGGGTGAAGTGTCGCAGTTGGTGGATGCCAAACAACAGCGTTTAGAAGACAAAGAATGGAGCCGCAGTGTCAGTGCGTTAATTCGTAAGAACAAAGCCGCCACTGTTCCCATCTTCATTAGTGGGCAGAACTCAAAACGCTTCTACATGGCAGGTAAAATCCACCCTCTTTTACGCACCTTGATGTTAGGAAGAGAGCTACTCAACAAGAGCGCAAAAACCATTGAATTGTCCTTTGGGCAAGCAATCAAGTTTAAAGAACTCAATAACCTCAACGATGATCAGATCGTCAATTATCTAAGGCTCAACACCTATCTGCTTAACCGCGATGTAAGTGCCACTCAGCAAACGGTCTCAGACAATGAACTCTTACCTATTGCGGCAGGGTTACCCATAGGCCAATTGCTTGAAGAGCTGCACAGCTTACCGACAGAAACCCAATTGCTTCAAAATGGCGAGTTCGACGTGTACTGCGCCAACGCACAGCAGATCCCATCTATCCTGCATGAAATTGGCCGCTTGCGAGAACATAATTTCCGTCAAGTTGGCGAAGGGACCGGACAAGCGATAGACATCGATCATTTCGATCATGATTACCTGCACCTATTTGTGTGGGATCGTGAGAACCAATGTATGGTAGGTGCTTACCGTCTTGGATTAGTTGATCAATTATTGGCGAAATATGGCGTAGAAGGATTGTATTCGCGCACATTGTTCAACTATGACCAACGCTTTCTCGATCAAATGGGTAAGTCGATTGAAATGGGTCGTTCTGTGATTGCCGAGCAATATCAAAAAAGCATGAGTGCCCTACTCTTACTCTGGAAAGGCATAGCGACTTTTGTCCATCAACATCCCGAATACACGCACTTGTTTGGCCCAGTGAGCATCAGCAACGATTACAGCCATACCGCGCGTCAGTTGCTGGCACAATCGATGACCCTACACCACTGCGACAACGACTGCGCCGAATACGTCACTCCGTCAAACCCACTGCCAGAAACCAACTTAAACTGGAATACCAGCATGCTAACCGCATTGGGAGATTTACAGTTGCTATCTCGCGTGATCGCTCGAATTGACGAAGGCAAAGGCGTTCCGGTATTACTGCGCCAATATTTGAGTTTGAATGGTAAGTTGGTGTGTTTTAACGTCGATCCGGCGTTTAACAACGCACTGGATGGATTGATTATGGTGGATTTACGCGATGTGCCTGAGAAAACGCTTGCACGTTACATGGGCAGTGGAAACGCGCGCGAGTATTTAGCTCTGAACCATTAACCGTCGTCGGAGGTATCGCGCTGCTCAAAATCGCTCTAAACAACACAACGCGAGCAGCGTGATGCGTTATTTACCCATAAGACATTAAAAACAAAGTGTTTAGTTAAACTCATCGCAAAAAGGCCAGTCATCTCAAGCTTTAATCCACAAAACGCCAACATCGCACAAACGTTCACGTTATAAACTTTCACAAAACCTCAAAATGGTCATAGATCACATTTTCAATCAAACCTAACGTCAAACAAAATGTGACATTGATCATTTCGAGTATTTAATTTGAGTTGAAAAAGAAATTAAAGGTGATCTTAATCACAATGAATTTTAATTTTATATTTGTCAGAAGATCGAATTGATCACTAATATTTTTATTGACAGATTTGAAAGTCATTTTTTGTTATTAAGTTACATATCAATTAATTGATCATCATCACTTAAAAAATGCTTTTCATCCGAAGAAATGCGGGGGTTGATCACGAAAAACCCGTCGTCAGTTCCAATTGGAAAATGTGTGGTAAATTGATTGGGTACTAAGCAATCAAACAAGCGGTTTTGGCGAACCGTTTACGACAACATATTCATCAGAACATCGAACGGGGAATTGTTATGATATCACCAGATGCCAAGATCAAGATACAAAATTTTGGTCGTTTTCTGTCAAACATGGTAATGCCTAACATCGGCGCGTTTATCGCGTGGGGCTTTATCACTGCTCTATTTATCCCAACCGGATGGCTACCAAATGAGACGTTAGCTTCCATGGTTGGTCCTATGATCACTTACTTGCTGCCACTACTGATCGGTTACACCGGTGGTAAATTAGTGGGCGGCGATCGCGGCGCGGTCGTTGGTGCAATCACTACCATGGGTGTGATTGTCGGTACCGACATCCCAATGTTTATGGGTGCAATGATGGTCGGCCCAATGGGCGGCTGGGCAATCAAAAAATTCGATAACTACATCGACGGTAAAGTAAAAAGCGGCTTCGAGATGTTGGTGAACAACTTCTCTGCGGGCATCATTGGTATGCTGTGCGCCATTTTGGCTTTCTTCCTTATCGGTCCATTTGTCAAAGTGCTTTCAGGCGCATTGGCAGCAGGCGTAAACTTCCTTGTTTCAGCGCACCTTCTGCCACTGACTTCTATTTTTGTTGAGCCAGCGAAGATCCTGTTCCTAAATAACGCGATCAACCACGGCATCTTCTCTCCACTGGGTATTCAGCAAGCGTCTGAAACTGGTCAATCGATCTTCTTCTTGATCGAAGCGAACCCAGGTCCTGGTCTAGGTATTCTGCTGGCTTACATGGTGTTTGGTAAAGGTACGGCTCGCCAAACGGCTGGCGGTGCATCCATCATCCACTTCTTCGGCGGTATCCACGAGATTTACTTCCCTTACATCCTAATGAACCCTCGCCTAATCCTTGCGGCTATCGCAGGTGGTATGACGGGCGTATTCGTTCTAACTATGTTTAACGCAGGTATCGTTTCTCCAGCATCACCAGGCTCAATCTTCGCAATCTTGTTGATGACTCAGAAAGGTTCAATCGTTGGTGTACTAGCGTCTATCGCAGCAGCAACAGGTGTGTCATTCGCCGTAGCAGCACTGCTAATGAAGACACAAACGTCAACAGAAGAAGACGGTGATGAAGCAGCACTAGAGAAAGCAACATCACAAATGAAAGACATGAAATCTGCATCTAAAAACGATGCGGTGGTAAACAGCCAAAGCAAAGGTGACATAGACCTAGCGACAGTACAAAGCATCATTGTCGCTTGTGATGCGGGCATGGGATCGAGTGCAATGGGCGCGAGCATGCTACGCAAAAAGGTTCAAGACGCAGGTCTGAACATCCACGTAACCAACCTTGCCATTAACAGCTTACCAGAGAGTGCAGATATCGTGATTACTCATAAAGACTTAACGGATCGTGCACGTAAGCATGCTCCAAACGCACACCACATTTCATTGACTAACTTCCTAGACAGTGAAATGTACAACCAGCTAGTCACCAAACTACTAGCAGCACAAAACCAATCCGCAGCCAATGACGACCAGATGGTAAAAGTGTCAGTCATGGCGGCGAACGACGACAGCTTTGAGCCACAACAACCATCGGTATTCCAAATCCAGCGTGAGAACATTCACCTAGGTTTGAAAGCAGCCAACAAAGAAGAAGCCATTCGCTTTGCAGGCAACAAATTGGTTGAACTTGGCTACGCAGAACCAGAATACGTAGACGCGATGTTTGAGCGTGAAGCGTTGGTTCCAACTTACCTAGGCGAATCTATCGCAGTACCTCACGGTACGGTAGAAGCGAAAGATCGCGTGAAGAAAACCGGCATTGTAATCTGCCAATACCCATCGGGTATCCAATTTACTGAAGATGACGACGATGTCGCGAAACTGGTTATCGGCATTGCCGCTAAGAACGATGAGCACATCCAGGTGATCACAACCATTACGAACGCGCTCGATGAGCCGGAAGCAATTGAGAAGCTAACCAGCACCAACGATGTAGAAGAAATTCTAAACATCCTTGGCGGCCAGCAAGCGGCTTAATCACTCCTTTAATTTGCTCCTGAGGCAAACGAGGTCAGCTGTCACCCCCTATGCGGTTGGCCTCACCCTAGTTTCGTAAATCAACATTTTCAGATATTGGTAGGTAAGAATTATGAAAAACGCAGTTCATTTTGGTGCAGGTAACATCGGTCGTGGTTTCATCGGTAAACTCTTAGCAGACGCAGAAGTCGAGGTCACTTTCGCTGACGTTGATGTACCGCTAGTAGACCAGCTCAGCCACAAACAAGAATACAAAGTAAAAGTGGTCGGTACTGAGTGTCAAATCGACACCGTTACCCATGTCACAGCGGTAAACTCAGCCAGTGAAGACGTGATTGATCGCATCGTCAAAACCGATTTAGTCACCACAGCAGTTGGTCCAAACGTATTAGACATCATCGCGAAAACCATCGCGAAAGGTATCGCCAAACGTTTTGAAGCTGGCAATGACGCGCCACTTAACATCATCGCCTGTGAAAATATGGTGCGTGGCACAACGCACCTAAAAGGTGAAGTGTACAAACACTTGGATGAATCACTGCACGCAAAGGCAGACGAGTTGGTTGGCTTTGTTGATTCAGCGGTAGACCGCATCGTGCCACCAGCAGAAGCCGCCAACGATGATCCACTAGAAGTCACGGTAGAAAGCTTTAGTGAATGGATTGTGGATGAGCAACAGTTTAAGGGCGATATCCCAAATATTGCTGGCATGGAAAAAACCAACAACCTAATGGCCTTTGTCGAACGTAAGCTGTTCACCCTAAACACAGGTCACTGCATTACCGCTTATTTAGGTTGTTTGAAAGGGCACCGTACCATTCGTGAAGCAATTGAAGACCCAAGCATTCATGCCGAAGTAAAACAAGCAATGCACGAAAGTGGTGAAGTGCTGATCAAACGTTACGGCTTCGACCGCGACATGCACAATGCCTACATCGAAAAGATTTTAGGTCGCTTCGCCAACCCATATTTAGTGGATGAAGTGGATCGCGTTGGACGACAACCAATTCGTAAATTGGGTGCAAATGATAGATTAGTGAAGCCATTACTCGGTACAATCGAGTATGGCACTGAAAATCAAACACTTTTGAAAGGGATCGCGGCGGCGTTGAAATACACCAACGACACCGACCCACAAGCGGTGGAACTACAGACCTCATTAAAAGAGGTTGGCGTGACAAAAACGCTAGCAAAATACACCGGTCTGGCTGAAGACAGTGTTGAAGTGGCTCAAATAGAAGCGATTTACCACCAGCTTTAATCGAATCAAGGGGAGCTCTGCTCCCCATAAATATAATTTTAAACAGTTACTCAGTATATGGCAGATAACATCAACGAAACCGAGATCATTGAACGATTAAACAGCGCGCCATCGGTACGAGGCTTTTTTATTGCAGCAGTCGATGTGTTCAACGATTCCATCGACGGGCTAATACAAAGGATCTTTCGTAAAGATAACTTCGCCGTGCAATCGGTTGTTGGTCCCCTACTGCAAGACTCCGGACCGCTGGGCGATCTCTCTGTTCGTTTGAAACTCCTATTTGGCTTAGGCGTCCTCCCAGACGATATTTATCATGATATTGAAGACATCATTAAGCTTAAAAACCGACTCAATAGCGATGCATCCGACTACGAGTTCACTGATCCAAATATTCTAGAGCCAATCAAAAAGCTGCACCTGGTAAAGAAAATGGGCATGGTGCAATTAGAAGTCAACGAACCTGATGACGACATCGACCTTGAGTTTTATCAACTCCAACTTCAACGCCAGCAACAAATAATAAAATCAGGTCTCTCGCTCGCCATTGTCGAGATCTGTAACGAACTGGGCAAAGACAGCCCTTTTTAACCCAACCTCCGGCAAGGAACGCCTTCTCTACTAGCCTCTTTTCTTTGCGTATCCTTTCTGTATGACGTGCGTGAAAGCCATCACAGTCCATATTCGTATGTCTCTGTAATATCAGACCAATCTATCGCTGGTATTGAAACGGTATGGCATGCTTTCAATCGAAGACACTAAAACCAAATGGGAGTTTTTCCAGAAACACCATTGGGTATCTCCAGAATTTTCCCGCACTCCCGTACTTGAGTCGTGGGAGCGTTGCATAAAGCAATGCAGTCCTTACACCTGGTCAAAGCCACACATTGCCTCTGGATTTACCTTCTCATCTCTGATGAAACGCAACGAGCACCTCATCGAATGCGCCACGACCGTACTTGAAGACACTTACGACATGCTAGGGGACGAAGACCTGCTATTGATGGTGACTGACGGCAACGGCTGCGTTCTTTCCGTTGTGGGACATGACTCAATGCAACAAGAGATGCAGGTACTCGGCATTAAACAAGGCTGTTTTCTATCTGAAGGAAAAATTGGCACAAATGCGGTCAATCTTTGTATTAGTACTCATATCCCGTGTGAAGTATTCGCAGCAGAACATTTCAATCGCCACTTACATTCTTATGCCTCTGTAGCAGCACCTGTTTTCGACCAATTTGGCAAGTTACGCGGCACAACATGCCTTCTCAAAAAAGCAGAGAGCTATAAGAAAGAAAACTTGGTCATCATCGCGTCGAGCGCGAAAGAAGTCAGTTTGCAAATCCATATTCAGTCGGAACAAGAAAACATTAACCGCCTCACTTGTGCGCACAACGCAACGTTAGAATGCATGGATGATGGCCTTCTGGCCTGGGATGAAGAAAGCCGTATCACGATGGTAAATCATCAATCAGAGCGCTTGTTAAACATTGAAGCCAGTCAGGTCTTGGATAAAGAAGTCTTTTCTGTTTTACGCTTCCCGCCAAATGTCCTCAATAGTATTGAGTCGGGTGCAAGCATCAACCGAAAACTCACAACGGTAGAGGTTCGTGGAGAGTTTGTTGAGGCAATCATTACCTTGCGTCCACTCAACGACGGCACACACTTATTGTTTTTGCACCCTATCGATAAAATTCGCGAACTTGCTCAACAACAAATAGGTGGCAGTGCGCGCTATACGTTCAGTACTTTGCCTGTTATTTCACGAAAAATGAAGCATGTCATTACCGTGGCAAAACGGGCCATAAAGTCCAAATCACCGATTCTAATTACAGGTGAAGAAGGTGTAGGAAAAGCCACTCTCGCCATGGCGATTCATAACGAAAGCACCTACAAAGAAGGGCCATTCATTACGCTCAACTGTCGCTCTATCAATACAGAGCAACTGGTCAAAGAAACCCTAGGCTACGACGAAGGACAAGGCATGCCTTCTAAGTTTGAACTCGCCCATGGCGGTACGCTCTTTTTAGAGAAGGTGGAATATCTGTCGCCCGATTTACAAGCCGTGTTACTTAAGTTGTTAAAAACTGGGCTCGTCAGCCGCAGCGACAGTTTGCGATTGATCCCCGTAGACTTTCAACTTATTACGAGCACCGCTTCAGAGATCAGCGAGTATGTCACTCAGCGCTCATTTGGTCGGCAACTTTATTATGAAATCTCCTCGAACGAGCTGCATATTCCGCCACTACGAAAGCGTAAAGAAGACATTGAATTTCTCGTCCAGCAGCTTATCAGCCATTATGAACGCCGCCACAATGTGACGATCTCGATAGAGCCAGTCGCACTGGAAGCGTTGATGAATTTTCGTTGGTCAGGCAACAACTCTGAATTAAGAAACCGAACTGAGCGAATTTTGCTGAACCGCAGTTCCAACTTAATCAAGCTGAACGATATTCCTGAAGACATTAAACTGAATTCTCGCCATACCGCAGAAAATACGCCAGTAATCACGTTAGAAGAAGCCGAGAGAAGAGCTATCGTTCAGGCTTGGAATCAGTGTGATGGCAAAATGCATGATATGGCGAAAGCATTGCAAATTGGCCGCACGACCTTATGGAGAAAAATTAATAAGTTTGGGCTGCAGGAGCAAATGAAGCTGTATTAAGCCAAGAAGTGGCGTTCCTATAACAAAAGTAAAACCGGCGTAAGCACGCCGGTACACATGTACTAACGATAAGGTATCGATTAAACATCAACAGACAACTGACGAATCTGCGCTTTTAGTCCCGGTAGCAGACTAGAACTGGCGCTGAATTTTCGTAACCCCACGCGAAGCAATGTTTCTGTAGCATTTGGATCGCCAGCCATCTCACCACACATACTGACCGGTATGCCCGCGCGATCGCCTGCTGCACACGTGAGTTCAATGGCTTTTAGTACCGATGGTTCAAAGTAGTTCACCAATTCGGCAACGGCGGCGTTGCCTCGATCAGCTGCCATAACATATTGAGTCAAGTCATTGGTGCCAATAGAGAAAAAGTCGACTTCTTGGGCTAACGCATCTGCATTTAATACCGCGGCGGGTACCTCAATCATAATACCAACAGGCAAATGAGTCGCATCCAAGCCGAGTTGGGTTGCTTGATGTGCCAACAGCGCTTTTACTTTTCTCACTTCTTCAACCTGAGCCACCATCGGTATCATCAATTGAATATTCGGTTGCTCGTGAAAAGCTCTCAGAATGGCTCGAAGTTGGGCGGTAAACAATGACTCATGTTGAAGGCACAACCGCACCCCTCTCAAACCTAAAAATGGATTATCTTCCGATGGCATAGGGTAAGCGGCTAAAGGCTTATCACCGCCAACATCTAGACTACGAATCGTAAGTGGCTTATCACCAAGTGCGGCGGCAATATCACGATACACTTGGTATTGCGCTTCCTCAGTCGGCAACTCATCACTGTTTTGAAACAGAAACTCAGTCCGGAATAGACCAACCCCCTCAGCTCCTGATGTTAGTGCATCATCAATATCTTTCGGTCCACCAATATTGGCGAATACTGGAATATGGACGCCATCACAGGTGACTGCGGCTTGCTGAGCACTCGCTAGCGCACTTTGTCGGGAGATTTGCCACTCAATTTGTTGCGCTTCTAATTCCTGCTGTACGGAATCCGAAGGAGAGAACCATAAATGTCCTCGGAAGCCATCAATAGTCACCACTTGACCAGCACGCACAGCATCAAGGCAGCCCTGAGCTTTAACGATGGCAGGAATCCCCATCGCACGAGCAAGAATCGCACTGTGAGAGGTTTTCCCTCCTTCACTCAAACAGATACCAAGCACTTTCGATTTATCAAGCCCGGCCACATCAGAAGGCATCAGGTCGCGGGCCAACAAAATACTCGGTTCCTGAATGTCGATGGCATTAGGCGTTACGCCTGTCATTTCGACCATAACTTGGCGTGCGATATCATGCACATCTGCTTCGCGTTCCCGCATGTACTGACTTTCTGCCTGGCGAAACTCTTCGGCCAACGTTTGCAGTGATTCTACCCAAGCTTGCTCGGCTATCATGCCCGTTTGAATTCGCGACTCGACCGATGCCCATAATTCTGGGTCACTGAGCATCATGCTATGAGCGGAAAATATTTCCCCTTTCGGCTGCTTCGCTTGCTCCTGCAAATGTTGAACAACCACGCCTATCGCACGCTTAACCCGTTCAATTTCATCTTGTTCACTTTGGAAATCACGTTCAGGCACAGCTGGCATTTCATGAGTAAAAAGGACAACTGGAGCAGTAGCGATACCGTCATTGACTCGAATACCAACAACAGCACCTTCAATCTGATTTGGGACCATGTCATCGAGCAAAGTATCCGTGCTCTCTTCAGATTCGATAATGCCTTGCTCAACCGCCTCTTTTTCTCCGAAGTGCTCACTAGCTAAGGCTTCAAATTCCTTGATTGCTTCACTGGATTGAGAGCCGAGTGCGCACAGCGTGATCGTCTCTTGGCTACGAACGCCAAGTTTCGCAATGCTGTTTAAGCTTTTCGCGTTTACACGGCGCTCGCCTTTTTTCAACCATAATTGGCAGTCAAAAGGCGCGAGTGCACCAACAATGGCCGCAGCGGGACGAGCATGTAATCCATGCGGATTTTGCACTACCCAATCAAATGTCCGTTCTTGCTCAAAGTTCTCTGATACTGGCGCTATCTCAGCGGATGTTAGTGGCTGATCACCAAGGTGCTCCCGTTTTACGCTTAACGCATTCTGTGCCTCTTCGACTACCGTCGATAAAGGTAGCCCGGCAGCAGCAGCCACCGACGCCGCCATGGTCCCTTCAACAATGGGGGCCGAGATAAGGGTGACATTTTCCCTCACATGATCATCAATCAGATCCAGAGCCATTTCCGTGCTAAGCAACGCGCTGCCAAGATCCATCAACACAACAACCCCTTGTTGATCATGTACCTGCTCAATCGCTTCCATCACGGCTATGGCATCGGTTCCGATCGGGTTCTCTGGATCATCAATCCCAGCCGCAATCGCAAGCTTGGCTTTGCCTTGCGTCATTTGGGTGGCAAGTTCGGCCACCCCTTCCGCAAGGCGACGACTATGAGATACAACTACAATTCCCACCATCTTAATTACCTGCTATTGCCTGCTGTAGTGCTTTAATCATTAACAAAGAAGAGGTTGCGCCGGGGTCTTGGTGACCAATACTACGTTCACCTAAATAGCTTGCTCGCCCTTTTTTCGCCAACATTTCAATCGTGGCAACCGCGTTCGTTTCTGCTAGCTCAACCATTTCATTCAATAAATGGTCAGCGCTCATGCCATTTTCTAACGACGCCTTCACGCTAACTAAAACGGGTAACCAAACATCACACATGGTTTTATCACCCAGTTCTGCTTTACCACGAGACACCACGCCATCCACACCGCTTTTTAGTGCATCAACCAACTCTTCAAACGTTAGTTGCTCTCGAGTTCCGACAGCGGCAGCCGTGCGAATAAACAGCGTGCCATACAGCGGGCCACTTGCCCCACCGACACTAGAAAGCAAGGTCATGCCCGTATTCTTGAGAATGCTGCCGATATTTTGGTCCGCAAATTGCGGCAGTTTTTCAGCAACTTTTTTAAAGCCTCGGTTCATATTGAGACCATGGTCTGCGTCACCAATATCACGATCAAGGTCGGTCAGAAAATCTTGATTCTCTTGATACGTTTTTGCACATAACTCTAACCAGTGAACGATATGTTGTTTTTCAATTTGCATGTTTGCTCCCCCCTGTTACCACTTGATCGCGGCCGTATCGACAGGAGCATCAAACAGCTCCAACATCTCTTTATCTGCTTTCAGCAACGTAATTGAAACGCCTTCCATATCGAGTGATGTACAGAAGTTACCAACCATATTACGCACGATACGGAACCCCGCTTGCTCGCAGTTATGAGCAAGACGGCGATACACTCCGTAAAGCTCTGAAGTTGGCGTACCGCCCATACCATTCACCATCACAATGTAGTCGTGTTCAGCGGCGAAAGGCTCAATGCTGGACTCCACTTCATCCCATTCACCTTCGTCACGATTCCAAATACGCAATGTGCGCTGATAAGGCGTGTTTTCAGCAACTTCAGCAAACATTTCATCCACTAACGTATCGACATCGGTGTATTTCACTCGCTTGATACCTGGTTCACCATGGATACCAACACCAAACTCCACTTCATCATCTTCCAGAACAAAAGATGGTTTACCCGCCGCTGGCACAACACAAGCATTAAGCGCCACGCCAAATGAGCGACAGTGATTATTAACGCGACGAGCCAGAGCTTCACATTGCTCCAGCGAATAACCTTTGTTCGCGGCAGCCCCAACTAACTTCTCAACCAATACCGTTCCAGCAACGCCACGGCGACCAGCGGTATACAAGCTGTCTTTGACCGCAACATCGTCATCCACCAACACCGACCCAACTTTGATGCCATCGGTATGAAGCAGCTCCACGGCCGTTTCAAAGTTCAACACGTCTCCGGTGTAGTTTTTAATGATAAATAACACGCCTTCACCAGTATTCACTTGGTTGCCACATTCGTACATTTGATCAGGCGTAGGTGAAGTAAATACCTCTCCTGGGCAGGCACCTGTCAGCATGCCTTTACCAATAAAACCTGCGTGCAAAGGTTCATGACCACAGCCACCACCAGAAACCAATGCCACTTGCCCCGGCGTTTCCTCGTGCCACATGTAACGAGGCTCGTAGTTGGCTTTTAGCTCAGGGCGGGACAATGCCAGGCCTTCCATTTGCTGCAATACAACATCATCGACTTGGTTAATTAACTTTTTCATCGTTCTATCTCATTCCATTTATATTTTTATGTAGGGTATGAATTCATCTTAAACAGAGAAAAAGCGTGCTCAACAAAAATCAATCCGTTTCATATTGAAACAAAAACTTCGGCATTATTGTTTCAATATGAAACGAAAAACGACAAATTTTCTTGAATAGTGATCGTCGCCATAAAGCATGCTGATGCTTATTACTTCTGACAGTCGGTTTGACACAGAGGTCATAAAAGCATGGAACAAAACCAGAGATATCCTTCACCACTTACCACACCAAACCTAATATAAACCTTATCCCTACAATGGATATTCATTGCAGTCCAAAACACACATAAAAAAGGTTAAAGGTTTGAATTATGGACAAAATTATTATCAGCCCAAGCAAATACGTCCAAGGTGAACAAGTACTTACATCTATCGCTCACTATGTGAAAACATTGGGTGAACGTCCGTTAGTCATTGCCGATGAGTTCGTGACTAACCTGGTTGGTGATGACGTCAAACAAAGTTTTGCTGACGAAAAGCTTCCACTCACTATGAACATTTTTGGTGGCGAATGTTCGCGCGTTGAGATTGAACGCATCACGGACATTTGTGCCACTCAGAAACACGATGTCATTGTCGGTATTGGTGGTGGTAAAACGTTAGATACAGCAAAGGCTGTTGCGTTTTACACCAAAATTCCTGTCGTGGTGGTTCCTACGATTGCCTCGACTGATGCGCCAACCTCAGCGCTTGCGGTGATATACACACCTGAAGGTGAATTTGCAGAATATTTGATGATCCCTAAAAACCCAGACATGGTCATCATGGATACGTCAGTCATCGCCAAAGCCCCTGTTCGCTTACTTGTATCTGGGATGGGCGACGCGCTTTCCACCTACTTTGAAGCTCGTGCCAATATGACTTCTGGTAAGGCAACAATGGCTGGTGGGTTAGCGACGCGTTCAGCACAAGCGCTTGCGAAACTTTGCTATGAAACCTTGCTTGAAGATGGTGTAAAAGCAAAAGCTGCGGTAGAAAATGGTGTGAGCACCAAAGCGGTAGAAAACATTATTGAAGCCAATACATACCTAAGCGGTATCGGTTTTGAAAGCAGTGGTCTAGCAGGCGCTCACGCTATTCATAACGGCCTAACTAAGCTTGAAGAGTGTCATCATCTCTATCATGGTGAGAAAGTCGCGTTCGGCACACTAGTTCAGCTGGTACTAGAAAACGCAGCGATGGAAGAGATTAATACGGTTCTTGCATTCTGCCGCTCTGTAGGTCTACCAACCAACTTATTTGATATGGGCGTTAAAGAGCTTAATCACGCTAAGTTGCGCGAGGTCGCCGAAGCTTCAACGGCCGAGGGAGAAACCATCCACAATATGCCATTCCCAGTGACGGCAGAAAATGTCTACTCTGCTATTCTAACCGCTCATCAACTGGGCCAATAACCCAAATAACTTCAAACGAGTTTGAGTCTCAAAAGGCAAGCCAAGGTTTGCCTTTTATACTTCAACTGACTTATCACTTCCATTGACACCTGCCGATGGCAACATCATAACAAACCGCGTCTTGTCTTTATCTGATGTTACTTTTATCTGTCCTTCATACGCTTGCACGATAGATTGGGTAATCGGCAAACCTAGCCCTGCACCGACGCTACCTACATGTTGGCGAGATTTATCTGCGCGATAAAACCGGTCGAAAAGGTACGGTAAGTTTTGCTCGGCAATGGTGTCACCTTGGTTGCTGACCGATATCGTAACCTGTTCATCAACCGCTTGAACGTCAATCTCAATGGTTGAATCAGCATACGCATGACGAATCGCGTTGGAGAGCAAATTGCCCACTGCACGCTCAAACATGTTTTTGTCCATATAGAGCTGACCGTCGCCTGAGCTCACGATTTGCACATCGGCATCTTCGGCCAATATTTCAAAATACGCGACCAAACGGTCGATTTCCTCCTGCACCGCAAACACTTCGTCATGGCGATGAATGAGCTTGTTTTCGGCCTTGGCAATGTAGAGCAAATCGTTGATGGTTTTCGTGATGCGGTTGAGTTCTTCCAACGTTGAGGCAATCGCATCCTGATACTCTTCAGGCGTTCGACACGCACCTAAAATGACCTGATTTTGCGTAGTAATGTTGGTGAGTGGCGTTTTTAACTCATGTGCTATATCAGAAGAAAACTCGCTCAAGCGGCGAAAACCAGTTTGCAACCTATCGAGCATCGCGTTGTGTTTGTTGGATAACTCGCGCAGTTCTATTGGCAACGAATCGGGGTCGAGACGAATGCCCATTTGCTCTGGGGATATCTGTTGAATGTGCTGATTCAACCCCACAATCGGCTTCAACCCACGTTTTACAATCCAACCGCTCAACGCGGAAGAAATCACAAACGCCAAACCGAGCGCCCAAAACAAAATCCAGTCGAGTTTATCCAAAAACAAAATATGGTGGTTGATACTCATGCCGAGCACCACCTGATACTCCCCAGCTTGAAACGCAAACGCGCGGATATTCAGCGAGTCCTCACTCCATTCGATGGCGCGCTCGTGATTTAAAACCTGAGGTGAGCTAATGCTATAGGCTCGGTTCTGAGGAATCGTCAGGCTCGAATTCTGATATACGTTCTGCTTGCCTTCAAACACCCACATGTAGAGCGTGCTGTTATTCGCTTGCTTGAACACATCCTCTGGCGAGCGTTTTAACGCTTTCTCAATGGCATTGAACTTACTGGAAATATAGCTGAAATCTTGCGAATAAAAGTGGCGCTCAATGGCGTACTGTAGGATGAAAGCCAAAGAAAAATAGGTCACGAACGTCATGCTAACAAACATCAGCACGAGCTTATTTTCCATGGAAAAAGGCAGCGAAAACTTAGGCATCACAACTCTCTTCGAGTTTGTAGCCCATCCCTCTGACTGTGTGAATCAGTGGTTTATCGAACGGTTTGTCCACTTTGCTACGCAGACGTTTGACCGCCACATCAATCACATTGGTATCGCTGTCAAAGTTCATATCCCACACTAACGACGCAATAGTGGTACGTGAAAGCACTTGGCCAGTTTTGCGCATCAACAACTCAAGCAGGGCATATTCTTTGGCGGTAAGCGATATCGACTGCTCCGCGCGCGTGGCAACGCGTTTGATCATATCAAGTTCTAAATCTGCCACACGTAATGTTTGCGGCGATGCGACCACTTGCGCGGTAATATGATGACGAAATACGTTTTGAACACGCGCCAGTAGCTCCGCAAACGCGTAAGGTTTTACCACATAGTCATTGGCACCCAGCTCAAAACCGCGCACGCGATCTTCCACTTGCTCCTTCGCTGTCAGCATGATCACTGGGGTGTGAATCCCACTACTGCGCAATGTGTTAAGCACCTGCCAACCATCGAGTTTAGGCAACATAATGTCGAGGAGGATTAAGTCATATTCTTCACTGGTAGCGTGATAAAGCCCATCGACCCCATCATGCACTAAATCCACCACATACCCAGATTCAATCAAACCTTTTTGCAGATATTCTCCGGCTTTGTGCTCATCTTCGACGATCAATATTTTCAACTTTACTTACCTAGTGTGTTAGCGGGAGGATGAGAACCCAGTATAAAGCTCGAAAAAGAGCATGATGTGAACCACACCATACTCTTCCCCATTGGCAAACCATTATCGATTGTTATCGCGTTCGGCATAATGCACTTTGACATTCACTTTGCCCAAATATTCCAACTGACCATCTTCATTCATGCGTTCTTGCACGGTCACGAAGCCACCATCTTTTAAATGCGTACTGCGAGACTTCACATTAAACGTCAGGATATTGAGCTCTTTATTCAGTTCACGAGCCGTCATGGTTTTAAGTGAATTGAGTTCAGACAGTGCCTGTTGATAAGCCTCATCTGACGTTGCTGTCGGCGTAACTGAGATGGTTTTCATCTCTTCGCGGCTCACGTAGTTGCCACCAGTGAAAAGTGGTTGAGCGAATGCAGATGCGCTAGTGATTGCCATTACCGTTACAAAAAGAGCAGTTTTGATTGCGTTCATGTTGTTAACCTTTGAGTGCTTGTTTTCAATGAGGTCATTATTGAACACCGCCTCTGACACCACCCTTTCAACAACATGACATTTTTGTCATGAAAGCAACCTACTGGCGAAGGCTCTTGAGCGTTCCATTACGCTTAGAATAAGAAAAAAAAGCGGCACATACTCTCGCATGTGCCGCTTGGGATTTTTGCTGTTAAGCGTAATTACTCAACCGTTACCGCTTTCGCTAGGTTACGTGGTTGGTCTACGTCCGTACCTTTGATCAGTGCTACGTAGTAAGACAGCAACTGCATTGGGATGGTGTAGTAGATCGCCGCCGTGATTTCACTAACGTGAGGCATCGTGATGATCTTCATTGTTTCATCGCCTTCGAAGCCTGCGTCTGCATCTGCGAATACGTATAGAAGGCCGCCACGTGCACGTACTTCTTCAACGTTTGATTTTAGCTTTTCAAGTAGGTCGTTACTTGGTGCAACCACAACAACAGGCATGTCAGCGTCAATCAGAGCTAGAGGACCATGTTTCAGTTCACCCGCCGCGTAAGCTTCTGCGTGGATGTAAGAGATCTCTTTCAATTTTAGAGACGCTTCCATCGCGATTGGATAGAATTCACCACGACCTAGGAACAATGTGTGGTGCTTGTCTGCGAAATCCGTCGCTAGTGCTTCAATGTCTTTCTCGAAAGAAAGTGCCGCGTTGATTTGCTTAGGAAGTGCGTGTAGCGCTTCAACAATCTCTTTTTCTTTCTCTTTGCTAACGCGACCTTGCTCTTTACCTAACGCCGTAACCAGCATCAATAGTGCAGAAAGCTGAGTCGTGAACGCTTTGGTTGAAGCGACACCGATTTCAACACCAGCGCGAGTCATGAATGCAAAATCTGACTCACGAACCAAAGAAGAACCTGCTACGTTACAAATAGTCATCGCCGCCATGTAACCTTTTTCTTTCGCAAGACGAAGTGCTGCTAGCGTATCGGCGGTTTCACCAGACTGAGACAACGTGATCAATAGGCTGTTTGGACGAGTCACAAACTTGCGGTAACGGAACTCAGAGGCGATTTCTACGTCACAGCTCACGCCAGCAATGTCTTCAAACCAGTAACGCGCTGTCATACCTGCGTTGTAAGACGTACCACACGCAACGATTTGTACGTGTTCTACTTTGCTTAGAATGTCAGCCGCATGCACACCGATCGCATCAGTTACAACAGAGTCTGCCGTGATACGGCCTTCCATTGTGTTGATCAACGCTTTAGGTTGCTCATAGATTTCTTTTTGCATGAAGTGGCGGTATTGGCCTTTATCGCCAGCATCATGTTCTGCGTTAGATTCTACGATTTCACGCTCAACCAGCTCGCCCGTTGCGTCAAAGACAGTAACTTCACGGCGAGTGATTTCTGCCACATCACCTTCTTCTAGGTACATGAAACGGCGCGTTACATTCAGTAGCGCAAGTTGGTCAGAAGCCAGGAAGTTTTCACCCACACCAAAACCAATTACGATCGGGCTGCCTGAACGTGCAACTACGATGCGTGAAGGATCTTTGCGATCCAACGCTACCGTGCCGTATGCGCCTTCAAGTTGTTTTGCTGTTTTTTGTACTGCTTCTAGTAGCGTTTCTGAAGTGCGAAGTTCCCACTCAACCATGTGTGCGATAACTTCTGTATCCGTTTGAGATTCAAACACGTAACCACGAGATTGAAGCAATTCACGAAGCTCTTCGTGGTTTTCGATAATACCGTTATGTACAACAGCAATATCGCCGGACATATGTGGGTGTGCATTAACTTCAGATGGTTCACCGTGCGTCGCCCAGCGAGTGTGTGCAATACCCGTTCCGCCGATCACTTTTGCTTCTTCTACTGCATCAGCCAGTTCTTGCACTTTACCCAAGCGACGAACGCGCGTTAGGTTTGACTCGCCATCAACAACAGCAACGCCAGCTGAGTCGTAACCGCGGTACTCTAAGCGGCGTAGACCTTCAACCAAAATTTCTGCAACATCTCGTTGTGCTACTGCACCTACGATTCCACACATGTGTTTATCTCCGTTTGTAGTTTTGTTCTTCCCTAGCCATGTTTCAGATAGAGGCAGCAAGCAAAGGCCTGTATTCAGAGGGAAGTGAAATATGAAACTGATTACATTATTAGATTAGGCGCAAATGACTTTCACGCCATGTTGTTCAATCTGTATTTTGTGTTCTTGCTGAATATCAGCATCCGTCACTAGCACATCAATTTGATGCCAAGCGAGCTCTAAATTCGGGATCTTACGACCGATTTTTTCCGATTCGATCATGACGATCACTTCGCGCGACACTTCCGCCATTACCTTACTCAAACCAACCAATTCATTAAATGTTGTGGTGCCGCGTTCGAGGTCGATGCCATCCGCACCGATAAATAGCTGGTCAAAGTCGTAAGCTCGTAACACAGATTCGGCTACTTTGCCTTGAAAAGATTCTGAGTGCGTATCCCAAGTCCCGCCAGTCATCAGCAGTGTTGGTTCGCTCTCTAATTCATTAAGGGCGTTAGCAACATGCAACGAGTTGGTCATGACAACTAAGCCACGTTTGTCATTCAACTGTTGAATCAACGCAGCCGTCGTACTACCACTGTCGATCACGATGCGATTATGGTCTCGAATCAGTGATGCCGCTGCTTTTGCCAAGTTTAGCTTTCGAGTCGAAACATTAGCGCTCAATTCTTCGTGAATGACTTCTGTTGGGATAGCAATCGCACCGCCGTAGCGGCGTAGAAGTTGGCCATTTTTCTCTAAAGAAGCTAAATCCTTTCTAATCGTGACCTCTGAGGTTTCGAATTTCTGAGCGAGTTCGTCAACGCTGACTTCTCCTAGCTCAGAAACCAAGTTAGAAATGGCGTGTCTTCTTAGTTGAGTGTTTCGTTTCGACATTTACGCTTTGAATTTAAGTTTCGATGTGAAACTTATTATAGTCAAACCGAAACTTTCAAGTCCATTTATTTCGATCCAAAAAATTAATATTTCTCGATAAAACCTTGTCCTAAGACAATTCTTAAACAGTGATATTGGATTCATTCAGTGGTAGAATTCGCCACCGAAAAGAAAAAAAATTACAGAATTGAAGGCTATTTTTTTGCAACTTTCTGCATATAAAGTGGGATTAGTCACAAAAAGGTAACCAAAATCGCCGACCTTTTAGTCATAAAATGACTAAACTTGGTGAAAGACTTTCAGAATCTGAAGTACTGATAATGAGGCGAAAAATCGGTGGGTGACAGGCACTAAATGTCATCAATAACGCCCTAACTTCAGAGTAAACAACCGACTTTCAAATTGTAACTATACTTACCGGAGAGTATCTTCCATGAAAAAGACCAAAATCGTATGTACGATTGGCCCTAAAACTGAATCTGTAGAGAAGCTAACTGAGCTAGTGAACGCAGGCATGAACGTAATGCGTCTTAACTTCTCTCACGGTGACTACGAAGAACACGGCACTCGTATCGCGAACTTCCGTAAAGTAATGGAAGCTACTGGCAAACCACTAGCAATTCTTCTAGATACTAAAGGTCCAGAAATCCGCACTATCAAGCTAGAAGGCGGCAACGACGTTGATCTAGTAGCTGGTCAAGAATTCACTTTCACAACTGACACTTCAGTTGTAGGTAACAAAGATAAAGTTGCAGTAACTTACGCAGGTTTCGCAGCAGACCTAAACGTAGGTAACACTATCCTAGTCGACGACGGTCTAATCGAGATGGAAGTTATCTCTAAGACTGAAACAGAAGTTAAATGTAAAGTACTTAACAACGGTGCACTAGGCGAGAACAAAGGTGTTAACCTTCCTGGCGTTTCTGTAAACCTACCTGCTCTATCTGAAAAAGATAAAAACGACCTTAAATTCGGTTGTGAGCAAGGCGTTGACTTCGTAGCTGCTTCTTTCATCCGTAAAGCTTCTGACGTTCAAGAAATCCGTGAAGTTCTAGCGGCAAACGGCGGCGAGAACATCCACATCATCTCTAAGATCGAAAACCAAGAAGGTGTTGATAACTTCGACGAGATCCTAGAGCTTTCTGACGGCATCATGGTTGCTCGTGGTGACCTAGGTGTTGAAATCCCAGCTGAAGAAGTAATCTTCGCTCAGAAAATGATGATCGAGAAGTGTAACCGTGCACGTAAGATGGTTATCACTGCAACTCAAATGCTTGATTCTATGATCAACAACCCACGTCCTACTCGTGCGGAAGCAGGCGACGTTGCTAACGCAGTAATGGACGGTACTGACGCAGTAATGCTTTCTGGTGAAACAGCGAAAGGTAAGTACCCAGTTGAAGCGGTAACTATCATGGCTCAAATCGCGAACCGTACTGATTCAGCGCTAAAAGCTGAGCTAGGTTCTCGTCTAGACAGCCCACGTCTACGTATCACTGAAGCAGTATGTAAAGGCGCAGTAGACACAGCTGAGAAACTGGCTGCTCCACTTATCGTTGTTGCAACTGAAGGTGGTAAATCTGCACGTTCAGTACGTAAATACTTCCCAACTGCAAACATCCTAGCACTAACAACAAACAAGAAAACAGCAGCACAACTTGTTCTAACTAAAGGTGTGACGCCAGTTGTTGTTGATTCTATCGAAAGCACTGACGCATTCTACGTAGCAGGTAAAGAGCTTGCTCTAGAATCTGGTCTAGGTAACAAAGGCGACATCGTAGTGATGGTTTCTGGTGCTCTAGTCGCTTCAGGCACTACGAACACAGCTTCTGTACACGTACTATAATACTGAACTTTTCATACTTCAGTTGATTGATAAAGAGGGCTTATGCCCTCTTTTTTTATATGGCTTTCTTGCTCTAATAATAGCCTAACTGTATCATTCACCATGCGCAGAATTGCGTACTGTTTAATTTTGTCGTCACGATTAAAATTTCTATGAGGTGTATGTGTCCAGTCCCACTCTTACCGACAAAGTATCAAAAATGATCCGTCAGGATATTCTCGATGGCGTGCTTAAACCGGGTCAAAAACTCGTGGTTGCGGAACTCAAAGAGAAGTACAACGTAGGAGCGTCACCCATTCGCGAAGCTTTGGTGCAGTTATCGTGGAGCAAATACGTCAAACTCGAGCCGCAAAAAGGCTGCTGGGTTGCACCTGTATGTAAAGATGAGTTGAATGACTTGTACGAGAGCCTACAAATGGTCTCTGCATGCCTACTAAATAAAGCAATTGTGATTGGCGATGAAAATTGGGAACTGGACGTCCTAACCGCTTATCACAAGTTATCCCGCTCTAAATCTGGCGAAAGCTTTTGCTGGAAGGAATGGGAAGAACGCCATAATCAGTTTCTTACTGCGCTGTTTGAAGGCGCTGGCTCTGCCAATATGTTTGGGTTTTTCCGCGATCTACTCACGCAAATTAAGCGTTACCAATATTTTGCTATGCAAATGTTAGGTACTGGAAACCCAGGGCACTGTAATATCGATGAGCAAGAAATGCTGATGAAGACATCGTTAGATAAAAAGAGCCAGGATGCTTTAGGTTATCTAGAGCGTTATTTGAGACAGTCAATGCAGTGTATCGAAGCGGCCATCGACAACCAATATCGCATACTGGCTAGCGAATAACGCTGAGGCTAAAATAAGCATAAAAATCGGGGTCTATCCCCGATTTTTTGTTTTTGAAAAAGAGCTAAGCAATATCATCGAAACTATGACATAGTGATACGCAGTTACGCCCTGCACTTTTGGATTCATACAAGGCAATATCAGCACATTTATAAGTGCGCGTGCGATCGGAGGTTAAATCACTATACCCGGCGCTAACGGTAATAGCTCTATCACTGCGCAGTTGAACTGCCACACGTAACCGGTTCAATACAACTTCTGCTTCTTCGAGCGTGGTGTGCGGCATGATCACCGCAAACTCCTCACCACCGACACGAGACACAAAGTCAGTACTGCGCACCTCTTTAAGAAGAGTCTCAGCGACACTGCAAATCACTTTGTCCCCTTCATCGTGCCCAAGTTCATCGTTAATGCGCTTAAAGTGGTCAATATCAAACAACGCCAAACATGCAGGGGGACTGTCAGGATAACGCTCAATAATCCCGGCATATTGCGCTAATTGCTCTTCAAATTTTCGGCGGTTCCACAAGCCCGTCAAACCATCTTTTTCACTGAGGTTGCGTAGCTTTTCTTCCAGCTCTTTTTGCTCGGAAATATCCACCAGCGACGTGATGTAATAGCTTACTTTACCTGACTTGGTTAAGTTTGCCTGAATGCGCATAATGGCGGTAAATACGTGATTAAACTTGGTTCGACAACGAACCTCACCTTCCCAAACGTGCTCGTTCGCAAGCTTATTCCAAATATTGAGGGTCGACTCGAGATCTTCCGGTAAGAAAATTAGATTATGCGCATTCCAGCCTTGAGTATACTTGGTGGAATAGCCCATCATGTTTTCAAATTCTTGGTTCACCATAATGATTCGATGCGACGCATCTGAGATCATCACCGCAGTCATGCCATCAAGTGCAGCCCGAGCTAACTTCGACTCCATGCTATGACGTCGATAGTGCAGGGCCAGCGCAGTCGTTGGTAAAGTAAAACCAAACACCAAACTTAATACAAAAAACGCTTCTTGGATTAAGTCATCAATATCTCGCTGAGATCGAGATAGTAATTGCTCATTCGTGAGATCAATCACCAGATGAAGAGGTTCACTAGAAACAAATTGGATCGTGCTATACGCAATCAAATTCGAGCCGTTGTACTCATAGCCCGAAACTTCTGAGATCATCGTGCGCCAAATGTTGGGGTACATCCGGCCAAAATTAAATTGAGAACGAGCTGGGATAATATTGCCGTACAAGCGTGATGACTTAGGACTCGCGATATAAAAACCATCACTTTTAATTAACTCAATATGAAAATCCCGCACCGGTGAGTAGTTGAGTCGAGAAGATAAATACTCAATATCAACATTAAGAACAAGATACCCTTCGCGTTTCCCATTGAGAGAAATCGGCATCAGAATACGCAATGAAGGGCTATAAGGGTAAACAAGCTCACCATTTTCTCGCTCCAGCTCAATCCCCCACGACGCAATTTCATCATTACCTAAACCTTGCGCGTAATGAAAATAATCCCGCTCTGACTTGTCATGTAATTTGAGGGCGGGTGCAGCGATACCCGTTTTGAAATCGTAATTAATCCGTGCTTTTTCCTGACCGGTAATATCAAGAAAACGAATTTGTTTATATAGCTTTTGGTTGATCGCAACCGAGATCCACATATCTTCTAAGATAGAAAGGTTGACTCGGTTCGGCTGACGTAGATAGTCGTAAAGACTTTGGCTGTGACCGAGAAGATCGCTGATCGTCTCAATTTGATCCTGAATATTGTTGTATTCGCGACCAGTATAAGCCAGTTGGTGTAATGCTTCTTGAGCGGTATTCTCAACGTTACTCTCTAATAACGTCAGATATTTCTGATAATAGTAAACTGCAGTGAGCGCACTAAAAAATAGTGCTGTCGCCAACAATGTGCCGACTCGCTTAGGTATTTTCACGCGTCTACTGCCTATAATGCTTACTAAAACGACAATTATATCATTAATTGTTATTTTCTAAACAAAAAGCCACTTAGATTAAGTGGCTTTTCTATATGCAATTAGATAATTACGGTTTGAGTGCGCGCTCACCTCGGGCAATGCCCACTACCCCACTACGAGCAACTTCGACGACTTCAGTTACTTCAGATATCGCTTGAATGAAGGCATCCAACTTTTCACTCGTGCCCGCAAGTTGTACCGTGTATTGAGCAGCAGTGACATCCACGATCTGGCCACGGAAGATGTCTGCCGTCCGTTTCACTTCTGCTCGCGCAAAACCGCTGGCTTTCACTTTCACCATCATCAGTTCACGTTCGATGTGCTCGTACTCGGTGACTTCTTGTACTTTCAGCACATCGATCAATTTGTGTAACTGCTTCTGAATTTGCTCCAACTGCATCTCATCAGACGTCGTGGTAATGTTCATTCGCGACAGCGTTTCATCATCTGTCGGTGATACCGTCAAAGATTCAATGTTGTAACCACGTTGAGAGAACAAACCAACAACACGAGACAACGCACCCGGTTGGTTTTCCAATAGCAGTGAAATAATGTGTCTCATATTAAGTTCTCTCCGTTTTGCTTAGCCACATTTTATCCATACCCTCACCTTTAATTTGCATCGGGTATACGTGTTCGGTTTCGTCTACGTTGATGTCCACAAACACCAGACGATCTTTCATATCCAACGCTTTTTGTAGCCCTTCTTCGAGCTGATCAGGCGTTTCGATACGAATACCGACGTGACCATAAGCTTCTGCAATCGCTGCAAAATCAGGAACAGAACTCATGTAAGAATTAGAGTGACGACCTTGATAAATAATGTCTTGCCATTGTTTTACCATGCCTAGGAATCGGTTGTTCAGGTTGATGATCTTCACTGGAATATCGTATTGCATGGCTGTCGAAAGCTCTTGGATATTCATTTGAATACTGCCATCGCCCGTAACAACCACGACTTCTTCTTGTGGCATGGCAAACTTAACACCCATACCAGCCGGAAGGCCAAATCCCATAGTGCCCAATCCACCCGAGTTGATCCAACGGCGTGGTTTGTTAAATGGGTAGTAAAGTGCAGCAAACATCTGGTGCTGACCCACATCAGAAGCAACATACGCATCACCATTGGTCAGCTTGTGCAAGGTTTCAATCACTTGCTGTGGCTTAATTCGCTCTGGTGACTTCTCATAAGCCAAACAGTTGCGGTCACGCCACACCTGAATGTCATCCCACCATGCGGTGATGGCATCTTCATCGTTCCCACCTTCTTGCTCTGCCAGCAGGCCAAGCATGGTTGTAAGCACTTTTTCCGCAGAGCCTACGATAGGTAAATCCACCTTCACGTTTTTCGAGATCGATGATGGATCGATATCAATATGCATGACTTTTGCGTTTGGGCAGTATTTTTCAAGGTTGTTCGTCGTGCGATCATCAAAACGCACACCGATACCAAAAATAAGATCCGCTTCATGCATCGCCATATTGGCTTCGTAAGTACCGTGCATACCCAGCATGCCCAGTGAGTTTTTGTGCGTTCCAGGGAATGCGCCTAGTCCCATCAACGTACTGACTACTGGAAGGTTCAGCTTGTCGGAGAGCTCTAAAATATGTTCATGAGCGCCAGAAATCACCGCACCACCACCGATATAAAGCACTGGTTTTTTCGCTTCTAACAGCGATTTAAGCGCTTTTTTAATCTGGCCTTTATGACCCGACGTCGTCGGCTTGTAAGAACGCATTGAAAGCGTTTCTGGGTATTGGTAAGGCAGTTTGATTTGCGGATTCATTACATCTTTCGGCAAGTCAATCACTACTGGACCAGGTCGACCTGTGGTCGCGATATAAAACGCTTTCTTGATCGTTTCAGGAATATCTTCCGCTTTTTTCACTAAAAAGCTGTGTTTGACCACTGGGCGAGAGACACCAACGATGTCACATTCTTGGAAAGCATCATTACCAATTAGGCTATTAGGTACATTACCCGAGATAACGATCATTGGGATGGAGTCCATATAAGCCGTGGCAATACCAGTAATGGTATTGGTCGCGCCCGGACCTGAACATACCAGTACGACACCCGGTTTACCGGTAGCGCGAGCGTAACCATCTGCCATATGAGTGGCGGCTTGCTCATGCCTTACAAGTACGTGTTTGATTTGATCGGTTTTGGCATGCAGTGCATCGTAGATATCCAAAACAGAGCCACCTGGGTAGCCAAAGATCTGCTCTACGTGCTCTTCTATCAGAGATTGAACCACCATCTCTGCGCCTGACAACATTGCTGTCATAATTGCTCTCCTTAGCCAGTTTCCTCACCGTAAGGTCAACGGATTGGTCTGGTTTTACATAGTCTAGGTCTTATTCGTAGCCTAATCGAAATACTTCCACGTTTTCGGCTATGTCTTGCGTTCGTCATAACATCCCGCAAGGTTACCCAACAAATGTAACGTTTTATTATCAACGGGTCTAATGAGAGATTGGTCTACTTTTTAAACAAGATGCTAGTAATTAGAATGTTAGTAGGAATAGCAGCCACACATACCTTATTTCACAGTACAACCTAAAAATTTAACGTTCAAAAAAAGAACATTATTTCAGAACCTTTTAAGTATAGGGTGCTAAATAGCTGTATTTGGTGAGCAAAATAGAAAGAATCAACACAAACAAAAATCCCCAGTAATGCGCAATCACATCACTGGGGATATTTTCATCAATATAAAATCTAAGTCAGCTTAAGTTACTTTTTATCCGACTTTTCCTTATACATTTCTTCAATTTCATCTTGGTATTTGTCATTGATGACTTTACGACGCAGTTTTTGAGTTGGCGTTAACTCACCATCATCCATAGAGAAAGCTCTTGGTAACAGTTTAAACTTCTTCACCTGTTCAAACTTTGCCAACTCTTTTTGGAGATCGTTAACACGCTTTTCAAGCATTTCGACCACTTGGTGATGCTTAATCAATTCAACGCGATCGTGATACTTGATATTCAGCTCTTTCGCATACTCTTCAAGAGAATCAAAACACGGCACAATCAGCGCCGAGACAAACTTACGCGTGTCCGCGATAACCGCGATTTGCTCGATGAAGTGGTCTTTACCAATCGCACCTTCAATCATTTGTGGAGCGATGTATTTACCACCTGAAGTTTTCATCAACTCTTTGATACGATCAGTGATGAACAGGTTGCCATTTTCATCAATGTAACCCGCATCGCCAGTTTTTAGGAAACCGTGCTCGTCAAAGGTCTTTTCGGTCTCTTCTGGCATTTTGTAATAGCCACGCATCACCATTGGACCACGCACGAGAATCTCGTTGTTCTCACCGATCTTCACTTGCGCGCCAGGCATCGACATACCAATAGAGTCTGGATTAAAGCACTTATCATCCCAACACGATACTGTCGCCGTGGTTTCAGTCATGCCGTAACCTAACTTCACATTGATACCAATCGCGTGGAAGAATCGGCCTATGGTTTCATCTAACTTTGCACCGCCACACGGCATAAAGTTGATTTGTCCACCAAGTAACGCACGCAGCTTGCTCAGAACCAATTTATCCGCCAGGGCATATGACTTGCGCAGCATGAGAGATGGCTGACGTTTTTCTTGATGACAAGCGGCCATTTTTGCGCCCATGTTCACAGCCCAAGTAAACATGATCTTGCGATGAATTGGCGCGCGAGACACTTTCTCGTGAATCGCAGAGAAGATCTTCTCATAGAAACGCGGCACGGCACACATCACGGTAGGTTGCACTTGGCTCAGTGCATCACGTACCTGCATGGTGTCTTGCAAATAGCAGTTGGTCGCCCCTTTGTACAACACATAAAAGGTCCAAGCGCGTTCAAATACGTGTGACAGCGGAAGGAAACACAGTGACACATCACTTTGAGAAAGGCTCAAACGTTGATCGTGCCCTTCCAATTGCGCTGCAATGTTTGCGTAGTCCAACATGACACCCTTTGGTTGGCCTGTGGTACCAGAGGTGTAAATCAGCGTGAGTAGATCATCTTCCTTTGCTTGCTCTAAACGTGCGTCCAATTCAACTTGGTATGTAGTATCGCCTTTGGCGACAAATGCTTGCCAAGAGATAACGAAATCATGCTCGCCAAGTTCGATATCATCAGACATTGCAACAATGAGCTCTAACTGCTCGCACTGGTCGAAAATGCTCACTGCTGCGTCAAATTGTGGCTGCTCACCAACAAACAGCACTTTGACGTCTGCGTTGTCAATGATGTACGCCGACTGAGCGGCGGTATTGGTTGGGTAAATAGGTACTGTTACGCCGCGTAGTTGTAGCGCTGCAATATCAGCAATCGTCCATTGCGGCATGTTGTTCGAGAAAATGCCGATTTTATCTTGGACTCCTAATCCCTGAGCCAAAAGTGCAAGTGATAAAGCATCAACTTGCTGACCAAATTGCGTCCACGTAATACCTTGCCATTCCTCACCCACTTTATGCTTGAGTGCAACGCGTGTACCACCGTTCGCAATTTGTTCACGAATACGTTTAACGATATGAAAATCTAACTTGGCCATTCTTTTACTTACCTTTTGGCTTACAGGCGTAAGCTAATTGAGCGAACAAGTGTACTCACGGCTTGCTAAAACGCAACTGACCAGTATCAAACTTATCACTAATAAGAGACAACTATCACTTATACGTCGCGAACATATCCAAAACTGCTGAATGATTACTCTATTTAACTTACTGTTTCGATTGTTGATTGCTAAAACAAAAAGCCCCGAGAGACAAAATCTCTCGGGGACCAATGAATTGTAAAAATTGATGATTACCAATATGGTCTTAACCGATACGACCAAACGTCATCTTATTTTGCGGCAACCACTTCACCACAAGTGATCATCAGTTGATCGCGCAGCCAAATGTGGCCTTTATCTTTTTCACTTGATTCATGCCAACTTAAGAAGCCGCTGATTTCCTTATTTGCAAATGGGAAGTCTAGAATTTGCAGCTGATCGCTGTTTACCGCATTTTCTGCCATCCAACGTGGCGCGATAGTCACAAGCTCAGATTGACCCACCACATATAGCAGGTTGCTTAGACTAGAGCCTTCGTACGCGGCTTGGCAATCCAGTTCACGATATGCTTGTTCTGAGAAGCTACGTTGACCGTGCACTTTCGATAACTTCGCATGTTTTTCGTTAAGCAGTTGCTCGGCCGTTACACCACCTTGAATGCGTGGGTGTGTTTTTGACGCGATAACCACTAATTCATCTTTGAAAATTTCAGTACTTGAGAAACCTTGCTCATCAAAGCGAGCATAATCGATCACGAAATCAATTTCTTGATAGCGCATACGCTCAGACAACAGACGGTCAAATTCTGCATCTAGGTGAAGCTGAACATTTGGTGCTTGTTGATTCACTTTTGCCATGATCTTCGGAGCAAAACGCATGTCACAAGGGCTGCAAATCGCCAGCTTAAATAAGCGAGTCGAAGATTCTGGTTGGAATACGGAGCTAGGAAGTTCATTACGAATCAGCTGTAATGCTTGGCGAATTGGACCAAACAATTGACGAGCACGTTGCGTTGGCTGAATACCACGGCCCTGACGCATAAACAGCTCGTCGTTAAACATCACTTTTAGGCGTGCCACGGCATTACTTACTGCTGGCTGAGACATGCCTAAGTTATGTGCTGCACGAGTAATATTTTGCTCTTGCATCACAGCATCAAATACAGTCAGTAGGTTTAAATCTACACCACGCAAAGTGCTTTCCATACGGTAGCTAGCAATTGCGCTCATCGCATCTTTCTTCTCTAACATTGAGTGCGCCTCTTTTGTAATCGTCAACTTTGTTCATTAAATTCATAACGAATAGAATCCCATCTCGCACAAAAGACGGCGGCTGGATTCGAATCATTTTACGAATAGATAACCTAACTTTTTATTATATTTGCTGTCCGGATACTTCCGGCTCGAACTGTACTATCAACTAATCGATTGCGGTTTCGCAACTAGATTGATATTTAATCAGTAAATTTTAGCCGATTAGGTATTTACCCTTTAAATAACAATAACTTGATAAAAACATAAAAAACTATAAAACACGTAAAAGCGCATTCTTTGAGGAAGTATTTAGCAAATTGATGAGACGGATGGTCACCACACGCATGCATTTATCCTAGTTATTAGTCGAGGGCAAACCAACAGATGACGACTATATCTCTGAGTGAAATTTGCACTTATCAGTCAAATTATCAGCAAATACACATTGAATAGAAATGAAAGAGAAAGAATAAAAATGCAGCCTTCTAGATTGAAAGGCTGCAACAAAATCGTGTCAAAAATAGGAAGGAACAATGTACTTAGAACAACGTACTTAAATGTTCGACACGTAACTTGGGAAATCAACTTGCTCCCACAACTGTTTGGATAACTCCGCTTGTGAATCCCACGCGCCTTGCAATACCCAATGGACAATGGCCTGAGCAACGTCTGGATATTTCACACTTTCGGCTTGCTGCTCCTTTAGCCACTGACGTACTGCAGAAATGTCTAAGCTCTCCATCGACATCGCAAGCCCTAAGTCTTCTAAGGTCGCGACATTGCTTTGTTGCTCAAACTGACCTGCCAGTGGCTTAAGCAATAATTTTTTCCCTAGAGACAGAGCTTCCGAAGGGAGCTCAAATCCACCATTGGCAATGACACCACTACACCGATGCAAATGATGCTGAAAGTTGCTGTGGCATAAAGGGCGTAATTCTATGTTTTCCACTTGCTCACATTCGATCACATCGGGGTGATAACAGATGAACGCTTGCTGGTTAAAATGGAACAACAAATCCGAGATGTCTTCAATGGATTCGAACGGTAGGTAAACCAAAACAAAATCGTCATTTTCTGCTTGGCTATCGACGGTATGTACAATTGGCGGCAACAAAGGTTGATCAAAATGATGCCAATGCAAACCAAGGTGGTGTTGAGAAGGCGCAAAGTATTCAATGACGGATTTGTCTAACCAACTCGCTCCCTTTAACGGCACTGGATAACGGAAAGCATTTTGATGACTGATACCAATCGACGGCTTATTTTGTTGTTTTGCCGCCCATGCCGTAACAGGCTCGAAATCATTGAGCACGAGATCATAGGACGACAAATCAAGCTGTTTAACTTCTTTGCAAAATTGCACTAAATTGTTACTCAATGCTGTTTTCGCATAGTTCACTGAACCTTTTTCAGTGATAAAGGTGAAGCCTCGGCGAGTCTGATAATCGCCAAACGCTTCCATTGAAAAGTACTTTTCAGGCGCTCGTCCAGAAAACAAAAAATCGACCTCAACATCGTGCTCTTTAAACGCATGACTCATCGCCCTCGCACGCGCAATATGTCCGTTTCCTGTCCCTTGAACACCGTATAAGATTTTCATCAATTAGCCTCCCAGCATCGCAATCGCTAACCCACCACAAAGGCTACCTAGCAGTGCACCAATGATGACATCGGTAAAAAAGTGCACCCCCAATAAGATTCGCGCAGTTCCGATTAAACTTGCCCAAAAGAATGCAGCAATACCTAAACTCGGATAAAAGTGCTCAATCAACGTCGCCATCACGAACGCTGCGGCAGTGTGTCCTGAAGGAAGACTGTAGCGATCAGAGGGGGTAATAAAAGCAGGAAGGAGTGCACTGAGTTCTTCAGGGCGACGACGCTTAAAACTGTTTTTCAGCGTCCAATAAATTGGCAACTCGATGGCAAAAGCAAGTAAACCCGCCAGTAAAAACCAAACTCCCTGCTCTTTATCTAAATACCAAGCTAATAAACCTAGCACCAAGTACAGATGTCCGTCACCACTGTGGGAGACTCCTTTACTGATGTTGGCAACTTGCTGATTAAAACGATGCTTAAGACAAACACTAGAGAGCGCTAAATCAAACTTAGCAATGGTTGCAATTGGCTGTGTAATTGTCTCTATGGTTCGCATGTGGCCTTTCCTTACTTTGACAACGCCGTTGTGTGAAAAGTAGGAGGTTTAGGTGACAACTGCATGACGGGAGTTTGGACAATTAATGACAAATGCCAAATTAGAGTGTGCCCAATAATCTATCTATTGGGCATAACCATAAAAATAGAACATTAAGAAGGGTTTGATGGTTGCGGTTGAGGGGTGTCTATATACCAGACTTTTCTCTTCTTACGACAGGCGCGCAAAGAGCCCATCGTCATGTCGCCATCTTTTGTCAGCTCGTAGCTAAGGAAGCGGCAAGTGTAATTTCCTGACAGTTCATGCTCGATGCCCGTTTGCTCAGTTGTGCTCGAAGCAGACTCTAAAAGAGGATTAGGCTGTGTAGAAAGAATGTCACGATTTACCACATTGCTGCGCGCATAATCCTTATGGACGTAACCTTTTATCACGCCTTTCTGTTCAACAAGAAACCAAGGTTGATCCTCCACTTTTGCCAACACATTAAAAACTTCCCCTTTCGATAACACGCCAAGCTTTTCTCCTTCTAGGCTCGGCTTGGATCGCAAGTTTAATGTGGTCTTAGAGCGATAGGAGACATCCATAAACTCAACGGGGTTTGAGGTATCCACACCGTCAGCTGTTGGTCGGAAGACTTCCGCTTGTTGTTTCTCACTAGGTTGCACTCGGATCTTCCACCACGAATAGGTTTCCGGATCTTTGCCTTTAAATTTATCTCGACTGTCCGACTCAAGAGCAACGAGCATTTGATTCAAAAACGATTCACGTCCCTCGTAGCTCAAGAATCGATCCATTTGATCATTAATCACCATGACACTCTGAGAGTGATCATTAATAGCAACAGGGGAAATCTCTGCCATATAGGTTTGAGCTTGAAACAGCTGACAACCCGATAAGCTGACCAGAGTAAATACTGCGGCTGAACGTCCAAATTGTTTTGCTAACCTCATTATTCCTTAACCCTTCTTTTTACCTAGTGCAACTGCACTACTATAAATGGTCATTCAAAACTTTTGCCAAACAATTCGGGCCTTTGTGTGACAAGTCGCAATCCCAATGCTTGTTTTGGTAATGAAACGTCGCAAAATTGATGAGAACTTGCCTCTTCTAGCACGTTTCTATCGCACCATGCAGTTTCACTTAGCGCATCATTTTTCTCGAGTAAATGAAAAGACTCATCCGATATGAATAAAAAATCGACTTTAGGGTTGACGCGCTCCATGGAGTGCGGTACTAATTTGTTAACTTAATTATGTGGAAAGCTTAACAACTATGTCAGCTCATTTTTCTATTCTGCTTAGCCTCCTCCTGATCGTGACCAGTTCGCGCGGGTAGGCTGTGGAAGAAAAATAACCACACCGATTTCTAAGAACCCGCATGAGAATGCGGGTTTTTTTATATCTAAATACTGGAAGTAAACGATTAACTTGCACGTAAAGTGCAGAAATCAGGAAGGAAGCAAACATGAACGATCAGGTCATTATATTCGACACCACATTGCGTGATGGCGAGCAAGCGTTGTCAGCAAGCTTGACGGTTAAAGAAAAACTGCAAATTGCCTATGCGCTGGAAAGACTCGGCGTTGATGTTATCGAAGCTGGCTTCCCAATCTCTTCACCTGGTGATTTCGAGTCGGTACAAACCATTGCAAAAAACATCAAAAACAGTCGAGTTTGTGCCCTTTCGCGTGCCGTTGCGAAAGATATTGATGCCGCCGCTGAAGCATTAAAAGTGGCCGACCAATTCCGTATTCACACGTTTTTAGCCACTTCCACCATTCACGTAGAAGACAAACTACGCCGCAGCTACGACGATGTACTTGAAATGGCGGTCAACGCCGTTAAACATGCGCGTAACTACACCGATGATGTCGAGTTTTCTTGTGAAGATGCAGGGCGTACTCCTATCGACAACCTATGTCGCATGGTAGAAGCTGCCATCAATGCAGGTGCGAGCACAATCAACATTCCAGATACCGTTGGCTACACAGTACCAAGCGAGTTTGGTGGCATTATTCAAACCCTTTTCAACCGCGTTCCAAACATTGATAAAGCGATCATCTCCGTTCACTGTCACGACGACTTGGGGATGTCAGTTGCCAACTCTATTGCCGCCGTTCAAGCCGGCGCGCGTCAGATAGAAGGCACCATCAATGGCATTGGTGAGCGAGCGGGAAACTGTTCACTTGAAGAGATCGCAATGATCATCAAGACGCGTCAAGAGTTCTTGGGCGTTCACACTAGCATTAAACATGATGAAATTCACCGCACCAGTAAATTGGTGAGCCAGTTATGCAACATGCCAATTCAGAGCAACAAAGCGATTGTGGGCGCGAATGCCTTTAGCCACTCTTCAGGTATCCACCAGGATGGCATGTTAAAGAATAAGAATACCTACGAAATCATGACCCCTGAGTCGATTGGCCTTAAAAACCAAGCACTAAACTTAACCAGCCGTAGTGGTCGCGCAGCCGTGAAGAGCCACATGGACACCATGGGATACAACGAGGACGAGTACAACCTAGACGCTCTATACGCGGACTTCTTGAAACTTGCCGACCGCAAAGGCCAAGTGTTCGATTACGATCTAGAAGCCCTAATGCACTTCTCGAACCTGCGTGAAGAAGATGACTTCTACAAACTGAACTACCTAAGCGTGCAATCGGGCAGCGTAATGGCCACCACCAGCATCAAAATGCAATGTGGCGATGAAGAAATGTGTGAAGCGGCAGTCGGTAATGGCCCAGTTGATGCGCTATACCAATGTATCTACCGCGTGACAGGCTACGACATCGTACTGGATAAATTCGACCTAACCGCGAAAGGCGAAGGTGAAGATGGTTTGGGTCAAGCTGACATCATTGCCAACTACAAAGGTCGTAAATACCACGGTACAGGCGTTTCCACCGATATCGTTGAAGCTTCCGGCCAAGCACTATTGCACGTTATTAATAGCATCCACCGTGCAGACAAAATCGAAGAAATGAAGCAGAAAAAGATTGCGACTGTGTAATAACAACCGAGCTGCATGGCTCAGGAAAGAACACGCTCGTTGAAATAATTAAGCTCAAAATTAGAAAACTTAAAGGATTAACATGACAGACAAATCATACAAAATTGCCGTCCTACCCGGTGACGGCATCGGCCCGGAAGTAATGGCGCAAGCACACAAGGTATTGGATGCTATCGAAAAGAAGCACGGTATTGCGTTTGAGCGTGACGAGCATGATGTAGGCGGTATCGCGATCGATAATCACGGCTCTCCACTTCCAGAAAGCACAGTAAAAGCGTGTGAAGAGTCTGATGCAGTCCTATTCGGTTCAGTTGGCGGTCCGAAGTGGGAGCACTTGCCACCAAATGACCAACCTGAACGCGGTGCCCTACTACCACTACGCAAACACTTCCAACTGTTTTGTAACCTACGCCCAGCGCAAATCCACGCAGGCCTGGAAGCTTTCTCACCACTTCGTGCTGACATCTCAGGCCGTGGTTTTGACATCGTGGTGGTCCGTGAACTGACTGGTGGTATCTATTTCGGTCAACCAAAAGGCCGTGAAGGCGAAGGCGCGACAGAAAAAGCGTTTGATACTGAGGTGTACCACCGCTTTGAGATCGAACGTATTGCAAAAATCGCCTTTGAATCTGCTCGCTTGCGTCGCAAGAAAGTCTGCTCTATCGATAAAGCGAACGTTCTACAAAGTTCAATCTTATGGCGTGAAGTGGTCGAAGAAATCGCGAAAGATTACCCAGATGTCGAGCTGTCACACATGTACATCGACAACGCAACCATGCAGCTTATCAAAGACCCAGCACAGTTCGACGTCATGCTATGTTCAAACATCTTCGGCGACATCATTTCTGATGAGTGCGCAATGATCACTGGCTCAATGGGTATGCTGCCTTCAGCAAGCCTTAACGAAAGTAAGTTCGGTCTGTACGAGCCAGCAGGCGGCAGCGCACCAGATATCGCAGGTAAGAACATCGCCAACCCAGTAGCACAAATCCTATCGGCAGCACTGATGTTACGTTATAGCCTTGGCGAAGAAGCCACAGCACAAGACATCGAAGCAGCGGTGTCGAAAGCACTTTCAGCTGGCGAGCTAACAGGCGACCTTGCAGTCAACAACCCGGCACTTACAACATCAGAGATGGGCGATAAGATCGCTGAGTACATCTTAAACTCGTAATACAGAACAGATTCATAATAAATACTAAATCCTCTATCCACCAATGACTTACCTCTAAGTCATTGGTGCTAAAACAAAGCAACAAGGATAACGAGGAAAGGAAGCAAACAATGGGCAAAACACTATACGAAAAAGTCTACGACGCACACGTTGCCGTCGCAGCAGAAGGGGAAAACCCTATCTTGTACATCGACCGTCACTTGGTACATGAAGTGACGTCTCCGCAAGCATTTGACGGCTTGCGTGAAAAAGGTCGCAAAGTGCGTCAGGTCAGCAAAACTTTTGCCACTATGGACCACAACGTTTCGACAACCACCAAAGATATCAACGCATCCGGTGAGATGGCGCGTATCCAGATGGAAACGCTATCAAAAAACTGTGAAGAGTTTGGCGTTACGCTTTACGACATCAACCATAAATACCAAGGTATTGTGCACGTTATGGGCCCAGAGCTTGGTATTACCCTACCGGGCATGACGATTGTTTGTGGTGACTCGCACACGGCTACACACGGTGCATTTGGCTCGCTAGCATTTGGTATTGGTACCTCTGAAGTTGAGCACGTATTAGCAACTCAAACGCTAAAACAAGCGCGCGCTAAAACGATGAAGATCGAAGTGAAAGGCAAAGTGGCTCCGGGCATCACGGCGAAAGATATCGTGCTAGCCATCATCGGTGAAACCACAGCAGCAGGCGGTACAGGCTACGTAGTTGAATTCTGTGGTGAAGCGATCACAGACCTTTCAATGGAAGGCCGCATGACCGTATGTAACATGGCAATTGAGCTAGGTGCGAAAGCCGGTTTGATTGCGCCAGATGAAACCACGTTCGAGTACATCAAAGGCCGTAAATTCTCACCTCAAGGTGCCGACTTTGATGCAGCAGTAGAATACTGGAAGACATTAAAAACGGACCATGATGCTCAGTTTGATGCGGTCGTGACACTAAACGCAGCGGATATCAAACCACAAGTCACTTGGGGTACTAACCCAGGCCAGGTTATCGCGGTAGACCAACCGATCCCAGCACCAGAAAGCTTTGCTGACCCAGTAGAAAAAGCATCGGCAGAAAAAGCTCTGGCTTACATGGGTCTAGAAGCAGGCAAGTCATTGTCTGATTACAACGTCGATAAAGTCTTCGTTGGTTCTTGTACTAACTCACGTATCGAAGACATGCGCGCCGCGGCGGAAGTGGCGAAAGGTCGCAAAGTCGCGTCTCACGTTCAAGCGCTAATCGTTCCTGGCTCTGAGCAAGTAAAGGCGCAGGCGGAAGCAGAAGGCCTAGATGTCATCTTTAAAGAGGCGGGCTTTGAGTGGCGCCTACCAGGTTGCTCGATGTGTCTAGCAATGAACAACGACCGTTTGGGTCCACATGAACGTTGTGCGTCTACTTCAAACCGTAACTTTGAAGGCCGTCAAGGTCGTGATGGCCGTACCCACCTAGTGAGCCCTGCGATGGCAGCGGCGGCAGCAATTGCTGGTCACTTTGTAGATATTCGTGAACTAGACTAAGGAGCAAACAAATGTCAGGCTTTAAACAACACACAGGCTTAGTTGTTCCTCTAGATGCAGCGAACGTTGATACTGATGCCATCATTCCAAAGCAGTTCCTACAAAAGGTCTCCCGCCTAGGCTTTGGTAAACACTTGTTCCATGACTGGCGCTTCCTAGACGATGCTGGCGAACAGCCAAATCCAGAGTTCGTGATGAACGCACCTCGCTACCAGGGCGCGTCTATCTTGCTGGCTCGTGAAAACTTCGGCTGTGGCTCATCTCGCGAGCACGCACCGTGGGCACTGGCGGATTACGGCATAAAAGCGATGATCGCACCAAGCTTTGCCGATATCTTTTACGGCAACTCGATCAACAACCAAATGGTGCCAGTTCGTTTGACTGAACAAGAAGTGGATGAAATCTTCCAGTTTGTTGAGGCAAATGAAGGTGCAGAAGTCGAGGTCGACCTAGAAGCGAATGTGGTTCGTGCCAACGGCAAAGAGTACAGCTTTGAAATTGATGAGTTCCGTCGTCACTGTTTGTTAAATGGTTTAGACAATATTGGGCTAACGCTTCAACACGAAGATAAGATTGCTGAGTACGAAGCGAATATCCCAAGCTTCTTGCGTTAAAACGCATTAGTAAATACACAAATCAAGGGCTGGCAATTGTTGGCCCTTTTAATGTTTTAAGTGACTGATTTTATAGCGCTTTACTTACGAAATACCGAACGCCTCTGTTGAAATTCGTCATCCTGAACAGCGGCGAAGGAGCGTGATTCAGGATCGACTGCCAGAATGTACTGTGCAGATTCATACTTTCTTTACTCAAGCGTTTGTGGGGATTAGATTCCTGCTGTCGCTTATGCTCCTCGGAATGACGGAGAATAAAGGCAACTGATTACTGATTACTGATTACTGAAAGAAAACAAGCACTCAACAGGTCTACACTATCAACAATATCTCATTCAAAGGTATCTCTATGAAGCGTCTGTTATTGCTATTGTGTGCTCTGGTTTCTTTCTCAGCGTTCGCTGCTCCTAAATCTGACTTGTGGCCGTATTGGCAACAATCGAATCAGGCCAACCAAACACACATTTCGCACCAGGAATGGCAACAACTGTTAGACAATTACTTGGTTGAACAAGATGAGAATACTTTGTTCCGCTATAGCAAAGTCACGGCTTCCGACAAAGCGAAGTTAAAGCAGTACATCCGACGACTGGTAAAACTCGATCCATTGCAGTACAACCAAGCAGAGCAATACGCCTATTGGGTGAACCTTTACAACGCCATCACGGTAGATCTTATTTTGGATAACTATCCCGTCGAATCCATCACCAAGCTAGGTGGTTTATTTAGCTTTGGGCCTTGGGGAGACGATGTGGTCGTGGTCAACGGGAAGGATCTGACTTTAAACGATATTGAACATCGAATTTTGCGTCCAATTTGGAATGACCCAAGAACGCATTACGCCGTAAATTGTGCAAGTTTGGGATGCCCTAACCTACAAGCTCAAGCATTCACTGCCGAAAACACTGAAGCCTTACTTGAAAGTGCTGCCAAAGCGTTTATTAACAGCAACAAAGGCGTATCTATCCAAGGAAACACGGCGCAGCTGTCTTCCATTTATGATTGGTTTGCAGCGGACTTTGGTGGAGAAAAACAAGTCTTCAGCCACATCGCGAAGTACGCGCCACAATACAAAGACTTCTCTGGAAAAGTGAAGTACGAATACGATTGGAGTTTGAATCAAGCTGACTAATTTATCGCCACCGTTCAGCTTGCAACGCTTTTGGTCACCCGTAACCCAAAAGCTAAAAAGGGCACCAAGTGCCCTTTTTACTTTCTAGATTTTGACAAAATCACTTAAAGCCTTTGACCTTTTTAATCAGATCGTAAGCGTTTTGAATCTCTTGAGATTTTTCTTTCGCTACGTTCATCATCTCTGGTGGTAGACCTTTAGCCATCAATTTGTCTGGGTGGTGCTCGTTCATCAGTTTACGATAAGCACGCTTGACGGTTTTACTGTCGGCATCTGAAGACACATCCAGAATTTTGTACGCGTCAGCCAGTTGATCCGCTTGTGAAGCTTGTTGCCAGCTACCACCAGAAGATTGGCCTTGATGCTGACCATGAAAACCTCCTTGGCTTTGGAAACGGAATGCGGCTTCTTGCATTTGCAAGCGACGCTCTAGCTGCTCAGAAGAGAAACCCAAACCACGTGCTATTTTGTGTAACACATTTCGTTCACTAGGATGAATCGATCCATCTGCAAAGGCCGCCGAGATTTGTAGTTCAAGGAAAAATTGCAACAAGTCAAAGCGGCCTGCTGTCGAAATTTTCACACGAACAAGAACGTCTTCTAACGGAAAGTCACTGCCTTTACCTTCACGAAACGCATCTTGCGCAGCGCGGCGCTGTTCGCCATGCAAATTCATGCGATCCATCATTGCAGAAGCAAGTTGGATTTCCTCTTTGGTGACTTGGCCTTTCGCTTTTGCCACATGTCCCATTACCGCAAACGCCGCTTTAAAAAATTCTTCTTGGCGCTGAGCTTGACTCGGCCCTTTTCCAAAGCCGCCAGTTGAGAACCCGGCTTGACTCAAGCGACGTGCTTTATCGAATTGATGGCCAATAAATAAGCCAAAGAGTAAACCTAGCGGCCCGCCAAGTAACAAGCCAAAAAAGGCACCCAGAATTTTGCCAAAAATATGCATTATGTGTTCTCTATCAATGAATTTTTATCGACGACGGCGGTCTTATAGTGCCGGATGCAACGATTTCCTTTATGATAATGGAATTAGTTTTATTTCGGCTAGGCCATTTCGCCTGCTTATCTTTGCAGCTATTTTGTCGTCATTATGCCACAGTGAATCAATACGCTGGGATAAATGCGACTATAGTTGATTCATTTGGCTATTACGCTAGGGTACAACAAGCCCTATAGCCATCGAGTAGTAGTGACACAGGAAAGTTCAATTCAATGCAACATTTCTCCCGCACATGTTTAGCGGCCTCTATCAGCACCGCCTTGTTTGTACCCACCACTCAAGCTGAAGCGAATATCCATGATAGTGTGCAGGAAATGCCCGCCACAGATCAATGTTTGGTCGATACCAGTGGCGAGGAGGACGCTCTTAATACCCCAGTAGTGGTAGAAGCTGACACCCTGCAAGCCATCAATGGTGACAAAGCTCAGTACTCAGGTAATGTACAAGTCACCCAAGGCCAGAAGAAAATCACCGCAGATAGCGTAACGCTGCACCAACAAGACAACGTCGTGGTTGCCGAAGGCAACGTGACTTTCAATGACGGCCAAGTCAAAGCTCGATCTGATCGTGTTACTAATGACATCAACCAAGACACGTTTTCACTGGAGAACACCGATTATCAGTTCCTTTGCCAACAAGGTCGAGGTACAGCAGCATACATTGCGCGTACAGGTCAGTCGGTTTATGAACTCGAAGATGGTTCTATTACATCATGTCCTCAAGGCGACAATTCATGGCGTTTAGTGGCATCAGGTATTGACGTTGACCAAGATGAAGAGACGGCGACGCTGCACCATCCTCGATTTGAAGTGTTAGACGTTCCTGTTTTCTATGTGCCGTATCTAACCATGCCAATTGGAGATACGCGTAAAACGGGTTTCCTCTTCCCTTCTTTATCGTACGGTTCTAGTGATGGTATGGAAGTCGAGGTGCCATTCTATTGGAACATCGCGCCTCAATATGACATGACACTCACCACGCTCTATATGCAGCAACGTGGTACAAAACTCGATACTGATTTCCGCTACCTAACAGATGGTTGGGGAAATGGGGAAATCAAAGGCGAATACCTCAATAGCGATCGTAAATATCAGGACGAGTCTCGTTGGGGCTACCAAGTTAAACACGACGGTATCATCAATAAACAGTGGATAGTCAAAGTCGATTACTCAAAAGTGAGTGATATTGATTACTTCCTCGATCTCGACTCCGATATTGGTAACCGTGAAGATGGTCAACTGGTTCAAGAAGGACAAGTACAATATCGTTCTGATTTCTGGGATGCCTCGTTAACCGTTCGCGACTTCCAAATCTTATTGAAAGAAGAGAACCGCCCTTATCGCCTGCTTCCTCAGTTAGACTTGAACTACTACACGCCATTGTGGGGAGATTACCTCAACTTTGACGTGAAGAGCCAAGTCAGCCGCTTTGATACAAGTGATGCTGCGCGACCAAATGCGACCCGTGTTCATATTGAGCCAGGACTTACATTGCCGCTTTCAAATTCATGGGCAACGTGGACAACGGAAGCTCGCGTGCTTTCCACGTACTACTCTCAAGACTTAACGGGTCTGACAGATGTCAACTTGCAAAACCAGTTAGATGACGAAGTTTCTCGTGTTATCCCCGAGTTCCGTACGCATGCGCAACTTTACTTAGAGCGAGACACGAGTTGGATCAAGGGCTACACACAAACACTGGAGCCTCAGCTGCAGTACTTGTACGTACCTGAAGAAGATCAAACCAATATCTACAACTACGATACCACCTTGCTACAAACCGACTACTACGGGCTATTCCGCAGTCGTAAGTACAGTGGCATTGATAAAATCGCCTCTGCGAACCAGTTAAGCTACGGTGCAAGTACGCGCTTCTTTGATGATGACTATAAAGAGCGTCTTAACGTTTCATTTGGTCAGATTTACTACTTCGATAAAAAGACCAAACTGAGCAACAGCCCAAATCTTCCGGATGAGACCACCAACTACTCATCATGGGCGATTGAAGCTGATTTCAACTACAACGATTACTTGTTCTATCACGGTGGAATTCAATACGATATCGATTTGAGCTCCATGCAGTTGGCGAACAGTACCTTAGAGTACCAATTTAACGGTGGCTTTATTCAGGGTAACTATCGTTACGTCACGCGTGAATACATCGAAGATACGATCATTCTCGAAAACCTAGACACAATTACTCGTAAAGGCATTTCACAAGCAGGTATTGTAGCGGCCTACGAGTTCAACCCGAACTGGTCTGCAAGTGGTCAATACTACTACGACCTAAATGAAAATGCGGACCTAGAATGGCTAGCGAGCCTGCGTTACCAGTCTGACTGTTGGTACATTGGTGTGACTTACGCCAACCAATTGCTTGGTTGGGAAAACCAAACTATCGGCAGCACTGGCGCATCACCTGAATACGAAAATAACTTTAGCGTTAACTTCGGTATTCAAGGCTTTGCGACCAATCAGCGTGAAGACACTGCAGTCAAAGAACTGGATGGTTCTGACAACGCGATTAAGTACGGCCGCCCATTCTATCTGAACAATTAATCGAAATAGGCGTCTTAAATGAATAAGACGCCTATTCAAAAAATACTGACGGAATTTTAAATGAAAATTTGGAAATCAATCTTATTCACGACCCTACTCTCTTGCGGAGCGGTTGCAGCACCAGTAGAGATCGATAAGGTTGCGGTCATCGTGAACGACGGTGTAATTCTACAAAGCGACATCGAAACAGCGATGAAAACGCTGCAAGCCAACGCACGTCAAAGCGGAAAGAGCTTACCTTCTGCTAGCGTGTTAAAAGAACAAGTTGTTGAAAAGCTGATTATTGACACGTTGCAAGGCCAAGAAGCAGACCGTATCGGTGTGCGTATTGACGATAACCGCTTAAACCAAGCGATTGCGGAGATCGCACGTAATAATGAGCAATCGGTAGAACAACTCGCCGCTTCTGTAGAAAGTGAAGGCTTGAGTTACCCAGAATTCCGCGAACAAATTCGTAAGGAAATCGCCGCTTCAGAAGCCCGTAATGCACTGGTTCGTCGCCGTATTAATATCCTTCCAGCAGAAGTCGACAGCCTTGCTGAGCAACTATCACAAGAAACCAATGCGACCGTTCAATACAAAATTGGACACATTCAACTGCGCTTCTCTGATGACAAAGAAAAGTCTGCTGTAGAAGCAGAAGCAAAAGCGCTGGCGAAAAAGCTAAACGAAGGTGCAGACTTTACGGAGATGGCCTACACCTACTCAAAAGGTCCTAAAGCTTTACAAGGTGGTGACTGGGGTTGGATGCGTAAAGAAGAGATGCCAACCATCTTTGCCGATCAGATCAAAATGCAAAACAAAGGCAGCATCATTGGCCCATTCCGTAGTGGTGTCGGTTTCCACATCCTAAAAATTGAGGATGTAAAAGGCCTAGAAACGGTTGCGGTAACGGAAGTAAATGCGCGTCATATTTTGATTAAACCAACCGTGATTCTGAGCGATGAAGGGGCGAAGAAGCAACTGAATGAATTTGTACGCCGCATCAAAGCTGGCGAAGCCACTTTCGCTCAACTGGCAACACAATACAGCCAAGACCCTGGTTCGGCAGCGCAAGACGGTGAGCTAGGTTATCAAACGCCAGATCTGTACGTGCCAGAATTTAAACACCAAGTAGAAACTCTGCCTGTTGGCTCAATCAGCGAACCGTTCAAAACCGTTCACGGCTGGCATATCGTTGAAGTGTTGGATCGTCGCCAAGTTGACCGCACTGACTCAGCGATGAAGAATAAGGCTTACCGTATTCTATTTAACCGTAAATTTAATGAAGAAGCGGGCGCATGGATGCAAGAACTACGCGCAAGTGCGTTTGTTGAAATCGTGGATGACAACAATGACAACTAATACAATTCGTAGAATTGTCGTAACCGCAGGGGAACCTGCGGGTATCGGCCCAGACTTAGTGCTTGCCTTATCGAAGGAAGATTGGGCGCACCAAATTGTCGTCTGCGCCGATAAAAATATGCTGATGGACAGAGCCAAGCAGCTTGGCATTGAAGTCCAACTGTCTGATTACAATCCAGAAGAAGCGCCTAAAGCACAAAAAGCAGGCACGCTTATCGTTGATCATATCCAAATATCGGAACCTGCGGTCGCAGGCGAGCTCAACGAAGCGAATGGTCACTATGTACTAAAAACGCTAGAAAGAGCCGCTTTAGGCTGTATGAATGATGAATTTGATGCTATTGTCACCGGCCCTGTTCATAAGGGGGTGATTAATCGCGCAGGTGTTGCATTCAGTGGTCATACTGAGTTTTTCGCCGAGAAGTCAAAAACGCCGCTAGTCGTCATGATGCTAGCAACGAAAGGACTACGAGTGGCGCTGGTCACAACACATATTCCTTTAGCATATGTGTCCAAAGCGGTCACCGAAGAGCGATTAGAAAAAATCATCGATATTCTTCATAAAGACCTTGTAGAAAAGTTTGCTATCGCACAACCAAACATCTATGTTTGCGGGCTTAACCCTCATGCTGGCGAAGATGGCTGCTTAGGTCGTGAAGAGATCGAAACCATCACTCCGACACTGGAAAAGATTCGACAAGAAAAAGGTATCAACCTGATCGGCCCTTTGCCGGCAGATACCATTTTCAATGAAAAATATTTAAATGATGCTGATGCTGTTTTAGGCATGTACCACGACCAAGTGTTGCCAGTATTAAAATACAAAGGCTTTGGTCGTTCAGTAAACATTACTCTTGGTCTACCTTTTATTAGAACATCGGTGGATCACGGTACTGCATTAGATCTGGCAGGGACAGGTCAAGCGGATACAGGGAGTTTCCGAACAGCGCTCACGCATGCGATAGATTTGGTAGAGAAGAAACAATGAGAAATGATGTCCATTTAGGACACAAAGCGCGTAAACGTTTTGGTCAAAACTTCCTGAACGATCCATACATTATTGATGGAATCGTATCAGCGATTAACCCAAAACCAGGTCAAAACCTGGTTGAAATCGGTCCTGGTCTCGGTGCAATCACTGAGCCGGTAGGTCGTGAAGTGGATAAGTTCACAGTTATCGAATTAGACCGCGATCTGGCAGAACGCCTACGTACTCACCCTGAACTGGCGGATAAGTTGACCATCCATGAGGGTGACGCTATGCGTTTTGACTTCACTCAATTAGTGAAGCCAAACAACAAGCTACGCATTTTCGGTAACTTGCCGTACAACATCTCTACACCATTGATGTTCCACCTTTTTGAATTCCATAAAGACATTCAAGACATGCACTTTATGCTGCAAAAAGAAGTGGTAAACCGCTTAGCCGCCGGCCCTGGCAGCAAAGCTTACGGCCGTTTAACGGTAATGGCTCAGTACTACTGTAAAGTGGTACCAGTACTGGAAGTACCGCCAACGGCATTCGTTCCACCACCGAAAGTGGACTCTGCCGTTGTTCGTTTAGTGCCATACGAAGAGCTGCCATGCCCTGCGAAAGATCTGCGTTTGCTGGATCGCGTTTGTCGTGAAGGCTTTAACCAACGTCGTAAAACAGTTCGTAACTGCTACAAATCGTTGTTAAGCACAGAAGTACTAGAAGAGCTAGGTGTTAATCCAAGCATGCGTCCAGAGAACCTGACGCTAGAACAATTCGTCGCGATGGCGAACTGGCTTGCGGATAACCCGCAGCACTAAGAACTCAAACGATAAGCCAAACCCTTGCCGGTTTGGCTTATTATTATTGGGATATTACGTTTCTGAGGAGTGCACATGGACGTCATTCAACCTTGCATCAAAATTCAAGTTCACACCAAATACATCGAAGAACAGTCCAATCCTGAGCTACAACGCTACGTTTTCGCCTATATCATCACCATCAAAAACCTTAGCCAACAAACCGTGCAGTTAGTGAGCCGTCGCTGGTTAATCACAGACTCGAATGGCAAGCAAATGACGGTTGAAGGTGATGGTGTGGTGGGTCAACAACCTTTTATTCCAAGCAATGATGAATACACGTACAGTAGCGGAACCGCGTTAGAAACCCCTGTCGGCGTTATGCAAGGGCACTACAAAATGCTGGATGAAAAAGGACAGGAGTTCATCACCGAAATTGAACCATTTCGTCTTGCTGTTCCAAATGTTTTAAATTAGTAAATTGGAGATTCAGTGGCTACCTATATTGTTGGTGATATTCAAGGCTGTTTTGATGAATTGCAGCGACTACTAGAACAGGTCTCTTTCTCTGCGAAAAAAGACCAACTTTGGCTCGCTGGTGATTTGGTCGCCAGAGGGCCTAAATCACTAGAAACTTTACGCTTTGTGAAGTCGCTTGGCACAAGCGCAACCGTGGTGCTTGGTAATCACGACCTTCACCTGCTCGCCGTTGCTCACGGGATAAAAAAGGTCAAAGACAAAGATAAAACCGCGCCTATTTTCACTGCACCCGATAAAGAAGATCTATTGGCATGGATAGCTCAGCAACCTCTTATGGCCGAGCATGACGAGTTCGTGATGTGTCACGCTGGGATATCACCGCAGTGGAATCTAAAAACCGCAAGAAAATGTGCCCGCGAAGTTGAACGCATCATCCAAAGTGAAGAGCTGCCTTGGCTCTTAAAAAACATGTACAGTAATCAACCTGATTCCTGGGATGACTCTCTACAGGGTTTGGATCGATACCGTTATATTATCAATGCTTTTACGCGGATGCGCTTTTGTTTCCCCGATGGTCGTCTGGATATGGATTGTAAACTACCACCACAACAAGTTTCCGGTAACGAACTTATTCCATGGTTTGATGTACCTCAGCGCGTTCACCTCAATAAAACGGTGTTATTTGGTCACTGGGCTGCACTACAAGGCCATGTAGACGAAGAGATCATCGGTCTGGATACTGGCTGTGTTTGGGGCGGAAGCCTAACCATGCTCCGTTGGGACGATAAGAAAATCTTTACTCAGGATGCGTTAAGTTAAACACTGAATAATAGTCGATAATCCATCGTAGGGAGAATGCCTGTCACCTAACATCTCCTGTAGAGTCATTCCAGCGACTTAGCGAAACTAGGAATCTAATATCCGCACGCTGCGGGTAGATAGAGATACCTTTGACAACAAAGTACTCGTATAGAAGATCCTGAATCACGCTCCTCCGTCGCTTTCAGGATGATGGCAGGCCGGGATGGCCGCTCGGTGTTATACGAACGGCATTACCGTATTAACTACGCTGTTTTAATTTCGAATTACTTTTCTAACACAGTAAAGCGCATGTTGTAGGCGTTCTTCTCATCCGCTTGATACGTTTCTGAATAGGTTTCCTTAAATTGATCTCCCCAGTCTGGGAACTGAGTATCACCATCAATCGCGGCTTCAATGTGTGTTACATACAGTTTATTGGCCATCGGCAGACAAGCTGCGTAAATCGCACCACCACCAATGATCATCACTTCTTCCACGTCACCAGCCACGTCCAAAGCTTGCTCAATCGATGTTACTGTAGTGACGCCTTCGATCTTTAGTGTCTCATCACGGCTGATAACAATATTCAAGCGACCAGGTAAAGGGCGACCAATAGACTCATAGGTTTTGCGTCCCATCACAACCGGTTTTCCCATAGTACAACGCTTAAACCAAGCGAAATCGGCGGGAAGATGCCAAGGCATTTGATTGTCTTTGCCAATGATGCGATTGTCGGCCATCGCGGCAATCATACTAATGATCATGTTAGGTCCTTATACAATAGGTCTGCGGCGATAGAATAACAGCCCTGGAACAGCAAGACCAACAGCTAAACCTGCAATAATAAACATGGCCTTAAGAAAGTTCTCCATACAAGTTGCAACGAGCTCAGGTGAATAACCAATATGGTTGATCTCAACCATGGCTATCATTGCTTTGTAAGCAAACACGCCAGGTACCATCGGGATCAAAGCTGCCACAGTGAACACTTTTGGGTGCGCGAGAAAGCGGCGAGACCAGTACACACCAATCATCCCAACTAGCGTCGCGGCAAAAAAGGTCGCCCATTCAATGGGAATACCAAACTGCATCATCAAATAACGGCTGCCGTGTCCAATCGCGCCGCCAACAGCACAATACACTAAAGCTCTTTGTGGCACGTTAAAAACCAGTGCAAATCCAACTGCGGGAATCGCAGCGAAAAACATGTCATTCAGCAGGCCAAGCATCAAATCAAATAAACTCATTAGATTGCCCACCCCCAAATTCCAGTAACGCTCATCGCAGCAACGATGCCCAAACACGTCGCCAACGTCAGTAAGCTGGCCATCACAAACCGGGCAATACCCATGTTAATGTGCCCTTTCAGCATGTCTGCCACTGAGTTAATCAACGGGAAACCCGGTACGAGCATTAATACCGACGATGCCATTGCAACGGTGGGCATATTGCCGATTTGGTAGATTTCCGCTTGCGCAGAAATTAGGGTCGTGACAAAGGCGGTCGCTGCAAAGTTCAGTAAAGGGTTAAAGTGACGATGACCAATTTCTTGGCGAACGATCATGCCACCAGCTGATGCTAAAAAGGTCATAACAAATACCCCCCAATCGCCACCTGCCAGATGACTGAATGCCGCACATGACAAGCCAATCATAAACACCACCAGCCAGCGGTTATAACGCTCTGGACTGATGGCGTTCAGCTTTTTCTGCGCCATGGTTGCATCGAGCAGCCCACGCTCCATCATGATGCAGATACGTTGAATTTGCGTAATAACGCGCATATTAATGCCACGATCGGCACAACTTCGGGTGGTGGTGATGCAGTGTCCATCCATTACCGTCGTTACAACCAGTGCATTAGCTGATAGCGCAACCGCAACTTCATTAACCCCACAAGCAAGGCCAATACGGCGCATAATATCGCTCACCAGAGTACTTTCAGCACCATGAGCGAGTAGCATTTGCCCGGCTTGGGCAACAAGGCGAGAAATAGATCGTTGAGTGGATACCGCCAACTCTCCAGACGGTATGGTTTCTAGAGTCATAAATCAGTCTAATTCCTTTTAGGGTGTTGCTCATTCATACGCGAGAGGTCCAAACTAGCCCTCAAAAATCACGACGTATCGGCTATTGTGCCGTAAATCACACCATCTAAATATGATTTAGATACAAAAAAAGCCGCAATAAATAATTGCGGCTTAATGAATTATTGGCAAACAGGCATTGTTTGACGGTTCTGATTAGTCACGAACGTAGACAACGTGACCGTCATCTTCTTCATCGTCCCAGTCATCCCAATCGTCGTCGTCATCTTCAGTGATAACGTCTTTACCCGCCATCGCATCTTTATGGTAGTCATCCCACATGAAGTTAACTTTATCTTCTTCAGCCACTTCTTCCTCTTCGCGAGGTAGATTATCCATAAAGTCAGCCAGTTTGTAACAAAGCTCTTTAGTACCGTTGCGGTTGATCGCCGAGATCTTAAAGAACTCGTCTTCCCAGCCTAGTGCGTCTAAGATTTCTTGGATCTTCTCATTCGCTTCTTCTTCAGGCATTAAATCAACTTTGTTGAATACTAACCAGCGTGGCTTGCTTGCCAGTTTTTCACTGTATTGCTCTAGCTCATCAATGATCGTTAGTGCATTTTGCACCGGATCAGACTGATCAATTGGCATAATATCGATCATGTGCAGCAACACTCGGCAACGCTCTAAGTGCTTCAAGAATCGAATACCAAGACCAGCGCCATCTGCTGCACCTTCGATAAGACCTGGAATGTCTGCAACAACAAAGCTTTTCTCTGGTACGACACTCACTACGCCCAAGCTTGGGATCAACGTCGTGAATGGGTAATCAGCGACTTTTGGTTTTGCTGCTGAGACTGCGCGGATAAAGGTTGATTTACCTGCATTAGGTAGACCAAGCATACCAACGTCAGCAAGAAGCAATAGCTCAAGGCGAATTTCACGTACTTCACCTTTTGTGCCTAATGTTCTTTGACGAGGCGCGCGGTTTACTGAAGATTTGAAACGCGTGTTACCTAGACCGTGCCAACCGCCTTTTGCGATCATCACTTTCTTACCGTGTTCAGCAACTTCTGCCACGATTTCATTTGTGTGGATATCCACTGCGCGCGTACCTACAGGTACACGAAGAACGATGTCTTTACCACGTTTACCAGTACAGTTACCACCGCGGCCATTCTCACCACGCTCCGCTTCGTAGAAGCGCTGGAAACGATAATCAATCAGAGTGTTAAGGTTTTCATCGGCTTGGATATAAACATCACCACCGTCGCCACCATCACCGCCATCAGGGCCACCTTTAGTGATGAATTTTTCACGCCAGAAACTGACAACGCCGCTACCGCCGTCGCCAGCCTGAACTTTTACTACCGCTTCATCTACGAACTTCATCTTTTACTCCGACTACTTCGTGCGTGGATTAAATCTACTTTGTCATCTGACAATTTTAGCAGATGACAGATCTAAGCTCCCAGCCCACAAATAACGTGGAAACGAGAAACTTCGATATGTCGACTGCCATAAATAAAAAACCCCGCCGATTCGGCAGGGCTTTTGAATTCAGCTTAAAGCTATTAAGTAACTTGGTAAAAACCTAATTACTCAGCTTCGATGCTTACAAACTTACGGTTCTTAGGACCTTTCACTTCGAACTTCACTTTACCTTCAGTAAGAGCGAATAGAGTGTGGTCTTTACCGATACCTACGTTGTTACCAGCGTGGAACTTAGTACCACGTTGACGAACGATGATGTTACCTGCAAGTACAGATTCACCACCGAAACGCTTAACACCTAGACGTTTGCTTTCTGAATCGCGGCCGTTACGAGTAGAACCACCAGCTTTTTTGTGTGCCATTGTTAAACTCTCCTAATAGATTAAGCGTTGATACCAGTGATCTTCACTTCAGTGAACCACTGACGGTGACCCTGTTGCTTACGAGAGTGCTTACGACGACGGAACTTAACGATTTTAACTTTATCGCCACGACCGTGTTGTACAACTTCAGCAACAATTTTGCCGCCCTCTACAAGAGGAGCACCAACTTTGATGTCTTCGCCGTTAGCAACAAGAAGAACTTTATCAAATTCTACAGTTGCACCAGTTTCAACGTCTAATTTCTCTAAACGAAGAGTTTGACCTTCGCTTACACGGTGTTGTTTACCACCAGATTGGAAAACAGCGTACATATTTTACTCCGCTTTTTCCGCACAGCCTTTCTTGAGGGTGTGCGCTAAACTAATCATCAATAGGGCGCAGATTCTACAGAATAGATGCTCCTATGACAAGCCATATTTTGAAAAAATTGGCGAAAAGCTAATCGCCAAAGAAAAGTGCGGCAATCATGCCCTTTAGTAATGTATTAATCAACGTTTTTTAGTGTATTATTCGACAATTATATAAATCGAATAAGCCTTGCAGGGTCTAACTTCAGCCGGATATACGATGGATTTTAAAACTATCCAAGCGCTTACTGCCGATGACATGGCAAAAGTGAATGAAACAATTCAAGCCCAACTTAATTCTGATGTCTCTTTAATCAACCAGCTCGGTTTTTATATCGTGAGTGGTGGAGGCAAACGTCTGAGACCGCTTTTAGCGATACTGTCAGCCCGCGCACTTGGTTACCAAGGCAACGGTCATACCATGGCAGCTGCGTTTATTGAGTTCATCCATACAGCGACTTTGCTGCATGATGACGTGGTCGACGAATCAGACATGCGCCGCGGTAAAGCAACTGCGAATGCTGCATTTGGCAATGCTGCTAGCGTGTTAGTTGGGGACTTTATCTATACTCGCTCATTCCAAATGATGACGGAGCTAGGATCCATGAAGATCCTTAAGCTAATGAGCAACGCCGTAAATGTGATCGCCGAAGGTGAAGTTCAGCAGTTGATGAACTGTAACGATCCTGACACGACAGAAGAAAGCTACATGCAAGTCATCTACTCTAAGACGGCACGCTTATTTGAGTCCGCAACTCAAATTGGCGCAATCTTAAACGATGCTCCTGAGCATGTTGAAATCGCAATGCAAAATTACGGTAAGTATTTGGGTACTGCGTTTCAGCTTATTGATGACGTCATGGATTACACCTCTGATGGCGAAGACATGGGTAAAAATGTGGGGGATGATTTGGCTGAAGGCAAGCCAACTTTACCTCTACTTCACGCTATGCGTAATACCACGCCAGACAATGCCCTCATGATTCGCGAAGCAATTGAGAAGGCCAATGGCATGGATCGCTTAGAAGAAATTCTCGCGGTGATGAAAGAGGCCGGATCTCTGGAATACACGACGCAAAAAGCACTAGAAGAAGCAGACAAAGCAATCGAAGAACTATCAGTATTGCCGGAATCTGAATACAAGCAAGCGCTTATTACTCTGGCTCATGTCGCGGTACAACGCACGAAGTAATCATAGCAACCCATACGCAAGACTTAAAACAACAAGGAAGAGCAAGCTCTTCCTTTTTTGTATCTGATACCTAATGCCGTGATAAGCGCTAGTAATATCTGTCACTACCGCCATGCAGTTGTGGGTCATCTTCTATTTCATCAAAGCTAACCGCAATCTGCTGATCAGAACCTTGTTTCGACAACAGTACCGTCTCTGCTTCACGGTCGACCACCAATATCGTACCTACGCCCTGCTGGCATTCAACAACCATGCCTTTACGGATTCGACTTGCTTCCATCATCTTCTCCTTCACCACGTTGTTTTGATCAAGTAATTTTACGAAGCAGAGAAGCCAAAGATCAAAAAAGCCGATCATTTTGATCGGCTTTCTTCTTATTCGGGCTTTCTAGATTACTTTGCGAATTCAACACCAATATTGATGTCGCCATTTAGTGTTTCTAGCATACCGTCTAGTGCAGACTTTTCGTAGTCGCTGAGTTTGCCGTAGCTTAGTACTTCTTCTACGCCTTCTTTACCTAGTTTCACAGGCTGTGCGAAGTAAGTCGCGTGCTCACCGTCGCCTTCAACGTATGCACATTCAACTACGCCTTCTTCACCTTGAAGAGCACGAACTAGAGACAGACCAAAGCGACATGCAGCTTGGCCCATTGATAGTGTTGCACTACCACCACCCGCTTTCGCTTCTACAACTTCGGTACCTGCGTTTTGAATACGTTTCGTTAATGCTTCTACTTCTTCAGCTGTAAACTCAACGCCTTCCACTTGAGACAGTAGAGGTAAGATCGTTACGCCAGAGTGACCACCGATAACAGGTACGCGAATGTCACCTGGATCTTTGTCTTTTAGCTCTGCAACGAATGTTTCTGAACGGATAACGTCAAGTGTTGTTACACCGAACAAGCGACGCTTATCGTAAACACCCGCTTTTTTAAGTACTTCAGCGGCAATTGGCACTGTTGTATTTACCGGGTTTGTGATGATACCAACACAAGCTTTCGGACAAACAACCGCAATCTTCTCCGCTAGCGACTTAACGATACCAGCATTTACATTGAATAGATCCGCGCGATCCATACCAGGCTTACGAGCAACACCTGCAGAAATCAGCACAACATCCGCACCTTCTAGTGCTGGAGTAGGATCTTCACCCGCGTAACCTTTGATAGAAACTGGCGTCGGGATGTGGCTAAGATCAGCAGCCACACCAGGAGTTACTGGAGCAATATCGTATAGGGCTAAATCAGAACCAGCAGGAAGACGGTTCTTAAGTAGAAGGGCCAGGGCTTGCCCGATGCCACCAGCGGCACCAATAACGGCTACTTTCATGTAGTTCTCCTTGAGAGTATTTCTCTTATAAACGTATTCGTAGGGTAGTTTGTAACCAACTTAAATAAAGCTATCGGAATCACAACTTGATTACAATCAATTAACGCTAGCTTTGCGACCTCGCGCAACTCGCTGTTACCGTGCTACAAATGGGGCTTGGATTATTCTTTTATTCTGTTGAAATGACAAGGAATTCAAGAAAACAAAAACAGCCCTACTTCATATAGTTAAAGAATTCCATGTGGTATATAGTTTACAGTGACGTAACTAACATAATACTGGGACTCTTTGGCACCGCATGAATATATATGCGAGAATATGCAAAATTGCTGACCCGTAATAAGAGATTCGTAATGACTATGCGCAATTCAGAAAAACAAGACAACTTAGTCCGCGCCTTTAAAGCCCTATTAAAAGAAGAGAGCTTTGGCTCACAGGGTGAGATTGTTGATGCACTCAAACAACAAGGATTTGAAAGCATTAACCAATCGAAAGTATCACGCATGCTGACTAAATTTGGCGCCGTCCGCACACGCAATGCAAAAATGGAAATGGTTTACTGCCTTCCTGCTGAGCTAGGCGTACCGACTGTAAGCAGCTCTTTGCGTGAACTGGTGCTAGACATTGACCATAACGCGGCATTAGTTGTTATCCATACTGGCCCTGGTGCTGCGCAGTTGATTGCTCGCTTGCTTGACTCACTGGGTAAATCCGAAGGTATTCTTGGTGTTGTTGCAGGTGATGACACTATCTTTATCACTCCAACGATGGCGATTACGACTGAACAGTTGTTCAAATCAGTGTGTGAACTGTTCGAATACACTGGCTAAGTTCTTTCACATTTAGATCAGCTAACTCTTTGTGGGCTATAAAAGAAATCTCATTTTGTAGCCCATGATTTATGTAAATTCTTTGCTTATCCAGACCATTATTTAACCACCTATTTTGTGATTAACATCACGCAATTGATCTTTTTCACTTCGTTCACTTAATACTTATTAAGTGTTTGTTATAAAAAGAATTAAATCACAAATCTAACACTATCCTCCTGCACAAGATTCAGACTTATCAACTATAACATTTAACAATTGGATAATTTTCTGCCAATTTTTTGTTATGATTCGCTCGCTTTTTCAAACGATTGGATTGGAAAAGATGCCGTTTCCAAATAGGAAACTCCAGAAGTGATTTATGGTTATTTCCGGGTAAATAATGAATATAAGGAAGGGAAATTCATGGCATTTAACAAACTTCTCAAAGTAGGCGCTATCGCTGCAGCAGTAATGGGTGCAGGCGCAGTTAACGCTCAAGAGTTTATTACTATCGGTACTGGCTCTGTTACAGGTGTTTACTACCCTACTGGTGGTGCTATCTGTAAATTGGTCAATAAAGGTCGTAAAGAACACAACATTCGTTGTTCAGTAGAATCGACTGGCGGCTCTATTTACAACGTTAACACTATCCGTGCTGGCGAGTTAGATTTTGGTATCGTGCAATCGGATTGGCAGTACCACGGCTACAACGGTACGAGTAAGTTTGCGGAACAAGGCCCGTACAAAAAGCTACGTGCAATGTTCTCTCTTCATACAGAACCTTTCAACATCATTGCTCGTGCAGATTCAGGTATCGAAAACGTTGAAGACCTAAAAGGTAAGCGCGTAAACATCGGTAACCCTGGCTCTGGTGACCGTGCAACCATGGGCGTTGTTATGGAAGCGATGGGCTGGACAAACGACAGCTTCAAATTGGCTTCTGAGCTAAAGGGCTCTGAGCGTTCTCAAGCACTTTGTGACAACAAAATTGACGCATTCATTTACATGGTGGGTCACCCGAACGGTTCAATCAAAGAAGCAACAACATCATGTGATGCTAAGCTAGTTTCTGCAACAGGCCCGAAAATCGATAAGATTGTTGCTGATAACCCATACTACGCCTTTAGCTCAGTGCCAGCTGGCATGTATCGTGGCACAGACAAAGACGTAAACAGCTTTGGTGTTGCGGCAACGATGGTTACAACAGCAGACGTTTCAGACGATGTCGCTTACAACGTTGCAAAAGCCGTGTTTGAAAACTTCGATACGTTCAAACGTCTACACCCTGCGTTTGCAAACCTGAAAAAAGAAGACATGGTGAAAGCGGGTCTATCTATCCCTCTTCACCCAGGTGCAGAAAAATACTACAAAGAAGTGGGTCTACTTAAGTAACTTCCTCAGACTCCAAACTCACAGGCAGGAAAAGATGGTTTTCTGCCTGTTTGAGCATGCAGGTTGTAGCACGTGCTAACTGCATGCTTCATTCGCCAGTTTTCTTCCGAAAATTGCGAGTTCATACCCAAGAAAAACTTAAACGCCGCCTAGCAGAGTCTCCAAAATTCAACACTTTGAGTTCAGGCAGCAAAATACTCGAAAGCAAACTTCGCTCCATTCGCTACACTGATAAAGGCGAAGTGTGGTTCTCGATAAAAATCCGACAGGACCATCAATAATAAGGAAAAAGTACATGGCGACGAATCAAGCTCCGTCACAAGATGTGCAAGAAATGGTGGCTCAGGCAGACACAGGTGCACGTAGCCCCTCGGGAATGCAAGGACGAATCCTTTGGTTTGTTCCTCTGTGTTGGTCACTATTTCAATTATGGTACGCATCTCCGCTACCATTTATTTTTAATTTCGGCGTACTGAACGACACGGAAGCGCGATCAATCCACCTCACTTTCGCGATCTTCTTGGCTTTCACTGCTTATCCAGCGATGAAAAATTCCCCTCGCGATCATATCCCTCTTGTCGATTGGATATTGGCGCTAGCAGGTAGTTTTTCTGCGGCATATATTTACCTTTTTTATACCGAGCTAGCTGGACGTTCCGGTGCACCAACAACGGTAGATATCGTCGTTGCTGTCATCGGTATGGTTCTCCTTTTAGAAGCAACGCGCCGAGCGCTCGGTCCACCACTGATGGTGGTTGCTGCTGTCTTCCTTACTTACACCTTTGCCGGCCCTTACATGCCCGATGTTATCGCGCATAAAGGAGCGAGCTTAAACAAGGCCATGTCTCACTTATGGCTAACAACGGAAGGTGTATTCGGTGTCGCATTAGGCGTTTCAACCTCTTTTGTGTTCTTGTTTGTATTGTTTGGCGCCATGCTGGAACGTGCTGGCGCAGGTGCTTACTTCATTAAAGTCGCCTTTTCTTTACTGGGTCATATGAAAGGTGGTCCTGCAAAAGCGGCCGTTGTTGCATCTGGTTTATCCGGGCTTGTTTCTGGCTCTTCAATCGCAAACGTGGTAACCACTGGTACCTTTACCATCCCATTGATGAAACGTGTCGGTTTTCCGGGCACCAAAGCGGGAGCCGTTGAAGTTGCCGCCTCAACTAATGGTCAGTTAACACCACCAATCATGGGCGCAGCGGCATTCTTGATGGTGGAATATGTCGGTATCTCATACGTTGAGGTGATTAAGGCTGCCCTACTTCCGGCACTTATCTCTTACATCGCTTTGATTTACATCGTTCACCTTGAGGCGTGTAAAGCGGGTATGACAGGTCTTCCTCGTCGCCACAACCCAACGTTAGTGCAAAGTTTGCTTTCCTTTACTGGCACAATCTTAGGACTGTGTGTGATCAGCGCATTGGTTTACTACGGAGTGGGTTGGACGAAAGATGTCTTTGGTGATGCCGCGACGCCAATTGTTACGGTTGCCCTGTTAATTGCGTACGTTGGCTTGGTGAAGATCTCAGCAAATCACGTGCAAGATGGCGCAATTGAGATTGATGCAGAGTTAACAGAAGTACCAGATCCTGGCCCAACGGTTAAATCTGGTTTGCACTATCTACTGCCTATCGTTGTATTGGTTTGGTGTCTGACTGTAGAGCGCTTCTCGCCAGGTCTTTCAGCATTCTGGGCAACGGTGTTCATGATTTTCATTTTGCTGACTCAGCGTCCATTGATTGCTCTGTTATCAAAGCAAGGTGACATGATGCAGCAAACCAAAGATGGCTTCGTCGATCTGGCTGAGAGCTTGGTTGCTGGCGCTCGCAATATGATTGGTATCGGCGTTGCAACGGCAGCGGCAGGTACCGTAGTTGGGGTCGTCACCCTAACGGGTATCGGCCTGGTCATGACGGACTTCGTTGAGTTTATCTCTGGCGGTAGCATCATTCTTATGCTGCTGTTTACCGCAATAATCAGCTTGGTTCTTGGGATGGGTCTACCGACAACGGCGAACTACATCGTAGTATCTACGTTGATGGCACCGGTTATTGTCACGCTAGGTGCAGCACATGGCTTGATCATCCCACTCATTGCGGTGCACTTGTTCGTTTTCTACTTTGGTATTTTGGCCGACGACACCCCACCCGTAGGTCTTGCGGCATTTGCGGCGGCTGCGATTGCTAAATCAGACCCAATTCGTACAGGTATCCAAGGCTTTACTTACGATATTCGAACCGCCATTTTGCCATTCATGTTTGTGTTCAATACCCAGCTACTGTTGATGGGGATAGACTCTTGGTGGCATTTAGCACTCACTGTCATCTCATCGATCATTGCGATGCTGATCTTCTCCGCCGCAACACAAGGATGGTGGTTCACGCGTAACAAGTGGTGGGAAACCGTTCTATTATTAGTACTGACATTTTCGTTTTTCCGTCCTGGTTTTTGGTGGGACATGCTGTATCCAGCGAAAGTTCTTTCTCCTGGCGTTGAGGTAGCTCAAATCACGGAAACGCTAAATGTAGGAGAATCATTGGAGCTACGTGTTGCCGGCGAAAACCTTGAAGGCGACTACATCGAGAAAACGGTTCGTCTTCCATTCGAAGACAGTGCGACAACAGCGGAAGCACGCATTTCGTCTATGGGTCTGATGCTGACCGAAAGCGACAACAAAATGATTGTCGATATGGTCGAGTTTGGTAGCCCGGCAGAGTCTGCAGGTATCGACTTTGATTGGGAGATCAAGTGGGTTATCCAAGATGCAGAACGTCCGATGAAAGAATGGGTATTTGTGCCATGCTTAATGATTTTGCTGGTGCTTGCCATGAACCAAAAACGTCGTGCTCGTAAGGAACAATTGAGCGCATAACCGATTTGGCCCCGAGGACAAGGGGCCTTAGTGAGAGACATTGAATGTACAAACAAATTCTTGTTCCGGTTGATCTAAATGACCAAGGCTTTTCAGACCGAGCGGTTGAACTAGCGGTTTGGCAGGCAAAGCAAGCGAATGCGCAAATCCACCTTCTAACAGTACTACCTGGTATTCACATGTCGATGGTTGCTACATACTTCCCAAAAGATGCAGCAGCCAAAATGAAGCAAGACGTGAAGCAGCAATTAAAAGCTTTTGCCAATAAGCATATTGCTGAAGATGTGGTGTACCAAGTGCATGTTGCTGAGGGCAAAGCCTACGCGACGATTCTTGATTATGCAGAGCGCTTGGGCGCTGATCTCATCATTATGCCAAGTCACAAGCGTTCTAAAATCAATAAAGTAATGCTTGGCTCTGTCGCAAGTAAGGTCGTGGAATATTCTCCAATCAATGTGATGGTCGTGAAACCGCAAGGTTAAACAACTAAAGAAACGAAAAAGGACGCTAACATTAGCGTCCTTTTTATATTGAACAAGTAAGGATTATGCCATTACTGGGTAATCGGTATAACCTTCTGCTCCACCTAAATAAAAGTGCTCAGGTTTTGCCTCATTAAGAGGTGCATTTTTCTTAAATCGCTCAACTAAATCAGGGTTGGCGATAAATGGAACGCCAAATGCGACCACATCAACTTGATTTTCTGCAATTGCCGTTGTCGCTTCTTGTGCACTGTAGCCCACGTTGGCCATTAGGTAACCTTGATAGTTTTCGCGTGCTGGCTTGAGAACATCTGCTTTTTGTACGCCCTTTAGATCCGCACGCATCACGTGCCAATAAGCAAGATCGAAAGCATTAAGTTGCTTAGCTAAGTAACGAACCAAGCCAACCGGATCGCTGTCTTTCATGTCATTAAATCCATTTAATGGTGATGTGCGCAGCCCTACTCTTCCAGGTCCCCATACCTCGACCACTTCTTTAACTATCTCAAGTAAAAAACGGGCACGATTTTCGACTGAGCCACCGTATTCATCAGTACGTAAATTCGAACCATCACGAAGAAAGTTATCGATAAGATAACCATTGGCGCCATGTATCTCCACACCATCAAAGCCTGCTTTCTTGGCGTTTTCCGCACCTTGCTTAAACGCCGCCACAATAGAAGCTATCTCATCCACTTCGAGTGCTCGTGGTACCGTATATGCTTGCTTACCGGAAGGGGTATGGACTAACTCATCACGAATGGCTAGTGCGCTCGCTGCAACAGGCGTTTTCCCATCATTCAGTTCAGGATGACAAGCGCGTCCCGCATGCCAAATTTGCAATACGATCTTACCGCCTCTCTCATGAACCGCATCCGTTACCTTTTTCCAAGCTGCAATTTGTTCTTCGTTATAAATGCCCGGTTCTGCCATAAAAGCAGACGTTCCTTCCATCACCATGGTGCATTCAGCAATGATAAGTCCAGCACTCGCGCGTTGAGCATAGTACTCAACCATAAGGTCATTCGGGATATGATCTGCGCTGGCACGAGCGCGCGTTAAAGGGGCCATAATGGCACGGTTATCTAATGCTAATTGACCGAGTTCGATAGGAGAAAATAAGTCTACAGAGTTGGACATGTTGTTTACCTCAAATGACAATAACTTGATGGCTAAGGATGAAGAGCCAGACTATAATCAGATCAATATTGAAACAATATGGATAATTGAAAGTGATTGTTCGAAATTTAGAAACAATTGACTTTAGGACGCTCTCTATCTTTGTCACAAGCTGTCGGCTACTGAGCTTAACCAAGTGCGCGGCGGAGTTAAACCTACCAAAATCTACTGTTAGTAAAGCCATAACCAAACTCGAACAACACTTTGAAGCCAAGCTCCTAGAGCGCACGACCCGAAAGTTGGTGATTACCGAAGCTGGTCAAATGGTTTTAGAGCGTGCTGCAAGCTTAGTTGAGGAATTTCACTCGATTGGTCAAGACGTTCAGGAAATGGAACAGCAGATCCAAGGTCGGCTTCGCATTGCTGCGCCGCCAGCCTTGGATGCGTATATGGCTGAGCACATCTTTTTACCATTTTTAAAACAATGGCCAAAAGTACAAATTGCGTTAGAAGCATCGAACGATTTTGTTGATCTGTTTTCACACGGTTTTGATATGGCAATTCGAGTCGGCCAGATCGTCGATGATCGACTGATTGCTAAAAAATTGGGTTACACCACCCGAGTATTGGCCGCCAGTCCTGAGTATTTAGCTGAGTGTGGCGTACCTAAAACGCCAGAAGATCTGACAACACACAACTGTTTGAGATATCAGTATGTTTCAGAGATAGGCCCTTGGACGTTGATTTCGCAGGACAACACGGTCAACGTCTCAGTAAGCAGTAACTTCTCTAGCACCACCGTAGAAGCGGTATTAAAAGGCGCGCTCAAAGGATTGGGAATCGCTAACTTACCTATGCAAAACATGACGCAAGAGCTGAAAAATGGCTCCTTAGTCAGAGTCTTACCTCAATGGCACACGGTACCAATGCCCATTTATTTAGTCTATCGTCCTGGCGCAAACCGAACGCGACGAGTACAAGCGATGATTGACCATATCATGAGCCTAAGATCTCAATTTGAATTTGGTCCTCGACATGGTTTGTGTTGCGGAGAAGCATAACCCAGCCACCATTGAGCATTAGCGTGCGGCTCGGATAAATGCCGCAAGCTTCTCACTCGCATGCTGCTCACTCAATGCAGACATACTATCCGCCGCTTCCACTTTGCCATCAGCCACAAACACAAAGTGGCTGGCAATGGCTTTGGCATCGCTTAAATGGTGCGTGACCATCAATACGGTTATTCCCCGCTCTGCCGCCAGTTTTTTTACCAAGCTCAGCATCTCTTCACGTAAAACCGGATCAAGCGCCGAGAAAGGCTCATCCAACAGCCACATGGGATGAGGCTGAACAAAACAACGCGCCAAGGCAACACGTTGACGCTGCCCTCCAGAAAGGTGCTCAGGCAAACGGTCGAGGTACTCTGCAACGCCAACTTGCTGCGCAGCTTGTTCAACCTGACGTTTTTGGTCTACCGTGAGCTTTAGCCCTGGGTGTAAACCTAAGCCAATGTTGTCACGCACCGACAAGTGAGAAAACAAGTTATGCTCTTGGAACAGCATGGAGAAAGGACGCTGATAAGGCTCTTTACGCACAATAGACTCACCATCAACCCGAATGTCACCTTGGTCAGGATGGATAAACCCAGCCACCAACGCTAGCAACGTCGATTTTCCAGCTCCACTTGGTCCCATCAGCGACACTATCTGACCTTGCTCAATCGTTAAGTCAAAACGAAACAGTTCACGTTGGTAGGTGTACTGCACATCATCCAACACTAACATTACGCTCTCTCCTTCGTTTTCAATACTTTCTCAATCAAGACAAAACAGCCCACACTCAACAACAATAGGGTCACCGATACCACCGCTGCTGCGTCCATCTGATAACTGCCAAGCAACTGGAACAAATACAGAGGTAAGGTACGAAACTCTTGTCCACCAAACAGTGCGATGGCACTTAAATCCCCTATTGCAAACATAAAGCTAATCGCAAACGCATGTGCAAACGGCTTGCGTAGCGCCTGCCACTCCACCACTTTAAATCGTTGCCAACCACGCATGCCTAAGCTGGCACATACATACTGATACTGTTGCTCAATGTGCAGCATCGGTTGCGCTAGCGTTTTGATCACGTAAGGCAAAGCCATCAAACCGTTCACCAAAATCACGACAAAAAATGCCAAGCTAAAAACATCGGTAAATGCGCGCAGTAGTAAGAATAAACCGGTGCTAATCACCAGACCTGGAGTCACCAAAATAATGGTGCCGATTAACTCAATCTGATCGGCTCGCGTGTTTTTGTACTGCAACCGCCAACGGCGACTGGTCAATAGTATGGACACCCCTGCAGCGACCGCAAGCGCACTGGCTAACCCTGCCACTTTGAGTGAGTTAGATAACGCAGACCAAAAACGTTCATCGGTTAACACCGTCCAAACTTGTTGGTTGATGCCACTCAGTAACACCATCAATAACGGTGGTATCACCAATAAAAAGGCACCTATGATCCAAAAGCTATCCCAAGCTTTTGACCACCCATGATCCTTCGTTAAATATTGCTGTACCGATGTGCTGCCAGCACTGATAGAAACAGGCTTTGTTAACTTCTGCACTCCAATCGCAAGCAGTCCACATAACAGCATCTGCCACAGCGCCAATAACGCCCCAGCTTGTAAATCAAAATCAAACTTAATCGCTTGGTAAATTGCCAATTCAATGGTGGTGGATTTTGGCCCGCCCCCCAATGCCATTACAGTGGCGAAACTGGTAAAACACAGCATAAATACCAAACCACAAACGTGGGGAAGTTGCTGTCTTAAACGCGGCCATTCCACCCAACGAAACTTATTCCAATGGTTCATACCTAAATGCGCACACAGCTTATGTTGCTCGGCAGGAATAGATTCTAATGCTTGCAACAGCAAGCGCGCCGCGTAAGGTAAATTAAAGAACACATGGGCGAGTAAAATGCCGTTCAAACCGTAAATAGAAAATGGCAGTTTGCTATCGAAACTCTGTAGCCACTGCGCTAACAAACCGCTGTTGCCATAAATCGCTAATAGCCCGAAAACACCAACCAAAACAGGCAAAACTAGCGTCGATGCAAACAGCTTAAGCAGTAATGACTTACCCCAAAATTGGCGACGTGAAAGCGCGTGCGCAACTGGAATGGCAAAGCCAACACTGAGCAATGTGGAAAGAAAAGCTTGGTAGAAGCTGAACTTGGTGACATGTTGATAATACGGGTCGTCCCATACCACTGACACATCAAGTGAAGGGGCTTGAACCATCAAAGCACCTAGGGCAGAAACAACAAAGGTCGCGATGATCATCGCGACCCCTAAACCTATTTTTGGAACAGAATTCAAAGGTAAAACCTATCTCATTCAGATGAGGGGTGGAACGTCAGCTAAAACGTCAGTGCGCTTTGCCATTCGCGAATCCAAGACTTACGCATTTTTGCCACTTCATCAGCACTAAAGCTCAACGACTGGTTTGGAACGCTCAAGGTTTCAAAACCTTTAGGTAACTCAACGTCAGTAACAGGGTACATCCAGTTACCCGTTGGCATCGCTGACTGGAACTCATCACTTAAAATGAAATTCATAAATTGATCAGCAAGTTCTGAATTTTTTGCCCCTTTCACTTTAGCGGCGACTTCAACTTGCATGTAGTGACCTTCAGCAAAATTCGCCGTCGCAAACTTTGAATCGTTTTCCGCAATTAAGTGGTACGCAGGTGACGTAGTGTAAGAAAGCACTAAGTCCGACTCGCCGTTAAGGAACATGGAATACGCTTCTGACCAACCTTTCGTGACCGTTACGGTTTTGCTCGCTAGCTTCTGCCACGCTTGCGTCACATCGTCGCCATAGATGGATTTCATCCACAGCATCAAGCCTTGGCCCGGCGTTGACGTACGCGGATCTTGATAAATCACTTTCAAATCGTCGCGCGTTTCCACCAGCTCTTTCATGCTTTTCGGCGGATTAGCCAGTTTCTCTGTGTTGTACACAAACGCGAAGTAGCCGTAATCGTACGGTACAAACGTCGTGTCGCTCCAACCATTTGGTAACACTGTGTTGGCCGTATCCACATTGTGCTCGGTAAGCAGACCGGTTTTCTTCGCTTCTGCCATCAGGTTGTTATCCAAACCTAACACGATGTCGGCTTTGCTATTACCGCCTTCAAGACGAAGACGATTCAGGATCGACACACCATCGTCCAACGCCACGAAGTTAACGTCACAGCCACATTTTGCTTCAAAAGCTTGCTCGATTTTAGGACCCGGCCCCCAATCTGCGGCAAAAGAATCGTAGGTATAAATAGTTAATGGGTTTTCAGCAGCAAACGCTGAAGTTGAAGTAATTGCAGCTAAGGCAATCAGACTTGAAGTGGTTTTCACTGCTCGCTCTCCATGAGTATTTCAGAGAAATAAGTTGAGCGGCACAGGGTTGAGGCGGCTATTAAGGACTTCCAATATCCAGACTCAATTCCTACGCCAGCATTATCTGGTTCAGGTAATACGGGTCCCTAGTTAAGAACTTAGGTCTCAGCGCCCAAATGCATTGATTGACTCAATGCTAAATGGGTTTGCTCCCCGATGAGTTGGATGGATTGTAAAGGTATTTGAGTGGTTACACAATCAGCTCACGAACGCTGGTCATAACCCCAACGAGGCACTAAACCTTGCTCAATACCTAAGTGGTCGAGAATTCTCGCCACCATAAAATCCACTAAGTCTTCAATGCTCTTTGGCTGATGGTAGAAACCCGGAGCCGCTGGCATGATGGTCACGCCCATTTGCGATAGCTTGTGCATGTTCTCCAGATGCAGCGTTGAAAATGGCGTTTCGCGAACGACGAGCAACAACTGCCCACGCTCTTTCATCACCACGTCAGCGGCGCGCTCAATCAAGTTATCCGACATACCATGCGCAATCGCCGCAACACTTCCCGCAGAACATGGGCAAACCACCATTTGCTTTGGTGCCGCAGAGCCAGATGCTACCGGTGAGAACCAGTCATCTTTACCACAAACGGTGATGTTATCGGGATTGCAGTTCAGGTGCTCTACCAACGCTTGCTTTGCGGCTTCTGGCCCACTTGGCAGCTTAAGGTTGTGTTCGGTTGCCATCACGACACGAGCCGCCGAAGAGATCAGAACGTAGACATGATAATCCGCCGCGACCAAACATTCTAAAAGTCGCAGACCATAAGGCGCACCAGATGCTCCAGTTAACGCTAAAGTGATGGCTTTTTCTGCTTGCTGCTGTTTGTTTTGCATAAAATCAGACTTTTTGTTTAAGTTGCTCGAGGATCTTGCCGTGAATACCGCCAAAGCCACCATTACTCATCACCAGAATTTGGTCACCTGGCTGCGCTCGTTCAACGATTTTCGCTACAAAGTTATCGATGTCAGCGTCAACAAAAGCAGGTTGCTGACATTGTTCCGCGATATCTTGCACCGACCATTCGATGTTGTCTGGTTGGAATAAGAACACTTCATCTGCGCTGTGTAGTGAATCCGCGAGTGTGTTTTTGTGCACGCCGCGCTTCATAGTGGCAGAACGAGGTTCCAACACGGCAAGAATGCGTTTTTCGCCTACCTTGTTACGCAAACCACCGACGGTGAGTTCAATTGCCGTTGGGTGATGCGCAAAATCATCGTAAACCGTCACACCTTGCTCTTCACCTTTTAACTCAAGACGGCGCTTGGTGTTAATGAAACGGCCCAGAGCCTGACACGCAAGCTCCGGCGTTACGCCAACGTGTCGCGCCGCGGCAATCGCCATTAACGCATTATCAACGTTATGATCACCCACCAAATCCCATTCGACGGTACCGACCTTCTCGCCTTGTAGAGCAACTTCAAATTTTGAGCCATCGACCACTAATTTGTGCGCCTGCCAGTCGCCATCAACACCTGAAAACTGCTTTTCTGTCCAGCAACCACGCTCTAATACATCCGCCAAAGCTTGGTCTTGCTTCGGAGCTAAGATTAAGCCATTGCCGGGAACCGTTCGCACTAAATGATGGAATTGGCGCTTGATCGCCTCTAGATCATCGAAGATGTCAGCATGATCAAACTCAAGGTTGTTCATGATTAAGGTTCGAGGATGGTAGTGCACAAACTTAGAACGCTTATCGAAAAAAGCACTGTCATATTCGTCCGCTTCAACGACAAAAAACATGCTTTCGCCCAAACGAGCAGAGACTCCAAAGTTACCAAGTACTCCACCAACTAGGAAACCAGGTTGATAACCGCAGTCTTCGAGTATCCAAGCCAGCATGCTCGACGTAGTCGTTTTACCGTGTGTACCCGATACCGCCAATACCCAGCGATCGTGCAGCAAAAACTCGTTGAGCCACTGCGGACCAGAGGTGTAGCGCATGTTGGTATTGAGCACATGTTCAACACATGGGTTACCACGGCTCATGGCATTACCAATCACCACAAGGTCTGGTTGAGGGTCGAGTTGAGACGGGTCGAAGCCTTCAATAATTTCAATACCTTGAGACTCAAGCAACGTGCTCATCGGTGGGTAAACGTTGGCATCAGAACCAGTGACTTTATGCCCTAATTGGCGCGCTAAAATCGCAGCGCCGCCCATAAATGTGCCACAGATACCCAAGATATGAATGTGCATAAACTAAACCTTGTAATGCGTTCTTTAATGCTTTCATTATCGCGATCACAACCAGAAAAGCGAGAGACTTTAGCCTTCTTCTTGCAGTCCCTTTCACAAATATGACAAGGTTGAACACAGACTGTACAACCTCTTGCTTACTGATGAATCCCTCAAACAAGTCTACAAATAAATTGAGATCTCAAACAGTTACTTCATTACCATTAAAAAGATCTGCGACTTAAACTTACATCCAGCGCAATCGTTTAACATCCATAAAGAGATGCTCACTTGCGCACTACCCCCAATGAAATGAAAATGTAAGGATTAACCATGTCAGGACTGCGCACCCTAGGCGAGTTCATTGTCGAAAAACAAGCGGATTTCCCCCACGCTAGCGGTGATCTATCATCCCTTTTAGCCTCCATTCGTTTAGCTGCAAAAATCGTTAACCGCGAAATCAACGCAGCGGGCCTCGGTGATATCACTGGTGCTGTAGGCACGGAAAATGTCCAAGGTGAAGACCAACAAAAGCTCGATGTTTACGCGAACGATAAGTTCAAAGCCGCGCTTGAAGCTCGTGACCAAGTGTGTGGCGTTGCCAGTGAGGAAGAAGACGAAGCGGTTGCTTTCAACAAAGAGCTCAACCAAAACGCCAAATATGTGGTACTGATGGACCCACTTGATGGTTCTTCTAACATCGATGTGAACGTCTCTGTCGGTACTATCTTCTCTATTTATCGCCGTGTTTCACCTATTGGCACACCAGCGACAGAAGAAGATTTCCTTCAGCCTGGTCATAAGCAAGTTGCCGCTGGTTACGTGATTTACGGTTCATCAACCATGTTGGTTTACACCACGGGTAACGGCGTAAACGGCTTTACTTACGACCCATCTATCGGCAGCTTCTGCCTTTCTCATGAAAACATGATGATTCCAGAAGAAGGCAAGATTTATTCGATCAACGAAGGTAACTACATTCGCTTCCCTCAAGGGGTGAAGAAGTACATCAAGTACTGCCAAGAGAATGTGCCAGAAGACGGTCGTCCATACACTTCGCGCTACATTGGCTCATTGGTTGCTGATTTCCACCGCAACTTACTGAAAGGTGGTATCTACCTTTACCCTAGTACGCAAAGCCATCCACAGGGCAAACTGCGTCTGCTTTATGAATGTAACCCAATGGCGTTCTTAATTGAGCAAGCGGGCGGTATTGCATCAGACGGCGTCAATCGCATCATGGATATCAAACCAACCGAATTGCACCAACGTGTGCCTTTCTTTGTTGGTTCTAAGAACATGGTTCGCAAAGTTGAAGAGTTCCTTGAACTGCACCGCGACGAAGAATAATTTCAGACCTTTGTCCAACGCGGCAGGTGTTTACCTGCCGCGTTTTTGTCGCTAAAGTGAAACGCGAATTTATCATCAGATGAAGCCGCTTCTGTGTGACTCATCGTTAATGAAAAGGAATATTCTAATGAGCTTAAACCATGTGCCAGCAGGCAAGTCGCTGCCTGAAGATATCTATGTCGTGATCGAAATTCCTGCAAATGCAGATCCAATCAAGTACGAAGTAGATAAAGACTCTGGTGCGGTATTTGTTGACCGTTTCATGTCTGCACCGATGTTCTACCCATGTAACTATGGCTACGTGAACAATACGCTGTCTCTTGATGGCGACCCAGTCGACGTACTGGTACCAACACCATACCCACTTATGCCAGGTTCAGTGATTCACTGCCGTCCTGTTGGCGTTTTGAATATGACGGATGAGTCAGGTGAAGACGCAAAAGTGTTTGCGGTTCCACACACCAAAATCTCGAAAGAGTACGATCACATCCAAGATGTGGACGATATCCCAGAACTACTGAAAGCGCAGATCACGCAATTCTTTGAGCGTTACAAAGAGCTTGAAGCAGGTAAATGGGTGAAAGTGGATGGTTGGGCAGATGTTGCTGCCGCTAAAGCTGAAATCCTAGAATCTTACGAGCGCGCTCAGAAAAAATAAGCATCACGGCTGATACAAAATTAAAAAGAGCTGCTTTAGGGCAGCTCTTTTGCTTTTCATCTTGTGTAAGTCAACTAGATAGGCGCGCCTGCAGAAGACATTCGGCCGGCGTCATAGTCATGCTGAAAGAAGGGGTCTAGGTCATCACAAATACCAAAATACGGACGCCCGATAACACCAAGCATATACGCGCTTTGTTCACAATACTCTTGCTTCCCTTGCTGATAACCCGTTTGATAGGCCATGATCAGTTCAGGCGTAGCATGATTAGTACCATCCAATGCAGCGATACGATCTTCAGATAAAACTCTTAATCCATCTAAGGCAGATTGCTTACCAAACGCTTGCCAGTCGGTAACATTACTCGAGGTCGGCAGAGTTGTTTGCGCGCATGCGGCAAGAATCAACGCCATTGATACAATTACGAATACCTTCATCATGACTCCTTAGTGACCAGCTCGTCGCTATTGATAATGTCAGTATAGCTCACACCTTTTGACACCAATCTCCGGAAGCGATTTCTTCGGTCAGTTGTTCAGTATCTTGATACAAGTAGATCCAAGCTTGGCCAAACGGCGTGACGATGCTCTCTCGACGATACTCTACTGGCACATCTTCCAGCTTATCTAGCTCGGATAAGGTTTCATCATCAATCAGATACACTTCACCTTGTATCGAGCGCTGCCCGACAGACAACGCGGGATAAGGACCTAAGTCATACAGTGCGAACTGAGCATCCGTTTCATGCTGACCAAGAAACTGGGCCGAGCTCAGAAAGTGATGATTACACTCTCCTTTACGCAAGGTCCCATATACAAAAACTAAATGCTGCATAACCACTCCTTAGTCATGAACTTTATGTACGCAGGTGGACAAGCTCTAATCGAACTCAAATTGATAGAGTAGGTCAACCGCACTATCTACACCAGAAACCGCCTCTAAATACAGATCTTGCATCAATCGATAACGCACGGTGAACTCGCCTAGTGAGTTAAAGATGCCGACGCCGTATTTCACCTGTAATCCCGGCAGAATGTAACCACTGACGGTCACTTGAGAATCATCGCCCGACCCCGCCGTATCCAATTGTAAATCTTGAACCCCAAAGGCTTCACCGATTTCACCAACCACGCGTCCACTCTTTGCCAAACTTAGGCCGATCAACGTGGTCGTCATAGCATTGCCTCCCGCTTCGCCATCAATGTCTTGACCGCGAAGTAGGTAAGAGAGCGCATTCGCTTGAGGCATCGCTGGCTCAGAGAATATCTCCACATTTGGATCCGATGCTGGTCCTGTTACACGCACACCAGCAATCACGTCATCTTGGGTATTATCTGGGTTTCGAATCGCCTTAATAGAAACGTACGGCTGATCTGCTGGGCCATTCATTAAGATCTTACCTTCTTCAATCACCAAATCCTGACCAAAAGAGCGGTAAGAACCATCGACGATATTAACCTCACCAACGATGAACGGACCTTTATCTTTCTGTGTCACATTGAGGTTACCTTTCAGACCACCTTTCAAGCCAAAGGCGGCCAGTTGGAAGTCATCACCAATCTTAATGTTGATATCCGTTTCAACATCAAATGGCATTGGCTCGATATCACTCACAGGCTGTAAGTTCTGGTCCAAAATCACGGTGTCGCTTGAAACACCAACCGCACTTGGTGGCAGCTCTTCAACCACAACTCGTCCCCAAGGCAGATTAATATTACCTTCGACCTTAGCAAGCTGCGGTGTGACATCAATAGTCATGTCCGGCTCAACTTTGATTTTTACCATTGGTGGAAGATCCACCTGAAGCTCTTTCGCAAATACGCGAGCTTTGGTATGCCAATTTTGTAGATCCTGCCAATCGGCCTCACCAGTCACTTCCAACTCACCATCTGGCGTCATGATACCCGCATCAAGATCCGCTTGGTGACCTTTAAAGTTGATCGCGACCTGACCGGAGTTAATGTCTATCGGCGTGACTTCACCTTGTAGCTTCATTTGATCAATCAAGAACTGACCGTTGACTTTAGGGTGCATAACATCACCAGATATCGCCAAATCAGTATTCATGTTCGCTTTGAATAGGCTGTACTCACCTATCAACGGCGCTAAGAAATCCAGATGGAATGTCGATAGCGAGACCTTACCGTCAATCTCAGGCTGCTCAGACGTTACATCGACCAAAGAAACCTGACCTGATAAGTCACCATTGTCTCTCACATCAAATAACCACTCAGCATCTAACTTGTCTTTTGCCAGCGCCGCTTTAAAGCTAAAGCTTTCCCAACCAAGAGTTATCGGCTGCTCTAGTGCTTGCTCTACTTGACCTTTAGGCATATCAACGTTCACCGTGACTTCCGGCTTCATCTCTGGTGCCCATTTTGCTGTCGCTTGCGCGTTGACCGACCCTTGTAATTTCGTCTCTGGCGGCAGGAACTGCTTGATTTGTTCAAAGTCAAAGTCGTTCACAGCTAACTTGGCTTCGCCACTTTGACCAACACTAATATCTTCGGTCAAACAAACACTCGAATTGGCTTGCAGCCAACAATGTGCTTGAACATCAGCGATTTGTTTATCAATGGTGACTTTAACCGCCGTCGATTTCTGCAACGCCCAAGGTCCCTGCGGCGTGCTCAAAGTAAGACGACGCAATGCACCATCCCAGATCATTTGCGGCTTCTGTATGAATGAGCCTTCAATTTCTAAGCTGGTTGATACAATGTCAGACACCACATCTAGCGTCAGTTGGTGCAGTTTTTCATCCCCAGAGACTTCAAGGTCTGCACTATCAACTTTAATGTCGTCGTAGGTAATGTTGTTCGCAATGAGGCTTAAGTTCGCTTTCGGTGCTGGCAGAGGCGTCACATCCCCCTTCAAGGTTATGTTTTCAACGTTCGCTTGCTGCTGCCAGTTCACTTGGTTTAGCGCTAGGTCTAATTTGATGTCAGGCTCTTTCAAGCTACCACGCAGCGCAACATTGCCCTGCATCTTACCTGCAAGATCCGGAACACTTTTCGCAAAATCGGGGAAGTTAACCTCAACATCCATTAATATCTGCTTATCAATCTTACCCTTGGCACTCAATTGGTTAGGGCCATGAGAAAGCGCTAAACCTTGCGTGGTAAGCTGAATGTCTTCACCTTTGCCATTCTTATCAGACGCTTCCAGTTGGCCTTCCACATTCAGCGGATAACCGCGCAAAATGCCATCGATATCTAACTTAGGTAAACTGACTTGCCAACCGCCTTGTTCTGTTAAAGAACCTGAAGTCGAGAGGCTACCACTGATATCGCCTTCCGCTTCTTCCCATTGAAGCCCTGGTTGAATATGTTGCAAATTAAGGTCAGCTTGCCAGTTGATTGGCGCAGCCCAATTCGCCATCACCTGACCGGATAGCTCACCGCCCAATGTTTTAACTACCAGGCTTTCAAGATCGATTTGCTCTAATGTGCCTTTGCCGTTTAGTGCAACATCTACAGCAGGAATATCTTTACCCGAAGCTTGTGTTTCTAGTGCCACGGCGTATCCGTCCAGGGAACCTTTTGCAGATAAACTTGGTACCGATACTTGATAATCACTTTGACCGATTAACGGCCATTGCGCTTGCACATTTTTGATTGCAACATCAAAGGGTAACTGCGCTTTCAGGGGCTGAAGTTCACCTTTGATCTCCGCTTCGACTAGTTCAGATAAGGTCGCAGTGAGAGAAAGGTCTCCCACCGAACCAACAGCTGACAGCGACAGCTTTTGTCCCTTCGCATCCGCTTGCTTCACCAGCGCATCGAGCTGAGCTTTGAGAGGATAGTCGGCAGAAAGCGTTACTTGCGTGCTTAACTTACCTTCCACTTCAGGCATATCGAGCTCTAATGTTTTCACATCAACACGGTCGCCCCCCGCTTTCGCTACAGCACCAAGGTGGTGAACGATCACCGGCTTCTCACCTGCAAGCTTGAAGTTATGAATATCGAGGCGTCTTGCTTCCACAGTGAGTGGAATCCACACCTCAGGTAACACAATATCTTGCGGCGGAGCGTCAGCGTCTTTCGGCTCGTCGGTGGCGGCTTCAGGTTCAGCTTCACTTGGAGCCAGTGCAACATTGATGTCTTTTAATGCCGTCGGCGCAATCACTAAACGGTCGCCTTGCATAGAAAGCCCGGTAGAGAAATCTTGCCAATCAATTTGGTTGCCCAAAATGTTTAAGTTAATGTCATCAAAACTGACCTTATTAACAAAAATAGGGACTGGTGTACTGACTGTACGTAATGGCGGTGTCTCCTCTGGCTCTTCGCCTGCCGGAGGGAGCTCTGGCATCTGAAAGTTAACACCTTGCAGGGTTAGCTCATCGACACAGACTTTAGGATCAAAGAAACAACGGAAGTTAACCGCTAACGCTAAACGATCGACTTTTGCGTCGATGTTCAAAGATTCGTCGACAAAACTGACGTTCTGTAGCTCAAAACGAGGAAATAATGAACCCTGAACTTTCTCTATCTGTAGTTGCGGTAAAGCCTTTTCTGCTCCCCACAACGCGAGCTTAAGACCAGGGTGAGTAAATAGCACTGTCGCAACAAAAATGATGAGCAACAGCAATAGACCAATCAAACTTAGCGACAGCCATTTGGTCCACTTAAACATCATTTTGATCATAACTCAGGCCCCAATGAGAAGTGGATGCGGAACTCTCTTTCTGGTTTTTCATCCAGTCCCCACGCAAAATCAAAGCTAACCGGTCCAACCGGAGACGCCCAACGGATACCCACACCAGCACCCGATTTCCATTCAGGTGTTTCGTTAAATGCATCACCAATATCGTAGAAGGTGGCTGCCCACCAGTTTCCATACACGCGATATTGATACTCTAATGTGCTGCTGACGATGTATTTACCACCCGTCAAGGCGCCACTTTCATCCACAGGTGAAATAGACTCATATCCATAACCACGAATGTTGTTATCACCACCAGCGAAGAAACGCAGGGAAGGTGAAAGCTTTTCAAATTCCTCAGTGATGTTCGCACCACCTTCTAAACGGAACAAACCACGATGATTATCACCGATCCCGCGGATCCAAGATGATCGCCCTAATAGGCGCAATACTCGCGTTTCTGACAGCAAAGCAGGATCACCATATTCGATCGTTACACTTTGCTTATCCCCCCACATTGGCATGTTGCCACCACGGACACGAGTTCGTGAAAAAGTAGCTCCGGGTAACACAAATTGCACCCCATCATCTTGCAGACCTTGAGAGAAGTTTTCGTACAAGTGACGAACATAAATGGTTTTATGCCAGCCGCCATCGGTTAGCCAATGTCGCTCAACTGCCAGGTTGGATTCCAAACTCTCCGTATCTCGGTTATCAAGGTGCTTTAAACCAAATTGCAGTTGGTAGTATTCACGCAATACATCATCAAGCGGGATTTTGTAGCCTGCCGTGATCGTCTGTTCTGGCTTTGATAGTGATAACGCCGTATTAAAGCTGTGGCCACGTGAACTAACCCATGGTTTTTTCCATTTTAACGTGCCACGCACACCAGTATCGGTCGAGTAACCAAGACCGGTTTCTATTTGGTTTTTTGACGCTGGCGCGAGCGAGACCTTAATTGGCAATTCGCGTCCCTCATCCAATTTACTTAAATCAGGCTCCACAAAAACCGATGAAAACCAATCGGTATTAGACAGATTTTGGTTGTACTCCCCCACTTGCGAAACCAAGTAAGGTTCACCAATTTCAAAAGGTCGCATTGATTCAACACGGTTTTCCCAAATCTGACTGCCAGTAATGTTAATCGGACCAAAGTGATAACGAATACCACTGTCATAATGCAAACGCACATTCGCTTCATTGAAGTCAGGAATCACTTCAAGTTTGCTGAGCTTGTAATCACCATTGAAATAACCACGCTGCAACGCCAAGTTACGAATACCCGATTTCAGGCTATCGTATTCGCCTTGATTCAATACTTTGCCGACTTTAAGCGGTGAACGTTCAATAAGTTTGGCGAACTCTTCATCGTCTTTTGCTTCACCTGTGATCACCACATCCATGACTTTCACTTTCACAGGTAAACCCGGCTTGATGCTGACGATCAACTCATCATTCCCTTCCGGAATAGAGTATGAAATTTTTGCATGATAATACCCAAGCGCATTAAGAGCTTCAGTGATACTTTGATCTAATCTCGCTTGAAAGCGCAGAGAAGTGGAGTAGTCCTTCGCTGGAATGGACGACAGGTACGCACTGACATTCTCTTCTAAAGCGCCATCGATGCCTTTTAAAGTCAAAGAAACATCGGCATAGGCACCATGAGAAAAGGCAAACAGGCCAACAATGGTGAGGAGAGCTTTTTTTATCATGCTTTTTTGGCTGAATGAGGTTAAGTAAACGTAAATAATGATAACGCCAATTAAAGTCTAAGTCTGTAATATTAATAGGTTTAACGCGGTCTATGTCATCACAGCATCAGATACAGACGAAATGAAAAAGTTCGCAAATTTAAGACACGTATTGAAGGACAAATACCATGCTCAACAAACAAACATTGATCAGTATAGAAGATGCCTTGCCAGGTAGAGATCAACCGATGCAGGTTGAAGATCATCATTTTGTAAACAAATCTAACTTAAAGGCACCATTGGAGCCGCATCAACAACAAATTCTGCTGGGAATGGGCTGCTTTTGGGGTGCTGAGCGCGTATTTTGGCAACTGGATGGGGTTATCTCCACTTCGGTTGGCTACGCCGGTGGATATACACCCAATCCTACTTATGAAGAGGTGTGTACGGGTAAAACAGGCCATACAGAGGTAGTACGAGTCGTCTTCGATGAACGCGTGATTTCCTTAGAAAAACTACTGGCCGTTTTTTGGGAGAAACATGACCCAACCCAGGGAATGCGTCAAGGTAACGATTTGGGCACACAATACCGTTCTGCTATTTACACTTATTCCGCGAAGCAGCAAGAGAGCGCAGAAAAATCGAAGCTCTTGTATCAACAAGCACTGCAAGAGGAACTACGCGCGAATATCACCACTGAGATACAGCCAGCGGGCCCGTATTATTTTGCCGAAACTTACCACCAACAATACCTGGCTAAAAACCCTGACGGTTACTGCGGTATCGGTGGCACAGGTGTTTGCTTCCCACCCAGCTTACAAAGTTAGTTCCTACGACTAACTCAAACCAAAAAGAGCGACCGAATAGGTCGCTCTTTTTTTGAAATCGAAAACTAAATTCAAGCCAACGGGCTCTTAAACAGACAGCGAAGCAATCACTTGGTTGACTTCTTTAAAGATGGTGAGTCTTTTCTGATCGTTGACGTCAGGGAGCAAAACTTTGCCATTGTCGAACTGGAAACATCCAACCCCAGCAATAAAGAATTGACCTTTGAACAACGTTTTAACGAAACGTGCCACTTGTAATGGTCGGTATACAGCAAACTCACGTAGCATAACTCACCTCAATTCCTTTGAGAAAACACGGATTGCTTATTTATCCTCTGCAATCTTGATGCGCAATCTGCGACGAGGTTCATTTTAGCAAATTCTAAATATAACGCAATATTACACCACCCCATACGTTAAATAAATGTTATCAACAGTTCTACAAATTTCCTAGATCTGGATATATACTGGAAAACTTCCAACTCGTACGGAATATAACAATATGAAAACTAAGACTCTCCTACCTCTACTATTGGCTATAACGCCAAGCTTTGCGTTTGCACACAACCTATCTGTCGGTGAGGCCGTTCCTTCTGCCAAGGTCGCGGCTTATGGCGAGATTGTTTTGCAGGGTGAGGGCGTGGCATACCAACCATGGGCAACCCAGCATATGCAGGGTAAGGTTCGTGTTATTCAAGCAATCGCAGGTCGTAGCAGTTCAAAAGAAATGAACGCCCCTTTGATGTCAGCAATAACCGCCGCGCAATTCCCGCAAGAAAGCTACCAAACAACTACGATCATTAACCAAGATGATGCAATCTGGGGGACAGGTTCGTTCGTGAAATCTTCAGCCCAAGACAGCAAAAAAGAGTTTCCTTGGTCATCTATGGTTCTGGATGAAAATGGCGTAGTCGCCAACACTTGGGATCTTAAAGAAGAAAGCTCTGCCATTATTGTTCAAGACAAAACAGGCAAAGTGCTGTTTGTAAAAGAAGGCGCACTTGAGCAAGATGAAATTGCAAAGGTGATCGAGCTAATTAAACAGAACATCTAGTCTCGTTGCTTGGCTCCTTAATATCCGTAGTACGCAGTATAAGGAGCCATGCGACCAAACTTAAAGCTTGAGATTTTCTGTTGCCCCTAGTTTAACGCTCAGTGATTCCACCAAGGAGACTGTCTCAGATTCGGCGACATCACATGTGTTGACGTAAATTTTCCCACTAGCCAACAAAAGAGTGAACTTTTACTCATTATGGGTGTTATATTATAACAGTCGGTAAGAGGAGCTCAGATGTACCACCACCAGCAAAAGATACGGAAGCATTGGCATCGCACTGTTTTATTTTTCAGTGTCGCGTTGCTGATCGCTTGGAACTTTGCGGTAATCCTTCATCAAGTTGATCTGACTCCCGAACACCACACACACCATCATTGCCAGCTATTTTCTGGGGTTCAGCACGGCATAGCCAAAGCTCAACCGACCCTATCGACGCCAACATTTACGCGCATCCAATACCATGATGTCTTTCAGCGCCTTGTTAATAGTGAAGACATTCGTGGTGCAGCTCGTGCCCCGCCTTATTTTGCTTAATTTCCAAACTATTCCACACTCAACATAATTTGTGCGTATTCCTGCACCTAACGTGTCAACGAGTCGCACCTTAGTAAATACAAATCTGATCCGGTATTGCTCGGGTTAGTGCCAGCAAAATTAGGAAACACAAAATGTCATCGAAACATGTTTTAGCGCTTGTCATTGGTCTCTCTTTATCGACAGCAGCAAATGCGGACGAATACCGCCAGCACGGTGCTCATGTGCATGGTCACGTCGAATTTAATATCGCCCAAGATGGAAAGGATCTGTTAGTGGAGATTACTGCTCCCGGAGCCGATGTGGTCGGTTTCGAGCATGCTCCAGAAAATGAACAGCAAGAGCAAGCACTTAAACAAGCAATTGCTACCCTAGAAGACAGCAACACACTGTTTGCTATTAACGCGCAAGCCAATTGTGATATTGAAGAAGCTTACGTAAACCATAACCTCAGCACCCCTCATGAAGACCATGATCATAGCGAGCACGACCATGATGACCATACAAATCACGATCATGAAGGGCACGAACACCATGATCACCACAATGAACATCATGATGAACATGAGCACCATGACGGTCACGATGCTCACCATGAGGAGCATGAAAATGGCGGACATGGTGAGTTTTCGGTGCAATATCGATTCAGCTGTGACCAAGTTAACCAACTCAGTCACATTCAAACCGACTGGTTTAATCAATTTCCAACGACTGAGTCAATCAACGTCAATATATTCACTGACACCATGCAATCAGCCATCAAACTGAGCAAAGATAACTCCCAAATCGTAATCAAATAACACGAGTGGCGTGTAAGTACACACTTACACGCCAATGCTTTGGTGATTTAGTATGACTGAAATCATGTCAAACGTTGTTGAGCTAAATAATGCCCAGTTTGTCTGGCCCGGTTCAACACACGCAACCATTCATATTCCACAGTTACATATTGCCCAAGGTGAGCACGTATTTATCAAAGGTCCCAGTGGCTGCGGTAAATCTACGCTGCTTGCCCTACTAACTGGCATCAACACGTTAACATCAGGCTCTCTATCCGTACTGAATACTGACCTTGTTAGTTTAAGTGCAAGTCAAAGAGACAAATTTCGCGCCGATCACATTGGCTATATCTTTCAGCAGTTCAATTTATTGCCTTATTTAAACGTACTTGAAAACGTACTACTGCCTTGCCAATTCAGTCAAACACGACGTGGCCGCGCTCGTTCAAGAACGTCATCTCAAACGTTAGAAGAGCAAGCTCAAGCTCTGCTTGAAAGACTCCACCTACCCAGCGAACTTCATGCTCGTCCGGTATCGGAACTGAGCATTGGCCAACAACAACGTGTTGCGGCTGCACGAGCACTCATTGGGTATCCGGGGTTAGTGATTGCTGACGAGCCAACCTCCGCTCTAGACCACGATAACCGTAAAGCGTTTATTGAACTCCTGATGGAGCAAACGAATCAAGCCAACGCTACGCTGATCTTCGTCAGTCACGATCCAACGCTTGAGCCCTTATTTGACCGCACACTTAACCTACCAGATATTAACCAAGCATCTAACCTAGGAGCCGCATCATGAGCGCTGTTGCAAAGCTCGCGTGGAAGAGCTTAATCAATCGTAAGGCGACGGCAATATTAACCATCATGACAGTCGCGATTTCTGTCATACTCCTTTTAGGAGTAGAACGCATTCGTACTCAGGCAAAAGATAGCTTCGCCAATACAATTTCAGGCACCGACCTCATCATTGGTGGCCGTTCTGGACAAGTGAACTTGCTGCTCTACTCTGTGTTTCGCATTGGCAATGCCACCAACAACATTGACTGGAAGAGCTACCAAGAGTTTGCCAATCATCGAGCAGTAGATTGGGCGATTCCAATCTCACTTGGCGACTCGCACAAAGGGTTCCGAGTCATGGGAACCAACCACAGCTATTTTGAACACTATAAATTCGGAAGTAAGCAATCACTAACCTTTTCAGAAGGCCAAGAATTCAATGGTTTATTTGAAACCGTGCTCGGTTCTGATGTCGCAAAACAGCTGGGTTATCACGTCGGTAGTGAAATCATCATTGCCCACGGCATTAGTGATGTAGGCTTTAGCCGACATGACAACCTGCCATTCAAAGTTGTCGGGATTCTTGCGCCCACTGGCACGCCAGTCGACAAAACCGTCCATGTCTCGCTAGAAGCCATCGAAGCCATCCACGTCGGATGGGAAAGCGGTGCACGTTTAGGCCCAACACCCAAGGCACAAGACCTCAAAAACAGAGACTTTCAGCCCAAGCAAATTACCGCGATGCTGGTCGGTTTGAAATCTCGTATTCAGACTTTCGCCCTACAAAGGCAAATCAACACTTATCCCAAAGAACCGCTTAGCGCGATTATGCCCGGGATTGCGTTGCATGAACTGTGGGGAATGATGTCTGTTGCCGAGCAAGCCTTAATGGCAGTGTCTGGCTTTGTGGTGATTGCAGGATTACTCGGCATGCTAAGCAGCTTATTAACCAGCTTGCAGGAGCGCCGCCGTGAAATGGCGATTTTGCGCGCTATGGGAGCAAGACCTCGTCATGTTTTCTCATTGTTGATCAGCGAAGCCAGTCTACTTACTGCCGCCGGAATTGTGACCGGAGTGGCAGGGCTGTATGCCATTCTCGCCATCGTGCAACCCATCATTCAACAGCATTATGGAATACATCTGACTTTAAGCCTCTTATCGCCCTATGAATGGATGTTATTAGGTTTCGTACAATGCGCTGGAATTGTAATTGGTTTCATCCCGGCTTTTCGCGCCTACCGACAGTCACTAAGTGACGGAATGACAATAAGGATTTAATAAAATGTGGAGAAAAATACTCGCAAGTTGCTTGCTGATCGTCTCATTTATAGCACCAGTACTCGCAAGCGAGGAGCCATTAACGCTCGACTGGATTGATCTAGTACCTGAGAAAGAACGCAAACTGTTCGACAGCGTGGGCATGCCAGCTTCTGATCACAGTGGCGGCGCAGCGCAACAGTCTAAAATTGGTAACGTTCGACCAGAGCTAAATGGAAGCCAAGTTAAAATCCCGGGCTTTGTCATCCCGCTTGAAGGTGACGCGAATACCGTCACCGAGTTTTTGTTGGTGCCATACTTTGGAGCTTGTATCCACGTACCACCACCGCCACCAAACCAAATCATTTACGTGAAGTTTCCCAAAGGCGCACCCGTTCAAGAACTGTGGGATGTCATATATGTGGTTGGGGAGTTGAAAACCGAAACGATAAGCCACGAGCTGGCTGAAACGGCTTACGTTATTGAGGGATCGAAAATAGAAGCCTACGACGATATGTAGTTTAAGTCGTTGACATGCATCGGTACACCTAAGGCGTCACATCGGCGCCTTTTTTAGTTCTGTGTTACACGATATAACGAGACAAATACGCTAATACGCCAACATAAATAACCAAAAGAAACGCTATCGACAGGTGCTTTTTTAATTTACCTGCTTCTGAGAACTTCATTGTCCCTCCAAAATAACGATAACAATTTTAACAACTCATTATCATTTTGGATAGCCCTATTCGTTCAAAAACTGAGAACTCCTATCTGGTCGCCTGGTTAGATAAGGTGTAAATTTAAACAAGCGAACAGCGCAGTTCTTGGTAGGAAAATTAATGGCAGAACCGACAAAGCAACCTGTTGTCATCGAACATCAGTCAAACGCACAAAAAAATACGCAACAAGAAAAGAAGCAGGGCTACATCAAAGACAGTGCCAGCAAGGTAAAAACCATTGCCCAAATACACGGTCTTGATGCCTTACTGCAAACCGATCCACCAGCCAAATCCGCGCTTGAAAGAGCCCAACTGCGTGAACAGAGACGCCAAGAACAGCGACAAAAAAACCTAGAGCAGATTTTAAAGCTAGCACACAGTTCATGCCGAGATGAAACTGCCGGAGAGCCCGACCAAGACTGGTTGTATCGTTTTTTTGAAATGGCTCAAGACATCCATAACAGCGCGATGCAAAAGTTATGGGCTCAAGTGATGAAGCGTGAAGTAACAAACCCAGGCTCGACGTCTATGAAAGCGCTCAAAATCCTCAAAGATATGTCACCAAAAGAAGCGCAAACTCTGCAAAGAGCCGCCTCTCTGGCGTGCAGTTTTGGAGGGGATCACAGTCGCAAGCTGTTAATTGGTTATAAAGCGCAAGGAGGAATATTTAGCTTCGGCAAACGAGACATCGCCAACAGCTTAAACATGGGAAGTTTTCAGTTGCCCTATTCAAGTTTGTTGCTGTTGATTGAACTAGGGTTACTGCATAGTACCGAGCTTGAATCTGGCGAAATTGGTATCGAGACGCCATTGATCCTCACCTACCAAGGTAAAAACTTGTCGCTGAACGTGAACAGCAAAGGCGTCCGCCTTTTATATTACCGCTTCACGCCAACAGGCAATGAGCTCTGTACCTTGCTCGGTAACAAACCACATGCCGACTACTACGACCAAATGCTTGCGCTTTTAAATCATAGATTTAGTGTCCATAGTGACGCTAAAAGTACGGTTCATCATACCGTGTAGGCAGTTCGAGAAGCATTTGACCACCCATGATCTAAATGCTTCTTAAGCCGCTCAAAGAGCTTGAGGTCACCAATGATCCAAATGCTTATTTATCGGATCACTGCACGCGACTTAAGCGCTTCCAAGCACAAGTCCACCAGCTCATCGACGCTTTTTTCGCCCGCTGGTAAATCGACTTCCGGATTCTTCGGTGCTTGATATTCAGAATCAATACCAGTGAAGTTAGGAATTTCCCCCGCACGTGCTTTGCGGTACAAACCTTTAGGATCGCGACCTTCGCAGACTTCTAGAGATGCATTGACGAACACTTCGATAAACTCACCTTCTGGCAATAAGTCGCGCACTAGCTGTCGCTCTGCGCGATGCGGTGAAATGAACGCCGACAACACAATTAAGCCGGCATCCGCCATCAGTTTAGCCAGTTCACCAATACGACGAATGTTCTCGCGACGATCCTGTTCAGAAAAGCCCAAATCACTACACAGACCATGTCGCACATTGTCACCATCCAATAAATAAGTGTGGTAACCCAATGCTGCAAGGCGATTTTCCAACGCTCCCGCTACGGTTGATTTACCCGCTCCAGATAAGCCAGTAAACCACAATACGGCAGGTTTTTGCTTCTTTAATTCAGCACGAAACTGTTTATCGACCGAATGCTGGTGCCAAACAATGTTTTCATCTTTTACCGTCGTTTCGGCAGTCATAACGTATCCTTGTAAATATCGGAATTAAAACGGGAAGAAGACCGGAATCAAAGTAAGTACTAATACAGAGTACACAATCGAAATCGGCACACCAATTCTCACATAGTCGGTCAATTTGTAATTTCCTACGCTGTACACCAGCAAGTTGGTTTGATAACCGTAGGGAGAAATAAAGCTCGCACTAGCGCCAAACAAGACCGCCATAATGAATGGCATCGGATCAACGCCATAACCGACCGCCATGCTATAGCCAATAGGAAAAGAAAGCGCAGCCGCGGCATTATTCGTCACCAGTTCAGTAAGCACTAATGTCATGATGTAAGTTGCGACCAAGGCTCCAAACACGCCCCAGCCATTGAACGCTTCAATAAACATCGCTCCCATTCTCTCTGACAAGCCGGAAGAGATCATCAATTGAGCGATGGACAAAGCAGAGCCGACAATCACAACGATATCAATTGGGAAACGGCGGCGCAGTTCTGAAATCTGTACAATGCCAAACGCGATAAGTGCGATAAGATACGCGGCAAGGCCTTTAATAATCGGTACTAGCTCTAATAGCGCACACCCAATTACGGCAGCAAAGCCCAGTAGCACGATGGAGGATTTATTTGTATCAAGCCGAGCGCTAGAGTCCAAATCATGCACTAAAACAAACTCTTTACGATGAGCTCGGCGCTCCGATTCAAAACGCTTCCCCGGAACCAGAACTAACGTGTCACCTGGCGCTAAGGTAATGCTACCCAAACCGCCCTCTAAGCGCTCATGGCCACGACGAATAGCGACAACAACGGCATCAAAGCGATCGCGGAATCGGCTCTCTTTGAGTGTTTTATAGCAAAACGTCGCGGATGAGCTCACCACAACTTCGATAAAGTTTTGCCCATTCAAGTGCTGCTGACCAAAAAGCTTGAGGCCCGGAATTTCTTGCAGGGTCGCGACGCTCTCAACATCACCACAAAACAACAAACGGTCTTTCGCATTGAGTACGAAATCCGGTCCTACAGAGGAAACCGTCACGCCATCTCGTACAACCTCCGCAAGAAACAGTTTGCGTAGCGCACGTAAATTATTCTCGCTGACCGTGCGCCCAACTAACGGTGAACCAGGCTCTACGCGAGACTCGAGAAAGTACGGTAAATCTTCTTGGCTTTGATCATCGTAGTTCGGCAGTAAGTAACTGAGCGGGATAAGAATCAGCATTCCTCCCACCAACACCGCCAAGCCAATCATCGTGGGTGTAAAAAAGCTCAGGCTCGGCAAACCGGCATCTTCAACAAAGCTGTTGATGATTAAGTTAGTCGACGTACCTATCAAAGTTAATGTGCCACCAAAAATGGCCGCGTAAGACAGCGGGATGAGTAATTTCGAAGGCGCATGCTGCTGATTACGCTTAATCGCCCCAATCAATGAGACAACCACGGCGGTATTATTCGTGAATGAAGAGAGCAAGGCCGTTGATACACCGAGCTTAGCGATCACACTACCTAACTGGCCTTCAGAAATACTACGGCTCACCCAACTGATTAGTAACGTTTTTTCTAAAGCACACGATGCAAGAATCAACAGAACCAGAGTCAATAACGAAGAGTTGGTAAAGTTGGAAGCGATCGTGGCTGAATCCATCATTCCCGCCATGAATGCAATAAAAGCGGCACCCGCAAAGACATAACTAGGCTTAATTTTTGTGACAAGTAAACAAGTGATAATGCCAAGCAAAATCGCTAATACAAACCCTTGTTCCCACATAGCCTTTCCTTACCAAATCGCCCAAAGGGCACAACAACGGCTCATTTATCCGTGAGACACCAGACAAACGAGTAAACAGACCAAAATCAGCGCAAGCGAAAAGAACATCAGAATGCTCGGTTTTCTTGGGCTTTACCGAAGCATTCTGGTATTAGGAGAATAACCTAACTGCATTTCGCAACTCAGTTAGGCAGCGACGCCCCAAGCACAACAACAGATAGAATCAGAGCTTATTGTGCTCGGGCGCGCCAATTACTTTTTCAGCAATTGGCTGACGTCTTTTGCTTCCCAGTGTGGGAAGTGTTTACGCACAAGTGCATTCAGCTCAACTTCAAACGCAGAGATGTCCGTCAAATCGCGCTCAACCACCGCGAGGCTTTCTTTGACCATGCCTGCACCGACCGTCACGTTCGTCAGACGATCGATAATGATGAAGCCGCCGGTATCAGCACAATCTTGGTAATTGTCCAGCGCAACTGACTCATTGAGAGACCATTCACACAAGCCAATACCATTCAATGGCAGCTCTGCCGCACTATGAGTTGATAGGTTGTTGATATCATATTGGTGACGAATCGCTTCAACATGGCCCACAGTTTTCTTACCCGCGATTTTGATGTCGTAGTCACGGCCCGGTTGCAGAGGTTGCTCTGTCATCCATACCACATCGGCAAGCAAGTGGTTTGTGGTTTCCACTTGAGCATTGTCTAGGACAATCAAATCGCCACGGCTAATATCGATCTCATCGCTTAAAGTCAGAGTGACCGCCAACCCAGCACGAGCTTCCTCAATATCACCATCAAACGTAACAATGCGTGCCACAGTTGACGTTTTCCCCGATGGCAATGCTTTGATGGCATCACCGACTTTGATCGAACCTGAAGAAATCGTCCCCGCAAAACCACGGAAATCGAGGTTAGGACGGTTAACGTATTGCACAGGGAAGCGGAACTCACCCGCACCTTTTTCTTGATCCACATCGACCGTTTCAAGAAGTTCAAGCAATGACGGGCCTTTAAACCAGCTTAGGTTTTGCCCTTTATCCACCACATTGTCACCTTCAAGCGCCGAAATCGGGATGATTTGAATATCAATATCCCCGGTCAGGTTCTCAGAAAACTTAAGATACTCATCGCGGATTTCTTCAAAGCGCTCTTGAGAGTAATCCACTAAATCCATCTTGTTGATCGCCACAACAAAGTGTTTCAAACCCAGTAGGTTGGAAATAAAAGAGTGACGACGAGTTTGATCAAGAATGCCTTTACGTGCATCAACTAAGATCACCGCTAAGTCACACGTCGATGCGCCTGTTGCCATATTGCGCGTGTACTGCTCGTGTCCAGGAGTATCGGCGATGATGAACTTACGTTTCTGCGTCGAGAAATAGCGGTAAGCTACATCAATTGTGATCCCCTGCTCGCGCTCAGCTTGTAAGCCATCGACCAACAACGCAAGGTCAGGCTTTTCACCCGTGGTGCCCACACGTTGGCTGTCTGAGTGCACTGCCGCTAGCTGATCTTCATAAATTTGTTTTGAGTCATGGAGTAAGCGACCGATTAGTGTACTTTTACCGTCATCTACCGAGCCACAAGTCAAGAATCTAAGTAACGACTTGTACTGGTGTTGTGTTAAATAGCCTTCGATACCAAGCTCGGCTAATTGAGCTTCAACTGCACTGTTCATTATCTTTCCTTAGATCCTTTAGAAGTAACCTTGACGTTTTTTAAGCTCCATCGATCCTGACTGATCGTGGTCGATCGCTCGACCTTGGCGCTCACTCGACGTTGCCACCAGCATCTCTTCGATAATGCCGGTCAAAGTGTTCGCTTCAGACTCGATAGCCCCAGTTAATGGATAACAACCAAGAGTACGGAAACGCACACTCTTCTCTTCGATCACTTCACCCGGTTGAAGCTCCATACGATCATCATCAACCATGATTAGCATGCCGTCGCGTTCAACAACTGGACGTTTGTCAGCGAGATAAAGCGGTACGATCTCGATGTTTTCTAAATAGATGTATTGCCAGATATCAAGCTCCGTCCAGTTCGAAAGTGGGAATACACGAATGCTCTCACCCTTATTAACCTGGCCGTTGTACGTCTTCCATAGCTCAGGACGTTGGTTTTTAGGGTCCCATGTATGGTTCTTATCGCGGAATGAATACACGCGCTCTTTCGCCCGTGATTTCTCTTCGTCGCGGCGCGCACCACCAAAGGCCGCATCGAAGCCATATTTGTTTAGCGCCTGCTTAAGACCTTGCGTTTTCATGATGTCCGTATGCTTTGACGAGCCATGAACAAACGGACTGCAGCCCATTGCTAGACCTTCTGGGTTCTTATGTACCAAAAGCTCAAAGCCGTATTTGGCAGCGGTGCGATCGCGAAACTCAATCATCTCGCGGAATTTCCAGTCGGTATCGACATGCAAAAGTGGGAATGGAATTTTGCCCGGGTAAAACGCTTTACGCGCTAGGTGCAGCATCACTGATGAGTCTTTACCAATCGAATACATCATCACTGGGTTATCAAACTCAGCCGCAACTTCGCGGATAATATGGATACTCTCCGCTTCGAGTTGTTTAAGGTGAGTTAAACGTTGTTGGTCCATGTTTTGTATTTCCTTTTTAAGCTTGAAGGCGCATTACGTCTCTAATCTTTGGTCTGAAATTATATGGAGTTGGCAATAGCACTTTTGTTGAATTCAGTACTAGACAAAAACCAGTCTAACTTTTGAGACAGTCGCACTACCTCTCCGACAACAATCAAAGATGGCGATTGAGCTTCCTTCGATAAATCAGAGAGTTGGGAGAGCTCTCCCGTAAATACTTTTTGTTGAATCTGCGTACCACGCTCAATAATGGCAATCGGAGTCGACGCAGAACGACCATGCTTAATGAGTTGATTCTGAATATAGTGTGATTTCATCAGCCCCATGTAGATCACTAAAGTCTGATTCCCACGCGCCAACGTGGACCAATCCATCTCATCGCTTTCTTCTTTCAAGTGGCCGGTCACAAAGATGGCCGATTGCGCGTAATCGCGATGAGTCAGTGGAATCCCAGCATAGGCCGTTGCGCCAGCTGCCGCGGTAATGCCAGGGACGACCTGAAAACGCACGCCTGCATCAGCAAGCACTTCCAGCTCTTCACCGCCACGACCGAATACAAATGGATCACCACCTTTAATGCGCACTACTTTGTAGCCCTGCTTGGCAAAGTCCACCAATAGCTGGTTCGTCTTCTCCTGCGGCACACTGTGATGCCCAGCTCGTTTCCCAACGCACACAAAAATCGTATCGCTAGGGATCAAGGCCATGATTTCTTCAGACACCAAGTAGTCGTACAAAACCACATCGGCTTGCTGCAAACAGTTCAGTGCTTTCACTGTCAAAAGTTCAGGATCACCCGGCCCCGCCCCCACTAAGGCGACTTCACCAGGCTGTAGCGATTGCTTTGCAAAACGAGTAACACCAGCTACTGAGTTGTCAGAAACTAACCGGGGCTTTGGTTTAGGAAAAGAAGTGACTGAATCGTTCGTTGCCATGTGCTTGCTCATCGTCCATTGATATCGTTATGCAAGCATTATGGCGGGGCGTTTATATTACCTGAAATTCTAAAATTTCATTTTTTATTCAAAAATCTGCTAAGAAGTTTTTGTTTGGTCTCATTCAAAAGCGTGAAAAAGTCGGCGGTTAATATGAATAAGGTTCAGTAAACTGATTTATGTTCACAGTTTTCTGTATCTTTATCATTAAGTTGCACCAGCGTTTGATACATTACGCGGTACGATTCCCCCTTCCCATTGAATTGGAGCACCAAATGAAAGTGGCAGTTCACCCTATTTCCCTCGCAGTGTTAAGTGGCATGCTAACGCTTGCGGGCCCTGCGATGGCCGATACCATCAAGCTTCGTATCATCGAAACCACCGACATTCACACCAACGTGATGGATTACGATTACTACAAAGACCAACCATCACAGCAAATTGGTTTAAGTCGCGCTGCGACCATAGTGAAACAGGCTAAGTCCGAGGCAGAAAACACGGTATTAGTAGATAACGGCGATTTAATTCAGGGCAGCCCAATGGGTGATTACATGGCTGCGAAAGGGATTAACGCTGGCGATGTGCACCCAGTCTACAAGGCGATGAACCAACTAGACTACGATGTGGGCAACATTGGCAATCATGAGTTCAACTATGGCTTAGATTTTCTACAAAAAACGTTGGCGGGCGCTAACTTCCCTTACATCAACGCAAACGTATTTGATAAAAAAACCGGTGAGCATTACTTCAAGCCTTACCTCATCAAAACTCACACCTTTAAAGATACAAACGGCGAAGCGCATCAAATAAAAGTGGGTTATATCGGCTTTGTACCACCACAAATTATGGTGTGGGATAAGAAGAACTTAGAAGGCAAAGTCTTTGCTAAAGACATTAAGGAAACAGCAGAGAAACTGATTCCTCAAATGAAGAAAGAAGGCGCAGACGTGATTGTGGCGATTCCACACTCGGGCATTTCTACTGACCCATACAAGCTAGGCGCTGAAAACTCAGTTTACTACCTCACAGAAGTTGAAGGTATTGATGCGATTGCTTTTGGCCACTCTCACGCGGTCTTCCCAGGGAAAGACTTCGCAAACCTACCTGATGTTGATACCGAGAAAGGGACCATCAATGGTGTAACGTCAGTGATGCCGGGCCGCTGGGGAAGTCACGTAGGTGTGATGGATTTGATGCTGAAAGAGAAAGACGGCAGATGGCAAGTAGTTGAAGGCCAAGCAGAAGCACGCCCTATCTTCGATAAAGTAAATAAGAAGTCATTAGCTAAAGCCGATGAAGGTATTGTGAAAGCGTTAGAAGAGGATCACAAAGGCACTCGTGAATTTGTAAACCAACCAATCGGCAAAGCAAATGATGTCATGTACAGCTTCTTGGCATTAGTGCAGGATGACCCCACCATTCAGATCGTTAACCTTGCTCAGAAAGATTACGTGGAACGCTTTATTCAAGGCGACCCAGATCTCGCTGACATTCCAGTATTGAGTGCCGCAGCACCATTTAAAGTCGGGGGGCGTAAAAACGATCCGAATAACTTTACAGAAGTCGAATCCGGTCAGCTCACCTTCCGTAATGCGGCCGATCTTTATTTATATCCCAACACCTTGGTCGCGATGAAAGTGAAAGGTAAAGAGGTTCGCGAATGGCTAGAGTGCAGCGCGGGTCAATTCAACCACATCGACATCAACAATCCTGAACCGCAATCTTTGATTGATTGGGATAATTTCCGTACGTACAACTTCGATGTCATTGATGGGGTGAACTACCAGATCGATGTTACTCAACCGCCGAAGTACGATGCAGATTGTAAAGTGATCAATCCAGGTTCACAGCGTATCGTGAACCTGACTTACAACGGTAAGCCAGTTGATCCAAAACAAGACTTCATCATCGCAACCAATAACTACCGTGCTTATAGCAATACCTTCCCTGGTACGGGCCCAGACTTTATTGCGTTTGACGCACCAGATGAAAACCGCTCTGTCGTCGCCGCTTATATTTCTCGCGTGAGTGAAGAAAAAGGTGAAGTGACACCAAGCGCTGACAACAACTGGTCTTTCGCACCGATTAAATCCGATAAAAAGCTAGATATTCGCTTCGAAACGTCTCCTAGCGATAAAGCGGCGCAATTCATTAAAGATAAAGGTCAATACCCAATGAAACGTGTCGCGACTGACGACATTGGTTTCGCGATTTACCGAATCGATCTGAATAAGTAAGGCTGATTTGACAACAACGCTAAGCGGCTCTCATGAGCCGCTTTTTTGTTATCAATAAAACCCGTTAGAATAAAGAAAACCGTTTCTGAGTTATCACATGCACAGCGATCTTTTTTCAGACTTAGTCAATCATGGCTTCTTAGACACAGAAGCAAACCAACTTATCGAAAATGGTGAGTTACTCGAACTGCCTACGCGCCACATTCTTAACCACCAAGGAGAGTTTAGCTCGCACCTTTACTTCATTATTGAAGGGTTATGCCATGCAAGCTATCTCACTGAGCAGGGCAAAGAGTTCAGTAAAGAGTTTTATTGGGAGAAAGACTGGGTTATCGGCTTTGAGAGCATAATTAAGAACCAACCTTCGCCTTACTTATTGGAAACGCTGAGCGCTTGTCTGCTATTTTGCTTACCAATTGAAACGCTGCATCAATGGCGAGCAGAAAAGCACGCCATTTACTTAAAGCTACTCGAAAACCAACTGGTTAATAAAGAGAACAAAGAACGCTTTATGCTGCTCTATTCGCCAGAGGAACGATACCAATTATTTTGCGCCCACTACCCAGACTTAAAGCTACGTATTACCGATAGCCAAATAGCAGCTTATCTTGGGATCACGCCTATCAGTTTGAGCCGAATTAAAGCGCGCTTAACTAAAGATCACACATCCAAGTAAACTCGAAAAAGAAAAGGCTCTTCAAACGAAGAGCCTTTCTATGCTATTTAAGCTATTTAAGAAGCCGCGCCCGGAACTGACGCCCTTTCATCTTGCCATTACTAATGGTTTGTAGAGCCTTTTTGGCAGCTGACTTCTCGACCGCAACGTAGGCGCGCATCGGGAAAAGGTGAATCTTGCCAACTTGAGAGCCTGGGATACCATTTTTTCCCGTCAGACACCCTAAGATATCACCCGGTCGTACTTTCTGTTTCTTACCGCCATCAATGTTAATCGTCACCATCTTCGCTTGGTATGGCTGCTGATTTGATTTGGCAGGCAATGTTGCTGGTACCACGTCCATATCCAGGTATTCTTCAATACGAGCTACACGCAAACCGTCTTTCTCTCCAAAGAAGCTGAACGCCAAACCTTTACTACCCGCACGGCCTGTACGACCGATACGGTGTACATGAACCTCAGGATCGCGTGATAGCTCAAAGTTAAAGACTGCATCAAGGTTATCTACGTCCAAACCACGCGCCGCGACGTCTGTTGCGACAAGGATAGAAACACTCTTGTTAGCAAACTGCACCAATGCCTGATCGCGTTCACGCTGTTCTAAGTCCCCATGGATATCGATAACGCTGAACCCTTTGCGATGCAACTCATCTGCGACACTTTGCACTTCTTTTTTGGTATTGCAAAAAACCACCGCGGACTCTGGTTGGTGAGTCAGTAGCAAGTTCGCCAACGCTTCATCACGCGCTTCCGAACCTTCAACTTTGTAGAAATGCTGAGCAATGCTTGAGGTATCGTGCGTCGATTCCACCTTAATGACTTCAGGCGTCTGCATAATACGCTGCGCAATTTGCTCAATTTTCTCCGGGAAAGTAGCACTGAAAAGTAGAGTTTGACGCTGCTTTGGCGCTGCATCAATAATCGCATCTAATGCGTCTTGGAAACCCATGTCCAACATGCGATCAGCTTCATCCAACACCAAGGTATTCAGCTCGCTAAGGTTAATGCGGCCTTTCTCAAGGTGATCCAAAATACGGCCAGGTGTGCCGACTAGGATATGCGCTCCATGCTCCAGCGAACCAATTTGTGGCCCCATTGGCATCCCACCGCAGAGAGTAAGCACTTTAATATTATGAATGCCACGACCTAAAGTACGAATTTCCTTCGCGACTTGATCCGCAAGCTCACGAGTTGGACACAATACTAATGACTGGACACGAAAGCGTTTGACGTTAAGGTTCGATAAAACACCCAAACCAAATGCAGCGGTTTTACCTGAGCCCGTTTTACCCTGCCCGATGACATCACGATGTTTTAGGATTGCAGGCAAACTCAAAGCTTGAATTGGCGTCATGTGGGTGTAGTTCAGGGAATCAAGTGTGGCGAGTAACGCTGGGTTTAGCCCGACTTGATCAAAAGTTTGTTTGCTCACGGGAATATCCTCAGGTGAGATGAAAAGAGGGCACATTATCACCAGATTTGGTGGGAAAACCAGTGATAATTAACCTTTGTTAATGAGTATGAGTACAAAACAAAGTAAAGTCAGTCACTCTACTCTCATGACGGATGACAACATGCTCACTTGGATTACTTTGCCCTTTGCTCAACTGACAACCACACAATTGTATACAATGATGAAATTACGTGTGGATGTATTCGTCGTTGAACAAACCTGCCCTTATCCTGAACTGGATGGCAAAGACACACTGGAAGGTGTTTATCATCTAATAGGTTACCACGGTGATGAACTTGTTGCTTGCGCACGATTGCTACCCGCTGGCACGACGTATGACAATGTAAGCATTGGTCGAGTCGTCACCAAACAAACTGCGCGTGGTGATGGTCTGGGACATAAGTTGCTGAAAGAGGCATTAACACAGTGTGAAATATTGTGGCCAGGACAGACGATTGATATAGGAGCTCAAGAGCATCTCATCCAGTTTTATGCGAGTCATGGATTCAAAGTTATTTCTGATCGCTACCTAGAGGATGGTATTCCACATGTGGATATGCGAAAAGAAGCCGTAGCGATATAACGCGTTCATTGCTAGGTTAACTAATTCAAAGATAGATAAACTAAAAAGACGCGATACCTTCGCGTCTTTAGCTCATTTGAAGCATCTACTTGTTGCGCCCAAAGGTCCCATCCGATAAGCGGAAAAACATGACGGACCGGCCGCTTTTTTCTAGTTGCAGCATATCCAACTCGCCTTCATCGCTAAGCTTAAAGCGAATCAATTGTCCTTGTTTAATTTGGCTCAGCGGCTTATCACTGCCTTCGATTTTTACTAGAGCGCTAAGATCCGCCATCGAGAGCTGATTACTTCTGAAAACCTGCGCTAACGTGTCGCCATTTTTAACCGTGTACTCTTTCCAGTCTTCGGATTTCGGCCCAGAATTCTTAGAGGTTCTTTGCTGGCTTAAACTCTGTGCGTTCAGCTGAATCGCTACGCGCTGATGATCGACCTCAGCTTGCTCAACTGATTGTTCAGTTTTATTCGGCAAAGGAATAACAAGGAGTACCAGAATCAATGGTACTAAAACCATCAAAGCTCGCTGATGGAATTTCGGTAGGCGCAGCCAAAACTGCTTAACTGGCTGTATACGCTCCAACCATTGCTCTTTGTTGAACGGCTGCTTCCAGTCGATAGCAGCGAATTTTTGTTTAACCAATTCGACATAGTCGACTTGCTGCTTTTTCTTTCTGCGACGATTCATTTTAATGAGTCCCTTAATACTTCTACTGCCAGTATAAAAATACCGACGCGGAGAGTATATGTTTTTCACTAAACTAAAATGGAATTTGGATTAAATTAGCAGAAATTTCACTTGGAGTAAGAGATAAGTCACACCCTGGCCGCCTCAATTAAGCATTCAGTCGCAATCATTTAAACCTAAGCTCGAAACTGATATCCTGTTGCCTTTATCACTCCTAACAAGAGCGACATTCATGTCTGAAATTAAATTTGAAACTGCAGAACAAAAAGCAAGCTACGGCATTGGTCTGCAAATGGGTCAGCAACTTGCAGGTTCTGGTCTTGAAGGTCTTAGCGTTGATGCTATCGCAGCGGGTATTGCAACAGCACTAACTGGTGACATGCCATCAATCGAAATTGATGAAATCAACAAAGCACTACAAGAACTTCACACTCGTGCAGAAAACGCTCGCCAAGAAGCAGCGAAAATTGCAGCAGCAGAAGGCGAAGCGTTCCTAAAAGACAACGCACTACGCCCTGAAGTTAACGTTCTAGACTCTGGCCTTCAGTACGAAATCATTTCTGAAGGTACTGGTGCAGTTCCAACAGCAGAAAGCTCAGTTCGCGTTCACTACCACGGTGAGCTAACTGACGGTACTGTATTCGATAGCTCTGTATCTCGCGGTCAACCAGCTGAATTCCCTGTTACAGGCGTAATCAAAGGCTGGGTAGAAGCACTACAACTAATGCCTGTTGGTTCTAAGTGGAAACTATACGTACCACAAGAGCTTGCGTACGGTGAGCGTGGCGCTGGTGCAGCTATCCCTCCATTCGCAGCACTAGTTTTCGAAGTAGAACTACTAGATATTCTTTAATTGAAACCATTTTCAATTATGATTTAATAAAACGGCGCATTAGCGCCGTTTTTTTGTCTAAACTGAATAGACTTTCTCACCTCTAAACCTTTCATTCTGATAGCCTTTAAAACAATAAAATCACGTTAAAAACGCTCAACCTTCGGAGGTACTATGCGTAAAACACTCCTGACTCTGGCACTCTTATCAATGAACATTGGTAGTGCACACGCATTCTTAGATTCCGTCACGCAAAAAAGTAAAGAAAGTGGCCTAATGGATATGGTAGGTAGTAGCCTGAACACTGAATCATCTCCATTGACAGACATGCTAACTAGCCAATTACCTGTATCTACAGAACAAGCGGCTGGAGGTAGTGGCGCACTACTCGCTTTGGCTCAAAGCCAGCTTTCACAAGAAAATAGCAGTGAATTACAGTCTTTGATTCCTGGGCTTTCAAACTTGCAAGGAGCACAAAGCTTACTGGGGAATATTGAGAATATCAGTGCAGTAAAAAGTGCATTCGATACGTTGGGTTTAGATCCCTCTATGATCAGTCAGTTTGCTCCAGTAATTCTGGATTACTTGAACAAACAAGGCGCCAGCGAGGGGCTTCTAAGTTCGTTGGGCGGGTTGTGGAATAGTAGTAAATAAGCGCAAGTGATAATCACTTTTTAAATTGCCAGTCTGCATGGAGTAAAATAAATGCAGGCTAGATATAAAGATTTACTGAATCGCAGATACAAAAAAGCCGAGCTAACGCTCGGCTTTCTCGTTCTTACGAACTGATTACTCAGCAGCTTCTTCAGCAGCTGGGCGATCTACAAGCTCAATGTAAGCCATTGGAGCTTTATCACCAGCACGGAAGCCAGCTTTTAGGATACGAGTGTAACCGCCCTGACGAGCAGCAAAACGTGGACCTAGTTCGTTAAATAGTTTTGCAACTACTTCGTTGTCACGAGTACGTGCAAATGCTAGACGACGGTTAGCAACACTGTCAGTCTTAGCTAGTGTAATCAAAGGCTCAACTACGCGACGTAGCTCTTTTGCTTTTGGCAAAGTAGTCTTGATAACTTCATGACGTACTAGAGAGCTAGCCATGTTGCTGAACATCGCTTTGCGATGTGAGCTGTTGCGGTTGAGTTGACGACCACTCTTACGATGGCGCATGACCTAATCCTTCTAACTAGTATCGATTAATCTTCAGCGATTGATGCAGGTGGCCAGTTTTCTAGGCGCATGCCCAGAGACAGACCACGTGACGCAAGTACGTCTTTAATCTCAGTAAGAGATTTTTTACCAAGGTTAGGCGTTTTAAGTAGCTCAACCTCAGTACGTTGTACTAGATCACCGATGTAGTGAATCGCTTCTGCTTTCAGACAGTTAGCAGAGCGAACTGTTAGTTCAAGATCGTCTACAGGACGCAGTAGGATCGGATCGAATTCTGGCTTCTCTTCTTTCTCCTCAGGAACTCGTACATCACGAAGATCTACGAATGCATCCAATTGTTCAGCTAGGATTGTAGCTGCACGACGGATTGCTTCCTCAGGTTCTAGAGTACCGTTTGTTTCCATATCGATAACAAGCTTGTCTAGATCAGTGCGCTGTTCTACACGAGCTGCTTCTACAGCGTAGGCAATTTTGTCTACTGGGCTGTAAGTAGCATCTACTAGTAGGCGACCGATTGGACGCTCGTCTTCTTCGTTATGGATACGCGCAGAAGCTGGAACATAACCACGACCACGTTCTACTTTAATACGCATTGCGATTTCAGCGTTGTCATCCGTTAGGTGACAAATAACGTGTTCAGGGTTAGCGATCTCTACATCACCATCATGGGTGATGTCACCTGCAACCACAGGGCCCGAGCCTGATTTGTTCAAAGTAATGAACACTTCATCTTTGCCTTCAGCAACACGCACTGCCAAACCTTTAAGGTTTAGAAGGATTTCAAGAATATCTTCTTGTACGCCTTCTTTAGTGCTGTACTCGTGAAGTACGCCTTCGATTTCTACTTCTGTCACTGCACAACCAGGCATAGAAGATAGAAGAATGCGGCGAAGTGCATTACCCAGAGTATGACCAAAGCCACGCTCTAATGGCTCAAGAGTTACTTTTGCGTGAGTCGAGCTGATTTGTTCGATGTCAACTAGACGTGGCTTAAGAAATTCTGTTACAGAACCCTGCATTGTGTCCTCTCTTTAGTTTAAACCTTACTTAGAGTAAAGCTCGACGATCAATTGTTCGTTGATGTCAGCTGATAGATCAGAACGCTCAGGCATACGCTTGAATGTACCTTCCATCTTGCCACCATCTACTTCAATCCAAGTTGGTTTTTCACGTTGTTCAGCAACTTCTAGAGCCGCTTTAATACGAGCTTGCTGTTTAGCTTTCTCGCGAATAGAAACAACGTCATTAGCCGCTACTTTGAAAGAAGGAACGTTTACAACTTTACCGTTTACTAGGATAGCTTTGTGGCTAACTAGCTGACGTGCTTCTGCGCGAGTTGCACCAAAGCCCATGCGGTAAACTACGTTATCAAGACGACCTTCAAGAAGCTGAAGTAGGTTTTCACCAGTGTTGCCTTTTAGGCGAGCAGCTTCTTTGTAGTAGTTACGGAATTGTTTTTCTAGAACGCCGTACATACGACGTACTTTTTGCTTCTCACGAAGCTGAACGCCATACTCAGATAGACGACCGCGACGAGCGCCGTGTACACCTGGTGCGTTATCAATTTTACACTTGGTATCGATCGCGCGAACACCAGACTTAAGGAATAAGTCAGTGCCTTCACGACGGCTAAGCTTCAGCTTAGGACCCAAATATCTTGCCATGATTCTTCTCCAATTGTCCTAGAAACGTTATACGCGACGTTTCTTAGGTGGACGACAACCGTTATGAGGGATTGGTGTAGCATCAACGATGTTTGTGATGCGGAAACCAGCGGCGTTTAGTGCACGAACAGTAGATTCGCGACCTGGACCAGGACCCTTAACCATAACTTCCAAGTTCTTTAGGCCGTATTCTTTAGCCATTTCAGCACAACGCTCAGCAGCAACCTGTGCAGCGAACGGAGTAGACTTACGAGAACCACGGAAACCAGAACCACCTGCAGTAGCCCATGCAAGAGCGTTACCTTGACGGTCAGTAATGGTTACGATTGTGTTATTGAAAGAAGCATGGATGTGCGCAACGCCATCTGCAACTTGCTTGCGTACGCGCTTACGAGCGCGAGTTGGTTGTTTAGCCATTGTACTCTACCTTCCCGATTATTTCTTGATCGGCTTACGCGGACCCTTACGGGTGCGAGCGTTGGTTTTAGTACGCTGTCCACGTAGTGGTAGACTGCGACGATGACGAAGACCACGGTAACAGCCAAGGTCCATAAGACGCTTGATGTTCATAGATACTTCACGACGTAGATCACCTTCTACAGTGTACTTAGCTACACCATCACGCAGTTGATCGATCTGCTCTTCAGTTAGTTCACTGATCTTAACATTTTCAGCAATACCCACTTCAGCTAGGATAGCTTGAGAGCGAGTTTTACCGATGCCGTAGATCGCTGTTAGAGCGATTACTGCATGTTTCTGATCAGGAATGTTAATGCCTGCTATACGGGCCATTATTCACTCCTAAGTGTTTCTATAAAAGAATTAGCCGCAGCAAAGCCCGTTATGGATACGCTGCGGAATACTACTTCTTTTGCACGCAAAAGGTAGGCCGAGGAATATACTCGACCCAACCTTCATTTTCAAGTAAAAATTTCTGCTAATTAGCCTTGGCGCTGTTTGTGCTTTGGCTCACTGCAAATCACGCGAACGACACCGTTACGCTTGATTACTTTACAGTTACGGCAGATTTTTTTAACGGAAGCACGAACTTTCATTGCTAAACTCCGTAAATGAAACTGAGTCTACCGCCGGATTAACGGCCGTAGCCTTTCAGATTCGCTTTCTTCAACACAGAATCATACTGTTGAGACATCAGATGAGTCTGTACCTGTGCCATAAAGTCCATAATTACAACAACTACGATTAGTAGCGATGTACCGCCGAAGTAGAAACGTACGTTCCACGCGACCATCATGAACTCGGGAATCAGACAGATAAAGGTAATGTACAGTGCACCAGCAAGGGTTAAACGTGTCATTACTTTATCAATGTACTTCGCTGTCTGCTCACCTGGGCGGATACCGGGTACGAATGCACCAGACTTCTTCAAGTTATCTGCTGTTTCACGCGGGTTGAAAACCAACGCCGTGTAGAAAAAACAGAAGAAGATAATTGCTGCTGCATAAAGCATTACATACAACGGTTGACCTGGGCTAAGAGCCAAAGACACGTCAGTTAACCAACCGAACGCGCTGCTCTCGCCGTTTTGACCAAACCACTGAGCCAATGTTCCTGGGAACAAGATAATGCTTGATGCAAAAATCGCTGGAATTACACCTGCCATGTTAATTTTAAGAGGCAGATGCGAGCTTTGTGCAGCAAATACTTTACGACCTTGTTGACGCTTCGCGTAGTTAACGACGATTCGGCGTTGACCACGTTCCATGAAAACAACGAAGTAAATGACTGCAAAAGCTAATACCGCGATTAGCAACAGAAGAAGTACATGCAATTCACCTTGACGCGCTTGCTCGATTGTTTGACCGATTGCAGAAGGCAATCCAGCAACAATACCTGCAAAAATCAGTATCGAAATACCGTTACCAATTCCTCGCTCTGTAATTTGTTCACCTAACCACATTAAGAACATGGTACCGGTTACTAAACTTACGGTAGCAATTAGCGTAAACATGGTTTGGTTGATAACAACCAGATTGTCGACCATGTTTGGTAGGCCAGTTGCAATACCTATAGCTTGGAAGGTTGCAAGTACAAGCGTGCCGTAGCGTGTGTATTGGCTGATCTTACGACGGCCTGCTTCACCCTCTTTTTTGAGTTCAGCTAACGCTGGATGAACTACAGTTAGCAATTGGACAACAATAGATGCCGAAATATACGGCATGATGCCCAATGCTAATATAGATGCACGCTCAAGAGCACCACCGGAGAACATGTTAAACATTTCAACGATGGTACCTTTTTGCTGTTCGAACAAATCGGCAAGTACAGCAGCGTCAATACCAGGAATCGGCACAAAGGAGCCGGCTCGGAATACTAAAAGTGCACCAATTACGAATAACAAGCGCGACTTTAGTTCACTTAAGCCGCTCTGAGCACTACGAAAATCTTGTCCTGGTTTCTTAGCCATCTGTACCTCGTTCCTCGAGATTATTCCTCGATTTTACCGCCTGCAGCTTCGATTGCAGCTTTAGCGCCTTTAGTCACACGTAGACCTTTCACAGTCACTGCTTTGTTGATTTCACCAGAAAGAACAACTTTTACAAATTCGATGTTCTTAGTGATGATGTTAGCAGCTTTAAGACTGTTTAGATCAACTACGTCACCAGAAACTTTCGCTAGCTCAGCTAGACGAACTTCAGCAGACACTAGGCTCTTACGAGAAGTGAAACCGAATTTTGGTAGACGTTGTTTCAGAGGCATCTGACCGCCTTCGAAACCTGGACGAACACTGCCGCCAGAACGTGATTTTTGACCTTTGTGACCACGGCCACCAGTTTTACCTAGGCCTGAACCGATACCACGACCTACTCGCTTCGCAGAAGTTTTCGCGCCAGCAGCCGGTGCTAGAGTATTCAAACGCATTCTGATTACTCCTCAACTTTAACCATGTAGTAAACCTTGTTGATCATACCGCGAATACACGGAGTATCTTCAAGTTCTACTGTGTGGTTGATTTTACGAAGACCTAGACCGCGCAAAGTAGCTTTGTGCTTTGGCAGACGACCAATTGAGCTTTTAGTTTGAGTTACTTTAATAGTTGCCATGGTGTTCTTACTCCGAAATAGATTCAACAGTTAGACCACGTTTAGCAGCAACCATTTCTGGTGACTTCATGCTACCTAGTGCATCGATCGTTGCACGAACGATGTTGATAGGGTTCGTAGAACCGTACGCTTTAGATAGTACGTTGTGTACACCAGCAACTTCTAGTACTGCACGCATCGCACCACCTGCGATAACACCAGTACCTTCTGCAGCAGGCTGCATGTAAACTTTAGAGCCCGAATGGCGACCTTTCACTGGGTGGTGAAGAGTGCCTTCGTTTAGAGCGATCGTAGTCATGTTACGACGCGCTTTTTCCATTGCTTTTTGAATCGCTGCAGGTACTTCACGAGCTTTGCCGTAACCGAAACCTACACGACCATTACCGTCACCAACTACTGTTAGTGCAGTGAAGCTCATGATTCGACCGCCTTTAACCGTCTTAGATACGCGGTTAACTGCGATTAGCTTTTCTTGCAAATCATTCGCTTGAACTTGTTGTTCTTTAGCCATCTTCCAACCCTACCTTAGAATTTCAGACCAGCTTCGCGAGCAGATTCTGCTAGCGCCGCTACTCGACCGTGGTATTGGAAACCAGAACGATCAAATGCAACTGCAGTTACGCCCTTCTCAAGAGCGCGCTCAGCAATAGCTTTACCCACTGCTTTAGCTGCATCAACGTTACCAGTGTATTTCACTTGCTCACGGATCGCTTTTTCTACAGTAGAAGCTGCTGCGATAACCTCAGAGCCGTTAGCCGCGATAACCTGTGCGTACACGTGACGAGGAGTACGGTGTACAACTAGGCGAGTCGCACCCAGTTCTGCAATCTTACGACGTGCACGTGTAGCACGACGGATGCGAGATGCTTTCTTATCCATAGTGTTACCTTACTTCTTCTTAGCTTCTTTAGTACGCACATTTTCATCTGCGTAACGAACACCTTTGCCTTTGTATGGCTCAGGCTCACGGTAAGAACGAATGTCAGCCGCAACTTGACCAACTAGTTGCTTGTCAGCACCAGTGATCACGATTTCAGTTTGGCTTGGACATTCAGCTTTAATACCCGCTGGCAACTCGTGCTCAACTGGGTGTGAGAAGCCTAGTGTTAGACCTACAGCGTTGCCTTTGATAGCAGCACGGTAACCTACACCTTTAAGAGTTAGCTTCTTAGTAAAGCCTTCAGTAACACCAACAACCATGTTGTTAACTAGAGCGCGAGCAGTACCTGCTTGAGCCCATGCGTTAGCAACACCTTCTTTAGGACCGAAAGTCAGGTTATTTTCTTCCTGAGCGATTACAACTGCATCGTTAAGAACGCGAGTTAGTTCGCCTTTCGCACCTTTTACAGTGATTTCTTGGCCGTTTAGTTTCACCTCTACGCCAGCTGGAATAGCGACAGGTGCTTTTGCAACACGAGACATAGTCTACTCCTTATTAAGCTACGTAAGCGATGATTTCACCACCAAGACCTGCTTTACGTGCAGCGCGGTCTGACATAAGACCCTTGGAAGTTGAAACGATAGCAATACCAAGACCACCCATTACAGAAGGAAGTTCATCTTTCTTCTTGTAAACACGTAGACCTGGACGAGAAACACGTTTAAGTTGCTCGATTACTGGTTTAGCTTGGAAGTACTTAAGTGTAACTTCTAGCTCAGGTTTTGCTTCGCCTTCAACAGCGAAGTCAACGATGTAACCTTCAGCTTTTAGTAGTGCAGCAATTGCAACTTTAAGCTTTGAAGAAGGCATTTTTACAGCAACTTTGTTTGCTGCCTGACCGTTACGAACGCGGGTCAGCATATCCGAAATCGGATCTTGCATGCTCATATGATTTACTCCAAATGATTAAGTGGCAATTACCAGCTAGCCTTACGAAGACCCGGAATCTCGCCTTTCATGCAAGCTTCACGAACCTTAATACGGCTTAGACCGAACTTACGTAGGTAACCGTGTGGACGACCAGTTTGGTTGCAACGGTTGCGCTGACGTGATGCACTTGAATCACGTGGAAGAGATTGCAGTGTAAGAACCGCGTTCCAACGATCTTCTTCAGATGCGTTTACATCGCTGATGATAGCTTTTAGCGCTGCACGCTTTTCAGCGAACTTAGCTACTAGCTGTGCACGTTTAGCTTCACGTGCTTTCATTGATTGTTTAGCCATAACAGTAACCCTTCACCTTACTTACGGAATGGGAAGTTAAAGGCAGCCAGCAGAGCACGGCCTTCCTCATCAGTACCAGCAGACGTCGTAATAGTGATGTCTAAACCGCGTACACGATCAACTTTATCAAAGTCGATTTCCGGGAAGATGATTTGCTCGCGAACGCCCATGCTGTAGTTACCGCGACCGTCAAAAGACTTAGCGCTAACACCACGGAAGTCACGTACACGTGGAAGAGCGATGTTAATTAAACGCTCAAGAAAATCCCACATACGTTCGCCACGCAAGGTTACTTTACAACCGATAGGGTAGCCTTCACGGATTTTGAAACCTGCAACAGATTTGCGCGCTTTTGTGATAAGTGGCTTTTGACCAGAGATCGTTGCCATATCAGACGCTGCATTTTCTAGCAGTTTCTTATCGTTGATTGCTTCACCAACACCCATGTTTAGGGTGATTTTCTCGATTCTAGGGACTTGCATGACGCTTGTGTAACCGAACTGTTTGGTCAGTTCAGCGACTACAGACGACTTGTAGTAATCATGCAGTTTCGCCATAGTAGAACTCCAAATTACTTCTATTAGTTAGAAACGGTTTCGCCGTTAGACTTGAAGAAACGAACTTTTTTGCCGTCTTCAAAACGGAAACCGATACGGTCAGCTTTACCAGTAGCTGCGTTGAAAATCGCCACGTTAGAAACGTCGATTGCTGCTTCTTGCTCTACGATACCGCCTTGGATACCCATAGCTGGAACAGGTTTCTGATGCTTCTTAACTAGGTTGATACCTTCAACGATAACTTTACCAGTTGCTAGAACCTTAGTTACTTTACCTTTCTTGCCTTTGTCTTTACCAGCAAGAACGATTACTTCGTCATTACGACGGATTTTAGCTGCCATTTCTACGTGCTCCTTACAGAACTTCTGGAGCCAGTGAAACGATCTTCATGAACTTATCGCCACGAAGTTCGCGTGTCACAGGACCAAAGATACGTGTACCGATTGGTTGCTCAGTATTGTCGTTTAGCAATACGCAAGCATTTCGGTCGAAGCGAATGACAGAACCGTCAGGACGACGTACGCCTTTACGGGTGCGCACTACCACCGCCTTCAGAACATCACCTTTTTTAACTTTACCGCGAGGGATTGCTTCCTTCACAGTAACTTTGATGACGTCACCGATATGTGCATAACGGCGGTGAGAGCCACCCAGAACCTTAATACACATTACGCTGCGTGCGCCTGAGTTATCAGCTGCGTCCAGCATACTTTGCATTTGGATCATGTTAGTGCTCCGCTAAATATTAATAACTAGACCCATCACGGGTCGGGCTGCCTCTTTAAAAGGGACGCGAATTGTACCACCCTTTTTTGTGATTGGGTAGTCAAAAAATAAACGGCTCCAAAAATATTTTGGAGCCGCTTTAGTTTCATAGAATTAACGAGATTAAATCTTCGCCTTTTCTAGAACTTTTACCAAAGTCCAAGACTTAGTCTTAGACAGTGGACGACACTCTGCGATTTCAACTGTGTCGCCTAGGCCACACTCGTTGTTCTCGTCATGTGCGTGTACTTTAGTCGTACGTTTTACGTATTTACCGTAGATTGGGTGTTTTACGAAACGTTCGATAGCAACAGTGATAGACTTGTCCATCTTATCGCTAACAACACGACCTTGTTGAGTACGTTTTACTTCGCTCATTATGCGCCTGCCTTCTCAGTCAAAACAGTTTTCACACGTGCGATATCACGGCGTACAGCTTTCAGAGTATGAGTTTGCTGTAGTTGACCAGTCGCAGCTTGCATGCGCAAGTTGAACTGTTCACGTAGCAAATTCATTAGCTCAGCGTTAAGCTCTTCAACGCTTTTCTCGCGTAGATCTTGTGCTTTCATCACATCACCTGCTTAGTTACAAATGTAGTTTTGAAAGGCAGTTTACGTGCCGCAAGACGGAACGCTTCACGTGCCAATTCTTCAGGTACACCACCCATTTCGTACATAACCTTACCAGGTTGGATTTGGGCTACCCAGTACTCAACGTTACCTTTACCCTTACCTTGACGAACTTCAAGTGGTTTTTCTGTGATTGGTTTGTCTGGGAACACACGGATCCAGATTTTACCTTGACGCTTAACGTGACGTGTCATTGCACGACGTGCCGCTTCGATTTGACGAGCAGTTAGACGACCACGGCCAACAGCTTTAAGACCGAATTCGCCGAAGCTTACATCAGTACCTTTAGCTAGACCACGGTTACGACCAGTCTGAACCTTACGGAACTTAGTACGTTTAGGTTGTAGCATCTGTCGACTCCTTACTTACGGCCTTTACGCTGCTTCTTAGGCTTGTCGCCTTTAGGCTCTACAGCGTTAGCTGCTGGCATACCACCTAGGATTTCACCTTTGAAGATCCAAGTTTTAATGCCGATCACACCGTATTGAGTGTGAGCCGAAGAAGTTGCGTAATCAATGTCAGCACGTAGAGTGTGTAGAGGCACACGGCCTTCACGGTACCACTCTGAACGTGCGATTTCAGCGCCGCCTAGACGACCGCTTACTTCCACTTTGATACCTTTAGCGCCTAGGCGCATTGCGTTTTGTACTGCGCGCTTCATAGCACGACGGAACATAACACGACGCTCTAGCTGAGACGCGATGCTGTCACCAACAAGTTGCGCATCTAGTTCAGGCTTACGTACTTCAGCGATGTTAATTTGCGCTGGTACACCTGCAATTTTAGCTACAGCTGCGCGTAGCTTCTCAACGTCTTCACCTTTCTTACCGATAACAACGCCTGGACGAGCAGTGTGAATAGTCACACGGATGCTCTTAGCAGGACGCTCGATAACGATACGTGATAGAGACGCTTTTTTCAGTTCACTTGTAAGGAACTGACGTACCTTGAAGTCGCCGTCTAGGTTGTCAGCGAAATCTTTGGTGTTAGCAAACCATGTAGCATTCCAAGGCTTAACGATGCCTAGACGAATACCATTTGGATGTACTTTTTGACCCATTGCTTACTCTCCTAGTCTCTAGCGATCTGCTACAACAACAGTGATGTGGCTTGAACGCTTCAAGATACGATCCGCACGACCTTTAGCACGAGGCATAATACGCTTCATGGTTGGGCCTTCATCTACAAAGATTTTTGCGACATTCAGATCGTCAATATCTGCACCTTCGTTGTGCTCCGCGTTAGCGATAGCAGACTCTAGAACTTTCTTAACTAGTGCAGCAGCTTTTTTGTTGCTGAACGTTAGGATTTCTAGAGCTTGGTCAACAGATTTACCACGGATTAGATCCGCAACTAAGCGAGCTTTCTGAGGCGAAATGCGAGCAAAGTTATGTTTAGCAATTGCTTCCATTATTTACTCCTTAGCGCTTCTTAGCTTTCTTATCCGCAGCGTGACCGCGGTAAGTACGTGTTGGTGCGAATTCACCCAGTTTGTGACCGATCATTTCATCAGTTACAAATACTGGTACGTGCTGACGACCATTATGGACAGCGATGGTCAAACCGATCATCGTAGGGATGATCATTGAACGACGGGACCAAGTCTTAATAGGCTTTTTGTCTCCGCTTTCCACCGCTTTCTCTACCTTCTTCAGCAAGTGTAGGTCAATAAAAGGACCTTTCTTGAGAGAACGTGGCATGGCGATTCCTCTTTATATAGATTACTTGTTACGACGACGTACGATGTACTTGTCAGTGCGTTTGTTCTTACGAGTCTTGAAGCCTTTAGTAGGCATACCCCAAGGAGATACTGGGTGACGACCACCAGAAGTACGGCCTTCACCACCACCGTGTGGGTGGTCAATCGGGTTCATTACAACACCACGAACCGTTGGACGGATACCGCGATGACGTGATGCACCTGCTTTACCAAGTTCACGTAGCATGTGCTCAGAGTTACCAACTTCACCGATTGTTGCACGGCCTTCAGAAAGAACTTTGCGCATCTCGCCAGAACGTAGACGGATAGTTACGTACGCACCGTCGCGAGCAACGATTTGAGCGTAAGCACCAGCCGAACGAGCTAGCTGACCACCTTTACCAGGCTTAAGTTCAACGTTATGTACTGTTGAACCTACTGGGATATTACGCATTGGTAGAGTGTTACCAGCTTTGATTGGTGCATCAACACCAGACTGAATAACATCACCAGCTACAACACCTTTAGGTGCTAGGATGTAGCGACGCTCACCGTCTTTGTAAAGAACTAGAGCAATGTTTGCGCTACGGTTTGGATCGTATTCAAGACGCTCAACTGTCGCTGGAATACCATCTTTAGTACGTTTGAAGTCAACTACACGGTAGTGGTGCTTGTGACCACCGCCGATGTGACGTACTGTGATACGACCCTTGTTGTTACGACCACCGTTCTTAGAGTTTTTCTCTAGAAGAGGTGCGTATGGCTTGCCCTTGTGTAGGTCAGCGTTAACAACTTTAACAACGTGACGACGACCAGGGGAAGTCGGCTTACATTTAACAATAGCCATTTTTAACTACTCCTGTTATTCCGCGCCGCCAACGAAGTCAAGATCTTGACCTTCTTTCAAAGTAACGTACGCTTTCTTAACGTCGCTGCGGCGACCTTGGCGTAGACCTTGACGTTTGGTCTTACCCTTAGTGATAAGAGTATTTACAGACTTAACTTCAACTTCAAATAGCTTTTCTACAGCTGCTTTGATCTCTTTTTTAGTCGCATCTTTAGCTACTTTGAAAACGATAGTGTTCGCTTTCTCAGCTGCCATAGTTGCTTTTTCAGAGATGTGCGGTGCACGTAGAACTTTTAGGATACGCTCTTCAGTGATCATGCTAGCATTTCCTCTACTTGCTTAACTGCTTCTGCAGTCATTACAACTTTGTCAAACGCGATTAGAGATACTGGATCGATACCAGCAACATCACGTGCGTCAACTTTGTATAGGTTACGAGCAGCTAGGAATAGATTCTCATCTACTTCGCTAGTCACGATTAGAGCGTCAGTTAGCTCAAGCTCTTTAAGCTTAGCAACTAGCTCTTTAGTCTTTGGTGCTTCAACTGAGAAGTTATCAACAACGATTAGACGCTCTTGACGAACAAGCTCAGAAAGAATGCTCTTCATAGCACCACGGTACATTTTTTTGTTTACTTTTTGGCTGTGATCTTGTGGTTTCGCAGCAAAAGTAACACCACCTGTACGCCAGATTGGGCTACGGATTGTACCAGCACGCGCACGGCCAGTACCTTTTTGACGCCATGGCTTAGCGCCACCGCCAGAAACTTCTGAACGTGTTTTTTGAGCACGAGTACCTTGACGAGCACCTGCTGCGTACGCAACAACTACTTGGTGTACAAGAGCTTCGTTAAACTCACGTCCGAAAGTAGTTTCGGAAACAGTTAGTGCATCGGCACCTTTAACCATTAGTTCCATTACTTACTCCTGAGACGTTATGCTTTAACAGCTGGTTTAACGATCACGTTGCCGCCAGTTGCGCCTGGGACTGCACCTTTAATAAGAAGCAGGTTGCGCTCAGCGTCAACACGTACGATCTCTAGGTTTTGAGTCGTTACACGCTCAGCACCCATGTGACCTGCCATTTTCTTGCCTTTAAATACGCGACCTGGAGTCTGACATTGACCGATAGAACCAGGAGCACGGTGAGACAATGAGTTACCGTGAGTCATATCTTGAGTACGGAAGTTCCAACGCTTAACAGCGCCTTGGAAACCTTTACCCTTAGATGTACCAGTAACGTCTACTTTCTTAGTTTCGTTGAATAGTTCAACAGTTAGTTCTGAACCAACTTCGAACTCTTCGCCGTTTTCTAAACGGAATTCCCAAAGACCGCGACCAGCTTCAACGCCAGCTTTAGCAAAGTGACCTGCTTCAGCTTTGTTTACGCGGTTAGCTTTCTTAGAACCAGCTGTAACCTGGATTGCTGCGTAGCCGTCAGTTTCAAGAGTTTTCACTTGAGAAACACGGTTAGCTTCAACCTCAACAACAGTTACTGGGATAGAAACGCCTTCTTCAGTAAATACGCGGGTCATGCCCACTTTACGACCGATTAGACCAATCATACTTCTAATCTCCCTTAACCTAGGCTAATTTGAACGTCAACGCCCGCAGCAAGGTCTAGACGCATTAGAGCATCAACAGTCTTGTCTGTTGGCTCAACGATGTCGATTAGACGCTTGTGAGTACGGATTTCGTACTGGTCACGTGCTTTCTTGTTAACGTGTGGAGAGATAAGAACTGTGAAACGCTCTTTACGAGTTGGCAGTGGGATTGGACCACGAACCTGTGCGCCAGTGCGCTTAGCTGTTTCAACGATTTCCGCTGTAGAAGCATCGATTAGTTTGTAATCGAAAGCTTTTAGGCGGATACGGATACGTTGGTTCTGCATGAGACAGAGCTCCAAATTTAATAAATTACACAAACAATATCGCCACTCAAACTCGTCAAGACGAGAGAATGCCGATTGATTTATGTGAAACCGTAGCATCCAAGATTAGGACGCATTGTCAGTTAATTTTCGATTAACTATCCCTATATGCCAAAGTCACCTTTGAGGATAGTTTTTCCGAAGAAAAGATAGCTAATTGTATTAACCGCGAACATAAGCTGAGTATACATTACCTCGCAAATCCTTAGATTTGCTCGCTCCTCACTGCTCATTGGTTCACAACTGGCTTAACCAGTGCGCTGCATTATACAGATCACACTTTAGGTTGCAAGCGCTGAGTGAAAAATAATCGGGAATATTCCAAACCCTATACATCCCTCTTCGCTTGGTAGCCATTAAACAAAAAGGACGCCGAAGCGTCCTTTTCTAAACTGTAATCGTAATAGCGGCTGCTATTATTTCTTACCGCTTGATAGTGCACCGAAACGCTTGTTGAAGCGATCAACACGGCCGCCTGTATCAACGATACGTTGCTTACCAGTGTAGAATGGGTGACACTTGTCACATACGTCTAGGTGGATAGACTCTTTACCTAGAGTAGAGTTGAACTCAAAAGAGTTGCCGCAAGAACAAGTCGCTTTTACTGCTTTGTATTCTGGGTGGATACCAGCTTTCATGGGATAACCTCAATAGTAGGCCGTGTCGCTATACGAATCTAAGCCGCACACCACACGCAATTAATAATAAAATGGGATACCGCATCAACTAATTGCCGAAGCCATATCTCAAGGCGCGATATAGTAAAGAATCACATTGCTCGGATCAACACATTTGGCAACTTTTTCGCCACTTTTTTAGCCAGACTAATCATAGAGGCACGATTCACGCTGAATCACATAGCTTTACTCGAATTTCCATACCGATTTTAATAGACTCTCATTTCCTTTCCCTCTTTTTAATAGCTAAGAATTTATGCGTCCAACCATTGCTAGAGTGGCATTACCCGTTCCGCTCGACAAACAATTTGATTACGCCATTCCGGGGCACCTGTTTCCGATCATTGGTGGACGCGTTTCCGTACCTTTTGGACGCCAAACCTTAGTCGGCATCGTCACCGCAATGGTGAACGACTCCGACTTTCCTAAAGATCAACTTAAGCCAATCAAAGCGGTATTAGACTCCCAACCGATATGGCCAGAGACGCTTTATTCTCTGCTAAATTGGTGCAGCCAGTTCTATCAGTACCCTCTAGGTGACACTCTACACAATGCAATGCCTGCCGCGCTGAGGAAAGGCAAACCGGCCGACTTTGCAACGCTACAAGAATGGCAACTGACAGAAGCAGGAAGAAATAAGCTCATGCAAGGGCTTGGACGTGCGATAAAACAACAGCGTGCACTCCAAATGATGATCAACGGCCCAATCTCGCATCAAGAGCTCTTGGATCAAGAAGTAAACTCGACCATCTTAAAAAATCTCGAAGAAAAAGGTTGGGTCGAGCGCATCGAGAAAAAGCCGACCATTACGAAATGGAGTCAAAATGTAGAGTGTGCGGTAGAGAAACCAAAGCTTAACCATGAACAAGCACTCGCGATTGCCAGTGTAAATAGCCAAACGGGCTTTGCTTGCTATTTATTAGAAGGGGTCACGGGATCCGGTAAAACCGAAGTTTACTTAAACCTTATCAAGCCCGTTCTAGAGCAAGGGAAACAAGCATTAGTTTTAGTACCTGAGATCGGTCTAACGCCCCAAACCATCAACCGCTTTAAACATCGATTTAATGTCCCAGTAGATGTGATTCATTCCGGTTTGAATGAAACAGAGCGTTTGAACGCCTGGTTATCGGCTCGCGATAAAGCCGCGGGGATCATCATTGGTACGCGCTCAGCCCTACTGACACCTTTTGCTGATTTGGGGATTATTATCGTTGATGAAGAGCATGACTCCTCTTATAAGCAACAAGACAGCTTGCGTTACCACGCTCGTGATGTTGCTGTCATGCGCGCCCATAAAGAGCAAGTGCCGATTGTCCTTGGCTCAGCGACGCCAGCGTTAGAAACCCTACATAATGCGCTGTCTGGTAAATATCACCATTTAACACTCACCCAACGAGCTGGCTCTGCCGTGCCAACCACCAATAAAGTGTTAGATGTAAAAGGTCAGTATTTAGAAAGTGGCTTATCCGCCCAACTGATTGCCGAAATGCGCAAACACTTAAAAATGGGCAATCAGGTTATGTTGTTTCTTAACCGCCGAGGTTTCTCGCCCGCTTTGATGTGCCATGAATGTGGTTGGATTGCAGAATGTAAACGCTGTGATGCGTACTATACGTTCCACCATTACAGCAACGAAATACGCTGCCATCACTGCGGCTCACAACAACCGGTGATTCATCAGTGTCAGGGATGTGGTTCAACTCAACTGGTTACCGTCGGCGTAGGAACGGAACAGCTCGAACAACAATTGGCTCAGTTGTTTCCAGAATACAAAGCCATTCGCATCGACAGAGACAGCACACGTCGCAAAGGTAGCTTGGAAGATGCCCTTGAGTCGATTCGTAAAGGTGAATACCAAATACTGATAGGCACTCAAATGCTGGCTAAGGGGCACCACTTTCCAAATGTAACGCTCGTTGCTCTTTTGGATGTTGATGGCTCTCTATATAGTAGTGATTTTCGCGCTTCGGAGCGATTAGCTCAGCTGTTTATTCAGGTCGCAGGTCGTGCTGGCCGAGCAAGTAAACCTGGCGAAGTGATCCTGCAAACTCACCATCCTGAGCACAGCTTGCTGCAAGCCCTACTTCAAAAAGACTATCGTCACTTTGCTATGACAGCTCTGGAAGAACGTAAGCTCGCCCAGCTTCCGCCTTATAGTTTCTTGACTCTGTTTAAAGCAGAAGCAAACCAAAGTGAAGTGGTTGAAGACTTCTTACGTCAGGTTCGCTTTACCTTAGAATCGCATCCTTTATTTGACGACACTTGCATGGTGCTGGGTCCAACACCATCACCTCTCGCCAAACGTGCAGGCAAATACCGCTGGCAGCTGTTACTTCAAACCCAGCATCGTTCATTGATGCAAAAGTTATTAACCAGTGCCAAACCTGCTATTGAGTTGTTGCCAAATGCCAAGAAAGTTCGCTGGAATTTAGACATAGAGCCACAAGATCTCAGCTAGCAAACGTTTAACTATGTAATGAATTACCATTTAATGTGACAAACATCACAACGGGATTGCAATTTTTGTTAAACAGACCGTAACTTTCACTTTAGAAATGAATAGACTATCCAAATTAGAAAAGTCTAAAGTGACTTGTTCGCACAGGCTTAGATTAAAACAATGACTATTCCCACAAATTGATGTCGCAGTGAAGAATCCATTTTTCCACTTGTTAACACGAACTGAGCGAAGAGCAAACGCTGCTCTAACTCAGCGTGATTACTATGATTTCAAACCGGAATAACGTCATCTTGGCAAAAAATAAACGAGAGGTTAAAAACTATGGCGACAATGAAGGATGTTGCCCAGCTTGCGGGAGTGTCTACGGCTACGGTATCTCGAGCATTAATGAACCCAGAAAAAGTATCTTCTTCAACGAGAAAAAGAGTAGAAGATGCCGTACTTGAAGCGGGTTATTCTCCAAACTCATTAGCGCGTAACTTACGTAGAAACGAATCAAAAACCATTGTTACTATCGTTCCCGACATCTGTGATCCTTATTTTTCTGAAATTATTCGCGGTATTGAAGATGCTGCCATGGAACATGGCTATCTAGTCCTGCTGGGCGATAGCGGACAACAGAAGAAACGCGAAAGTTCTTTCGTTAACCTCGTATTTACTAAGCAGGCGGATGGAATGCTACTGCTTGGCACAGATCTACCGTTCGATGTCAGTAAGCCAGAACAAAAGAACTTACCTCCGATGGTAATGGCGTGTGAATTTGCGCCAGAGTTAGAACTTCCGACAGTACATATTGATAACCTGACCTCAGCATTTGAAGCGGTGAATTACCTAACCCAACTAGGTCATAAACGCATCGCGCAAATCTCGGGGCCAGATACGGCAATATTGTGTCAGTTCCGCCAGCAAGGTTATCAACAAGCCTTGCGCCGTGCCGGCATCAATAAAGATCCACAATATAGTGTCATTACTGAGTTCTCTTTTGATGGCGGAGCAAAAGCCGTTCGTAAACTGCTCGAATTGCCTGAGCCACCAACGGCTATTTTCTGTCACTGTGACACAATGGCCATCGGCGCAATTCAAGAAGCGAAAAAGCTTGGCTTACGAGTACCGCAAGATCTCTCTGTTGTGGGCTTTGATGACATTAACTTCGCTCAGTACTGCGATCCGCCGTTGACCACTATCTCTCAGCCTCGCTATGAGATTGGTCGACAAGCGATGCTAATGATGCTTGAGATGTTAAAAGGCCACGACGTGCATTCAGGCTCGCGTTTGCTTGAAACTAATCTCGTCATTCGCGGAAGTGCAGCGCCACCACAGCGCCCTTAACCTAAAGATTAGGTATTCATACCCAAAGCGGTGCTAAGGCGCCGCTTTTTATTTACCCCTCCTGCTTTTTGTATATCCCCGAATAAATATAAGCGAGAACGGAAACACACTCCTACACTCGAGCGTTGTCGCGCTTTAGCTATCAAGATTCTATCAATAGGGTGTTTTCTCAACTCGTTCTGGATTAACATATTTGCAAGAATCCTTGATGACCAGAAATAACCGTGGCAAATAGAGATTATGTAAGACGGGGGCGAGGCGCCCCAAAAAAGTCGACAAAAAAACAGCCGCCGAGAAGAAAAAAGCCTTGGCGTAGTGGCCTGCTCGCTATCTTGCTTGTGGGCGGTTTTGGCTATGGTCTTTACCTTTTGAGTAGCGACCCAGAACCAAAACAACCTGTCGTAAAACAGCCAACAACCACTGTGAGCAAACCAAAGCCGAAAAAAGATTTGCCGCCACCACCAGAAGAAAAGTGGGAATATGTTGAGTCACTACCGAAACGTGAAGTTGAAGTTGTGGCCAAAGAAATTGAAGTTTCTAAAATTCCTTACATCATGCAATGTGGCGCTTACAAAACCCAGGCGCAAGCAGAAGAGCGTAAACTTGCAATCGCGTTCCAAGGGATGTCGAGCAAGATTCGTAAGAAAGAAGGCAGCTCATGGTATCGCGTGGTGCTAGGTCCGTATAAGTTCAAACGTGATGCAGAACGTGACCGTCACAAGTTGCAACGCGCGAAAATCGAGCCATGTGCGATTTGGAAAGAAAATCTTTAAACTCAGGCCCTAGGAGCTAAGATCCTAGGGCCTTTCTTTTTGCCCCCTTGAATCCCTATTTCCCCTCCCCCATATACTGAATTAAATCCAAAGAGAAATAATCAAGAGGTCGACTGTGACTACCATTGTATCTGTACGTCGAAATAATAAAGTCGTCATCGCGGGTGATGGCCAAGTATCTCTAGGCAATACCGTAATGAAAGGTAATGCGCGCAAAGTTCGCCGCTTATATAACAACCAAGTACTAGCGGGCTTTGCTGGCGGCACTGCGGATGCCTTCACCCTTTTTGAGCGCTTCGAAAGCAAGCTGCAAATGCACCAAGGCCACCTAACTAAGGCTGCGGTTGAGCTAGCCAAAGACTGGCGTAGCGATCGTGCTCTGCGCAAGCTCGAAGCCTTGCTTGCCGTTGCCGACGAAACTGCATCGTTAATCATTACTGGTAATGGTGATGTCGTACAGCCAGAACACGACCTGATTGCGATTGGCTCTGGTGGTGCTTACGCACAAGCTGCAGCAACCGCCCTACTAGAAAACACAGATCTAGATGCTCGTGAGATCGCTGAAAAAGCTCTCAATATCGCGGGTGATATTTGTGTCTTCACCAACCACCACCACACAGTAGAAGAGCTAGACTCAACGGTAGAGCCTGAAAAACCAACCGCGTAATCGTAACGAAGTAAGGAAAGAATATGTCTGAAATGACGCCTCGCGAAATCGTTCATGAATTGAACCGCCACATTATCGGTCAAGAAAAAGCCAAGCGTTCGGTTGCGATTGCACTTCGTAACCGCTGGCGCCGTATGCAGCTTGAAGAAAGTTTGCGTGCCGAAGTGACGCCAAAAAACATTTTGATGATTGGTCCTACTGGTGTTGGTAAGACTGAAATAGCACGCCGCCTAGCAAAACTGGCAAATGCACCATTCATCAAAGTTGAAGCGACAAAATTCACAGAAGTGGGTTACGTTGGTAAAGAAGTTGAAACTATCATCCGTGACCTGACTGATGTCGCGGTAAAAATGACGCATCAACAAGCGATGGAAAAAGTAAAATTCCGCGCTGAAGAGCAAGCGGAAGAACGCATTCTTGATGCGCTACTGCCACCAGCACGTGATAGCTGGGGTCAAGCAGAACAAACAGAAGAGTCTTCTCACACTCGCCAGATTTTCCGTAAAAAATTGCGTGAAGGCCAACTAGACGATAAAGAAATTGAAATCGACGTAGCCGCACCGCAAATGGGCGTAGAGATCATGGCGCCTCCTGGTATGGAAGAGATGACCAACCAGCTGCAAGGCATGTTCCAAAACCTGGCTGGCGATACTAAGAAAAAGCGTAAGCTGAAAATCAAAGACGCAATGAAAGCGTTAGCGGAAGAAGAAGCGGCGAAATTGGTTAACCAAGAAGAGCTAAAAGAAGCAGCGATTTTCAACGTTGAAAACAACGGCATCGTATTTATCGATGAGATCGACAAGATCTGTAAACGCGGTGAGAGCTCAGGCCCAGACGTTTCACGCGAAGGTGTTCAGCGCGACCTGCTTCCATTGATTGAAGGCAGCACAGTATCAACCAAGCACGGCATGGTAAAAACAGACCACATTCTGTTTGTTGCATCTGGTGCATTCCAAGTGGCAAAACCATCTGACTTGATCCCAGAATTGCAAGGTCGTCTACCAATTCGCGTTGAGCTAGAAGCACTAAGCAGCAACGACTTCAAACGCATTCTGACAGAGCCAAAAGCCTCTCTAACAGAGCAGTACGTTGCGTTGATGAAAACGGAAGATGTGGACATCGAGTTCACAGAAGATGGCATCACGCAAATCGCGGAAGCGGCATGGACGGTCAACGAAAGCACAGAAAACATCGGTGCTCGTCGCTTGCATACCGTTATGGAGCGCTTAATGGATGAAATCTCTTACGATGCAGCAGAACAATCTGGCGCGAAGTTTGTTATCGATGCCGCTTATGTGAAAGAGCGCCTAGGCGACACGATTGAAGATGAAGATCTAAGCCGCTTTATTCTTTAATCGCAATCTATTTTACCAAAGCCCAGAACCTTGTTTCTGGGCTTTTTGTTTAGAATGACGATTACTGTGACAACACCTAAATCAAAAGATCTGGTCATTCTAGCGAGCTCAAGCGAGACTAAGAATCTAGTAACAGCACACCCTATTCTTTCCAGCTCACCTTAACCACCGCACAATCGGACGATAGATTCTGAATCACACTCGTTCCTCGTTGTTCAGAATGGCGGTGACTTTGACAACTCATAAATCAAAAGATCTGGTCATTCTAGCGAGCTCAAGCGAGACTAAGAATCTGCTAACAGCAGACGCTTACTCTTCATCTCTCACCTTAACCACCGCACAACCAGACGATAGATTCTGAATCACACTCGTTCCTCGTTGTTCAGAATGGCGGTGACTTTGACAACATCTAAATCAAAAGATCTCGTCATTCTAGCGAGCTCAAGCGAGACTAAGAATCTAATAGCAGCGTTCTCAGTACCCTCCACTTTCCAAAAAGAGGGCTATTTTATCGCCTCAAATATCGAAACTGCTTTCCTTCTACTTCACCCTTTGACTTTTAGTTGAGTTGTTTTAGGTCAATAGCGTATCTGCCTCTTTGTGCTTATACTGGGCACATTGGTTACTAGCACGAAATTTCCATGAAACAATCTTTACAGATCTGGCTTGAAGCCGCTCGCCCAAAAACACTACCTCTGGCGTTAGTCTCTATCTTAACGGGTAGCGTACTCGCCTACTCGGCGGGTCATTTTTCACTGACAATTGCCATCATGGCTTTCGTAACCGCGACGTTGCTGCAAATTCTATCCAACCTTGCGAACGACTATGGCGATGCCGTTCAAGGTACAGATAACGACAAACGCCTTGGCCCATTACGAGCGATGCAGTCTGGCGTGGTAAGTGCGAAACAAATGAAACAGGCGATTATCTTTAACATCGTTCTGACCGCCATTTCTGGCTTAGTGTTAGTTTTCTATTCACTAAGCTCACTAGAAAGCATTGTCACTTTTATCGGGCTGGGAATTTTGGCCATTCTCGCAGCCATTGCTTATACCATGGGTAGCAAACCATACGGTTACGTGGGGCTTGGCGATATTTCAGTTTTCTTGTTTTTTGGTCTACTCGGCGTATCCGGTACCTATTTCTTGCATACTGGTCACGTAGATACCACGCTATTCTTACCTGCTCTAGGCTGCGGTTTGCTCGCCGTTGCAGTACTCAACATCAACAATATGCGTGATATCGAGAACGACCGAGAGTGTGGTAAACGCACGGTCGCAGTGCGTTTGGGTCAACGCAAAGCCAAGCAGTACCACTTTGTTTTACTTGGCGGTGCTATTCTTGCCTTTGCGGCTTACTTGTTAATTCAAGACAAACCCGTTTGGATTAGCTTGCCATTTTTACTTAGTATTTATTTCGTGGCCGATCATGGTAAAGCGGTTTGGCATACACAAAAGCCCGCTCAGATAGCACCAATGATGCCAGTCATCGTGAAATGTTCTTTAGTCACCAACGTTTTGTTTGCAACAATTGTGGTAGCTCAAACTCTAGTAAGTTAAAAAAGGATTGTCATTGCATTGACTTAATGCCTAGATATACTCAAAGACAACCAATTTCTGTTTAGAAAGGTACGCTATGGAATACAATACCTCAGCACTCTGTGATATCTACCTCGATCAGGTAGATGTGGTTGAACCAATGTTCAGTAATTTTGGCGGTCGCGCTTCATTTGCCGGGCAAATCACCACCATCAAGTGTTTTGAAGATAATTCGTTGCTCCGCGAGACATTAGAGCAAGATGGACTTGGTCGTGTTTTGTTAATTGACGGTGGCGGTTCCCTACGTAAAGCCCTTATCGATGCAGAAATCGCAACTATTGCGGAAGAAAGCGAGTGGGAAGGCATTGTCGTTTACGGCTGTGTTCGTGAAGTAGATGAACTTGAAGATATGAATTTAGGCATTCAAGCCCTCGCTTCTATTCCTGTTGGAGCGACCAGTCAGGGTATTGGCGAATTGGATGTACCAGTCAACTTTGGCGGCGTCAGCTTCTTACCTGAAGATTATATTTATGCTGATAGCACTGGGATCATCCTGTCGCCTGAGCCATTGAATATTGATTTAGAGTTGGATGAAGAAGAAGAATAACGAGTCTTAGGTACCTAAGTTATAGGACCTTCTCTTGGCTATCAGGCATAGAGCTTGTCCAAAGATTTCCTACTTCCCCAAAACACAAACACCCGCTTAACGCGGGTGTTTTTAATTTGGAATGAAGAAGCCGGATTATTCCACTTCGTCCATTTTGCCAAGTAGTGCACGAATGCGCTCTTGCCATTGCGCATGCTCTTGCTGTGCTTGTTGTGCTTTTTGCTCTAGCTCTTCTCGTTGAGAGCGAAGCTCGTTCGCTTCTTCCGCAAGTTTAGCTTTATCTTCTTTCAGCTCTTCGACTTCCATCTGAAGAAGAGTGATTGTGTCAACTGCAGTTTGAATTTTAGATTCTAGTTGTTCTAGTACTTCAAAAGACATCTTGGCCTACCTATGTTATTCCGTTGGGACGATGTGCAAGATTGATGCACACCTAACCTATATAAGGTTCATTCTACTCAGCGTCGCGATGAGAAACACTCACTATATTCGATATTTCGCATCATTCGGTCAAAAAATCAGCGCAATCTCACTAAACGCTGACTTTTCTTATCGCCGAAGCATTTTTGAGCAAGGATTTTGCCTCCCGCCACGCTGAAAATCGCCCTAAGTATTGATCAAATTCAAGTTAGATAAAGTAAAAGCTCCGCAAAAAGGCAAACGTTTACCCTACGTTGTGATAGAATCGCCGCGCAAATTCTTCTTCCCTCTTGCTTACTTGGAGACATCATGAAACGCGATTTAGCAATGGCATTTTCCCGTGTGACTGAAGGTGCAGCTTTGGCTGGTTACAAATGGCTTGGCCGTGGCGATAAAAATGCAGCCGATGGCGCAGCTGTTGAAGTTATGCGCACCCTACTGAACAAAACAGATATCAGTGGTGAAATTGTCATTGGTGAGGGTGAAATCGATGATGCGCCAATGCTATACATTGGTGAGCAAGTGGGTATTGGTGGTGATGAAGTAGATATTGCAGTCGACCCGATTGAAGGGACTCGCATGACGGCAATGGGGCAATCTAACGCACTAGCCGTACTTGCCGCAGGTGAGAAAGGCAGCTTTCTTAAAGCGCCAGATATGTACATGGAAAAACTGGTTGTTGGCCCTGGTGCAAAAGGCGTAATTGATTTAGAAAAGCCGTTAAAAGAGAACCTAGAGAACGTAGCAAAAGCCCTGAACAAACCACTTGATACCTTAGTCGTTATTACCCTTGCGAAACCTCGCCACGATGACGTTATTGCAGAAATGCAAGCAATGGGCGTACGTGTCTTTGCGGTGCCTGATGGTGACGTGGCTGCCTCTATTCTGACTTGTATGCCAGACAGTGAAGTGAACATGATGTACTGTATTGGCGGCGCGCCAGAAGGGGTCGTATCAGCCGCGGTGATTCGAGCGCTAGACGGTGACATGCACGGTCGTCTACTTCCACGTCACGAAGTAAAAGGCGATACTGAAGAAAACCGCATTTACGGCGCAGACGAACTAAAACGCTGCGATGAAATGGGCGTAAAAGCGAATGTTGTCCTCAAAATGGAAGACATGGCACGCAGCGACAACGTGGTATTCTCAGCAACAGGCATTACTAAAGGTGACTTGCTAGAAGGCATCTCTCGCCAAGGCAATATCGCAACCACAGAAACGCTTCTCGTGCGTGGTCGATGCCGTACTATTCGTCGTATTAAGTCGACTCACTACCTAGATCGTAAAGATCCAGAAGTGCGTGATATTATTCTTTAAGCATTTCTCGAGGCTCTCGCTCAATCTGAGTGTGAGCCTTTCTTTCCGCACAACCAAGCAATAGATTCTGAAGCACACTCGTTTCTCGCTGTTCAGAGTGGCGATATATATTGGTTCGCATGAACATAGACCCAACAGATCCCCACTCAAACTAAGTCAACACTTTTCTTTACTAACCCTATCGCGCATAATATGTACTGACGTATAAATGGTGGGTATATGAAGACCGTAGATAGGATATTGCAAATCGTTAAGCGTGATGGTTCCGTCACTGCAAAACAACTCTCTTCTGAGCTGGGTATGACAACTATGGGGGCACGTCAGCACCTGCAGAGTTTAGAAGACGATGGCATCCTGTCTATTCATGACGTCAAAGTCAAAGTAGGTCGCCCAGCTCGTCATTGGTCTCTCACTCAAAAAGGTCATGAGCAATTTGCTGACCGTCACGGAGAGTTGACCATTCAGTTTATAGAAGCTGTCGAACACATTTTTGGCAAAGATGGACTGGACAAAGTCACATCGGAAAGAGAAAAACTCACGTTACAAAGTTATCGTCAGCACCTTGAGCAATGCAACTCTCTGCAAAGCAAACTAGAGACTCTTGTGACACTCAGAGAACAAGAAGGCTATATGGCCGAGCTTGAGCAAGATGAGAACGGATTTATCTTGATCGAAAATCACTGCCCGATTTGTAAAGCCGCAACTCGCTGCCCAAGCTTGTGCCAATCAGAATTAAATGTCTTTCAGTCTTTACTTGGACGTGACACCAAAGTAGAGCGTACCGAACACATCATTAGCGGCCAACGACGCTGCGTTTACCGCATCCAACAACTGCAGTAACCACCACAACCAAACATCGACATGCCGCACTTATTCAATCTCAAGCTTAAAAGCTTCTCTTATAAGTGAGACGGCTGAAGAATTCATCCTCTCTTCTCTTTCTAATGGTATAGGCTTTTAGTAACTAAAGGCAATTTCCATAAGGATTTGGAGAACATTGATGTCTACTCTACGTCACTACTCTTCTCAAACGCTTCCGCCATTCGATGAAATGGTTCGAATGGCAGAGCGAGATCCAGAAGCTTTTGAGCAATTTCGTCATGAAATGGCGAAAGAGATGATCGAAAGCGCATCAAAAAACATGCAAGAAAGGCTGTGGGCTCAGCAAAGCCACATCGATAGGGTCATCAGCACGTGTAAAAACCCTCACCACACCAATGTGGTATTGATGAACGAATTACAAAAACAGGTCGTGAAGTTCAGAGCGGCGCTACAAGGGGAAACTGCATCGACTCAAAAAGCGGATGTGGTTAGCTTAAATGCGTTTAAAGATAGGGATGATTTTTACTGATACTCAGCAGACAGATCGAGAAAGTTAGGATTCGTTTCTCTTACCAAGTCTAACTTCCATTTACGCTTCCACTGCTTGAGCTGCTTCTCTCGGGTTATGGTAGTTGCCATATCTTCGAATAACTCAAAGTAAACGAGCTTATGAACGTTGTATTTCTTGGTAAATCCCTCAACTGCTCCGTTTTTATGCTGTCATATTCTTTGAGGCAGCTGACTGGTAACACCAATGTAAAGAACGGCGTTGTTGTTTGACGTTAGGATATAAACGCAAGGTGTCCTATCGATGATTCATTCTTCTTTATGATTCGCTGTTACTTTTCCATTGTAATTCACTCGCTTTCAAACTCGGATCGCTCTGTGCGTAGATTCTGAATCATGCTCGTACCTCGCTGTTCAGAATGACGGTTAATTTAACTTGCTATTAAATAAGAGAAAGTCGTCATTCTAGCGAGCCTCGGCGAGACTCAGAATCTACTTTCAGCGCGCACGTTACTTAAAGCGATTACTCAGGCTCAGGGCCATATTGGTTTGGTCCTGATGTCCCCTTTAAGAAGCCACATTCAATTAGAATCCATAAACCACAAATCAGAGAAATGGATGCGACGAACATCTGTGGGGTCGACGGCTCTTGCGCGGCAGGGCTGGTCATTGGCGTAGCGATTCGTCCGATAATCAGCGGAATATTCAGCGCTAGCCAATAGATTGATTTGTTGCGGTCATGCCAACGCTTGGTGGTGATCGCCAAATCAGGGATTAACAAAATCACCAAGAAAATAGGGAGAAGTAAATAGGAGAAAGTAGGAAATAGCTTACTGATTCCAGCACCAAAACCTAGAATAGAGACATAGTAAATGACGTTCCAAATCCAGTAGGTTTTACGGTTTATACGTCCTTGAAAAGAAAACAGTAACTCTTTAGTCGACATCAAATTTTACCCCAAAATAGAAAGGTTATAGATTAGCCGAGTCGATATGGTTTGGAAAGTACACCTGCAGTGTAAGCGCCAACAACGCCGTTATAACAAGCAGAGCGAGACTAAGCTCAAGCAACGATAAACACTCGATAAGGCCTATTAGCTTTCAGTTCCCTTGCATTTCGCGATGCTTAACCCTGATCGCTATTCTCAAGAAACTCTGTTCAACCTAATTCACTACCTTCTGGAAGCTGTCTACGTCCATGTCTCGGATGTTGACCGTTAAGCTGTGCACGTGACTGGCTTGCTCTTGAAGTGTCGCCATCAAGGCTCGTGACAGTTCCCGCTTCTGCTCTTGGGAACGGCCAGATAGCAAATCAAAGTTTATATGGATAAAGTCGAGGCTATCGCCCTCTTCCCCAATTAACCAATTGTGGCACCTGAGCGTTCTAGATTTCACTGACGCGAGTTCAAAAAGGCCACTCTCTAACGCCGTTTTATGTAAATCCTCCAGCAACCCCTGAACATTGACGCGTTCTTCCACCGAGTTTGAATACTCTAAAACGAGATTTGGCATTTTGATTCCTTTCTACAACAATTAATTCCAGCGCGTAGTAATACCAATCTCAGCAGCAATTTCCGAGGAATGAACTATCATTCTGTCTACGTGATCACCAATCGATTGCTTTTGACAAAAATAACAGAATCGATGCTTGGTCGAATCAGTAAAGAAAGCCGGACAAGACATGACGCCAATCATGATCTGTTCACATTATTCTGTTATATTCCTACGTAGATTTTTTACATTAATTGACTATTTACATTAAAGATAAGGGAGATATTCCTATGCGTCGTCCTGTAGTGATGGGTAACTGGAAACTAAACGGCAGCAAAGCAATGGTAACTGAGCTGCTAACTGGTCTTAACGCAGAACTTGAAGGCGTTGAAGGTGTTGACGTAGCAGTCGCTCCACCTGCACTTTACATCGACCTAGCAGAGCGCGTAATCGCTGAAGGCGGTAACAAGATCATCCTAGGTGCTCAAAACACTGACCTAAACAACAGCGGTGCGTTCACTGGCGATATGTCTCCAGAAATGCTGAAAGATTTCGGTGCTACTCACATCATCATCGGTCACTCAGAGCGTCGTGAATACCACAACGAATCTGACGAGTTTATCGCTAAGAAATTCAACTTCCTAAAAGAAAACGGCCTAACACCTGTTTTCTGTATCGGTGAATCTGAAGCGCAAAACGAAGCTGGCGAAACTGAAGCTGTATGTGCACGTCAAATCAACGCAGTTATCGACACTTACGGTGTTGAAGCTCTAAACGGCGCAATCATCGCTTACGAACCAATCTGGGCTATCGGTACTGGTAAAGCAGCAACAGCTGAAGATGCACAACGCATCCACGCTTCTATCCGCGCACTTATCGCAGCGAAAGACGAAGCAGTTGCAGCACAAGTAATCATCCAATACGGCGGCTCTGTTAAGCCAGAAAACGCTGAAGCTTACTTCTCACAACCAGACATCGACGGCGCTCTAGTTGGCGGTGCTTCACTAGACGCGAAAAGCTTCGCAGCAATCGCAAAAGCAGCGGCTAAAGCAAAAGCTTAATCTCGTTTTTACTGAGAGTAGAAATAACAAAGGGATGCATCATGCATCCCTTTTTGTTTGTGTATTAGATTACACACGATCATCGTAACTAAAGTCTAATCACTACCAAATAGGTCTCGCGTGTACACCTTATCAGCCACATCAGTAAGTTCTTCAACCATACGGTTAGAGACAATCACATCGGCGCTTTGTTTAAACTCATTCAGATCGTTGATTACACGTGAGTTAAAGAACTCGTCTTCCTGAAGTACTGGTTCATACACCACCACTTCAACGCCCTTTGCCTTGATACGCTTCATAATACCTTGAATAGACGAAGCGCGGAAATTATCTGAGCCAGCTTTCATTATCAAACGGTATATCCCAACCACTTTAGGTTCTCGTTTGAGAATAGACTCAGCAATAAAGTCTTTACGAGTTCGATTGGCTTCCACTATGGCCCCAATAATACTGTTTGGGACATCTTGATAGTTTGCACGAAGTTGCTTGGTATCTTTTGGCAGACAATAACCGCCATATCCAAACGAAGGGTTGTTGTAGTGGTTGCCAATACGCGGGTCCAAGCCAACACCTTCTATAATTTGGCGAGAATCAAGATTATGTGCCTCAGCGTAAGAGTCTAGCTCATTGAAATAAGCTACGCGCATCGCAAGGTAAGTATTTGAGAATAACTTAACCGCTTCTGCTTCTGTAGAGTCAGTAAACAGGACTGGGATATCTTCTTTTATCGCTCCTTCAACGAGAAGGTTGGCGAATGTCTCAGCACGCGCACTACGCTCCCCGACAATAATACGAGAAGGATGCAAGTTATCGAAAAGTGCCTTACCTTCACGCAGGAATTCTGGTGAGAAAATAATGCTTTCACAACCTAACTCTTGCTTAATACGCGCAGTGTAACCCACTGGTACTGTAGATTTAATCACCATTACAGCACTTGGGTTAATCGCCATTACATCCTTTATCACCGCTTCGACGGAAGCAGTATTAAAGTAGTTGGTTTGTGGGTCATAATCCGTTGGCGTAGCTATAACAACAAAATCGGCCCCTTTGTAGGCAAACGCTTTATCCGTGGTAGCAGTAAAGTCTAGTTTTCTATTAGAAAGAAAATCTTCAATTTCTTTATCTACAATAGGTGAGCATTTGTTGTTAAGAAGCTCAACTTTTTTTTCTATAATATCAAGTGCAACAACTTGGTGGTTTTGGGCTAACAACATCGCATTAGAGAGCCCGACATACCCCGTACCGGCAACTGCTATTTTCATTCCAATACCCTAATCTTTAGTTCTTATATCAGAATATCAATAGTTTTAATTTTTGGATAGTGAAACAATATTGTGCAACCTAAGCTTCATACATTAGAAAATAAAAAAGCGGCTCATTGGCCGCTTTTTGCACATCGTATTACTCTATGAGTTTAGTCTAACTGAGTTGATAGGTAACGCAGGTAGGCATTACGTAAGCGAATCTTATTCTCTTCAAAGTAATCACTACCATAGCGACCACGGTTGAAGTAACGACGTAGCATGCTGTTGTCCATGATAAGCTCATCACCTTGCCCATCACTTAAGTAATTCACATCATTGCCTACTCGTGTCATCACATTAAAGTCATAGGCCTCGTTGCCTCTAACCTGCAACAAACCAGGAGACATATCGCGCCAAGGTGTTAATGGTAGCTTGACTGAAACAGCCACAAACTGCTCTTCATCAGTATCTTTGTACTTAGTAACCTGATAAGTGGCGGAAACCTCAATATCCTCAAACCAATGAGAGGTTGTTAGCTTGGCACCGACATCACCCCGCCAAAACTCACCCGCTGTCGCGTTAAACTGCCAATCCCATTCAGGCATTGAGAAAGTATAGCGAGCTAGCGAAGTTTGACGATCGAGAGTCTCGTAGCCATTTTCATCTTTCTCATCGACGTGCTGGAAATAACTCATTTCTAAGCTAAAGGCATGAGCACCGGACTGAGAAAACCATGTTGATTCACTTCTCGCGCCAACATAATCTGTTTTCGCCAAACCAACGGATACTTGGTTCGCGATATCAACATAAGGCAAACGGAAGAATTGATGCAACATTGCACGCTCGATATCATTCTCGTACGCGCTATCTTCAAAGTACCCCCATTTTTCATAATCGTCACTTTCTGCTAACGGCAGAATATGGCGAACATCGACAGCCGCACCTGACCAAAGATAGGTATATAAGTTGCTCGACATCGCAAAAGAGTAGTCATAGACCCCAAACTCTGTCGCAACGGCATGGCGAACCATAGGTGAAAAAACAAGTTGAGAGTCTAGTACACCGCTATTTACGCGCTCTGTTTTCCAATTAACCAGCTCAAGTTTCTCGGCTAAATCTCGTGTCGTGAACTTAATATCCTCGCACGCAACAGAACCATTGATAAAACTTTGATAACAAGACGAATTCGCTTGCACACTAACAACGGGCTTTTGGTTTGCGAGCATAATTAGCTCAATGCGCTCCGACTCACCGCCCACTTCTGATACGGCGTTTTGACCTAGGTGGCTAGAGATGATCCCCATCGCAACACCTAAACCGTCAACTTGGTTATGGTTATAACGACGGTTTTCTAGCGCAACTACCGTCGTTTGGTTCAACAGACCGATTTGAATATTCACAAAACCTTCATTACGAAGCGTGCTCACCAAAGCAGAGATAGAAGCCTCTTTGGCTTTCTTCTGCTCCAAAGATAGCCTTTCCATCAACGTGACATTATTACGAGAGTAATCGTGAGAACGCGTGTACCCGGTGACTAGAGGTACTGAAAGTGCCGCGTTCCAGATATTTTGCTCATCTGTATTGTGGCCTGAATATAGCTGATAACTGAGTGAAGCTGTCACATCATAAGGCAGTGTACCTTGTGGAGTAAAAAGTTTTACCGATGAGTTGAACTCCACAGCATCGTATTCCCCACTGACCTGTAAGAAGCTCAATGGCTGATACTCAATACCACCGAAGGGCCCGTCCATCACACCCAACTCGATATCAGAGAGCCCGTAACCTGCCGACACTCGAACTGGAGCAAAGTCGAAAGAGTAGTCCGCAACCGCATATTTAGTGCTGAACTGATTGGCAGAACCACCTAGATCTTGAATACCTAAAGCAAAGTCTAGATTCTCAGTTCCCCAAAAGTTAGGAACCTGATATTTGAAAGACATCGATAGATCACGAATGTCTCCACAATCGTAAAAACAGTTAGAGGTATAATCGTCAGTGACAATTCTTCCGTGGGCCTCTAAACCCTCCAGCAAACCAAACGAAAACTTGAGAGAGTCTAAATCCTGAACGGCTTTTCTCCATGGTAAGCCTTGAGCATACGTAAAAGAAAAGTCTCCGTAATTTAACGACTGCGCATTAGGGGTAAAAGTCAAACCCGTAAAGCTTTGGTTGGAAGGTAACGTTTCCAACTCGTGAGCGGTAAGGGAGGTACTTACCAGTAGCGGCAGCGATAAAGCTGCTATCCCTGTTTTAATCGTTTTCTGTGCCATCAGTTTTAGCCACTGTTAATATATTGAATACAGAAAAAGGCACTCAGAAGTGCCTTTTTGATATTGTGATATGCCGATACTGGGCTCGTCATAGGTAAACCACCACAGCGAGCACCACGAAAGCATATCTTATTAATTTTTCTATTATTTACCAATCAAACAAAAGCATCAAGTTTCACTTGCATTACTTTGCTTTGGTTCAAAAGTATATAACTCCGCAGTGCGAGTATTTTGCTTCCATACAAGGTCTTCAATGCCATCTACTGGGTTAAAACCTGTAGGGGCCTCGAGCAGTAAACGACGAATCACTTCGTGTTGGAAGTTGTGGCAAGCAACATCGAGCTTGTCGATCAAGGTCTCATACTCTTTCAATGGCAAGTAACTTTCTTGAGCTGTCATAATGCGAGCGTGTGCCGTTTCGGAAACATTATCATCCCCAATCAACAGCTCTTCATATAACTTCTCACCAGGCCTCAAACCAGTGAAGAGAATTTCTATATCGCCATGAGGATTGTTTTCATCTTTAACTTCAAGGCCGGATAAATAAACCAAATTCTTCGCTAGATCGACAATCTTAACTGGCTCCCCCATATCGAGAACAAATACATCGCCACCTTTACCCATTGCCCCAGCTTGAATGACCAACTGAGCGGCTTCCGGGATCGTCATAAAGTATCGAGTAATGTCTTTATGGGTGACCGTAATAGGCTCTCGCTTCTCAATCTGTCTTTTGAATACAGGAATTACCGAGCCTGACGAACCCAGTACATTACCAAAGCGCACCATACAAAAGCGCGTGCCAAGGTTTGGGTTGCTCTCACGAATTCGATTTTGTTGCTCCGCCAACGCTTGTAAACCCAACTCAGCCATGCGTTTAGTCGCACCCATCACGTTCGTTGGTCTAACGGCTTTATCGGTAGAAATGAGAACGAAATTCTTCACACCAGCATCAATCGCGGCTTGTGCGGTGTAGTAAGTGCCAAATACGTTGTTTCGCACACCTTCAACAACGTTATACTCCACCAGAGGAACATGTTTGTACGCTGCAGCATGGTAAACTGTGTCCACTTCAAACGCCTTCATGGTGGTTTCTAAGCGATTTTGTCGCTGTACAGAGCCAACTAGAGGCACAACCACAATGTTTAGCTTCTTAGCCTTGATGATTTGGCTTAGCTCACTATGAACCTGATACAAGGCAAACTCAGACAGCTCAAATAAGATCAATGACTTTGGTGAGTAGTTCAAAATCTGACGACATAACTCAGAACCAATTGAGCCACCAGCTCCCGTCACCATGACCACTTGGTTCTTGATGTTTGCTTCCATCAAAACTTGTTGCGGCTGAACAGGATCACGACCTAACAAATCACCAATCGGAACCTCTTTCAGTTCATCAATTTTCGCCTTACCCGTAAGGATATCTTTCATATCAGGAACGGTTTGGATTTCAACCGGAAGTTTAGAGATTCGATCCAAAACCTCCTTACGGCGTTTATTCGAAGCGCTAGGAATGGCAAGTAAGATTTTTTTCACTTCATGCTTTCTGATCGCCTTTATCGCATTATCTGCGGTATAGACTCGATAACCCATTAACATTGTGTTTTGCAGGGTTTTATCTTCATCCACAAAGCCGATAACTCGGTAGGTTTCTGATTGTCGCAGCGCAAACGCAAGCTCACGACCAGCACTACCTGCACCATAAATGAGGACTGGATCTCCGGCCTTATGTACCGATTGAGCAACCAAACTTCTTACTAACAGACGGCTAGTCCCTACCCCTATTGCTAGAAAAGCGGCATAAATAAAAGGAATCGAGCGTGGTAATTGGGCATCGAATGCGAAAGCAAAACTGGCCACACAAAGCGCAGATAGAATAGTACCTAACCCGACGACTGCCAGCACATGAAAGCCTAAATAGCGTAATACCGCTCGGTAGAGGCCAAACGCGATAAAGACAGCAAGGGTACAAACAACGGTGGCAAGCAATACGTAGTGACTGCTTGTATCTGGAAGTGGACGGAACTCACCGATGCGAGACCAATAAGCAAACATAAAAGCAGCAGAGATAATAAAGAAATCCACTCCGATACTAATAAGGCGCTTTTGATATCTCGGTAAAGACCAAATGACGTTAAGTTTGGAATTATTTTCAATCATGACAGTATGTAAGCCTCATTACCCCAAGTTTATTTTTTAAGAGTTTGGTGGTAATGCTAGTTAATGTTATGAGATAGCCTGAGCAAAGATTATACAACCTGATGATTATGTATAGAACCATTATTTGCATATTATCTCGCTGCATCGCATCTTTTAAGCAATATACGTAACAGACGTTTTACATTTTTCATCAAGTGGGGGACGCATTGGTAGGAAAAAATTATAGATAACGACGCGTTAAGGCATTGTTATTTATGCCTCCCACTCAGACTGAACAGGTTTACTTCTGCGCCTCTAACAACACTTCACGGATCACGCAGCTGGTTTTAGCAACTTCTTCTGGTGTTAATGTCGGATGGACCAAAAACATCAAACTGGTCTCACCTAACTGCACCGCATTTGGTAGGCGTTTTTCTGGTCGCCATGGCGTATTATCAAATGCTTTTTCTAAATACACCTCAGAACAGCTCCCCTGATAAGCCGGAACGCCACGTTCTACAATGGTTTCCACAATGCGATCTCTCGTCCAGCCCTCTGCCAAATGTTCAGGCTCAACAAATAGGTAGTGTTTGTATTCTGCGTGCTGCGAATGCTCAGGCACGTGAACACGGCGAACGATATTGAGATCTGCAACTGCCTCATCGAGTTGTGCCGCATTGGCTTGACGTTGTGCCGTCCATTCTGACATGCGAGTCAATTGAATACGACCAACCACGGCTTGTAGCTCAGTCATACGCCAGTTGGTTCCAAAGCTGTCGTGCAACCAGCGAAAGCCCGGTGGATGTTGACGATTATAAATCGCGTCATAGTTTTTACCATGATCTTTGTAAGACCACATTTTTGACCACAAATCTTTATCATTTGTGGTCACCATGCCACCTTCACCGCCTGTGGTCATGATCTTATCTTGACAGAATGACCAAGCACCAATGTGACCAATTGTGCCTACACTGCGCCCTTTGTATTTTGCGCCATGTGCTTGGGCACAATCTTCAATAACATAAAAACCATGTTTTTCTGAAAGTGCCATAATGGCATCCATCTCTGCAGGCATACCAGCTAAATGAACAACGATGACCGCTTTCGTCTTAGGGGTTAGCACCGCTTCAATTGACTCTGCCGTGATGGCTTGGCTATTGAGATCCACATCCGCGAACACAGGGTTGGCGCCAGCCGTAACAATAGAAGACGCAGAAGCAAGAAACGTTCTAGGCGTCGTAATAACCTCGTCCCCTTCACCAATCGCTAACGCTTTAAGCGCGACATCGAGTGCAAGGGTACCGTTGCTTAGTGCAACAGCATGATCACATCCAACCCAAGCTGCGAATTCTTTTTCGAACTCACGGCACTCACTACCCGTCCAGTAGTTTACTTTGTTTGACAGTAGTACACGACTAACTGCATCAGCTTCTTCTTGAGTAAAAGAAGGCCATGGAGAAAATGGAGTATTAAGCACGATGTCACCTAAATAAAAATTATTCTGAAAATGTTATTTTGACTTGTTTACGAGCTGTGCAGGCGTACCCACAACAGTTTGCAAATCTGGTACATGGTTCAGGACAGTCGCGCCGGCTCCTACCATTACGCCCGTACCAATGGAAATAAGTTGTTTAACTTGGCTTCCGATACCGAGCCAAGTACCCTCCCCGACAGTTACCCCACCAGCAAGATTACAACCAGGGCTAACATGTACGCCATCCTCTAAACGGCAGTCATGATCTATCGTTGAGGACGTGTTAATAATGCATGCTTTACCAACTTTGACAAAAGGGTTGATCACTGCACCTGCCATTACAACCGTACCTTTATCAAGCTGACTATGCCGACTAATTGTGGCCCTAGGGTGCTCTAGTACAGAGAATTTAGCACCAGCTATACTCAGTTGCTTCTGCTTTTCTAACCTGACTTTATTATTGCCGACTGCTATGACCGTCAGATCAAACTGCGCCGCTACCTTTAACAAGGTTTCGGAATTCCCTTTGACTGACCAATGCTCAACATTTTGCAACTCTGGCCAGCGGTCATCAAAAAACTCAATGTTTGTATAACCATTTAGCTCCGCAATTTCAGCAACGACTTTACCGTGACCACTAGCGCCTAAAATTGCGCAAGTTCTATTCATTGATTTCGTCCTGCTTTGATTGACCAGTAAAAGGTTCTATCGTGACATGGCCATCTGCCGATATTCCTTCCTTCACAAACACTTTTTTAACAGTTAGGAACAGAATTTTGATATCTAGCCACAGGTTACGATTATCGACATACCAGACATCGAGCTTAAACTTATCTTCCCAGCTGATTGCATTACGCCCATTAATTTGAGCCCAGCCCGTTACGCCAGGCCTGACTTCATGACGTCTTGCTTGCTCTTGACTATAAAGCGGTAAGTACTGCATTAATAAAGGACGTGGCCCCACTAAACTCATTTCACCTTTCAATACGTTCCACAACTCCGGAAGCTCATCAAGGCTTGAGTTTCTTAACTTGTCTCCAAACGGAGTCATTCGCTCGGAATCAGGAAGTGGATTCCCTTGTGAATCGACCGCATCTTTCATGGTACGGAACTTAACCATTTCAAACGGTCTGCCATTTAAACCAGGACGTGTTTGACGAAACAGTACGGGCGAGCCTAAGTTCTTGCGTATTTTCCAAGCCACGAGCGCGATAATTGGCGAAAGCAAAACAAGCCCAAATAAAGAGGCACAGAAATCAAATAACCTTTTCATTATCTACCTCTGCAGATTTCACATCTGATTGAGCAGTTCCTACTACCCACTCAACCCATTTATCAGCTAACAACTGGCGGTCAAACTGACTTTCAGCAAGCTGTCGAGCGGATGCCCCCATGTTAACAAGCGCATCTCGATTATCTGCCGCCTGCTCTAAGGCATTTGCAAACGCCTGCGGATTTTCCGGAGCCACAGTAAAGCCACACTGAGAATCTTCTATCATCCCTGCTAGCCAACCTGGGTAGTTATTGATCACAGGGAGGCCCGCAGAAATATAATCGAAAAATTTATTCGGAGATGTTCCGTAATAAAAAGCAGGGATATTTGCCAACACTTGCATTCCAACATCAGCGCTTGCCATTAAACCCGCCAACTTCTGCTTATTTACAGGAGGGTGAAATACAACGTTATTCAGCTGCATCTCTTGAGCTTTGGACTCCAATTGTGGTTTTAGCTTACCTTGCCCCACCAAAACTAACTTAATATCGTTTCGGCCACGGCTTTGTAACTCTGTCGCTGCATCTAAGACAGCATCCAAGCCGTTCGCCATACCATGAGTGCCAGTGAAAACCGCCATCAAATCTTCTTGCGTGACACCCTCTGGTCGCCATGGTTCGCTTGGTTGAGTAAAGATGGAGAGATCACAGCCATTGGGTACCATCGCTATTTTGTCTGTAGGCACTCCACGCTTCTTGATTCCCTCGACAATGCCAGGAGAAAGGCCAATACAGCGATTCGCACTTCGATAAGACGCCCATTCTAATAGAGACATCAAACCCAAAATGATAGGGTTTTTGATTACCCCCATTTCTTTTGGTAATTCAGGCCACAAATCCCTTACTTCAAATACAAACGGCTTTCCACGTAACCAACGTGCAAAAATACCTGGAATACCCGCTGTTAATGGGGTTGTTGTTGCAAACAATACATCGTATTTTTCCGTAAAAGCTAAGCCGATACTTTTTAGGGCAAACTTAACAAAAGTCATGCTTCTTTTAAGAAAGCCATCTGAGTTGGAATACGCCAAATCAAACTCAATAATGCGGATGCCATCGACGACACCCTCACGTTTGCCACCAATAAACTCTGACTCTAACCCTGTCTCTCCTCCACCATATGTGCCACATACCATAGTGACATTATGCCCATGGTGAATTAGGCGCTTTGACATCTCGTAGGAACGTATTCCTGTGGAACCTTTAGGTGTTGAAAAGTGCTGGTGAAAATAAAGAATATTCATTATCTGTAATTATACTCTGTCGTTATTTTGCCATCTGACGTTACTTCGATTTCCAAAACAGGAATGGAAGTTTCTTGGTAGTAATAGCGAGACTCTTTTCCTTCGACTAACTCAAGTCGCTTGATGTCGGTATTACTATTTATCGTTATAGAATGAATATGGTTGGTGATGCGATTGCCTTCTATCATCCATTCCCCCGGACTCAGGCGCCAACGTAGTACCGCTTTTTTCTGTACACCTTGAATCTCATCTACAACTCGCAGCGTACTGCTTGAAAGAGAAATCTCTCTTTTATGGCTGCACCCCAAATAGTCACGGTAACCAGCGCTACAATATTGTCGAGCTTCATCCCAATGGACATTTTCAGCCTTAAGCCAAGCACCTAAGAGAAATCTGCTCAAGCGTGGCATTTGTTCATGCTCATCAAACTGAACCGTATTATGACTTTGCGTTCCACCATAGTAATCGATATATGCTTGACCAGCATTGTAACTAAAGGTGCCACCGTCTCTTAACAGGTTTACACCATCAAGCCAAAAGTCCACATGTAGAGCATCGTTTTGAGCAGGTCGAAAACGAAAGATAGGGTAATTGAATAGTGCAAACGCTCCAGTTTGGCTTCTTAATCCGACGTATCCGCCTTGCGCAAAATGAAATGAACTTGGTTTGTTAAGTGCTTGCTGTGGTTTACTTAACCCCAGAAGTTTAAGTGGTTCATCATAGCTACCTGCTTTTTCCCAAGCAGATGACTGCAAGAACAGGACTGAGGCGAGCTGAACCGTTGGGCGAAAATCTCGATAATCCGAGTCACTTAAAGGTAACAACCTTGCGCCATCGTTATGACCTAAATTAGGTGCATCCCCATTTACTTCTTGAGTCAACTGATATAACCATTGAGTCGCCAAACCAATTTTTGTATACAACGACGGACTAAACGACTTGAGATTAAGTTCCCGCCTCCATAGCTCAGCCATTGAGTAAGTATCTAACATAACTCGGTGATAGTTGACTGAATACTGGCTGAATGTTCCATCACAATCGATTAAATGCTTTGCTCGATTCTCTAACCACTTACGCCCCATTTTTTGCCAGCGCATAGCGCTTTTATCGCCATTGGAAACAAGCCAACTTCCACCGATAAATAGGGCTGCAGCTTCCGAAGTGCCATGGTTGTTATCTTGAGCAACGGCATAAGAGATGGTCGGGGCAATGCGTTTTAAGTGGGCTTTAACAAATGCCAACAGTGCAGGTTCAGGACTTTCAACTTGATTCAATAATTTAGCAGCCATAGCCAAATGCATGACTCTTATTGAGGCTTCTTGACCACACTTCCAGTTCGGCCCCAAATAAGGAGAATTGTATTTTAGCCAATCTTTCGTAGTTGCATTCAGCTCATCAAGCGCTTGCTCTCTTCCAGAAAGATAATCCTTCGCTAAGCCTAGTACCCAGTCGAATCTAGATGCCTCCCAAATCCCTTTAATATCACCAACATTAGAATCAAAGTCAGACAAACAAAACCAAGGTTTTTCCATGTTGGAGTAGCATTTTCCAGTTAATGCGCTCTCCGACCATCGCAATTCACTGACTAATCGCTTCGGCTTCCAACCAAAAGGGGAGAGTTGGTATCGCTGACTAGATTTACATTGAACTGAAGCAGATAAAGGACGAAACAAAAGCCCCGATATCGAGGCTTGATTGAGACGCTTAACTGGGTTTAATCCGCTTCGGACACCTAGTTGGTAAACTGCCACTCTGGCTAAATTGAAAACACCCAAGTTCTTTGCAGTTTGCGCTTTTAGTTTGAGACTCATTGTTGTTTACGCAATTGCTCTGCTATTTCAATTGTCACTCTTGCTACCTCAAACAACTCTCGAGCTGGAATCGGCGACTCTTTACCTGATTCAATAGCACTAAGGAAAGCGGCCGCACAACCTGTTTGGCCTTTGTCTTGTTTCCATAAATTCATTTTGCTAAAGCCAGGCCAACCAAAACCTTTTAACTTACGGAAGTTGTCTAGTTGAAGTACTCTACCTGCAGCGAAAACTTCTACGCGCTCTTTCGGGAAGTTAGCAGCACCATTAGCTAAGTAGTGGATAGTGCCGAAAGAACCATCAGCAAAACCAAGAATAATCGCAGCTTTATCTTCCGTGATATCAACACTATCAACATCACCCATACGACGACCCTGCACAGAAACAATATCGGAATCAGCTAGGTATCTCATTAGATCAATGAAATGGCACGCCTCTCCAATAATACGACCGCCGCCAATTTCATTATCTTGCGTCCAGTGATCCGCAGGGATCGCTCCAGCATTCATGGTCATCATAAAGCTCTTAGGTTCTTTCACTGACGAAAGTAGCTCTTTCATTTTTTGCACTTGAGGCGAAAAACGGCGGTTAAAGCCAACCATTAACTTTGGCGCTGAAGCAGTAGATGCTTTCGAATAATAGGTAGCTTCTACTTCCGCAAGCTCTTCTAGAGTGACGGCTAAAGGCTTTTCTACAAATACGTTTTTACCTGCATTGAGCGCCTCAGAAACAAAATGAGCATGGCTGTTATGGCGCGTAACAATTGCAATTGTATTAATTTCTGAGTCAGAAATCATGGCGCTTGTATCAGTGGTGGTTTTTGCAAAACCAGCTTTTTCGCCATGAGTTACTCCATTAATACCACCAGAAGTAGCAATAGTATGTAGTTGAGCGCCTCCCGATTTAAACGCAGGGATCAACATGCGAGAAGCGTAGTTCCCTGCCCCAACAAACCCAACAACAGGCTTAGATGCTTCAAAAGTCGCTTTGCTGTTAAGTGTGATGGACTTTTCGTGGCGAGCACTGGAATCACTCTGATATTGAAGCAAAATACCTAGCGCTGACTTATCAGAAGTTAGTAATTCATATGCTTGCGCTGCATCTTCAAATTTAAATCGATGAGTAATAAGTGGTTTAACATCAACTTGGCCAGAGGCCATCATGTCCAAGATAGCTTCGAAATTTCGTTGTTCAGTCCAACGTACAAAAGCATATGGGTAATCTTGACCATTATCTTCGTAGTTGGCATCGTAGCGACCAGGGCCATAAGAACAAGAGACTTGGAAGGTTAGTTCTTTCTCATAGAAATCCGCACGATTTAGCTCTAAGCCAGTCACACCAACAAGGATAATGCGGCCGCGCTTACGACTCATTCGTGCAGCTTGTGTCACTGGATCATTTGATTTTGTCGAAGCAGTAATAATTACGCCATCGACGCCGTTTCCACGGCTAAATGCCATACCAGCTGCAACAGGATCTTCACCTTTACCAGGGTTACAAACTTCCGCGCCGAATTGCTTCGCCAGCTCCAACTTCGCATCATCGTAATCAATCGCCAGTACACGACAACCTTGAGCACGTAGCAATTGAACGGTTAGTAAACCAATTAAGCCAACACCAGTAACCACAAACGCCTCACCTAATGTTGGTTCGGCTAAACGAATCCCTTGTAGACCAATACTCGCCACAACCGTAAACGATGCTTCCTCATCGGATACGTTGTCTGGAATTAAAGCGCACAAATTTTTAGGCACACGAACGACATCTGCATGAGGGCCGTTCGATACAACGCGATCACCTTCTTTGAAGCCCTGAACACCCTCACCAACGGCGTTAACGACACCAACGTTGCAATAACCCAAAGGTAATGGTTGTGCCAACTTAGACTGCACTGCTTCCAATGTTGTCATCAAGCCATCTGTCTGCACTTTTTCCGACACCATTTTTACTTTGTCTGGCTGCTGGCGGGCTTTATCTAACAAACTCGCTTTACCAAAATCTACGAGCATACGTTCTGTGCCTGCAGAAATTAATGAGATACTGGTATCGATTAACACATTACCGGTTGTAGCCTTTGGAGCAGGAGCCTGCACCAAATTAGAACCACCTTTAGCCATATCTTGTAGTACTTGTTTCATTTTATAATCCCAAACAAAGTTTCCCAATTACTTTTTAAAAAATCACGTTCATTATTAATAACCTCCTCTTTATAAAGATCATTCAAAAAATCTTTTTTAGATATTTTTTTTACCAACAAACTCTCATTATCAGATACGACAATTCGATCTGATATATCAAATTCATTCATATGATCAATTATATAATCTGAAGAAGAAACGCATATAAACTTATTAGAAAGAATACCCTCAAATATTGGCAAACCAATTGTTTCAACCTTGGATGGGAAAAGCACAAGTGCACAATTGTGATAAAGGTTAAATAAATCAACCTTAGTTTGCCTTCCTATAAAAACAATATTACTTGGATAATCTCCTTGTGATGGCTTTTCACATGTAACCAAAATAACCTCATTGTTAGTTAATCTTCTTGCTAAAGAAACAATGAAATTAAAATTTTTATGTGGACTAGATATATCTGTATAGGGAACTAGGTAAAAGCCTTCACCATACAAGCACTCTCCAAATGAAAGCATGTTAATAGGTTCAACTCCAGGCCAAACAACCATTACTTTATCATCTGGATAATTAAAGTACTCAACAAATTTTTTCTTAATCAAATTTGTTTGAACAATAACATTATCTGTTTTTTTTAGTTTGAAATATAGTCTATATATTAAACATTTTAAGCTATTATCATCATCAAAAACTTTAGCTTGATGAAAATAGGTAATACAATTATTATCAAACACAGAGTTAATATTATTAAATGAAAGTAAAATATCACAACGGAAAAACTTTTTAGTTATAGAAGAAAGGAATAGGGTATAAATTATGGAAAAAATTCCCGACAATGAGATACAATACCAGCTTATATTATTTTTAATTTCATTATCATTTTTAAAACCGCAAAAAAAATCAGCATCAAAATCTTCATCGAAATTGTTATAAAATTTCTCTACGATTGTTCTAGCGCCACCGATTTTTGCAGAAACTGCGTTGATCATTATTCTTTTTTTATTCATATACAAAACCTATTTTGCAAAATAAAATGCATCTCCATACTGTATAGCTGTATCAACAAAATTATAAGACGCATATGAAAAGTAAATTAATAGTGACATTACATAAACATTAAGCCCTTTCTTATAACCAATAGAAAAGAAAATAAACAAAAAGAATGCCAACATATTAACTCGGCTGCCACCCAATATAAAAACACAAATCCCAATCCAAAAGAAAGATAATACAACAAATGGTATATTACTCTTCCTTTTTGTCATTGAAAAAATAGAAAAAAACATTAGTAAAACAACTTTAAGAACGTCTGATAGGTTGCCACCCAAAGCCGAATATGACATAAATTTAGATATTAAATGCTGAGACAAGAATATTAAAAAAACTAATAAAATGATAACGAAAACAAATGCAATAATTGGTCGTTTTTTAATTACTGGCCAGGATTCTTTCAGAATAAATGGTACAAACAATATGATCAGACTAACATGCGTCAAAGAAGAAATTATTAAAAATGATATAGATAATTTCTTCTTTCCATTATAAAAAAGAATCAAACCTAAAAACAAAAATATAAATGCAAACTTCAATCTTTCAGCAGGAATATATAAAACAAAAAAATAAAAGTTAGTTAATAAAAAAAATATTGCGACTGTATTATAACTACCTAGCTTTTTTAGAAGCTTAAACGCCAAAATAATAAGAATAACATTTGAAGCAGCTAAGTAAATCTCTCTATCTATATATCCGCCTAACCAATAAATCAATAAAAAATATGGCAACTCTAAAGAACTTAAGCTTCTAATATACTCTTCATATGCATCTAAAAAATTTAACTTCCATAAGTTTTCGTAGACATATAAATAATGAACTTGATCACCATCCACATAGTGATCAAGCATAATATATGTAAAAAAAACACCAAACAATATTAAAATAAAGACAGAAAAAACTTCAAATATCTCATCATTTCTAATTCCATTACGAAACAATAACACTATTTCTCTCCATGGACTCCAAACAAAATTTCAAATTATCACGAGAAGAATCATTGTAAATTTCACTAACATCTCTCTTAGATATTAGTGATTTAGCTAACTTAAGCATTGTCTTTTTTTCTATGAAGTCATCTACTGCTACCGGAACAGATTCATTGTTTACAGCTCCCCAAACCTCATTTATTTTTTTATCCCAAACAATATTTAATGTTGGCTTTCCAAGTGCATGGGCAATTATCGCACCATGCATGCGAAATGAAATGACGTGTGAGAAATTAGAAATTAAATCAATTAATTCAACTGGCGTTGTAGGTCTTTCTGCTAATTCGAAATCAACGACATTTTTATATTTATTATAAAACTCATTTGCGTAACTAAAATCAACCGGGTCACCATTTGTAAATATAGCACATCTTATACCTAGTTGTTTGTATTGATTAACTATATTAAATACTATTTCTTCGACTCCACATTTACCAATATCAAGAAATTTTCTTTCATGCATCGCCATTGACATAATATCTTGATAGCATATACCAACAAATATTCTACTTTCTTTTAAAGACTTAGTACTATTTAGGCCAAAAACAGGATCTGGAACGAGTTTAACACCTTTAATGTTACAATATTTTTCAAGTCTAGCTTTAGAGTCCAAGCCTCTTACAGAAACATAGCTAGCACCATTTAATAGTTTGGTATATTTACTTTTACCAAGTTTAGTAAATGAATTTCCTACGCCACACCCATATATTGAGTAGGGTTTACTATTTCGATTACATAGTTCAGCTATATCAAGTAGCCGAGTTGGCAGAGTCTCAGTAAAGTTAGTAATTAATTGACCACCTCCAATAATAACCATGTCTGCATTTTTAATTTTTTCCTCTGCAAACTTATTAAATTTTTTACGACCAATCATTGAAGTAACAATAGTCAAGCTCTTGTAAAGAGTCGGACTGATATTTATAAGTTTAGATTTCAACCCTTTATTATTTTTATTACTTTCAATTGATTGAAACCCTTTCATTCCTGATGTATCTAGAGAATCTACTTTTGCACCTAACTCTTCAAGAGCTAACTTTAGAGAATGGAAAATAACTCCGTCACCCAAGTTATTGCTGTATATCATACCAACAACTATAACTTTCATAAATTTCTCCACTTTTTTAAAATAAAGTAACTAAGCATAACTTTCCAAAGAAACATGGATAATGTCGTGGCAACAGCCGCTCCTAAAGCACCAAATGTAGGAACTAGACTAACATTTAAAAGAAAATTAATTAACATTGAAATTAAGCTAGAACCTAAAGCCATCTTTTCTAAGCCCAACATATTAGCCACTCCTAGAACGGGACCAAATATAGAAAAAACAACCGCTCCTAAACATAACACCAAGAGAGTACTACTTACATCTAAGTATTTATCACCTAACAGAAAAAAAATCACATCTCTGTGGAGAAAATAGACCATGAAAAACAATAATAGTGACACCAAAAAACCGATCACACTACTATTTAGAAAGAAAATACCCGCATCTTTTTTCTTTCCATCATTAATTAAGGATAAAACTTTTGGCGAGACAAATATAGAAAGAGCAACTACTGGTATAAACAATAGAGATGCAAACTGATTTGCGATCTTATACATACCAACAGATTCCAATGATGAGAGAGCAGCTAAAGAATAGATATCAATTTGACTATTTATCAACTGAGCTCCAGATATGGCAGAAATATAAAGCGCTGAAACTTTGAGCGCATTTGACTTAGATGAAAAAACATTTCCATATATTAGTTCAAATCTATTTTTACCAAAAAAAAGATAAAGAACAACAGAAATAAGGACCAATGAAAAACCATTAGCTAAAAATAACTCATATCCATCATTCAATTTAAGAATAAACAATAGACTCAAGATAACAACCGGAGAAAAAATCATTTCCGGAATCTGCGAATAATTATATCTTTCATCTATAATGTTGTATGTCCTTACAATTGAAATATATCCCCCTCCAATTGAATAGAGCATCACACCAGTTAGACTAATTACCAAGTCACCCTTATTTATAAAATTAAAGAAAAACAATAGAACACACACCAATAGCGATAGAACTACAAATAATATATAATAAAATATTTGCACTCCATCAGCTAATTTATTTTCATTTATATGATTTGACTTCTTATGCTCTCTTATCGTTAAAGTTGAAGCTCCATTTTTTAACGGTATGGCCATTAAGGTAAAAATAGATATAAGTAAAGAGTATTTACCGTACTCTGCGGGGCCCAACTGCTCTGCTGCAACAACAACAATTAACAACACAGTTAATGCATTTAGCAACTTTATTGATATTATTCCAACAGAGCTTTTTAAGACTACTTTTTTCACCAAATTCCCTTCGTATCAATAGTTAAACCGAAGTTTATAAAGGCTTCCTTAAATTCCTTATGATCAACTAATAACACATGAATGTCTGCTTCTTTAGGCGCTACATCAAAGTCCATTAGCTCAACATGCTTTAGTTGCTCAGGAATTGATTCAATATTAGGCTCTACAGCGATTACACGACCTGCATGCATTTCGGCAATTTTTTGTGTAATTGCCATTGCAGGGCTTTCACGCAAATCATCAATATCAGGTTTAAAGGCCAAACCGTAACAAGCAACCGCCACCTCACGGGCTGTTTTATCTGGATTTGCTTGTAAAAACTCGGCAATTGCCAGTTTTACTTTATTAATAACCCAATCCGGTTTGCCATCATTCACTTTACGTGCCGTGTGGATAATTTGTGCTTCTTCTGGTGTTTTTGACACAATGAACCAAGGGTCAACCGCAATACAGTGGCCACCAACACCAGGTCCTGGCTGAAGGATGTTTACGCGAGGGTGACGGTTCGCGAGTGCAATCAATTCCCATACATTGATGTCTAACTTGTCGCAAATGATTGAAAGCTCGTTAGCAAAGGCAATTTGAACATCGCGAGAGCTATTCTCTGTCAGTTTTGCCATTTCCGCTGTGCGCGCATTTGTTACGACACATTCACCTTGTACAAAGGTACGGTACAACTCTACTGAGCGCTCAGAGCAGCGAGTAGACATACCGCCAATAACGCGATCATTTTCTACCAATTCACGAACAACGTGACCAGGCAATACACGCTCCGGACAGTGAGCGATATTCACATCAGCTTGTTCGCCATGCGTTTGTGGGAAAGTCAGATCACCACGAGCTTCAGCTAACCAAGCAGCCATTTGCTCTGTGGCACCCACAGGTGACGTGGATTCAAGAATAACGAGGTCACCTTTTTTAAGAACGGGGGCTATGGCTTTACTTGCCGCTTCAATGTAAGACAAATCAGGCGCTGGTACTTCGCCTTCTTTACATGGCAAAAATGGCGTTGGGACCGCAATCAGAAATGCATCTGCTGGCTCTGGCGTTGTGGTTGCTTTCAAGTAACCTTCAGACACGGCTGCACTTACGATCATATCGAGAGCCGGTTCAACAATATGGATTTTGCCTTGGTTGATGGTATCAACTGCATGCTGGTTTACATCAACACCTATTACCTTTTTCTTACGTGATGCAAACATCGCTGCGGTTGGCAGACCGATGTAACCTAAGCCAATAACTGAAATTGTTTCAAAAGACATAATTTTTCCTAACTAAATGATTATTTTACTAATTCTTCTAAAATACGCTGACAGGCTAGACCATCACCATAAGGGTTGTGTGCAAAGCTCATCGCTTGGTAAGCCTCTTTGTCATTAAGTAGTACATCTAAACCAGTGACTATCTTATCAACGTCGGTTCCAACGAGTTTCACTGTACCCGCGGCAACGGCTTCTGGTCTTTCTGTTGTGTCACGCATAACTAATACAGGTTTGCCTAGCGAAGGGGCTTCTTCTTGAATACCACCGGAATCGGTTAAAATGATATGCGCGCGGCTCATCAAGTAGATAAATGGTAGATATTGTTGAGGCTCGATAAGATGCACATTATCGACGTTTGACAGAATGCGATTTACTGGTTCTCTTACATTCGGGTTTAGATGTACTGGGTATAAGATCTGTGCTTCAGGGTGGTCTTGCGCGGTTTTAGCTAAAGCTTCACAAATGCGTTCAAAGCCGCCACCAAAACTTTCGCGACGGTGACCAGTAACCAAAATCAGCTTTTTGTTTTCATCAAGCATTGGAAACTGGCTTGCCAACTGTTGGTTAAGCGCACTGTCGTTATCAATTTTGTCTTTAACCATCAATAGAGCATCGATAACGGTATTACCTGTGATGCTGATATTGTCTGGATTGATGTTTTCTTGTAGCAGGTTGTGTTGCGAGGTTTCTGTAGGAGCAAAGTGATAGGTAGTTAACGCACCAGTTAGTTTTCGGTTTGCCTCTTCTGGCCATGGTGAGTAAATATTGCCAGTGCGCAGACCTGCCTCTACATGGCCCACGGCAATTTGCTCGTAGTAAGCTGCAAGGCTTGCAGCAAAGGTAGTTGCAGTATCGCCGTGTACTAGCACTACATCCGGCTTAAACTCCTGAAGTACTGGTTTAAGTTCCAGCAAGATACGTGCGGTTACATCATTAAGAGATTGACCCGCTTTCATCAGGTTAAGATCGTAATCAGGCTTAATTTCAAATAACTCTAAAACCTGATCCAGCATTTCTCGGTGTTGAGCGGTAACGCAGCACTTAGCGTCAAATCGCTCATCATTTGCAAGCGCATGAACTAGAGGAGCCATTTTAATGGCTTCTGGACGTGTACCAAAAACGGTGAGAATTTTCTTTTTAGACATTGTAAATAACCTAGGCCAAAGAATAGGACGTTGATGAGAATAATCGCGAGTGATGGATACAACGCTTCTGCTTACATTAAAAAAGCATTGTTGCCGGACAGCACAATAACCCCAGAGGAAAATACACAAACGAATGCGCCACAAGTGCGCAAGCGATACCTTTGGGGGAATAGAAATCTAAGTAGATAATTTAGGCGGGTCAGTCATTATCAAAAAAAGAAACTTTTATGAAGACTGTCGTTGATAGGTATTGGTTGATAAACCTGATGCCTAGCCATTATCTTTTCAAAACAGTATTCATTACTGTTTTGTCCTCCTCTGACGTAACAGGAGGTGTTTAAGTGTTTGTTTGAAGTCTCTATTTTAATTATAGAGCCTTGCCAGAAATGCAACTATGTGCTTAATTGTATTTATATTTATCTGGTGACATTTTTATGTCACTTAGAGAGCTTTGTTTTGCTTTTTGGCACGCTACCGCCCTTAGGTCTGGCTCCTAAAGGCAATGCATTTGGTTTTTTATCATTTGTGCTCAAGGCAAAGGATTGTATAGCAAACAGGTTGCAACGAAAAGCACAAGACTGACAAAAAAATGGCTTTTTTATGACAACTAACCAAGATATCAGGTGTCATTTTAACCAGAAAATCGTAAATTCTGCCTACCTAAAGCGCGTTTTATAATACGCATTTATTCGTTTATATTTATTACAAAATGCAAAAAGTTGCCTATGTGGAATATGCATCACAATTTAATGCAACTTAAAACACCGTTTAACACTCCCCTAGCATTTTGACTCCTACTTTCGTGTTTATCTGGTCGGTTACCCTCCCTCTTCTTTCTTCGATTCATTACATTGATGCCTATGAAAAGGAGATAGCTATGAAAGTACTTCATCATGGTGGGAAGGATACGGTGACAGGCTCTTGTCACGAACTGCGACTTGAGCAAGGGAGCATTTTGATCGACTGCGGGTTATTTCAAGGTAAAGATGCATTGGTAGGTCGTCATGATCGTTCGCTGGCGATAGAGTTTTCTTTAACCAAGGTAAAAGCGCTGGTACTGACCCATGCTCATATTGACCATATAGGCCGATTACCATGGTTACTCGCTGCTGGCTTTAAAGGCAAAATCTACTGCACACAAGCAACTGCTGAGTTGGTCCCTCTTATGTTAGAGGACGGATTAAAGCTACAGCTGGGTTTAGGCAAACATCAACGACAGCATATATTAAATCTAATTAAGCAACGATTGGTGCCATGTCAGTACAATACATGGCTTCCTCTTAAGGGGTTGGCTTATATACGCTTTCAACCTGCGGGCCATATTTTAGGTTCTGCTTATTTGGAATTTAAACTCTCAAATAATGACGTAGTGGTATTTTCTGGTGATCTCGGTCCAAGTGATACGCCTTTACTCCCAGATCCGAAACCTCCTGAAAAAGCAGACTATTTGTTTATTGAGTCGACCTATGGTGATAAGCACCATGAAAGCGTGAAAAGTAGAAGCACTCGATTGCTCTCTATTATCGAACATGCGCTGGAAGATGGTGGTGTGATTGTTATTCCTGCTTTTAGTGTCGGTAGGACACAAGAACTGTTATTCGATATCGAACAGCTTCTTCACCAGGAGTCTTTACATGGTGCCCTACCAATTATTCTTGATTCGCCTTTAGCACGAAAAGTGACAAAGACTTATCGGCGCTTTAAAAAGCTTTGGGGTAAAGAAGCAAAAAGGCGTTTGGAGCAACATCGTCATCCTCTCGGGTTTGAACAATGTATTACGATTGAGACTCATGCTGAACATATGAGATTGGTGAATCGTCTGGCGAGCACTTCTGAACCGGCTATTGTGGTTGCTGCTTCTGGGATGTGCGAAGGTGGTCGAGTGGTGAATTACCTCAATGCGTTGTTACCAGATAGTCGTAATGATGTGCTGTTTGCTGGCTATCAAGCAGAGGGAACGCTAGGGAGAGAAATTCAAGAGGGTGCGAGTGAGGTTGATATCGAAGGAAAGAAAATTAAAGTGAAAGCTCAAATACATACGATGTCTGGCTATTCTGCTCATGCAGATCAATCCGATCTAATTTGCTTTGTAGAAGGAATTAATCCACCACCAAAAGAAGTGCATTTAATTCATGGTGAAAGTGTTGCAAAAGCAGAGCTGTATCAACATTTTGCCAGGAAAAAAATGAACGTTGTGCTTTAATTTACTGATAAGAAAATCAGGAGAAATTGGGTAAAAGTATCGTTTTGCTACCATTCTGTTACTTATTTTCTCCTTGAGATAGTTACCTTGTCGGTTAAAATAGCCGTCGAATAATTACAATGGCAGTTGGCACTATTATGTTTCTGGAACTTCTATTTATCTTCTTTTCTTCGTTTGCCACTTTGTTTCTCATGCGTAAGGTTGCTAAGTCGGTAGGCTTAGTTGATAAACCGAACGAAAGGAAGTTACATGACGGTGCTGTTCCACTTATCGGTGGAATCTCTATCTGTATTGTTCTTATCCAGTTTCTTACCTTTAAACCAGCAACTATCGAATACAGTTGGCTTTATGTATGTTCTATCGCACTCTTAACGCTGATCGGTGCCATTGACGATAAGGTCGACTTGAGTTTCAAAATACGCATGGGAGTTCAAGCTGGGTTATCTTTGGTGATGATTCATATTGCCGGTATCGAGCTACACAGCTTAGGTAACATGTTCGGCTTTGGGGATATAAATTTAGGTTGGACTGGTATCGCTATCACAGTGCTAGCGGTCATCGGAGCGATCAATGCTTTTAATATGGTAGATGGTATTGATGGCCTGCTAGGTGGGCTTTCTATTGTAACCTTTGGCGCTCTTGCCTATTTATTAAGAGTAGATGCCCAACACGGCTTAGCTTATCTCTGTGTGGTTATTATTATTGCCATGCTGCCGTATATTTTCATGAACTTGGGTATTCTTGGCCGCGCTAGAAAAGTTTTTATGGGCGATGCAGGCAGTATGATGATAGGTTTTACTGTAATCTGGTTATTGCTGGGGGTTAGCCAAACAGAGAGCAAACCTCTGATGCGTCCGGTTACGGCATTATGGCTAATTGCCGTTCCGTTGATGGATATGGCTGCAATAATGATTCGCCGCGTTCGCCGTGGGGACTCGCCATTCAAACCTGACAGAGAACACTTACACCATATTTTCCAACGCATGGGTTTAAGCCCTAAGCAAACTCTAGTAGCAATCTGCGGTATCGCAACCCTCTATGCTGCTTTTGGTATTTATGGCGAGCTGACAGGCATTCCTGAACCAGTCATGTTCTATACCTTCATCGCCTGTTTTATTGTGTATTCAATTTTACTTGCTTATGTGTGGCGAATTACGAGTTACTTTCGAAATAAGTTTAGCAAACTCAAAGCAATCACTATTTCAAACAACTAACTAGATTTGTAATAAACTAAAAATACCGGTGTTCGTGATTCATCACGAACACCGGTATTGAAGTGTTGTTATTAAACCGTGAAATATTGTAAACGCTTAAACCTTCTTAGTTCCAACCAGGAATAAGTATTTTATGAGTTTTAATTGTCGAGTAACTCGAGTGGGTTGACAGGCCAAACGATAGAACCACTCTAAGTTGTATTTCTGCGCCCAATTCGGAGCACGTTTCACTCGATTCGTAAATACATCATAAGTACCACCGACGCCCATATAAAAAGCATCGGGATAGACTTCACGACACTTGTTAATGAAGTTTTCTTGTCTGGGAGAGCCTAGTGCTACTGTTACAATTTTTGCCTGGCTTTCCTTTATTTTATGTATAAGCTCCGCTTCATCTTTAAAATAACCATCACAGGCATCAACAACGTTAACTTTGAGCTCCTGCTTTAGTTTATCAACTGTCTGTTGATTAACTTCAGGCTTAGCACCAACGATAAATACTGGCACATTGAGCGGTGCAGACCCTTTCATTAGTTCTAACCACAAGTCACAGCCAGGGATCCTCGCACTTGGGCAACCACGCTTTGACATGACCAAAGAAACCCCTGCTCCATCAGGATAACGAATGCTTGCAGACTCTAGAGTTCTTTTTACATCAGCCTGCTCGTAACTTGATACGATTTTTTCAGCATTCACGGCAACAGCAAAGCCACTAACAACATTTCCCTGATGTAAGATAGAATCAACTGCGTGGTCCATACTGTCGAATGCAGATATATCTAGCCCACCAATTTTGCATGTTTTATTCATTTTCGTACTTCTTTTCTACTTCTTGGGCATTTCTATATTTGATTACTTTTGCTGGTACGCCCCCAACAATTGCATAGCTTGGGACGTCTTTTGTAACTAAAGAACATGCACCTACAATTGCACCTTTCCCAATAGTCACACCATGCTTGATAACCACATTGCGGCCAATCCAAACATCATCTTCAATGATAGGAGGGAGACCAAATACATCTTCTTGATCAACCATCGGAATATCTAGTCTTTCGTAACTGTGTGTGCTGGAAAGAATTGCTACGTTTGGCGCAATCATTACATTGTTACCAATTGTGGCACTTTGAATAAATGCATTCTCGTTGATACGAACGTTTTGACCGATTTTTAACTCAGAGGCATTGGATATGTAAATTCGATTTTCTAATCGATTTTTAGGGTGTGCACTCACCACTTTCAACACTCTGCTCAAATACCAGCAACGAAGTTTGCTAAAAAGAGGCAAGTACCTAGAGTTAGGTAAGTTGTAGAAAAATAGATAGTAAATTACGAGCTTTAGTTTTTTCATAGAGGTATTTTGGCACTATATATCCATAATTTGAGATGCTTTAGTAATGAAGATTATATTTTCGTCCTCCCCTCCCACCTTCATTACGTTGTTTTCAACAACATCAAGCACATAAGTTTTACCAAGAAGCTCCAGGGCTTCAAAGTGGCAGGAAGAAAATATTGAGAAGTGAGCTTTAGATGCACCAATTAACGTCAGCGTATCTTGGTAAGCCTCTCTATCAATGACCTTAAAGTTGTCATTTTTTACTAGAGCTAAAAGCTGTGTGTAGTTTTGATGCTCTCGTGGATGAGGTCGATAAACAACGGTGTAGTCTGGGAACTGCTCAATTAGACCTGTAACGAACTCAGCAACGTCTGTATAGCAAATACCCTGCCCAGTAAAAATAAAGAACTTATCGTTACCCACTTGTTTGAATATCTGTTGTTTTACCTCTTCACAAACTTGTGGCAACGCACCTTCTACTTCGATCTTATCCTCAGGTACAAAGTTGGCTTCACGCATTTTCATTTGCCAAAAACTTGAATAAAGCTTCAGACGTGTAGGTAACATGCTGCTGCGCCATAACTCCGCACCGGCATAGTGATAAGAGGGATGGTAAGGTGCCAGTAGACCGTGCTGGTATTCGAGTGTCTTAATGTCTAATTCACTAGCTGCACTAACTATAGCTGGCTTGGTATATGCTGACACGATTTCAACATTCTGAACTCCAAGCCATTTCAGCAATTTCTTATACGCCGCCTTCTTGCATTCGTAGTCCAGTAAAATAGCTTCTACTTGCTTCTGAGAGACACCATACTCTCGGATTAATAACTCAATAAACTCTTCAGAGAAGCTAGGAGTTCGAGAATACCAACCAAAACGTTTAATGAATAAAACGAGTAACTTTACGATAAGGTTTTCAAAGATCACCCCGCGCTTAAAGCATGTTAGAACTTTTGCACCTTCAAAATTTGAGCAGTGATATAGAATACATAGTTTTTGTTGCTTTTCTGCGGAAACGAATTCATCGCAAATCATGCCATCATTTATTGATACACGAGAAAAAGCGCCAAAATAAGCCGTGCTCTTTTTGCTAAACTTGGCTCTAAATAAATTAAGGAAGCTAACAATGAGAGGAAGCAGCAATGACATATATGACTTTGATGTAAACTCCATATCCTCCACCCCTTTAGACAGAGTGATATAGCGAGTCAATTGGTATTTAAGTAGAGGCCAAACTTCAGCTTCGTTGCTAAGGTTGTTTTCAATAATATGTGTTTCTACGACTTTATGCATTTGCTCGCTTCCGACTATGAACAAAAATAGCGTTGTTCGAAGTCAATATTCCTAGTAAAAAGAAAAGCAATAATCCTATCATATTCCCCATAATGGGTACCATCGAGCCAATCCCAACAAGCATTAAAAATCCATTAATACGAATCAACCTAACATGGACAACCTGGTCAACATAACCATCTTTTTCAGCAAAAAAAGGCTGAAAAATAAACCACATGACAAATATAATACCAAGACCATACTCAGCAATCAGTGAGACAAAAAACAAGTCAAAAATAGGGCCTTCAATCTGGCTTCCATAACCGATAATGGCTTTATCGACTTTAAAGAAAGTATAAACATCGGTATACATTTTGGACATTACGGTTCCGTATGTACCTGGCCCTGACCCAAATGGGAAATTATACTCGAAGATCTCCATTGCATAATAAAAGATCTTGTAACGAACATAGTTCTCATTGAAGTTCTCAAGAACAGAGTCGCCAATTAGTATCCAAAGTCCTCCTAAAACTATCGGTGTGGAAACAAAAAGAGCTATAGAACCTAGCAATCTTATTAGGCCCTTATTTTTATACATAATTGTTATAGCATATGCTAATAACAAAAGGAGCAACTCTTTACGAGAGAAAGTCAAGAATAATAAAACAAATGCAAATACAATTAGAAACCAATAATACCTAGGGCGATAAATAAAGTATTTTTTTGTAATCTCGTCATATTTAAATGAGAGAAGAAGGATGCTATACAGCAGCAAAAAACCAGAATATAAAACCCGAGAACCAAAAAATGAACCAGGTGAAACGCCCATAATTCCCCTTCCATCTTTTGCTAATGAATACAAAACATTCGGTATCAAGTAATCACAAACAACGAAAATAGAAGAAAGTAGAACTATGTAAGTTAAAAAAGCAGTAAACTTTGCTAAAATAAGAGGTCTGTCTGCATTTAATGCATAGGCCATTACAAAAAAGACAAACACAAATTTTAGCGTCAAAAAGGTTTGCAGAATATTAATTAATGGAACTCCACTCCTAATAACCATAAAGCCAGAGTACGCAAATAGAAATACAACTAAAAATAAAAATTGACGTTTTACTGGTTTATAGAGTACACATATAAAAAAAGCAGAAACACAAATTATTACATATATATGACTAAGGTAAGATAGCGCACCCAAATGAACTAAATTTTGGCGCGATATAAAAAATAAAACCACAATTGCTATCATCAGGTATAGGTAGCTTTTTGCAGAAAAAATCATAGAAAAACCAGAGTATTATCAACCAATTTAAATTAAACCTTCAAAACTAAAACTTGAAATTCAAAGAACCTTAAACCGAACACAACCAAACTACAACTTGTTATACAAATAAACCTCAATATAAGTTCAGCTTAGAATTAAAATAAAAGAGGATTAAAACTGTAGATAATGAGAAAGAAAAAAATATAAAGCTATCTTTAGCAAGGTAATATTTTTCAACCTTGACATTAACAAACAGGAAAAGAATAAATGCTGCGAAAGTGCAACTTGCCAAAGTTGATATCGAAGCTCCTAGAATCCCAAACTTTAATGTAAAGAAGTAACTGAGCGGAACATTTACAAATGTAGCAAACAAAAAGCCAAACATCTTATACTTCGCAGTACTCTCATCCAATGAAAGAACATTAGTAAATAATATATATAATGTATTTAATAAAAAGCTTAAACTTAGAACTAAAAACACGCCATAGTTAAAAGTAATTTTTTCACTATAAATATAGCCAAATAAAATAGGTAATATAATAATACAAAATAAAAATATAAAATAATTTGCCACCATGACTCTTTGAGTATCTTTTTTCATTTTATCTAACGAAAGATAGCCATGTTGTGAATATAGCTTGAGCAACTTTGGCATGTAGGCTTTATTCATGGCCAAAATTACAATTTGAATAGAACCAGAAAGTAAAAAGATAGATGTATAGTTTGCTAAATCTGCAACAGATAAAAGTGATGTAATATATACCTTGTCTATCATAGAATTTACTATAGAGAACATTGTCACAGGTAAAATCATCATCGAATATTTAATAATTCTTAAGTATACCTGTTTATCAAACGCCAAGAAATCTCGATTGGATAAGCTTTTTTCAAATGTTTTATATAAAACAAACAATGCAAACACAGTATTGAGAAACAATATTGAATTCAAGTAAGAATCAGAGCTTTCAAATATATAAATAGAACCTAAACCAAATAAAAATTTCAATAAGAAATAAAATACAAACCAAAAGAAATAATCAGTTTTTTTAAAGTCCAAACGACTAGAAAGAAGAAATATGTTAAAAAAATATTCTAAAAAAGCTATCAATAACATTTTTGTCATTTGATACTTTAACGATATTATACTAAACAAAAGGTTATCATCAAAATATGACAGTACTAGAGTAAACGCAGTAAAAACAACATAACCAGTCGCTGCAACCATTATGCTATTGATAAATAAACGCTTTTTATCCTTTCCTAATTCCTGATTATAGAATATAGAGAAAGCCGACTCACTTGACAAACTTACCACAGGAACTAGAGCCGTGAGTAAAGCTAAGAATAAAGTTAACTTCCCATACTCATCAATGCTAAGTAAATGAGATGCTGTTGGCATAAGAAAAAACTGCATACTCTTTACCAATACATCAGCCAGTAGATAAATAACCACTGGCTTTAGTAACAGTAGTTTAAAACTACTTATATTCATATTTGTGACACTTACAGTTAATAATCTTTAGTTGTACTATTATGTTTTTCTATCATTCTAATTAAATAGTTATACTTTGAAAGTTTTCTAACATCAGCTCCTTTAAAAACATCTATATCACAAAAGTTATAAGGGTTTGAGTTATACATATCTACTAGTTTTTCTTTTATTTTACCATTTTTGTCCGGAGTTTCATTCTTACTAGTTCTAACTTTAGAATAAAGCTCTTTCAAAGTTCTATGCAAGCCAATCTTATAGATATAATTCTTTAATTTTTCCTTAAACGCTTCAGGTTTTGCTAGCTTCAACGTATATGTCTTGCTACAAAAAATGTTGTTTCGGCAATGGGAAAATATAGGCAACTTAAGGAGCTTTGGATCTAGACGGTTAACTACTTTCAACATTAAACTAGAGTTAGCTTTCTCTTTAGCTGGTATCTGTTTGATCATTGTCTCGATTTGAGGCAATGAGAGTAAGTTTATAGAATAGCAGTAATAGTTCATCATGTTTACTAAAGCCGTATCTGCTGATTTTCTGTATTCATTATGTATTTTACAAAAATCATCTTTACTCAGATGTTCTGTGTCCAAATTATACCTCACACACACACCTTTCGCTTTTTGATACAAATATTCTCTAAACTCTTCAAATTCTAGTTGCGTTAAACTAACTTTAGCATTTTTATCAAGATAAATATCATCTATAAACTGTTCTAATGTGAATATATCTTTTTTAAAACCAGAAAGAGATTCAACATTCCTTAATGGTTCGCCGAAATAGCCAAAGTCGACTAAATTATCACCATCAAATTCAGATAAAGACTTGTGAACGTTTGGTATCCCTGAATAAACACTACCTAATAAGCCAAATTTCTCAATTAACCGCCCCCATGAATTATCAATATCTATATCTGCTGACCAGTCCATGACTTTCAAATTTAAATCAAACTCATCTTGTACTAATTTAACGATTTCTAGATCTCGCATTTTAGTATTTGTTAGAGATGAATCACCTACCCCATAAAACAATGATGGTGTTACTCCCGCAGATAAGTAAGATGAAAGTGCAATTCTCGAATCTAACCCGCCAGTCATACAAACAGAAACATTCTTATATGAAGATGATATGATTTTAGCCATGTCAGTACATTGTTTAGTTACTACTTCTGTGTAATCTAAATCTTTATACTCTTCTATATCAAAGTATATATTCTCATGTTCTAATACTAAGGGAACCTTAATTTCATGTGAGAAATATAGGTATTCATAACCTTTCAACCTAAATATAGAGTTAAAAATTGTTTGATTATCCAAAATTCCATTTTGAATAACCATCTCTAAAATGGCATTTTTATTCGCTTCAACTTTCCCATCAATTGCAGCAACAACATCATTAAGATTATTGGAAATTGCCCAGTTGCCTTTATCTAGAAAATAGAAAAGATCAAAGATATCATTACCGTCACAAAAACAATAAAACTCATTTTCTAATTCAATAGTAATTGAATAGTTACCAATAATATTTGACTTTAACTCAGCAATACTTTTATGAGAGAGGAAGTCTATCAGAACATTCTTTAAACCATCAGAACCTGTTTGATTTCTGTAGATAAAACTACCAACTGAAGACACTTTACCAAGTTCAGAGCTAAAATAGTCTTTTTTATCATTGTTCAATTTTTCATAAGAAACATGAAAGTAGCCTTTAGATTTTGACTTAGTACAAATGGAAAAATTATTTTCTAATGAACTCTCGATATTGTTATTAAAACTACGCTCTGTACTGCATAGTAAAAATTTAGACATTATATTACCTTTTATATAAAATCAAAAACGATTAGTAAGGCTAAGATATTTTATATATTTACCTTTCCTAAGTATTTCTTAGAAATTAAATTTATCATTAGATATTGATATTAGACTACTAAATTTCATAACTAACTGTTATTAAAACTATATTTTTGGAAGAAAAACTCTGCCATGTCGAAGTCAATTTGGTTATCAATATCAATCGATGCGTCGTTTGGCATCTTATAGGCATACGTATCTTCTCTATATGTCATTTCACCGGTAGCTAATAGTCTATGAAGATCATATACGTATATAGCACCATTTAAGCGAAAAGCTTCCCCAAGATCTTGAGAGCGTTTCCCATCACCTAATCGAAGGAAATCTTTCATTGAGCCATTGTCAGGTAAGGTATTTGCCCATTGGGGTGGGTGCTCACATGGTGTAACCGACACAACAGAAAAAGCCGACTTTTCAACCAAAGACTCTATTGCCTGATCGATATGGCCAGAGCTACGAAATGGCGAGGTAGGCTGAAGTAAAACAACAATATCGGCGTCTTTGCCATATTTCTCTAAAGTATAAAAAAGAACGCTTTGAGTTGTCGCAGTATCTGTCGATAGCTCTTTCGGCCTTAGCTCAGGTACAGTTATACCAAACTGACTCGCTACATCTGCAATTTCTTGGTCATCAGTACTGATGAAAATATCATCAATATAAGCACTGTTTTGTGCAGCTTCAATTGTCCAACCGATCAGAGGTTTTCCTCCCAATGGAAGTATATTCTTCCTTGGAAGTCGCTTGCTTCCCCCCCTTGCAGGGATTACAGCAATCACTTTCTTACCATCTAACATTACTCTAACCCCAGAGATAGTATATCCATCTGCGCACGGTTAAAGTCGTCCATACGGCCAATATCAAGCCAATACTCATGTATTGGGAACATAAGTACTTTTTGGCGCTCTTTCATATGTTGCTCAAGCAACGTAGGCATATCGATTTTTTGGTTTTTTTCGACTGATCGAATCACTCGTGGAGATACAACATAGATGCCTGCGTTAACAAAAAATCGCTGAATCGGTTTTTCGACCATGCTGGTAATTTGGTTACCATTGCCGTTGATCACGCCATATGGAATCTGGTAGTCGTATTCTCGAACACACATTGTCGCATCTGCTTCATTTTCCAAATGGAAATTCAGCAAGCGTTGAAAGTCTACTTTGGTCAGCACATCTCCGTTAATCATAATCAATGGCAAATCTCTTGGCATGTCCTCGGGCAGTAACCCAAGCGCACCACCAGTACCAAGCGGTATATCTTCGTGGACATATGAGATACTGACACCTAAGTCACTACCATCACCAAAATGTTGGTGAATTTGCTCCGGCATATAGTGCGTTGAGATGTAAAAGTTGCTAAACCCGGCTTTTATAAAGCTCTTGATTACCGTCTCTAAAATAGGTTTATCACCTACTTTTAGCATTGGCTTAGGGCACTTATCCGTCAGCGGCCGTAAGCGAGTACCAAACCCACCAGCCATAATAAATACAGGGTTTTGATATTTGTCCTTACTCAGAGCGCTGTGAAGGGTTTCCAAGCCGACGACTTTCTTGTCTTGATCGAGTAATGGAACCGAGAGAATTTGCTTTTTTTCCATTAACTCTACGAGGTGTTCTTTTGTTGCACCCAACTCTGCGGTTGTAGGCTTAGAGTTCATCACCTTGACAACAGAGTCGGTTAACACCAGATCATTTAATAAGCCACGTCGAATATCACCATCGGTAATCATGCCTAGAAGCTTTTGCTCTTGATCAACAACCACAGCAACACGCAATGCTTCGCTATTGATGATTTCTAATGCATGCTTAATTGTGCTTGACTCAGATATCAGCGTTTTTTTCCAACAATGACTCATATCCTACCTTTTGTTTTCTAAAAATTTGTTTTAATTACTGCTCTAGCAGGGTATGCAATGGTATTTTCTTCTAAAGACTGAGTGAGGCCAGCACCAGCACCCACGATAGCACCACTACCAATAGACATCCCTTGGATAACTGTTGAACTAGCTCCAACATAGACATTTTCTTGTGTCTCTACTTGACCACACAACGTTGCTTTAGGAGCGATATGGTTATAAGCACCTATTTTACAATCATGCTCAACCAGAGCACCTGTATTAATTATACTATGGCTACCCACTGTAGCCCCAGTCTGAACAATCGCCATAGGTAAAATCTGAGCGCCAGTTTCTATTTTGGAAAAGCATGAGACATATGCGCTATCCGCAATAACTGTCTCAAACTGATAACCTAATGAAAGAAAGTACTCATTGATTTTACGCTTAAAACCAGAGTTCGGCATCATTCCAATACCGTTTACTAAGAGAACTTTTTCTTTACTGAACGCCAACACATCTTCGTCATTTTTTAGATGTAAAATTCCATTGAACACTGGACGTTGACTTATATTTTCCGGGCTTATAACAGCAAGAATTTCTCTTCCTTGACAAATTAATATTTCAGTAAGGACGGAAGCATGGCCTCCTCCCCCAATCATTACAATTGGGGGAATTGACTTATTACTCAATGATGAGCTCTCCAGCTTTATAACCTTTTGTCGCTTTAGAACCGATAAGTTCCCAATAGCGGTACGGTGACAGACCAGAACCTGGACGCTTAATCGTTAGATTACATTCCGTTAGCTCTTCACCTTCTTTAATGTCTGTTGCCGCAACCAAGCTTTTACGTGCCACCGCTTTGTTCTTCACTTCCGAAACGGTCGGGGATTTTACTGCCGAACCCAACGCCACTTCTACTTGGCGAATAGCTTTCACCATCGCAGCCAATTCATAGGGTTCAAGTGAAGCCTTGTGATCGGGGCCTTCCATACGTTTATCAAGGGTAAAGTGTTTTTCAATCAACACTGCTCCACGCGCCACCGCCGCAATTGGGATAGTAATCCCTTCGCTGTGGTCAGAATAACCCGCAGGTAAAGCAAAGGCATTGCCGAGCGTATCCATTGCTCTAAGATTGATTTCAACCATCGGAGCGGGATATTCAGTGGTGCAGTGTAAAATGGTCACTTTCTCTTTGAGGGCTTTTTGCCCAGCAGCAGAGGCGTAAGCTTGTTGAAACTCCAATACCGATGGCACTGAGCTCTCCGCCGCAGTATAACCAAATGCGATGACTCCGAGTGCCATTTCGATCTCGGCCAGCGTCGCCATACCGGTGGAAACAATCAAGTCGCACCCGGTACGTGCATGCTCAAGCACTAACGGAGCATTGGTGAGTTCGCCAGAGGGCAATTTAAGGCGCGTTAATCCTAAATCGTTGACTAGAAAATCTAGGCTTTCAGAGTCAAATGCCGTCGATAGAAACTCAATTCCTAGGGACTGGCAATGCTTGACTAATTGGTGATGCGCGGTATAGGAAAGTTCAAGACGACTAAGCATCGCCAATTGAGACTCTTGTTTTTGCGTATTAGCCACTTGGTAATCGGCTTGCTTGGCTTGCTCAGTGACTAAGTTTTTTGCTTTAAAGGTTTGAAACTTAACGATGTCGGCACCGGCTTGATACGCAGCATCCACAAGTTGAAACGCCAGCGCTTCATCTCCGTTATGGTTTACGCCAGCCTCAGCAATAATAAGTGTCATAATATCTCCTTTATAAGCATAAATGCTTCAGCCGCGTTCGCATTGCACTGTACTCCTCTTATGTAAGCCAAAGACTCCAATGCTTTTCGTGAGCGAGGAAATGGGAAATCGTGTACCTCAGACTCAAAAACTTCTAATATGTCAAGCTTTGTCTTGAGGTACGTAGATATATCAATAAATACATTCGGTTTAAATCCGCCATCTTCAGGTTTCATGCCGAAATCAGTTTCAGAAAGCGTCTCATAGGCAAGTATTTTTCTAACAAACGGGGCGCGAAATGATTTCGTCGCAGACACTACCGAATCGTATACTATTTCGTGATCGCTGTGAGCATCATTCCGGAAGGGGACAAATATAATTTCAGGCTGTATCTCATGTATAATATATGAAATATCAGTCACAATATCACCTTTAGATATTGCATCAAGTCTAGCTGGTGGAAAGTTCAATTCATGAATAGCGGTAAATTTATATAAATTTGCGACATTTTCTATTTCTTTTTTACGAATTTCTATTTGTTTTTTTTCAAATCCAACTTCTTCACTCATTCCAGTGACAAGCAACCAATGAACACTATACCCCTGGGAAATAAGTTTTAGTATAGTACCTCCACATCCTAAAGTTTCATCATCAGCATGAGGGGCAACAATTAGTACCGATTTATTATTCAACATATAGTGGATCCTCATACTTTTTATATATCTCAGAAAAATCTATCGATTTTATAAGTTCAACAGCTTTATCCGTTGCATTTCCATCGCCATAAGGATTAGACACATTGCGAATTGATGATAAAAATTTTTCGTCTTTTATTTTCATGAGTGCATCTTTTATCTGATTTAAATCAGAATCCACAAAAATAACATTTTCCGCACTCAAACGCCCACGCTGTCTCAAGCCAACATTGATACATGGAATTGGCACACTTGCAGCCTCAAGAATACCTGCTGATGAATTCCCGATGATTAAATTACAAGCTTTAAATAATTGGACAAATGAATCTCTTGGTAGATTTCCGTATAAGGAAACATTAACGTCACTAGCATATTTTTTCAAAACTTTCCTAATTCCTGAATAACCATGATCGCTATTTGGTAAACCAATAAAAACATGATAATCATTTTTAATAAGTTCACAAATAATATTATCAACAAGGTTTGGAGCTATCTCTATTTCATCTTCAACTGGATGAAAAATAAAAAGAGCCGCCGGTCTTGCAACTTTACGATCTGCAACAACCTCTAATATGTCTTCACGAGTAGGTACTTCTTTAAATTTATCTAGTGCAACACTTCCAATGTTAAAAATTCTACTTGATGGTTCACCTATTTTAAGCAATCTTTTTTCATGCTCGGCAATACTAACAAAATGACAAGTTGACAATTTCGATACTGCATGTCGGATGGGATTATCTATATGTCCATCACATGCATGATCACCACCAAAAAAATGAACGGTAGGAATTCCAAGATATCCACCCAGAAGAGCTCCTATCATAACATCTTCTCTATCACCAGCATAAATTATCAGATCTGGCGAAAATGCATTAACCATATCAATGCACGATAGCAATAAAACCGAGGCGCTTTTTAATCTGGCTGCATTAGAATCAGAATCAATCAAACTATCAATTTGACACAGTATATTAAAACCATCGTTCTTTATATCTTCAACTGTTAAGCCAAACGATGGTGAATTATGACAGCCTCCGACCAAAAGACGGAGATCAATTCCAGACTCTTTATCGAGTTTTTTATAAACATAACTCATTAAGTCATATTCAGAGCGAATTGATGTTATTGCTAATATCTTCATTAAAAAACATCCGACATACACATTTGAACATTGAAAGAAATTTCATTCTCCATGTTGAATGTTCGATACCCAAATCTATATGGAAATAATATATCTCTACCATCTTCATTCTCTATATTAGAAAATGGTGAAACTATATTTACAGGTTTATCTGGTTGGAATTCAAATAAATCCTTAACTGTGGAATAATACATAAGATCATATGCATTATGTATTTCCTTTACACCAATTCCATGATGAATATCCCAAGTTTGATTAGGTTTATTGCAGCGCCATTCCTTAACTTGTTTTTCTGACATATCAAGTTGGAAGGAACCTTCAATTTCTGCGTTCTGTATAAGAGAACATTGACAACGCCAATCATTAGGATGAATTTGTCTTACTTTATATTCATCAGATATTATCCATCCCAACCTCTTTCTAAATCCTGCTATAGAGTTATTGTTTGGAAAGCCGTAGACAACACTTGGGATATTACTAGCATCAATCTTACTATATACTCGCTCGGCTAATAATTGAAAAAGGCCAAAGCGGCGAAAATCAGCTGATACCATCGTTGTCATTGATAAATAGCCTATAAGATTATTCTTATTATTTGTTAACATCTGAGGTATAACCGCATAATGCCCAATGACTTTTCCATGAAACACAGCCAAAGAAACTACGGGCGTTCCACATGGGTTATCTAAATATGCCCATTCCCATAGCTCTTTATTTAATTCTTTTCCAAAACACTCAGCAAAAAGAGATTTAATTTGAGGAAAAAAACTTACCAGAACATCAGTATTATTGACATCAATATATTCTATTTCATCTTTCATGATCAGATCTCTTTTACTTTGTTATTTTTGTTCTGGAATATATATTTCAGCACTTCCAGTAATTACCTTAGAGTTACCGACTTTACAGTATGTATTAAAATAAACTCTTCTTCGATTTAAATCGATATCTTTGACTTCTATATATGCTGTAACTGTATCACCAATATAAACTGGTTTTCTAAACTTAAGGTTTTGAGAAACATATACACATCCAGGTCCAGGAAGCTTCATCCCAAACAAAGCAGAAAAAAAGCTTGTACTAAACATTCCATGTGCAATTCTTTTTCCAAACCTTGATTGTTCCGCATATAACTCGTCCATATGGACTGGATTTCTGTCACCAGAAATATTTGCAAAATTTTTCACATCAGCTTCTGATATTGTTTGAGAATAGGACTCTGCCATACCAACTTTAATATCTTCCAACTTGTACATAAATTTACTCTCTTTTGTTAACCATTTCGCGCTTTAGTCAATCAAGGTTGGGAAGCTTGGTAGATTGATCAAGTGCGCTTCTAGCGACTGTGAATAACTAAGATCACCACGTAAAGCATGCTCAAACATCGGCAAGCGGTGCATAAGCTGCCAGATTGGACGAGTCATCACCCCAGCGGCATTGGTCTGCTCAAGCAGCTCATCGCGCTGCTTAGCATCGGCGCAAATGATGGCATTAAGCCAGTAGTTCGATTGCGCGTATTCTGGCTCGACCACAAATGTCACATCGCTGCCGGCGAAAAACGCTTGATACTGATGTGCCAGTTGGCGTTTGTTCTTTAAGTAAGGCTCCAGAACTTCCATCTGAGCACAACCTAGAGCCGCATTCAAATTCGGCATACGGTAGTTAAAGCCAGGCTCGTCATGGAAAAATTCATAAGGATGAGGAATTTTCGCTGTTGTTGTAACATGCTTAGTTCTTGCACCTAACTCTTGAGTTTTACATAGAACCATACCCCCACCACCAGTAGTAATGATCTTATTACCATTAAAGCTGACCGCACCAAAGTCACCGATAGTACCTGTATGTTTGCCCTTATAGAAAGAACCAAGGCTTTCTGCTGCATCTTCAACTAAAGTAATGTTCCATTTGAGACAAATGGCAACCAACTCATCAAGTTCTACTGGATGACCAAATGTGTGCATAGGTACAATAGCTTTAATTCTTTTACCTGTTGCTTTATGAATACAATCAGTCTCGGTTACTTCCGCGTACTCATTTAAAAATTCTTCAACAGCTTTAGGACAAAGACCTAAACTTGCAGGAGAAACATCCAAAAAAATCGGTTCTGCGCCCATATGGTATAGAGCATTGCAGGTTGCAACGAAAGTCAAAGCTTGCGTGATGACCAGGTCGCCTCTTTGAACATCAGCCATATACAATGCAGCATGTAATGCCGCCGTGCCATTAACTGTCGCTACTGCTTTAGCCGTCCCAGTATAAGCCTCAATCTTTCGCTCAAAGTCATCAACAAACTTACCAACACTAGAAACAAAAGTACTTTCAATCGTTTCCATTACGTAAGATTTTTCGTTGCCATCGAACTTTGGAGAGTGCAATGGAATAAACTCGTTGGTTTTGTAGGTATCCCTAACAAACTCAACAATAGATGTAGCCTTCATTGCTTTCTCCACTCACATCTTGCTATCGAGGTATTTACCCGTTTCTTTGTGTCCAAAATCAGGAATCATTGTAAAGAACAATTCTACAATTTGCTCTTTAGTCCAAGCTCGCTCACCTTTCATCTCAGAAATACTGCTTTCAAACAAAGTAAGAAGCTCTTGCTTATAAAGAGGATCATTTTTGATAATGCCTAGATTTTCAAATCGAGACATATCCAACTCTTCTTTGTCTGTGAAAAACTCTTCAAAGTCTTTCTCGCCAGTGGTATCACTCGTTGTAAACAAGCATGGCCACATACCCTGCTCTGGAAGCGTATGTGCTAGTTGACGCGCTTCTTCTTCTGTTTCACACAAATGAGGCTTATAGCCCAATTGCTCTAAGTACTTCACTGCAATATCAGCAAACGAGATAAGGTGCAAAGCTTCACTCAGTTTCGGAAAGAAAATGTCACGGTTTTCACCAAAGATACAAGACATTAAACATAGTTCACCCGACTCTTGAGGCGTAACAAAGTAGCGTTTGATGTCATTTGGCGCCACGATAGGTTGGCGCTTTTGGATGCGTTGGTTAAATCCGTGTAGCAGCGATCCATCAGAGAATGCGACATTTGCAAAGCGAGCAGTTGAGATTGTCATTTGCTCACTTTTACGCATCAAGAACATCTCCATAATACGCTTTGACGCTCCCATCATATTAACTGGGTTTGCGGCTTTATCTGTTGAAACACAGAAGTATTTTTTCGAGCCCGCATCAATAGACTGCTGAATGGTTTTATCTGTATTAAAGACGTTTACATCAATCATACGCATCAATGTATAAGGATCTTTTTCACTTCTAACATGCTTGAGCGCAGATAAGTTCAATACATAGTCAAACTTACCATCGGCTTTTATGAATGCGTCGTACTCTAGAGAACCAATATCCAAAGCAAATGTCTGGAAATCACCATCAATGTAACCAAATGAGCTACGGATATCTCGAACAAGCTCTACCATGTTGTTTTCACTAATATCGACAACATGCAACTTCTTAGGATTACGCTTGAAGATTTCTTTAGTTACAGCTTGGCCAATGGAACCTGCACCACCAAGAACAAGGAAACTGGACTCAGAAACAATGCGTGAGAGTTCTACTTCATGGTTTTCAATATCTTGTGTGAATAAGGCTTCGGTACGGCCGATTAAAGGCAAAATAGCGTTCATTACCAAATCCCCTTGGTATCTACTAAGTATGATGAGTTTAGTGACTCAGCTTTAAATTCTTTATGGTCAACGAGCATTACATGAATATCAGCTGTCGACTTTGCAAAGTCAAAACTCTGAAGTTCAACCTGCTCTAATGAATTCGGTAATTGATGGATATTAGGTTCAACTGCAATTACATTCCCAGTGTGGAAAGAAGCAATTTCTTTTACAATCTGCATTGCTGGGCTTTCACGTAAATCATCAATATCAGGTTTAAACGCTAAGCCATAGCATGCGATTGTAATATCTTTAGCGGTTTTATCAGAGTTCTGTTGCAAAAAGTCTGCAATAGCCATTTTAGTTTTACTCACAACCCAGCCGGGTTTGCTGTCATTCACTTTTCTTGCTGTATGGATAATTTGAGCTTCTACTGGCGTTTTTGAAACGATAAACCATGGGTCAACTGCAATGCAATGCCCACCCACACCTGGTCCTGGTTGAAGGATGTTCACACGAGGGTGACGGTTTGCTAGCTCAATCAGCTCCCAAACATTAATTTCTAACTTGTCACAGATAACTGAAAGCTCATTTGCAAATGCAATTTGGACATCACGAGAGCTGTTTTCTGTCAGTTTCGCCATTTCTGCAGTTCGGGCATTGGTAACAACACATTCCCCCTGAACAAATGTCTTGTATAACTCTACCGAACGTTGTGAACATTTAGGAGTAAGACCACCAATAACACGATCGTTTTCCACTAATTCACGTACAACATGTCCAGGTAAAACACGCTCTGGGCAGTGTGCAATATTGATATCTGCCTGTTCTCCATGAGTTTGTGGAAAAGTAAGATCTGGGCGTGCCCGAAATAGCCAGTCAGCCATCTGCTCTGTAGCACCAACTGGAGAAGTTGACTCTAAAATTACTAGGTCACCCTTTTTCAAGACTGGCGCAATCGCGTTACTGGCGGCTTCGATGTAAGAAAGGTCTGGTGCAGGTATTTCATTCTCTTTACAAGGAAGAAAAGGGGTTGGTACTGCAATAAGAAACGCATCAGCGGTTTCTGGAGTATTCACCGCTTTTAGATAGCCTTCTTTTACCGCCGCATTTACGATCATATCAAGCTCAGGCTCTACTATATGAATTTTACCTTGATTGATAGTATCGACAGCATGTTGGTTAACATCTACACCAATTACTTTTTTCTTACGTGATGCAAACATCGCTGCAGTTGGTAGGCCAATGTAACCTAGGCCTACAACCGAAACTGTTTCAAAAGACATATATACTTCTCGTTAAATTAAATTATTTTGCTAGAACATCTAGAATTCGTTGACATGCTTTTCCATCCCCATAAGGGTTATGTGCAAAGCTCATTTCTTTGTATGCTTGTTCATCTTGCAGCAAAGTTGTCAAACCTGTAACGATTCTATCTACATTAGTGCCAACCAACTTAACCGTTCCAGCTTCCACAGCCTCTGGACGTTCAGTGGTATCCCTCATAACTAGTACTGGTTTACCTAAAGAAGGGGCCTCTTCCTGGATACCACCAGAGTCCGTCAATATAATATGCGCCTTATTCATCAGATAAATAAATGGCAAGTATTGTTGAGGCTCGATCAAATGCACATTGTTGATGCCCGCAAGAATTCGATTAACGGGTTCTCGTACATTCGGGTTCAAATGCATTGGATAAACAATTTGAGATTCTGGATGTTTTTGTGCTGTCAAGGCTAGAGCCTCACAAATACGCTCAAAGCCGCCACCAAAACTCTCTCTTCTGTGACCTGTAACGAGTACTAACTTTTTATTTTCACAAAGGAATGGGAATTGCTCCGATAACTGCTGCTGAAGAGACTTATCATGATCAATTTTATCTTTAATTATAAATAGTGCATCAATAACCGTATTCCCCGTAACAGAGATATTCTTTTCATCGAAATTCTCTTGTAACAAGTTGTTTTGGGACGTGTCTGTTGGTGCAAAGTGATATTGGGTTAGTGTACCCGTCAGCTTTCTGTTTGCTTCCTCAGGCCAAGGCGAGTAAATGTTACCAGTTCTTAGACCTGCCTCTACATGACCAACTGGAACTTGCTCATAATATGCTGCAAGACTCGCTGCAAATGTAGTTGCAGTATCACCATGAACTAAAACAACATCGGGTTTAAACTCTTGTAATACTGGTTTTAATTCTAACAAGATTCGTGCGGTCACATCGTTTAAAGATTGCCCTGCTCTCATTAAATCTAAGTCATAGTCTGGCTTAATATCAAATAGTTCAAGCACTTGATCTAGCATCTCTCGATGTTGAGCTGTAACACAACACTTTGCTTCAAATCGTTCATCATTAGCTAAAGCATGTACCAATGGGGCCATCTTTATTGCTTCTGGTCGGGTACCAAATACCGTGAGTACTCTTTTCTTTGTCATCATTACTGGCCTAATGAAAATCTTAAAAAATATCCTTACAGGAGCATGAACTCAGTGTTATTTCAAGCCCCCATCAATCTCTGTATGATTTGCTTTGAGTCAACAACTCATCACTTCGACTCTAACTTGTCTCTTTTAGTAAACACGAAGCGGATTAGTACAATCATAATACCCAGCATACCGCCAAGCAGTGTACCCGCAATACAGATCAGAGCCCTTTTAGGTGACGCTTTTTCTTCTGGCACCACTGCTGGATCGATTACTTTAAATACGAATTCTTCTTGAGCTTCAGCAAGCATTAGGTTCTTTGTCTGCTCTTCAATTAGCTTGTAAAATGCAGATTGCATATCAGCAACAGCCGTTTTCTGAAGCTGTTCACTCAAGTAAGTTAGATTTTTATTAGTATCTCGAATTGTACGTTCACGCATGACTTGGTTAATATCTTCAATCAGCCAATTAACCCATTGTTGAGCTACATACGGTGAGTAGTGGTTAACCGATAGTCTAAATAAACCAGACTCTTTATCTGGCTCAATACTCAAAACCTCAGTAACGAATAAACGGTAGGCCTCTTGAGCTGTAGGCTTAACTCCCTTTAGTCCTTGAGGTTTTCTCAGCCAAACTTGTTTCTCTTCATCGTAAAGTTCATCATCTAGTATTAATTTGTTGGAACCCATGTCCCAGCCTTTGCTGCCCATAAGAGGAACTAAAATGTCATGTTTCTCTACAAAGGATTCAATAAACTGACGAGACTTAATGACTTGAACAGCTAAGTCAGTTTGATTACTTTGGCTTGGTAAGCTCACTCCGGCAAGTGACGCCAATCCGCCAAGTTGACCAGACATAGCCGCCAAGCCACTAGCATTGGTGTCTTGCGTTGGAGATAAAAGAGCGTCTGCTCTGTAAATATTCGACTTTGATAGTGCAAATGCCACAGCAGCGACAGCAAAAATGACCGTAGTAACAATGATGATCCATTTCCCCTGCCAAAATGCAGAGAGTAATTCACGTAGGTCTATCTCATCTTCGGCAGGAATGTAGGTATGTGGATATGGGGGCAGGTTTGGGTGTTGCTCAGATTTCATTTTACTTTATCCCAGTCAATTAGCTTCTTGCTCATTGATTAAATACAGATATATACAAAATACGTGAGCCCAGACATCACTTAGACTCACGAATGTTTTGCTATTTCAAAGCGTTAATTGCTACACCAGTTTGATATAGTATTTGTGTTGCCGCGGTCCAAGTACTCAACGCATCACGGTAATCCGTATCAATAGGTACAACAATTGTATCGCCAGCTTTTAACCCTTCTTTGTTATTTCCAAACCAGTAACCAGAGGATGGCTTATATACAGAACCATCTGCACGCACTACAAAAATACGGTCTTCGTCCGCTTGTTTCTTAGCTCCACCAGCTTTGTTCAAGTAATCATCAACATCAAGTTTGTTGTCTAACAAGTAGGTAATTGGAACCTGAACTTCTCCCATAATCGATACAGTATTACGGAAGGTTGGGACAAAGAGGAAGTCTCCATCTTCTAGCATAAAATCTGCTGAACGCTCCCCCTTTAAGATGCGATTTAACTGTACCACCATACGGCCAAGTGCTTTGCTGCGACTTGCTTCTTCAACAAATGCTAACGTTTTTTCTGGTTCTGAAATTACAGAACCTATATTGCTATCTGCTCGGAACGTTTTCTTCGCAGTTTCTTTACGCATATCCGCTGCGTATTGATTCAACAGTTTCTGCTCTTGTAAGCGCAATGCTTCACGCGTAAATATTGCTCCTTGAGGATGAGCAAACTCGGTTAGGCCGCCTGCTCGGTCCAATAACTCACTTAAGGTTTCACCCTGGCGCACTGTATAGGTGCCAGGGAAGCGGACTTCACCCTGCAAAGTGACTGTGCTTTGTAGTTTCACATTTGGCTTTTCTAGGATGTTCAAACGATCTCGGCCCACGATAATTGCATCGTCTGAAGCACTGCCTTGGATTGCTTTACGCAAATCAATGCGTTCAACATCAATATACGCACGCTCATCCGCACTATTTATCGCGGTTCGTGCTAGTTCTGCATTAATTGTGAATGCGTTGTAAGTCAAACCACCAGCGGCTTCAATCAGCGTTGATACCTTCATTCTGGGAGTAATCGGGTAGCGCCCAGGGTGCTTCACTTCACCAAAGACTTCAGCAATTTGAGGGGCTAGCCCCAAACGAGACTGTTGCTGAAGTTGTAACAACACTGGTGCAAGTAAAGTGCGACGAGTATTTTGCTTCAGCTTTTCAAAGTCTTCCTCTGTAATCTCTTTACCACGGAAAATGATTTTAGCTGGTTTCGCCAGCTCTGTGGTGTTCTGGTTGTTCAGCATACCGTTTTCTGAATGCGAAACGGCAACAGAAGAGCTCATCACTTCTTGCTCTTTCTGTTGTTCCAGCTCAGCTTGCTCTTGCGCTTGCTCCAATGTTTTTGCTTTTGAAACAGCCTCTTGTGTTGCCAATGTATCCAAGTCTTCGTTATTAAAGCGGTTGAAAACCAATATACGATCTCGTGATTGTAACTGGAGGTTGTCTTGACTACCTGGTGATAGAATTGCGTTGGCTAAACTTAGTTGGAACACTTCAATATCACGCTGTGGATTAACCTCTCTTACCACAACGGCATAGTTAACATCAGCTGTAGAATTAAAAGCTGAGTCAACAGATTTGAAAAGATCGGCAACACGAAGGCCATTGTGCCATTCCACATAGCCAGGATGACGAACATCCCCCTCTATCTGCACGTAACGAGTAAGCTCTTCGCTTTTTTTCAAGATCTTGATGGCGTCGCCATTTTTAACTTTACTCTGTCGATCTTGCGTTTTATTGAAATCAAGCGTCAAAGCCTCACGAGCGCCATGTGAAGCGTAGCGTTTTATCTCCAACTGCTCGACATGAGCATTCGCAGTAAAACCACCTGCCATCTGAATAAGTTGTTGGTAAGTTTCACCGGCCTTGACTTCATAAATTGCCGGACGGTTGATCTCGCCTTCTATAGACACTGTATCGTTAACAGAACCAATTAAAACAACATCATCCGGTAGTAAGCGCACATCATTACTTGCATCACCTTTTAGTAAAAGGTCATACATATCCAACTTACGAATGATTTTACCATCACGCTTTAGCTGGATATCTCTCAGCGCCCCACTTTCACCAAAACCGCCGCTGTAATAAATAGCTTGTGAAATTGTCGTTAATGCGCTAACCGTGTAGGCACCAGGCTTATATGCATCCCCCATGACAAACACTTGCATGGTGCGTAATTCCCCCAATGAGATATCACTGCGCACACCAATCATTTGCTCTTTTACACGTTGCGTCAGAGAGTCTCGAACATCAGAAAAGTGCATGCCAGCAACATTTACCGGCCCAAGTGAGGGAAAGTTGATTGTGCCCGCACGATTTACGCGTAAACGATGCGTTTCATTCTCCTTACCAAACAACTGCACAATGATTTCATCACCTGCACCCACGGTGTAATTTGCTGGCACAGGAACATCACTGATCGGAGCAAAAGTGCTTGGAGAACCAGCAAAAAGATCTAAACCAAAACGTTTAAGCTCTTCCTGCTCACCTTTTTTGAGCCATTGTTCTTCGATATTGGAAGATACAGCGCCACTAGATTCAGCTCTAGGTTTGATTACTTGCGGGTTTTCGTAAGGAGACTTGTTTGAAGATGAACTAGAAGGAATGGAGAGACCATATTTACTCGCCAAGGCCTGTTGTTGATCGGCGGGTAGATTTTGAAACATTTTTATTTGTTCTGGAGTGGGTGTTTGTGCCATCGAATAAGACGCAAACGTACTTGCCAATATAAAAGCGGCAATAGAGAAATATCCTTTAAACATGGTATGTCACTATAATAATTGAATAAAAGACCCTAGCCCCAAGTTTGAGCTCTAGGTATTTAAATTAGAATCGGTGCTGAAAACCCAGTGTAATCGAGTTAAGGCGAACTTGGTCTTCAGAGACGTTATCAACGAACTCAAATATCACCGCGCTTTGGTTATTTAAAGCGTAGTGCATACCTAACCCAAAACTAAATCCTTGTTCTTTATGAGAACCTACATTTTGTAGATCAAGCTGAACACTTGAATACCCAGCTAAACCATAAAGTGCAACTCGCTCTGAAACTGGCATATTCAACTTAACAAAGCCGCTCAAAACGCTATCAACGGCAAGACCACTGTCACGTTGAACTGATGTCCCATAACGTCCTTCGAGACCAATATAGTCATTAAAGAAGTACCCAGCTTGCGCACTAAGAAGAAAAGGACTCCCCTCTTTTACGGACTCAGAAGACGAGCTTTTCAATTCTGCATTTGAGTAGCTCACTAACGCACCAGCATAAAAATCGGCTGACGCTGAAAAAGAACTCAGGCTTAAGCCCAGTGCACTAAGTATTCCTAAACAATGCTGCTTTCTTATCACGTAAAAGTCCCTAGTACTGGTAATAATATGGGCTGCCAAAGCAAAGTTAAGCGTGCTATGCAGGCCATTAAATACTGAAGAGTTGGCACGCTACCGCCCTGAGGCGTTGAGCGTAAGCCACTGTATCGCTTTCTATATGGTGTAAGTAAAAACGGACTATTGACTCCAAGCCTCTAGTGCTGGAGGAAATAGACCGACAAATTATGCACTCTTGATAGTTTATCAGCAAGCAAGGGAGCAAGATAACCGCACAATGTCACGCTGGTGTTAGAAATGAGATCGTAAGCCATAGCAAAATAAGAAACTATTTACATGCTAAGGCTTTTTTATCTAGAATATAATTTGGAGCATTTTTTATGCTACCAAACATCGATGTTTTTATACCGGATATACAAGGATTAATAATGAAGAATACAGCTCTAGCTATTCTTATGGCTCTAAGCGCATCAACTGCATTTGCAGCAGAAGAAGCAGGTTCAGCAGGCGCAGCTTCTGCATCTGCAACAGGCACAACAGCTGTAGCAGTAGGTGCAGCAGCAGCAGTAACTGTAGTAGCAGTTGCAGCGTCAGATAGCGACTCAACATCTACTTCAACATCTACTTCTACTTCTACTTCTACAAACTAATTTCGTTTTGTAGATAGAAGATAATCGCCCTGAATGACTCAGGGCGATTTTATTTGTAAGAGGGAATAATGAATATCTTCCGAACGTCTAAATGGATACAACCACTCCTCACTCTTCCGCTTTTAGGTTTACTCTTTGGCTGCACACAGAAATTCAATGATGTTTCAGCAACCATCCAAGAAGCTTACGGTAACTACATTGATGTAGAGATGACACCAGAAGAAATAAATGCTGTTCCATATGCCAGCGCCTACTTGAAACTTGGAAATCAAAAACAGGTGTTTGTTGTTTTAGCTTTCGCGGAACGAAACCCACTCAGTGGTAAAAAACAACTAAAATGGGTAAGCGCCGATAAAGCAATGCTCGTTACGGAAAATGGACATATTGTCAAAACGATTGGTCTACAGAGTGGGGACTTAGCGGGCGTTTACGGTGACGTTCCAGATTTTTCTTTAGATTCAACCTCTGTCAACTACGCACTCTCATACGATTGGGCGACACAATACCGTTATGGCTTTCCAGCAAATGTAACACGCTCTTACTCAGGCCAAGAAACGTTAACAACACCTATTTCTAGCACTATAACCAACGTATATAGAGAAGTTGTTGAGTTTAGTAGCCTTTCTCGAGCGGTCGAAAACTACTATTGGGTCAATGAACAGGGTCAGGTTGTTAAAACCTTACAATATTTAGGACCTAATATGATCCCGGTTGAGTTGACAATTTTAAAGGGGTATAGCAAATCATGAGCAAGCGACTAATCACATTATTCTGTTTGGTCATGCCACTTTTGAGCTCATATAGTTTAGCTCAAACAGAAACCTCTACTACACAGCCATTAAATGTTGAGTTGCTGGACGTAGGCAAACAGCTACAATTCCAAGGTTCAGCTCGTTTAGAAAGTGTGTTAGAACTTGCTAAGGAGCAAAGCGCCTCTCTGCAATACTCTCTTGGTACGACGTTGTTTGACAAATCGGATCGTGCCGAGAAAACCTCTACCGCTTTAAAGAACTCGGTACTCAATCAAATGATTCAACACAATTTGGTTGCACACCCATTCTACAAATTCATTAAGAAGCAAAGCTTTGCTCCACGCTTACTGTCCGCGATCGATGTTGATAAAATTCGACTAAATAAATTCGACAACCCACTGTTGCGCGGCAATTACCTACTCGTAAGCCCTCTACGCGAGGAGAAAGTGTATTACTTGGGAAACCTAAATAGCGTGTATTCCGTTAAGGACCAGGCAGGCATCCCTTTGCAGAAACAAATAGAGAATTTGAAAAGTAACATTGGTACGTTATCAACGCCGCCAGTGTTGATCTACCCAGATGGTCATGTAGTTAAACCGCATCACGGAGCTTGGTTAACAACACAATATTATTTACCACCTCTGACATTGGTATATGTCCCGTTTGGTGATCTTGAATACTCCGAAATGGACCAAGATATTGTCCGCCTACTCACTCAACTGATACCAAATTCCACAAAGAGACCGCAATGATGCCAATTAGAAAAAGCTTAACCCTTTCTTTAATGGGCCCAGCATTGGTTTGGGCTCAAGACATGCCCTTTGAGGCTCCCACGTTACAGCCTTCTCAGTCTGACTTTGGTGGTGTTGGCTTAATCCAGATGCCAACCGGACGTATGGCCCCTGAAGGGGAATTCAACTTTTCTGTCACAGGTAGTAATGAGTACCTTTTTTACAACGCTACAATACAGGTGATGCCGTGGGCTGAAGCGACTATTAGATATACAATTGTCGATGGACTTCCATACTGTACGGATCCACGATTTTGTGGAGATAACGAATACACAGATAAAGGTATTGATTTTAAATTCAGGCTTTTAGAAGAAAGTCAATATGTACCAGAAGTGTCCTTTGGTGTTAGAGATTTTGCAGGTACTGGCCTTTTTGACTCTGAATATTTTGCCGCAACCAAACAATACTCCAATAGAAGTGTAGGGACACTTGATTTTACACTCGGTATTGGCTGGGGTTCTTTAGGCACCAGAGGAAATATCACCAATCCAGTATGTAAGATCTCCGATCGATTTTGTTCTCGCCCAGGTGATTATCAACTAACAGGTGGAACAACAAACACTGACCGTTTTTTCAAAGGCCCAGCTGCTTTATTTGGAGGTATTGAGTATCAGACTCTGCACGAACCTTTACGCTTAAAAATAGAATATGACAGCAATGATTACAGCGGGGACTTTCCTGTAACAAACGGTGGCGTGGACATGACTCCACATACACCGTGGAACTTTGGTGTACTCTACCGTCTAGGCATGGCCGATTTTCGTTTAAGTTACGAACGCGGAGACACTTTAGTGGCTGGCTTAACTCTAAACACTAATTTCAATGACATGCCATCTTTCTGGCGAGACACACCTACTCCAAAAGTAGAAAGCAATCAGCCAGAAGAACTGTCTGATGTTGACTGGGAACGTGTAACAGAAGACTTAGACAAAATTGCGGGTTACCAAAACACTCGCATTTATGTTGATGACAACACCGTAACTGTCGTTGGTGAGCAAAAGAAATATCGTGACCGTACAGAGGCACATGAAAAAGCGGCGGCTGTACTTCATAATGGAATGCCTGAAGATATTGATACCTATGCGATCAATGAACGTAGCCGAGGCTTAGTCGGCGAACAAACAATTATTTCCAAGGAGAAATATCGCGACTTTGCCCAAGTTAATTACATCAATCCCAAAATAGAAGATGCAACCGCAAAAGCTAACAATAAGCCAAGTGGAGAATCTGTCTATGATGGTTTTGAACGTTTTGATTGGGGCTTTGCACCGAAGCTTGTTCAAACTCTCGGTAACGCAGAAGACTTCTACCTCTTTAGTGTAGGATTAAGCGGTAATGCCTCATACTGGCTGACGGACAACCTTGAAATTGGCGGCTCGTTATACTGGGATTGGTATAACAACTATGATAAGTTTAATTATGTCACTCCACCTGATGGTACTACCGTTCCCCGGGTTCGTACCATGTTCCGTGCTTACCAAAATGAACATGCTGTAACCATGTCAAACTTACAATTGACTTGGTTCCAAGAGTATTCCGATACCATGGTTCAGCAATTCTACGCTGGCTATCTGGAAAGCATGTTTGCAGGAGTCGGTACCGAGTTTCTTTACCGACCACAAGGAGCTAACTGGGCGATTGGCGCTGACGTCAACTTAATTTCTCAACGTGATCCACAAAGTTACTTCGGTGTTTACGATGAGAAATGGCAAAACGTGCCAGAATATGGACGTCCGTTCCAAGTTATTGATAAAGGATTCACTGGTTTTGTATCTGGTTACTACTACCCTCAATGGGAATTCCTGCAAGATTTGATGATCCAAGTCGATGTTGGTCAGTTCCTAGCTGGCGATGTTGGTACACAAATCAATGTTTCTAAGCAGTTCAAGAGTGGCGTAATTGCTGGCGCCTTTGCCTCATTTACGGACTTGTCTGCGGACGAATTTGGTGAAGGTAGCTTTACTAAAGGTTTCTACTTGTCGATTCCGTTTGACATCATGACCGTTAAGCCAAGTAACAATCGTGCGAACTTTAGTTGGCAGCCTCTTACTCGTGACGGAGGGCAGAAGCTCGGCCGTAAATACAGCTTAATTGAGTTAACTGACGAACGAAATCCTTGGTACCAAAGACCTAACCGTTCGGATGTGGAATAATAAAATAATCAAGGGAGCTGCGGCTCCCTTTTTCATATATAGATACTGAGTCATAGAAGACTAAAACCTATCTTCCTGCTTCCAATAGCGCTACTTTTCGTTTCTTGCTAGAATTCCTGAGAAAATTTTAATCTATGGTGGAAGTTCTATGATCATCGTAACTGGTGGCGCTGGCATGATCGGCAGCAACATTGTTAAAGCACTAAACGAAGCTGGTATTAACGATATCCTGGTTGTCGACAACCTAAAAAATGGCAAAAAGTTTAAGAACTTAGTTGATCTGGACATCACAGATTACATGGATCGTGACGACTTTCTGACCCAAATTATGGCGGGCGATGATTTTGGTCCGATTGAGGCAATTTTCCATGAAGGTGCTTGTTCTGCAACGACTGAGTGGGACGGTAAGTACATGATGCTAAACAACTACGAGTACTCTAAAGAGCTGCTTCATTACTGTTTAGATCGCGAGATTCCATACCTATACGCTTCTTCAGCAGCCACTTACGGCGATACAGATACTTTCGTTGAAGAACGCGAATACGAAGGCGCACTGAATGTATACGGTTACTCGAAACAGCAGTTTGATAACTACGTTCGTCGCCTATGGCAAGACGCTGAAGAACATGGTGAAACCCTTTCTCAAATCACCGGCTTCCGCTACTTCAACGTATATGGCCCACGTGAAGACCACAAAGGCAGCATGGCTTCAGTCGCATTCCACCTCAACAACCAACTTAATGCAGGTGAAAACCCTAAGTTGTTCGCGGGTAGCGAGTCATTTAAACGAGACTTCGTTTACGTTGGTGATGTATGCAAAGTAAACCTGTGGTTCTTAGAAAATGGTGTGTCAGGCATTTTTAACTGCGGCACTGGCCGTGCTGAATCTTTTGAAGAAGTAGCAAAAGCAGTTATCAAGCATCATGGCAACGGTCAAATTGAGACCATCCCATTCCCTGAGCACCTAAAAGGCGCTTACCAAGAATTCACACAAGCGGATCTAACCAAACTGCGCGCCGCAGGCTGTGATGTTGAGTTCAAGACGGTTGCAGAAGGCGTTGCCGAATACTTAACTATCCAAAACCGTTAAGCACCACAAGGTGGCAGAACCATAACCTGCCACCTTTACTCAAGTGTAATAGCCTGTATCATTCCTTAATATCTTTTTTCTCATTTAAACCACTTCGCCAGTACACGAATAGGTAACTAGACACGCCATGACCATAAAACGTGATGACTTCGACCCTAAAGCATATAACCCTGAGTTTAAGCGCCACTTCCTGTCGCCTAAGTACTGGGGCACGTGGTTAGGTGTTCTCTTATTTTTACCTTTATCATTAATGCCACTGGGTTTACAAAAGTGGTTGGCGAAAACCGTAGCCAAAAAACTGTCGAAATCCCACAAAGGGCCAGCTCACCGAGCGAGGGTTAACTTTGAGCTGTGTTTTCCAGAAAAGTCGTTCCAAGAACGTGAAGCTTTGATAGAAAAAACACTCTACACAGCAGCCATGTTCTTTTTTCGCTTCGGGTTACTAAGTTTACGCTCACCAAAGTGGCTTCAGAACCGTTGCCAAATTCGCGGCCTAGACATTTTACGACAGCACATTGATAACAACGAAAATGTGATTTTAATGGTTCCCCACTCGTGGGCTATTGATGTGCCTGCTATCTTGCTCGCTTCACTGGGAATGCCAGTTTCTGCAATGGCGAAGAAACAAAAGAATGATGTTGCTGACTGGCTGATGCACAAGCAAAGAGTCCAATACGGTGGCCGTGTTTATGAACGCTCAGGTGGCATTAAGCCTTTTCTGAAATCCATTCGAGATGGCTATGTGGGGTATTATCTACCCGATCAAGATCACGGCCCAGAGCATAGTGTGTTTGTCGATTTTTTTGCCACGCGTAAAGCAACGCTACCTGGTTTAGGCAAAATTGCAAAACTATCACGCTCAAAAGTACTGCCTCTATTTGCGTCGATGAACACAGAAGATGGTACGTTTGATATTGAGATTTTACCAGCGTTTGAGCTGGATAAAGGCGAAGAGCAAGATGCTCGTACCTGTAATGAAGCCATTGAATATTTTGTCGGTGATAAACCCGAACAATATATGTGGGTATTGCAGTTGCTACACTCTCAAGAGGACGGCAATAACTATTACAATATCTTCAAGCCTAGATATGATACTGATTGGCAAGTAAATAAATGAAAAAGATTTTAATTATTGGCCCTGCATGGGTCGGCGATATGGTAATGTCGCAATCGTTATATATCGTATTAAAGCAACGCCATCCAGATAGCCAAATTGACGTTATCGCTCCAGGATGGTGTAAACCGATTCTTGAGCGTATGCCAGAAATCCACCAAGCGATTGAAATGCCTATCGGTCATGGTGAATTTAACTTATTAGGCCGCAGGGAAATTGGTAAATCATTACGTGAAAAGCAATATGACCATGCCTATATCTTGCCTAAGTCAGCGAAATCAGCACTGATCCCATGGTTTGCCAACATTCCTCTTCGTACTGGCTGGAAGGGAGAAATGCGCTATGGTTTATTGAATGACTTACGCCCTAACATGAAGTCTTTTCAGTACATGGTAGAGCGCTATGTAGCGTTAGCTTATCCAAAAGCAGAAATGGTGGATTCTAACTCTCTTGGCGGGCTTGAAACCTTACCTCGTCCACGCCTTGCAATCAACGCGGCAGAGCAACAAGCCACGCTCAAAAAGTTCAACTTAACGCAAGACCAACCAATCATTGGACTGTGCCCAGGAGCAGAGTTTGGTCCTGCCAAAAAATGGCCCGAAACACACTACGCTGAAGTTGCGACGCAAATGGCTCGATCTGGGCATCAAATCTGGTTGTTTGGTTCTCAAAAAGACTTAGAGACTTGTAACAATATCCGCGCACTTGTCCCGACGCAATTCCATAAGAACATTCATGTTCTAGCAGGACAAACCAGCTTAATTGAAGCGGTCGATCTACTTGCTGCATGTAAGACTGTTGTCGCGAACGACTCCGGCTTAATGCATGTGGCAGCTGCGGTTGGTTGTAATGTTGTTGCCGTGTATGGTTCAACTTCACCGAAGTACACACCTCCACTCGCAGAAAAGGTGGAGATTGTTCATACCGATATTGATTGTCGCCCTTGTTTCCAGCGTGAATGTCAATACAAACACCTTAAGTGCTTGACAGAACTTTCGCCTAAGCAAGTGCTAGATAGCATCCAAAAACTTGACGCCATTACGATAAGCTCATGTTAGTTCGTATTGTTTATACCTTACTACTCGCTCTAGCGTCACCGCTGCTTTTATTTGGTTTGTACAAGAGCAAACCAAATAAGCCTCAGTTTGGCTCTCGCTGGAAAGAGCACTTTGGCATAACTCCCAAGCTAAAAAGCAACGCCAAACCTATTTGGATACATGCCGTATCTGTTGGTGAAAGCATAGCTGCGACACCTTTAATCAAAGCCCTTAAGGAACAAAACCCCGAACAATCTATTCTAGTTACTACAACAACAAGTACCGGAGCTGAACAGATTGCTAAGTTGGGTGATTTAGTTGAACACCGCTATATGCCAATTGACTTTGGGTTCGCTATCAAAGGCTTTCTTAAAGCAGTGCAACCAAAACAGATGTTGATCATTGAGACTGAGCTGTGGCCAAACACGCTTCACAATGTTCACAAAGCGGGTATCCCTATAACTGTCGTGAATGCGCGCCTCTCTGAAAAATCGTGTCAGAACTACGCCAAAATACAGCGGCTTTTTAACCAGCTTCATCCATGCCTAACTCAAGTACTCTGCCAAACAGATTCAGATGCAGAGCGCTTCGAACGCTTAGGCGTCGAGAAAAAGAAACTATCCGTTACCGGTTCGATTAAGTTCGATATTCAAATATCAGAGCAAGTGAAACGGCAAGGACAGCAGCTTCGTGCTCAGATTGGAAACGATCGTCCGATTTGGATTGCAGCTAGCACCCACAAAGGCGAGGACGAACAGGTATTAGATGCACATAGACAAGTTTTAAAATCTCATCCAAATGCATTACTTATTTTGGTTCCTCGCCATCCAGAACGATTTGATGATGTGTTCACGCTTTGCCAACAGCAAGGCTTTAACACTGTGCGTCGTACTTCAACGCATTCAGTAGAGATAAATACTCAAGTATATCTCGGCGATACTATGGGTGAGATGCTAACTTTGATGGGTGCAGCGGACATCTGCTTTATGGGTGGAAGTCTAATTGGGGATAAGGTTGGTGGGCATAATGTTCTAGAGCCTGCTGCGTTAGGTATAGCTACTATTACTGGTCCCAGCTTTTTTAACTTCAAAGAAATTATAGAAATGATGCAATTTGAAGACAGTATAATACTGATTAAAAATAATCAGGATCTTACTTCTATCATTACATCGCTGATCATTGATGAGCAAAAACGCCAAGAACTTTGTGTAAAAATAACTGAGTTCGTCGCTCACAATACTGGCTCCTTGGAAAAAATACTTAAAGCGATAGAAGAAACATAGCAATGAAGATATACGTAATTAATTTAAAAGAGTCGGTTGAACGTCGCGAACAGGTGAGAAAAAAACTAGATTCAGTAGATTTTGAGTTTTTTGACGCAGAAAGTATAAAAAAAGATCCACATCACTTTATCTACTCACTTTATGATGAAAGAAAAACACTTAAATATAAAGGCTATAAACTAACGACTCCTGAACTCGGTTGCTGGGCTAGTCATATATCCCTTTGGCGTAAATGTGTCGAAGATAATACCCCTTTGTTAATACTGGAAGATAATATTGAGCTGTTTGATGATCTCAACAAGCAATTAGACAACATCAAAAAGCTAACGGATAAGTATGGTTTGGTAAAACTAGGTAATATCTTTGAACGTAAACATGTGGTAATAACTGTAATCGATACAACGTATAGCCTTATTTCTAATTTGAAAGGAGCTTGCGGCACCTCAGCTTATGCGATAACACCAACAGTAGCGGCGAACTATCTTTCAAAAACTGATGGCTTCTTTGAACCTGTTGATGATTTTATGGACAATGAATGGCGTACAAAGCAAACTGTCTATAGTTACTACCCTCAATTAGTCTCTCGTAGTGATACTGTCTCAACGATAGGCCAACGTAAAGTAAAGTTAAAAACTGACTTTTTAAATAAAATTAGCATTGAAGGTTACCGATTATTTAAACAATGGAATCAAAAAGTTTATAATAAGAGATATAAAAAATGAACTTGTTTATAGTATCAACTCCATTCCAGCTTATTAATGCCCTTGAAGCAATCAAGCAATATAAATGCAAATCAAACATTATATTGCTGAGGGAGCAAGAAAACGAAAATGCAGAAGAACAAATAAAAAAACTATTGAGTCATCATCAATGGGTGGGTATTGTAAAAATAAAAAGAACTCCCCAGACAAGCATATTCCCAAGATTGGTTCTTGTATTAAAAAAAATCAAACAATTAAATCCAAGCATGGTGTTTGATAATGTATTCTATACTGAATATCCAAGTAGAAGAGTAGCAACAATTTTAGGAAATATTAGTATTTTAAATAAGGAAGTAATGTATGATGATGGAACATGGACATTAAAGGCATTTGAGGACTACCTTCAAAAAAACATTAGAGTCAGTTACTCTAACTTTAAGCGAAACTTAATTCTAAATTTATTTGGATTCAAAAAACCAAAAGATTTTCATATACATGAAAAATTTGAACTGTTCACTTTGTTTGATATAGATTCTACTAATTTTAAAATATCTAAAAATAATCTAACTCTTTTAAGAGATCATATAGCTTCTCAAAGCCCAATGTTTAAAAGCACTAATCAAAGAGTTGCTTTCATTGGTGATGGAGCCACTAAAGATGGAATTAATCTTACTGAGTATAAAAAACAATTATCTAAACTAGCAAAAAGCGTTGATGAAGTAATATACTTCCCACATAGAAATGAAGAGAAAGATATCCAGCTATTACTTAGTAATATAAAAAACTTAACATACGCAAGAAAAACAATTCAACCAATAGAGTTTGAAATATGTAAGTATAGCAATATTACTGCTATTTATGGTTACTATTCAACAGCACTTTTTACTCTAAGTAAAAGCTACCCTAATTTACCTATTTATACTAGAAAGCTACGTGATGATGAAATTTTAAACAAGGCTCTTATTAATAGGTTAATACAACTAATTGATAAATATTTGAAGGGTAAAAACATTAATCGATGGCAGTAGTGAAAGTCTATCAATATAGTATTAATTATAATTAGTCTCACACTCTAAATTCATTACCATTCTGTAAATAATGTCACAGCAATCAAAATACTTATAGATACTTAAAAGTTATTTCTGCTACTGCTAATAACGTGACGAATAACTCACTAGACTTTACAATAAGAAAATACCTTAATTCTAAGGTGTTTTCTTCATAAAAAATTCAGCAAATTCAAAATCCAACATCTGGTCGATATCAAAAGAGACTCGGTTATCCATGACATAGGCGTATGACTTAGCGGTATAACGAATTTTTTTGTTCCAGCAGCTCTCTGGCATCAAAAATGTATATCGCTCCATTTAGTCGGTAAAATTCTCCGAGGTCTTGTGAACGATTAAGCGCTTCTGGCCTCAGAACCCGCCCCATCGAGTCATCTTCCGGAAGCGTGTTCGACCACAGCGGGGGGGGGGGCTCACATGGTGTTACAGAAGCCACTGACAAAGTTTGCTTTTCTATGAACAACTCCAGTGCTTCATTAATGTGCTGAGTGGTACGTAAAGGGGATGTCGGTTGTAACAAGACAAGTATCTCATCGCCATTACCAAACTTTTCAAGCGTATAAATCAACACACTTTCTGTTTTCGCTGTATCAGAAGCCAAATGTTTCGGCCGCAATTCAGGAACTTCAGCCCCCGAATTGTAAGGCAATATCTGCGATTTCTTGATCATAAGTACTCACCAATAATTTGTCGATGTATGAGCAACTTTTCGCTACCTCAATAGACTACGCAGCGGTAATACATTTTTTCTAGGCAAGCGCTGCTACCCCTACGAGCAGGAATGAGCGCAATTACTTTTTACCATCAATCAATACAATCCCCCCCCTAACGTATGGATATCTGCTTGAGCGCGATTAAAATCATCCATTCTACTAATGTCAAGCAGTACTCGTGAATTGGAAACATGAGTACATTTTCACGCTCGTTCATATGTTGCTCAAGTAAAGTCGGCATATCAATATGATGATTTCTCGGTACGGATTGGATGACTCTCGGAGATACAACGTATATTCCGGCATTAACAAAAAAGTTGGCTTGGTTTTCTACCATACTGGTAATTCTATTGCCATCCCCATTGATAACACCATACGGGACCTGATAATCAATTCACGGACACACATCGTTACATCAGCTTGATTTTCTGTATGGAACTCAAGAAGTCGCTGAAAATCAACTTTCGTTAAGACATCGCCATTAATCATTATTAATGTCAGGTCTGCTGGTAAGTCCTTAGGTAGCAAACCCAAAGCACCGCCAGTGCCTAACGGAGACTCTTCATAAACGTAGGTGATATTTACTCCGAGCTTAGAACCATCACCAAAATACGGCTCAATCTGTTGCGGCATGTAATGAGTAGAAATGTAAAAATTGGCAAAACCAGCCTTAATAAAGCTTCGAATAACCGTTTCTAGAATAGGCTTACCACCAATTTTGAGCATTGGCTTAGGACAAGCATCAGTCAGAGGCTTCAATCGAGTACCAAAACCGCCAGCCATGAGGAAAACGGGGTTTTGATAGGTTGACTGACGAAGAGCACGTGTAGTGTTCTAGGTCAACAACTTTTCCGTCTTTTAGCAATGAAATAGCAAGTACGCTACTGCCCTCCATTGCTGCAATTAACTCTTCACGAGGAGTATTAATATTAGCCATCAATGGGTTGGTATTCATCACTTGCGCAACATCAGCAGTCAAAGGCAGGTTTTTAGGCACCCCACGACGAATATCACCATCCGTAACGCCCCCCAAAAGATGGTCATTATCGTCAACAACTAGCACAACCCTCAACGCTTCATTGCTTATAACTTATAACTTATAACTTATAACTTATAACACATCAATAACATCTTCATAACACGCTTAGACGCTCCCATCGTATTGACTGTATTTGTTACTTTGTCTGTCGATACACAGAAATATTTCTTCGCTCCAGATTCTATGGATTACAGGATTGTCTTATCTGTATTGAATACATTCACGTCGATCATACGCATAAGTGTGAAGGGATCTTTTTCACTGCGCACGTGTTTCAGCACTGACAACTTCAGCACGTAATCCAGCTGACCATCAGCTTTTATAAACGCATCGTATTCAAGAGAACCAAATCTGCCATGTTATTTTCATTAACATCAACAACATGGAGATTTTTTGGGTTACGTTTAAAAATCTCTTTAGTGACCGCCTGCCCAATAGAGCCTGCCCCGCCTAAAAGCAAGAAAACGAGATTCAGAGACAATCTTTGAGAGCTCAACTTCATGATTTGCGATATCTTGAGTGAATAAAGCATCGGTTCGACCGATAAGTGAGAGTACGTTGCTTATAAACTGCCTAGAGTTTTCCGACTCAGATTTGATTGTTTAGCTGTGCTAAGCATGGAGAGAGAACTTTACTCTTCTTGCTTAATTTTAATAACATTGGCTTTCTATATCGACATAGTAAGGTGCTACTCTGTGAGCGTATCTACTTATTGACTTTGCCATTAAGCGGGCGTTTCACGAAGCGGTTTATACTTTACAGCCGCGATCATAACCGTCCTGAAAATGCTCAAAATCGGATTCTTGCCAAATAATCTGTCGCTTTAAACGCTCTTTATTAAATGAACGCAGGAGTCTATTTAGATTTTGAGCCTTCCAGTCACCAGAAGCTTCAAAACGGCACTTATCAAAATCGATAATCCATACCTTATCTTTGTCGTCGATCAAGATATTGTGGATATTCAAATCGGTATGGTTAACGCCAACCTGATGCATCTTGGCAATTTCTTGCCCTATTTTTTGATACATGTCTGCCGATAAAGACTGTTCTTGCAAAATACTAACCAGATCTCTGGCGTTTGGGATTCGCTCACTTAATAAATCAGCTTGATAGAAAAGTCCTGACTTTACGGCTCTTGCTGCAATAGGACGAGGAACGTGCACCCCAGCCTCGATTAGCGCCAACAAAAGCTGAAACTCTTGCGCACAACGGGTGTTATCCCAGCCAGAGAACCAATAATGATCGTTAACTAACTTCCCAAACAAACCACCACGACGGTAATGACGCAGTGCCGCTTGCATGTTCTCTAGTTGGATAAACCATGTCGTGCCTCGTCCCGTCGCACTGCCAACCACCTTGTCTAAGGACTGCCAGTATTCCGCATCAAATATCGGTTGGCTAGGATCTGTAATGATCTCGTCATCAAACCATATCACTTGGTTGTTGTTTTTGTACTGTTGAGTCATGCGCTCACCCTCTAGCCTAAATATCGGCTCGCTAATATATACAACCAAGTAAATCCGGCGAACGCCAATGCAACCATAACGGCAGCAGAGCCTATGTCTTTAGCTCGACCACTGAGTTCATGCCGCTCAATACCGATACGATCAACCACAGCCTCAATAGCTGAATTCACAAGCTCTACAATCAAGACTAACACCACGACCCCGATCATTAAGATACGCTCAATCATGCCGACATCCACTAGCCAAGCCAAAATCACAGCGAGACTCAACAGAGCCAACTCTTGTCGAATGGCAGCTTCATGCTTAAAAGCCGCTTTTAATCCTTGGATCGAATAACCCGTCGCTTTAACGATGCGCTTTAGCCCGGTATTACCCGGTTTGCCAGATTCTTGCGATTGATGCGGTGTTGTCTTTGACATTGCAGAACACTTATCAGTACTTAGCTATATTCGAGCCGTGTATTTTACATTTATTGGGGATGTCTGCATAATTTACCTGCCTCTATTCATCGAATCAGACAATAATTATGTTCACTTCTGCCCCATCGTCACTATGCGTCTTGCGTTTGTCCGCTATTGGAGACGTTTGCAATACTATCGCCACCATTCAAGCTATTCAGAAACACTGGCCTTCGACCCAGATTACTTGGATAACGGGTAAACTTGAAGCCCAGTTATTAGCCGCCATCGATGGTGTAGAAGTGATTGTTTTTGATAAAAAAGCGGGACTTGATGGCTACAAATCGCTTTGGCGACAGCTGAAAGGCAGAGAGTTTGATGCGCTATTGCATATGCAGTACGCGATTCGAGCGAGTGTCGCGACGTTGGGCATTAAAGCAAAATACAAACTTGGTTTCTCTTCTGATAGAAGCCAAGATTTTCAGACGCTATTTACCAATGTCAAAGTGCCTTCCCCGCAATCTCTTCATGTCGCAGATGGCTTAATGGCCTTTGCCCATCAAATTGGGGTACCAAAGGCAGAACTAGACTGGGTACTTTCTTATTCAGACCACGACCAAGCTTGGGCAGAGTCTCATATTTCTCGTAGTAAACCTAACCTGCTGATTGTGCCTGGTGCGAGCAAAGCTTATAAAAACTGGAACGCGGAAGGTTATGTGGATGTGATTCATCACGCCAGAGCAAAAGGCTGGAACGTGATTCTGGCAGGCAGCCCTGCTCAGGTAGAATTGGACCTGGCAGAGGCCATTCAATCTCGCTTGGAAGAACCGTGTCTAAATTTAGTTGGACAAAGTTCAATTCTGCAAATGCTTGCGTTGATAGATAAGGTCGAAATGGTCATCGCTCCCGATACCGGACCAGCACACATGGCGAATGCAATGAAAACGCCAATCATCGGGCTCTATGCACACCATAATCCGCTGCGAGTAGGGCCTTACCGTTATCTAAAATACGTTGTCTCAGTGTATGAAGAAACGATCTTTGCGGAAACAGGCAAAAACAGTCACGAGTTAAGCTGGCGAACTCGCGCTAAAGATGAAACGGCAATGAACCGCATTACTAACACTCAAGTAATGAGCATGTTCGATCAAGTCTTAGAAGATTTGTATCCTCAATACCAGTAAACTTACTGTCTTGATTTGTTAAGAAGGAAATGACCTTGTCCAAACCAACCTTAGCCGTTGCCTTAATTGTAAAAAATGAAGAGAAGCACTTACAAGCTTGTCTAGACACAGTAAAAGATTGGGTCGATGAGATTGTCCTTCTAGATTCGGGCAGCACTGATCGTACCGAAGAAATCGCCCGACAATACACAGATAAGTTTTACACCAACCTAGATTGGCCAGGATTCGGTAAACAGCGCCAACTTGCGCAGCAATACGTTACGGCAGACTACGTTTTATGGCTTGATGCAGACGAACAAGTCACTCCAGAGCTAAAAGAAAGTATCTTACACGCAGTATCAGCCAATAAGCCGAACGTTTTATACAAGCTTAACCGACTAAGCTCAGCGTTTGGTAAGTTCATCTACCATTCTGGCTGGTCTCCAGACTGGATTGTGCGTTTATATCGCACCGAATATACGCAATATAATGATTCGCTCGTTCATGAAAAAGTTGATGAGAAAAACTATCAAACTGAAAAACTGGATGGTCGACTGCATCACTACACTTACGAGCACCTTCATCATTACATCAATAAGACGACTGGTTACCTTAAGGCCTGGACGGATGAACGTGAAGGTAAAAAGAAAGCGGGTTTAACGACCGCTATCGTTCACGCTCTTGCGAGCTTTTTGAAGATGTATGTTCTCAAACGAGGCTTCCTTGATGGCAAACATGGTTTCATTCTAGCTTGGCTAAGCATGCACTCTACTTTTGTAAAATATATCGATCTCTACTTACGTGAACAGGCAAAAAAATCATGAAAACGACTTTAATTATCACCACTTACAACTGGAAAGAAGCATTAAAAGCGGTGTTAGAAAGCGTGAAACGTCAAACCGTTTTGCCTGATGAAGTCATCGTTGCAGATGACGGTTCTCGAGACGATACCAAAGCAATGATCGACCAACTGCGTGACGGCTTTCCCGTACCACTTATTCATAGCTGGCACGAGGATAATGGCTTTCAGCTTTCAATGAGCCGCAACCGTGCGATCGCCAAAGCATCAGGTGACTACCTCATCATGATTGATGGAGACATGGTGCTGTCCCAAACGTTTATTGAATCACATAAGCAAGTCGCAAAACCAAATTGGTTTGTGCAGGGTGGACGTGTGTTAACGGATGAAAGCTGCAGCAAGGCCATCATGGAAAACGGCTTAGTGCCTTCCATTTTCAGCAAAGGCATTCGCAATCGTAAAAACTGCATCACCAACGCCTTGCTATCGAAATGGTTCTCTTACGAGCGTAATAACGATAAAGCCACTCGCGGTTGCAACATGGCGTTTTGGCGACAAGATGTCTTAGAGGTCAACGGCTTCAACCAAGATTTTGTTGGATGGGGACGCGAAGACAGCGAGTTTGTTCATCGCATGTTGAATGCGGGTAAGTCACGTCTTTACCTAAAATTCGCAGGTGTAGGCTACCACTTGTACCACGTAGAAAACTCTCGTGCGTCACTCGGACAAAATGACGAGATTTTAGAAAACACCATTAAAAACAAGCTTAAACGCTGTGAGAATGGTGTTGATCAATTTCTGGAAGCTTAAGATTATAAAAAGGGGCGTTTCGCCCCTTTTTTATTGTTGCTGAGATAAAGCGAAGTACTTATCGGCAACCATCAATGAGATCAAACGCTCTTTACGTTTATCTTTGAACTGCTCAACCCACTGGTGCGCATTTTCAATGATCGCTAATGCTTCTTGCTCATTCGCTAGATAATAGTCCATCTTTTCGGGCAAATCCGAATAGTCATCCTTCACTTCAACATAGTGGACACCAGCCTCTAACTTACCTTCCATAAACCAAGTCTCATATTTTGGCTTTGACATAATAACCAAGGAGTTAGACGACATAGCCCACTTAAGGTTGGTGGCCACATCATTGCCTTCTATACACAACAAGAACTTGTATTGAAGTTGCTCCTCAATGCTCATAAAGCCTTTTTCCCAAGGCTGCCCTTCTACCGGGCGGGTCTGGCCAATGTTGCATTGCGGATGGTTGTAGAACGCATGAATCACCTTTTGACGATGAGGCTGAAAACCCACACCACGCCAAGCGACCATGTCCTTTTTATCTTGATAGCGAACAGGATCATCAACAAATTTAAAATGACGAACTTGGTTGAGTTTCAATACCACTGAATTTTGGTTGCTACCAAAAATAGGGCGGCTTTTTATAAAGCTCGGTACATTGGGAATGTGTGTAACATCACCGTTGATGTAGTTAAACGCAAAACTGGAAGGGAAATAGCGTACAACTTGGCGAAGATCGAAAAAATACGTCCAACCTTTCGTTTTTTTGAATGTATCGACAGTCGCGTAACTTTGTTCTCGGCTATCGACTGAAAACGGCGTTTCACACTTGTTGTAATAGTTCACCCGCTCAAGGCAGAGTTGCTTCTCGGCTTCAGTTAAATTCGAAAGTAAACGCTTTGCTTGTGCTTGATATACAAAACGAGGGATAAGTATCGAGAGAGCGTTTGAGAAATAATAAGGGAATTTACTGTCTTTCATTCAGTTTTTCCCCAATCGCGATGGCTACTGGCTTGGGAACGAACTGATCGATACTTCCGCCATGAATGGCCACTTCTCTCACGATAGTCGACGATAGAAACGCAAACTCTTCTTCAGGTGTCAAAAATACACTTTCGATACCTGGTAATAGCTTTCGGTACATGTTGGTCAGTCCAAACTCGTATTCAAAGTCTACCGTTGTTCGCAAACCACGAATAAGAACCTTAGCTTGCTCATCTCTCGCGAAGTCCACTAATAACCCAGAGAACCCCTTTACCGTCACCCCCGGTAAATGCGCTACAACGTCCTGCATCAGTGCAACGCGCTCTTCCAATGAAAACATGGTGTTCTTCGATGGGCTTGCGGCTACGCCAATCACAACCTCATCAAACATTTCGTGAGTACGTTCTATTAGATTGAGGTGACCATTAGTCACTGGATCAAAAGTGCCCGGATAAATGACTTTCATATAATTTACTAAGTTATTCGAAACTGATTGAATTATTGAGGCTCGAGCGCAAGATTACAACAACTTAAGCTCTATATTAGTTCGTCTTACTTCTGACAATCATTACAGAAGAAGGTATTACGTTGGCCAATCTTTAGCTCTTGAAGTCGTTCGCCGCATTCTGGGCATGGCTCTCCGGCTTTTCCGTAAACTAATAACTCTTGTGCAAAGTAACCCGGCTTTCCATCGGCTTGCGCAAAGTCTTTCAGCGTAGTCCCACCTTGCGTAATGGCAATCTCAAGTGTCATTTTGATATTTTCAACAAGTAACCCCCACTCTTGAGAAGTCAGCTTACCTGCGGGCCTTGAAGGGTGAATTCGAGATTTAAACAACGACTCATTCGCGTAGATGTTCCCGACACCAACTACGACTTTGTTGTCCATGATGAACTGCTTGACGGCGACACGCTTATTTTTAGCTTTCTCCGCTACATATTCCGCATTGAACTCTTCAGTTAAAGGCTCAGGCCCCATGTTTGCTAGTACAGCATGTGACTCGCCAGGAGCACACCACAGCCATGCCCCAAAACGACGCGGATCGTTATAACGCAGTATTTTTCCACTGCTTAGTTTGAGATCCACATGATCGTGCTTTGCTGGCGGAAAGTCGGCATCTAGAACACGTAAAGATCCCGACATGCCCAAGTGAACAATGGCTGTACCCGTGTTTGTCTCGATCAGTAAGTATTTCGCACGACGGCTAATCGCACGGATCACCTGCCCTTCCAATTTTTTAAGCTCTATAGGAATATCCCAGCGCAATTTAGGCGTTCGAAAAGTAAACGACTGGATCGTTTGTCCAACCATGTGGGGGCTAATCCCCATACGACTGACTTCTACTTCTGGCAACTCAGGCATTAGATTCTCCAATTCACCGGCTAATAGTTCTCGCTGCTAGCATAATCGAAAAGAAAAACGATAAATAGAGAAGCTTATTAGGGGTATAGACGCAAAAAGGCTTTACTCTGGCATAAGGTAGTTTTCATCGACGGAGATAGCGACCCATTTGTCTTGCCAGGTTTTAAATAGCCAGAAATCAGGTAAACGAAAGAAAGTCACCCGCTGCGGCTCTTCGAGATCTTGATACCAGACTTCTACCGTTTCAGGTGCCGTCAGGTTAGGTTTTAAGTGATCGTACTGTTCTGAGGTAAGCTCGGTCCCTTCCAATGATTGCCAACGTGATACAAGTTCACTGATCGGTGCGTCGACTTTGATGTTGGATTGCCATCGTCCATTATGCAGTTCGAACTCCCAGCCACTATAGTACAAAGACTCCACCGTATAGTCGGAGCGAAGTACATTTGGGTAGGGGTCTGCTTGGTCTGTTAATAGGTAAGTTTTGATCCACATCGGCGCATTTAAGATCACTATAAACGCGATAATGCCCAGAATAAGAATATTGTTCCATCGGCGGCGACGAGCCGGACTCACACGCATAACCATCTCTACTCTCTTATAGTTATGAGTAAACTACCAAAGAGTATTGAGCTTGACTAGAACAACGGTGTGCAAGTGTGTAGGGAAGTGGTAACTAAGCGGCAGAGAGCGATCAATCAAAAAATTCGAGTATAGAGTCGGACCAGTAAAATAACTTCGGCAGTACTTTATAATCCGATGACGTACTGAACCTTTTCTTCAGCACTTTTATTCAGGTAATAAAAAACCCAACTCGAAAGTTGGGTTTTTCAATTCATCAAAGAGACTGAAACCAATTATTTGATTTTTGCTTCTTTGTACATAACGTGCTGGCGAACTACTGGATCAAACTTTTTGATCTCAAATTTGCCTGGCATATTACGCTTGTTCTTATCAGTTGTGTAGAAGTGGCCTGTACCTGCAGAAGATACTAGACGGATTTTCTCACGAACGCCTTTCTTTGCCATTGCTTATTTCCTCTTAAACGTTTTCGCCACGTGCACGCATGTCTGCAAGAACAGTATCAATACCTTTCTTGTCGATGATGCGCATACCTTTAGCAGATAGACGTAGTTTAACAAAACGTTTTTCGCTCTCTACCCAGAAACGATGAGTTTGTAGGTTCGGCAGAAAACGACGCTTAGTAGCATTTCGTGCGTGTGAACGGTTGTTACCCGTTACTGGACGCTTACCAGTTACTTGGCATACTCGTGACATGAATGTCTTCTCCAAAATCGTTTCAGCTCGATATCAACCTTGGTGGCCGAACCTCTCTATCTCTCGAAAAGAAGTTAGAGGTTAAGAACCGCTATGGAAAATCCATACAAGGCTATCAAAGGTCGCGCATTATACTAACTTGATATGCATTGCTCAAGACCCGAACAGATCCTTTTTACAGGTTTTCGTGATCTTTTTTTAGACAGCAGATTTTTTTAGCAGTCCAAGCTGAATTCAGTTAAAAATTTAGTGGCGTGGATGATAGCAGATTTTTAGCAACTAACAACCTAAAAAACGCACAGTTATATCCAGCCTCTTTCAGCAAAAGAGACACTTTCCCCATCTCCGATAACGAAATGGTCCAAAATACGAATATCCACCAATGCTAATGCGTCGGTGAGACGCCTTGTAATCCTTCTGTCAGCTTGGCTCGGCTCAGCAACGCCTGAAGGATGATTGTGCGCCAAAATCAAAGCCGCCGCATTATGATGCAAAGCACGCTTGACGACTTCTCTCGGATACACCGACGCGGCATCCAACGTTCCTTCAAATAAAATTTCATCTTTTATCACTCGGTGCTGGTTATCGAGAAAAAGAATATAAAAAGCCTCTCTTTGCCGATCCCTTAAAATAGAAGAAAGATATAACTTAGTTTGGTCGGGGCTGGTTAAGGCGTCACCACGCTTTAGCGTTTCCGCTAAATAGCGCTGCGTCATTTCTAGTACCGCTTGCAACTGAACATACTTGGCTTGTCCCAACCCTTTATGACGACAAAACTCTTGCTCTGATGCTGAAAATAGTTGTCTTAGCGAACCAAAGTCTTGAATAAGGAATTCTGCAAGTTCAATTACGTTCATTCCGTGGGTGCCCGTCCGCAAGAAGATGGCCAGTAGCTCAGCATCGGTCAATGCTTGCGGTCCTCGTTGCAACAACTTCTCTCTGGGCATGGACTCAGTTGGCATAGCTTTCAGTATCATCTGATGTCTCTTTATATGGAAAGTGCCCCTATTCCACAAAACAAAAAGCGAAAGTCGAGTGTGACTTTCGCTTTCTTCGTACCATCAGTGCTTTCAATGCAACTTAACAGTTCATCAGAGTTTAAAGTTGCCAACCAAGCCGTGAATTTCTGTTCCAGATTGTGATAGCTGCGTGCTGATTGACTCGGCATGCTGCAACGTCTCATTAATGTTGTTCACGATCTGTTGAATAGCCACTAAGTTTTGGTTGATGTCTTCTGCAACCGCACTTTGCTCTTCGGCAGCAGACGCGGTTTGAATACCCATATCTCGAATTGTTCCGATAGAATGATGAACACTAGAAAGAGATTGCTGAATGAGCGCCGATTCTTCCACCGTTTTTACACCTCGTTTTTGGCTCACCGACATCGTACTGACCGCTCTTGATACACCATTTTGTAGCTGCTTAAGCATGTCACCAATTTCATGAGTACTATTTTGCGTACGACTGGCTAGCGAGCGAACTTCATCCGCAACGACGGCAAACCCTCGGCCTTGCTCACCCGCTCTAGCCGCTTCAATCGCCGCATTTAGGGCCAACAAATTCGTTTGCTCAGCTATCTCGCCAATCACATCCAGCACTTTGGTTATTTTTTCGGTTTGTAAACTCAACTCAGAAATTGCATCTGACGTACTGTCTATCTCCCTCACTAGCTCGGTAATGCCTTCAATTGCTTGTTCCACTTCACGCTGAGCTTCGGTAACTTGACTGTTGGCATCCTCAATCGCCTGTGCAGTCGCATTGGTATTGCTCGCTACTTCTTTCGCTGTCATGCTCATTTGTGTCACCGCAGTCACGACTTTGTCCGTCTCTAAACAGTGATCCTGCATTTGACCGCTCGCTTGGCTGGTCTGAGTGTTCAGGCTTTGAGAAACGGTCTGTACTGTCGTCGCAGAGCGGTGGATATCCTGCATCAGTGGGTGCAGCTTATCCATAAACTCATTAAACGCGGCCGCCACTTCACCGACTTCATCCTGACTTTCGACTTTTAAACGAGCCGTTAAGTCACCGCCGCCTGCGGCTACATCTTTCAATGACGCCGCGACATGTTGTAATGGCTGAATGCCTTTCGACACCACGATACTGGTGAGAACACTGGTAATGATCAACCCAACAACGGAAATCAACACGGCAGATAACGTATGCTCTTTTAGCTCTTGAGTCTTTAACTCTCTGTGCATCGCAACTTGCTGGTCGATGTCATCAATATAAACACCAGTGCCTAAAACCCAGTCCCATTTCGATAAATATTCTGCATAGCCTAGCTTAGGCGCTTGTGCGTCAATGGTCGGTTTGTGCCACGAGAAATAGAGGAACCCATCCCCTTTTTGAGAAGCATCAATCAAGCCCGCGATAACTGCGACCCCATTTTCATCTTTTAAATCGTAAAGGTTTTTACCCTCTAAAGAAGGTTTGATGGCATGTAACGTATTCACACCTTGAGAGTCGTAGGCAAAAAAGTAACCATCGCTTTCAAAGCGCATGGCTTTCAGAATTTCTTTTGCTGCCTCTTTATTACTTCCATTTACATCCGTGTCGTATAACGGTTTTATCGCCGTCACACCCATCATCATGTAGGCTTGTAACTCTTTCTTTTTCGTTTCGATGAGCTCTTGCCTGTCTCTTGCCAGCTCCGCTTCCAAACTTTTACTGCTGTTGATGTAATACACCACTGAGATCAACGTAGTGATCAACAACAACGGAATTAGGGTTATCAGCAGCAATTTGTTTCGACTTTTCAACACCATGGTTTCCAGCACCTCTTTTTCTTTTCAGACTTGCAAACTCCGCGCAACTTGTCTGTGAGGTAGGCGAGAATTTTCCCTTCCTCGGTCAGATTAATACTCTGGAGTTTGATGTGAATTATCTTCTCGTTATATATGCTCGGGCGGTCAGACTTTGAATTGTGTTAAAATCCGGTCATCAAATTGGAGATCTCACATGCAAACACTAGCAGGAAAGAAAATTCTACTCGGCATCAGTGGCGGTATTGCCGCGTATAAATGTGCGGAGCTAACCCGTCGCCTCATAGAGAGAGGAGCGCAAGTTCAAGTGGTAATGACGAAAGCAGCAAAAGAGTTCATTACCCCTTTAACCATGCAAGCCGTTTCGGGCCGTCCAGTCTCGGACAGTTTACTAGACCCAGCAGCGGAAGCCTCTATGAGCCATATTGAATTGGCCAAATGGGCAGATTTAGTGCTATTAGCGCCCGCGACCGCGGACTTAATCGCGCGCATGTCCGCAGGCATGGGGAACGATTTACTTACTACGCTCGTGCTCGCGACGGATTCCCCTGTTGCTGTTTCTCCTGCGATGAATCAACAGATGTATCGCAATATCGCAACCCAAGAGAACATCGCTACGTTAGCGCGTCGTGGTATGCACATCTGGGGCCCTGCGGCAGGAGAGCAAGCCTGTGGTGATATAGGACCAGGTCGAATGCTGGAACCAATGCAGCTAGTACATCTATGTGAACAGTTCTTTCAACCAAAATTGCTAGAAGGTAAGTCGATACTCATTACCGCCGGACCAACTCGCGAAGCGATTGATCCAGTGCGTTACATTACGAACCATAGCTCCGGGAAAATGGGCTATGCATTGGCGATCGCCGCAGCGCAGATGGGAGCAAAAGTCACCCTCGTGAGCGGTCCTGTCAGTTTAAATACGCCCGTAGGTGTTGAGCGCATAAATGTTTCCAGTGCACAAGAGATGCACGAAGTCGTTATGACACACGCAAACAAGCATGATGCGTTTATTAGCTGCGCTGCTGTTGCCGATTACCGCCCACAAACGATCGCGTCTCAAAAGTTGAAAAAGACAGAAGACAACGACGAAATGGTCATTAATATGGTTAAAAATCCTGATATTGTTGCATCTGTGGCAGCAATGACGGAGAAGCGTCCGTTTACCGTCGGTTTTGCGGCTGAAACCAATGATGTAGAGACCTATGCTCGAGGCAAGTTAACAAAGAAAAACCTCGATATGATCTGTGCAAACGACGTTTCGGTTGCAGGGCAAGGATTTAACAGCAACGACAACGCAATTACCCTTTACTGGCCTGAAGGTGAACTTGCGCTCGCTTTAGAATCAAAAGAAGCATTGAGCTTTAAAATTCTCGAAAAAATGCATCAATTGATGTAACTAACGTTTGAAAAACCTGCCAATTTTTTACAAAAGCTGGCATAAATTTGGTACAAAAATGACAACTAAGGGTGTTAAATCTCCCATTCCACCCTTAGTGGTCTAGTTTGAGGCGAAATAGCGTCTTATAATCCCCTCCGCTCAACTTTGTATTTTGAAAGGAAGTAACTAATGGCCGGCAGTAAAAAATCCAACCGTCGTGAAGAGATCTTACAAGCATTGGCAGAAATGCTTGAATCAACAGATGGCGCTTCACGCATTACTACGGCAAAACTGGCCAAGCAAGTCGGCGTTTCAGAAGCCGCGCTGTATCGTCATTTCCCAAGTAAAGCGCGCATGTTCGAAGGGTTGATTGAGTTCATTGAAGAAGCCTTGATGACACGTATCAACCGTATTCTAGACGACGAAAAAGATACTCTAGAGCGTATTCGTATGGTGATGCACCTGATTTTGGCGTTCTCTGAACGTAACCCTGGTCTGACACGCATTTTGTCGGGCCATGCTCTAATGTTTGAAAATGAACGCCTACGTGAACGCATCAATCAACTCTTTGAGCGCATAGAAACACAATTGCGCCAGATCCTGCGTGAACGTAAGATTCGTGAAGGGAAGTCTTTCCCTGTCGAAGAGCGCATCCTAGCCGCGCAAATTCTGGGACAAGTTGAGGGTAGCCTAAACCGCTTTGTGCGTAGCGACTTTAAATACCAGCCGACTGCAAACTTTGACGAGTACTGGGCGCTTTTGAGTGCACAAATAAAGTAAAAGATTATGAGTAAAGACAAATACACGCAGCCCGAGTTTTCTCTTTCACTTCTTCACCCTCGTAACTGGGGCGTATGGCTTGGGTTTGGTCTGTTGGCCATCCTCGTCAATATTCTTCCTTATCGGCTGCTGCTTTCATTAGGTCGTTCACTCGGCAAACTTGGCATGCGCTACGGTAAAAAGCGTGTCCACGTTGCTCAACGTAACTTAGAGTTGGCCTTTCCAGACAAAACACCTGAAGAGATTCAACATATTGTTGAAGAGAACTTCAAAAATACCGGTATGGCACTCATAGAAACCGGGATCACTTGGTTCTGGCCGACTTGGCGCTTTAAAAACCTGATCGTCGAGAAAGATCTCGGCGCACTGCGTGAAAAAGCCAAAGAAGGTAAAGGCGTCCTACTTTGTTGTGTCCATGCTCTTAATCTAGAGATCACTGCGCGTGCTTTCGCCGTGTTAGGCGTGGCCGGGTACGGCGCGTTTCGTCCGCATAATAATCCTGCTTATAACTTTATCCAGTATTGGGGACGGACACATAACGGCAATAAATTGATTGATCGTAAAGATGTAAAAAAGATGATTCGTGTATTACGCAGTGGTGAGCGTCTGTTCTATCTGCCGGATCACGATTACGGTCGAAAAAAATCTGTATTTGTGCCCTTCTTTGCCGTAGACGATACGTGTACGACAACAGGTACAAGCATTCTGGCGTATACCTCAAAATGTGCGATCATCCCAGGCTCAGGGTTTCGCAATGGTGAAGGGAAATACGACATCATCGCCGATAAGTGCATTGAAGCCGACTATCCACAAAAAGACGAAGTCGCCGCTGCCGCTTATATGAACAAGTATGTGGAAGAGGTCATCCTACGCGCTCCAGAGCAATGGATGTGGCTCCATAAACGCTACAAAACCATGCAAGATGAGCATGTCGAGAAAGGCATTCGCTATAAGTAAGTCGTCAAGGCGATAAATCCAAAAACAAAAAAAGGGCAGATGGATATCCATCTGCCCTTTTTACTTTTTCAGAAAAATAACAAATTAAATGCCGTATTCCGAGCGATAGGCTTTAACTGCTTCCAAGTGCTCAGCAGCGTCACCTTTCTCTTCTAAGTAAGTCACAAGATCACCCAAACTTACAATTGAAATCACGGCACAACCAAAGTCACGCTCAACTTCTTGAATCGCAGAAAGCTCGCCCTTGCCCTTCTCTTGGCGGTCGATAGCAACCAGTACACCAGCAAGGTCTGCGCCATTTGCTTGAATGATTTCCATCGATTCACGAATCGCAGTACCTGCTGTGATTACGTCATCCACTAGCATGATTCGACCTTCAAGCGCAGAGCCTACAAGGTTACCGCCTTCGCCGTGATCTTTCGCTTCTTTACGGTTGAAGCAGTAAGGCGTGTCGATATCGTGGTGATCCGCCAGCGCGACTGCCGTTGTCGTTGCAATAGGAATACCTTTGTACGCAGGGCCAAACAGTACATCGAATTCAATGCCAGAATCAGCGAGCGCGGCTGCGTAAAAACGGCCTAGACGTGCGAGATCACGACCAGTATTGAAAAGACCAGCGTTAAAGAAGTACGGGCTTTTACGGCCAGATTTCAAAGTAAACTCACCAAACTTAAGAACTTCTTTCTCAAGTGCAAACTCAATAAACTCACGCTGGTATGCTTTCATTATTTTCTCTCTATGTCCTTGGTTTCTTGTGTCTCTTCTCGACAATCATTCATTTCTCTATTGTCGAGATAAAAAAATAGCCCCCATAATGGGAGCTATCTAAATCAATTGGCTAACGCCGCCTTCTGCGCTGCGACAATTTCCGTAATGCCGATTTTCGCCGACTCGAGCAATGCCATCAGCTGTTCGTGACTGAACGGTTCACCTTCTGCGGTGCCCTGAATTTCAATCATCTTACCTTCTTCGGTCATTACAACGTTCATGTCTGTGTCTGCCGCTGAATCTTCAACGTACTCAAGATCACACAATACTTCATCGCCTAGCAAACCAACTGAAACTGCCGCTACGTGGCCTTTCATTGGATTCGCTTTTAGCTTACCGCTATCCACTAGGTGTTGGAACGCATCGGCCATTGCAACACTTGCGCCGCTGATCGATGCAGTACGCGTACCACCGTCAGCTTGGATAACGTCACAGTCAACGGTGATCATGAACTCACCCATGGCTTTTAGATCGACAACGGCACGTAGGCTTCGCGCGATAAGACGCTGAATTTCCATCGTACGGCCACCTTGTTTGCCGCTTGCCGCTTCACGACGAGTACGAGAATGTGTTGCTCGAGGTAGCATGCCGTATTCAGCTGTAACCCAGCCTTTACCTTGACCTTTTAGCCAACGTGGCACAGATTCTTCGACGGTCGCATTACACAACACTTTGGTGTTACCGAACTCAACTAGCACTGACCCTTCAGCGTAAGCTGTGTAGTTACGAGTAATTTTGATAGGGCGAACTTGATCCGCCTTGCGATCGTTTGGACGCATGGGCATCTACCTTAAATATGAGGAGAAGACGATTTGGTTGGGCGAAGATTATAACGGAATCGATTCCGGATTCATAGGTTACGCCGCTGGCACAACATAAACAATCCATACATCCCGCGCACCTATCGACGCAGCGTGATACACTCTTGAAGTAATTTTCAAAAAATGAAGACAGGAAAATTCGATGATTTACAGTATGACAGCGTATGCACGCAAAGAAGTAAAAGGCGACTGGGGTTCTGCGGTATGGGAAATCCGCAGCGTGAACCAGCGTTATTTAGAAACATACTTCCGCATGCCAGAACAATTTCGTGGATTAGAGCCCGTTTTACGCGAGCGTTTTCGTAAGCGCTTAGCGCGAGGCAAAGTGGAATGTAATCTGCGTTTTGAAGCAAACCCTGCTGCAAAAGGTGAGCTTAGCATCAACGAAGCGCTTGCTAGCCAGGTAATTAAGGCCGCTGAACAAGTCATGCACATGACTGGTGAACTGAGCCGAATCAATCCATTTCAAGTCATGCAATGGCCGGGGGTAATGGAAACGCCAGAGCAAGACATGGATGCGGTAAATAAAGTGCTACTAGAAGCGTTTGATGGCGCAATGGATGAGTTTATTGAAGCGCGTGCTCGTGAAGGCGAGAACATGAAAGCGCTGATTGAACAGCGTTTGAACGCCATTTCTGCAGAAGTCGTAAAAGTGCGTGCGCGCATGCCAGAAATTTTAGAATGGCAACGTGAGCGACTATTCTCGAAGTTCGAAGACGCTAAAGTGGAACTGGATCCGTCTCGTATCGAGCAAGAGTTGATTTTGCTAGCGCAAAAATCGGATGTTGCTGAAGAGCTCGATCGCTTGGACTCTCACGTAAAAGAAACCACAAACATTCTGAAAAAAGGTGGCGCAGTGGGTCGTCGTCTGGACTTCATGATGCAAGAGTTCAACCGTGAATCGAACACGCTAGCGTCGAAATCCATCAGCACCGACATCACCGCATCGGGCGTTGAACTGAAAGTTCTGATCGAACAGATGCGTGAGCAGATCCAAAATATTGAATAAGGTATTTTGAGTCTTTTTGAGCTTACTTAAGCTTACCAAGCCCCTGTAAATAGGGGCTTTTTTGTTTTCAGAAGATTTCAGGTCTTGGCCTCTGTTTTCAACCAACTGGTGAGTTTAGTGGTGAGTAGGATTGATCTAGTATGCCCTTAAATGGTGAGTAACTTTCCATGACAAGGAGAACACTATGGGCAAGCTCAATGCACGTAAAGTCGCCGCTTTAGCCAAAGATGAACCACGCAAAACCGCAGACGGTAATGGCCTGTACTTCGTTGTACCCGCATCTGGAGAACCGTTTTGGATCTTGCGATTTTCAATCAACGGCAGTCGTCCAGAAATGACACTGGGTCCTACCCAGAACTATCCCTTGCTGACGCACGCGATGCCGCCTTCCAGCAGCGAAAGCTCATTAAACAAGGCATAAATCCACTGGCCGAACGTCAACGCCGTCAATGGTCAGGTATAGAAACCGTCGAGCAACTGTTCGATGATTGGTATAAAAACGATCTTCAAGTAAGACTGCAACACGCCAACATCCCCAAGCGTATCTACACCAAAGAAATCCACCCAGTGATGGGCAAAATAAGAATCGATCAAGTCACTGCTCTTGATGTAAGAGAAGTAATCAAGCGCGTCGTAGATAGTGGCCGCAAAAGCATCGCAAATGACACCTTGATGTACATGAAACAGCTTTTTCGACATGCAAACAAACTCGACCTCACACAGTTCAACCCGGCAGCAGCTTTTCGTGTCAACGACGCAGGAGGTGTTGAAAAAAGTCGAGAGCGTGTTTTGACCGAAGACGAGATAGCAACTGTGTTTCGAGTGTTCAGAGAGAACAATGTAAGCTTTACACGAGAAAACTATCTAGCTTGCTGCTTATATCTAGTGCTAGGCGTCAGAAATAGCGAGCTCTGCCAAGCGCCTTGGGATGAGTTTGATTTAGATAATGGGATCTGGGAGCTCCCCAAAGAGAGAACCAAAAATGGCATACCATTAACTATCCCACTTCCTCGCCAAGCTGTGGAATGGCTGCAAGAACTCAAAATCAGAGCTCTTGATTCCGATTATGTATTTCCGAGTAGAAGGAGGAGCAAAAATCCATACATGGGCTCAGATACAATAACCACCGCTATTAAATATCTGTTTGGTCGTGACAAAGAGAGGCCAACCAAAAATAAAATGGAAGGGGTTGATTACTTTGTTGTCCATGACCTGCGTCGTACCTTCAGAACACTGGCTTCAGCCGAGGGCATTGATGGTCAAGTGGCTGAAAGGTGTCTAAATCACAAACTCAAAGGGGTTGAAGGCATCTACAACCGCCACGATTTTCTGGAGGAGCGACGAGAAGCACACCAGAAGGTTGCAGATCGTATATGCCACTTACTGTGATCGACAAGGGTACGCATTCTTAAATGCATCATACAGATTTACCCTTAAACCAGGCCCTGTAAGCAATGTACTGGGCCCTGGAGTAAAATCAGGCTGTTCTCGATACAGCAGCTCAAGGGATCGATCGACATGAGATCTTACTGATTCAAACTGAATGTTTCTTGGTAAGCAAAGCTGACCATTATCTTGAGGCATACTGACCCAACGCACGACATCATTTGCTCTTTTAAGATCAGGGCGAAGTAACGCCGCATCTTCAACCCACTGAGTCCAAAAAGAGGCTGATTGCAAAAAACCTTTTAGGAAAAAGTTGCACGCTTGGTTAGGCTGACCGCACATCTGCTTCCAGTCACCATATGTGAGCTCATAACTAGGCACAGCATATGCTTGGGCAGATAAACCTACCGATAAACATACACTGAGGACTTTCAACGGTACACCACTTCTCGTTTTTCTTTTAAGTGCAAACTTACTAGGCATTTTTGCTCTCCATGACTATTCCATCAACCACAAAGCTTAGATATCCTAAGTATACAGAATCATAAAAAACTTAGAAGATCTAAGCATCTAGAGATTGTCGATGAATGTGATTTGCCAACCCCAAGCCCCCTACCAACACGCCTTAAAGAGGCAAGAACGCGAGCAGGCATCAGCCAAAAAACGCTCGGTATTCGTATTGGTATGGACCCAAGTGTGGCGAGTGGACGCATGAACCATTATGAGAAAGGCCGCCATACGCCTGATATCAACACGTTAAGAAAAATGGCAGAAGAACTAAACGTACCCATTGCGTTCTTTTTCTGTGATTCACCAAAGACAGCTGAACTTCTATGCCTTATAGAAAATCTCTCAGAAGAAGAAAAAAGCACACTAATTCAAAAGTTAGCTAGCAACCAGCCCCACACCTCAAGTAAATCCTAAATTCACAGGGAAATTGGGAAACGTGGGAAATCGGGAAAACTACCCCTCCTTGTTACTCCCACCCCGCTTTGCCTGATATGCGGCATACCAGTAGACACATCCAACAGCAGCTATTGCCAACATCAGCCCCGCGAGCCAATACCAAAGCAAATCCATACAGCCTCCTTAAATCGTTGAATCAAAGGGATCGCATCTAATACCACCACAGTCAAAACCAGTATCAATGCTAGTCATGCTGTCATTCCCAAACACATTACCGCCGATATCAATGCAGGAGTTTTCCACCATGGGAAGACCGCTTGCTGGATTGATATAACCACACCAAAATGAGGGGCTCGAATCAGAACTGGAATCTGCGATATCAGGCATCAATTCTGCACTCGCTGCACTGACCAATCCAGCTCGGTATACTCCTGAACTTGATAACCCAGATAACGAACCATCTCGCATCGACATTTGTCCATGTCCAGCGAACCTTCGCCCCCTTCTTGACCTGCCATAACGTCGATGTAGCTTGTTCACGTAATAAGATGCAGTGAACAAAACAGTCAAAAATGAAATTGGGCTGGGCAAGGAAAACAACAGCACCACAAAAAGAATCCATTTCACCATTAGTTTTAGCGGCCAGAGCCAATCACGGTGAACGGTTGTCTTCGCGTCTTTTTCTGTGAAAGCATGTGGCTCAAAACCTGTGCAACCAGGGTGCTTTGCAGACACTTCATCAGAAACGGTATGCATCTTCAGAATCATGCTACCTCCTCAGCCATAGAGTGACTCAACTGGGAAAAAACAGTGACTACCAGCCAGTGAGTCTCCTGTGGCACTAGCAAGAAATATAGATCTCCCGTGGGGTGGTGCCAGATTTGACTGCCGTCGTCACCGTACTTCAGCAGTTTCTGAAATCGTGTACGATCTGAGAGTCTCGCTTGACGAAGCTCAGGGTTGCAAAGTTGACGTTGTAGGCTCAACCAGGGAGATTTCGTGTAACCGTGACGAAAGCGCTCTTGGTAACGCTGTATGGCATGGCGACTGATTGCCACTGGTCCCAAAACTGGTGAATCAAACACGGGCTGAGGTGAATGATATGGCTGGATCACAGGTATCTGTTCAGTAGAAGCAGCAACACCGACAATTTCATCTGGTTTGAGTTTCACGCCACCCAGCCACGTCTTTAAATACTGACTCGCTCGCAGCAACTCATCACTTGAGCACTGCTCCAAAGACTGAAAGGTCACATGCGGAAACCCTATCTCAAGACCTTTACCGCTACCAGGACGATGTCCGAAGACCTGACAGTCCCAGAGCAAAGAGCGTACTGCTGTTAACTCTGCAATAGCTACACGGTTCTCAATTCGCCCAATTTCCACATCAACTATCCCATATCTCGACAACCCAACGAACCAAGCAACGCTGACTGCGTTATGGCTGGCAGATACTGACTGAACTTTTAACTTCATCACTGGCATATCCTCCTTTTTACTACCAGCGTATCATCGAATTTTAAAATGCAACCCCAGACTCAAGGAAAGAAAAGCCTCACCCAAAAGCTAGATGAGGCTTTATTAAAAATCAATAACCAATTGATCTATTTAATCTTTGTTATGCCGGTGCAATTTATTCCTTCGCTACACTTTCATCGAAATGCTGACGAAGCTTGTTGAGGCGATTTTGATATGCCTCAGCCTTACAACGAAGCTGATTTGCATGCTTTCGGAGATCTCTAATAATTTCGAAAGCATCTTCCGTCATGTTAATTATTGGTAGCTCCCAATCTCGCGCATACTTAAATGTTCTCTGGGGATAGCGTAATCCTTTCCCCTTTGGAAAATGTTGCGACCTAACAGTATATTCAGGGTGACTTACATTCTTAATTTCAGTTTCGCTGAGAAACTTATTTTTGAACCATACTGCTTCAAATTTATTTTCTTTAATTCTAGCGCGGCATCCATAAGTACCCATTTTCACATCGCTACGGTTGCGGTACTGCTTATTGTGTCGCCAAAAGTGATTACAATAAATGTTGGCAATACACTCAAGACGATAGCCCTCGACCTGAGCAATTTCTTGAATGCTAGTAGCGAACTCAGTGGACTGCTTGAGCGCAAGCTCAAACAACTTATCTTCATGAACTACTTGCATGGTTTGAATCGTACGATGCCAGTCACGGGCAACTTCATTTTTTTCTATAAAATCCATGGCGTTTCTCCTGTGTTTTGGATCAACACCAAGTTACCGCACTAGCTAAAAGAACACCGACTCGGAAATTGCCCTTCCAGGGCGCGATGTGTCGAAAGTGCAAATTATTTGGGACTAGAGCTTTAGGAAATCTGAACTCAGGGTGGATGTCTAAACAGCTGTGACTCAATTCATCCAAGGCACCTAAGAAAATAGCTTTTTCTAATAGTAATAACCGGACCTTTCCAATTCCTTTCCAGATAACTATCTTTTTTGGGACTCTTCGCTTCGTTTTCCATGAAAATAGCCGTTACCTCTAATGGGACAAGTGGCGATAATTTCCCTATTATTTGGGACTACGATACGTAGCCTTCAAGCGCAATGGGACTTACCGTTAAGCTAGCCAATAAGTTTTGGGACCTTTACCTGCACTTTCACATGTGAAACTTCCCCTCCAAGGGGAGTTTGCTAAAAACCAAACTCCGCTAACAGATCACCATCATTAGCGACTGTTTGCTTCCATTCAATCAGTGACCAAACATCACGCAAATATCCCTGATCTTTATTAGCTAAGAATTCATAAACTCGATACCACCAAAACCGCCACTCAGCTTTCTTAACATCCAAGGGAAACCGCTGGGTATGCCGGTTTAACTGGTTGCAAAAATCATTGAAGTCCTGTGGCATCAAGTCCGAGGCTACCCGTTCACAGAAGTGGGTTATAACATGCTCTTCAACTCGGCTAGGAACTTGATAAACCTCTTTCCAAACACTGATTTTGACAGCGATCTCAGCGGGCGCAGTGGGAAACGTAACTGGAGCCGAGGCTATTGGGTCCTGCCAATCTCCACCATGCAGTTCAGCTAACCCTCTAAAACTAGGCTCTATACAAGCATACTGATGGCATGACTCTTGTGATGGTGGCAAGGGATAAAAAGCCGTTCGGCGTTGTTCTTGAGAACCGACAAGTACGTTCTTCGCCCCTTTTGCCTTACTGTTACAGATATGGCAAGTAGGGATGAAGTTTCCAGGGTGAGCCGTGTAAATCGGGTATTTATCTTTGCAAAGCACATGGTCGTAATCGGCTCGCCATTGCTCATCATCATCTAAGTTTGTTCTATCTTGCGACAGTAGTGAGGTACCACATAAAAAGCACAATTGGGAATTATTGTTTTCACGCCTAAACTCTTGAAAGTGTTGCTCTATCGAACTATCAGCCTGTTGCTTTGCTCCAGATAAATCTTTAGTCCGAGTGAATAAATGGGATGTCAGAGACTTAAACACTTCAAATAAGCTATCCTCTAACTCTGGTAGTGGAGCAGCTAAATCATCAAAATACACTGTGATATCTTGGGAGTTTTGAACAAGTTCAAATAATTCACGTCGAGTCTGTTGTTCTAAAGGCTCTAAAGCAAGCCATAGCGCTTCAAACTTTTCTTTCGTAGCCTTATTGCTCCAACAGACACTTATTGTTTGTTGACCGTCATGTTGGTACTGAGAAAACAGATCTTGATTGAAGCTGTTCGCCTGAACAGCTGCCTCTAAGAAATGCAAAAGCTCACTATTTAGTACCTCAAAAACACGGCACTGAGGGGTATTGGGATTCAATGGAAACAACATTAGCTTTGCAACTTCCTTAGCAAGTAGGCTTTTTCCATCGAGTCACCAAGATTTTCCTCAATCCACTCACGTGCAGCAGCTAGTGACTCAGGACGCTCATCCTTAGGTAGAAATTCTTTTACAGCTTCGACAACCGTCTGCGAGATAAGGGAGCGCAAACCAAAGTGGTTTTTGATCAACACTTCAAATGATGCACCGTATGTCTGGCTATCCACTGGTTTCATTTGAATCAAACCGTTATCAGTTCTCTCAAAGAGCATTACATCTTCCCGCTTCAGCGATGACACCATGAATGGTGAGTGGGTAGATATGAATAGCTGACCTTTCTCATTATCTTCGCCTACAACACCTTCTACAAAAGAGTGGAAGTACGTGCGCCAGGATGGATTTAGGTGGGTTTCTGGCTCATCAAGTAAAAACAGTGCCCTGCTATCTTTGTAGATATGAGCCATGGATAAAATCTGAATCAGCTGAGCTTCACCATCGGATAAGTCATCAAATTCAATATACTGGTGACCATCCGTCAACTTTAGCGATAGAACATTAATGGGCGATTTCCACTTTTGTGGCCTTTTTGCTGAACGGTCGAAATTATCTTGTCTAAGCTCTCGTTTGGTTTCACCCTTCCAAAAGTCTGCAGCCAGTAGATGTAAGCGGTAGAGCTTTTCAAACAACACTTGTGAAGTAAAAAAGCTGCTTTCCAAAACATCTCGCACACGATGGTCGCTAAAGTCAATCGTGAGTTCACCCGCTAAGTAGTCCAACTCGAACTGGTCAAAGAACTCTTCTGATGTTTTACTCACGCTTGGCAACGGCTGAAAGCTACAAGATGACAAATCCGCTAAAATGTCAATCAATTTAGCGATGTCCAACAGTGCACCCGTATCATATGTAAACTTGCGCAGATCATAACGAAACTTAACGGAATGAATTTTGTTGAAGCGCTGTTTGCCTTGCCAAATATCTAACTGCACTTCTCCTGGCAACATTCCCATGCTTGCCAACATCAAGGTTGTTGTGTCTTGGTCAAAATATTTAAGACGTGGTAGGGGGGTTGCCCTCAAACCAATATTGGTAAGGTCTACTATTGTTGAGCCTTGCGGTAAGGGGGGAAATATTGATGGGTGTCGAGTTTGATAGTAATCATATGCCTCTGAAAATTTCTCACCAATTAAATCTATATCCCCTTCGGTTAGGTACTTCCCTCTTTCATCTCGAGATTGATTGATCGAAGAGAGTCGTCGCTCCCACGCACGCCGAACATTCATTACGTCTAAGAATTGCACCGTGTTCTTCAAGAAAGCCCGCTGCAAATTTTCGTTGAGACCTGATGAATAACCAATAACTTGGCTTGGTAAAATCTGTTCTTCTATCCCTGAGTTTTCGTCACTACCTAGATCAATCAATATGTCATCGCAATAGGCAGTTACGATACCGTGCTCATTAATGTTGACAGAATAACGGTTAACTTGACCTTCTGAGTCATAGGGCTGGTTGGCATAACAAATTTCGATAGCTAGTGATGGGAACCAATTGCGACATTTATAATCTTTGCGTAAATCACGCTCTAAGTAGCCAAATATTTCCGCCACTAACTCAAGTAACTGGGACTTACCAGAACCGTTAAGACCGATTAATGCGACTATGTTTCCCTGAGTTCGAGAGAAATCAAAATACTGATCTTTAAGCCCTTTGTACTGGCCGTTCAGTTTTAACGAGAGTAACTTCACGAGTGTTATCCTATACGCTTGCGCCATCACCCCACGCTTATGGGGAAAATGATTTACCACGCAATGTGGTAATATAGTGCTTGAATTTTTTCTGGGCTGTCCACTATACTAAGCGCAAGTGGATTGGGAGTGCCCGGTCGGCGTTGGAACCTCGGTGAGTATCATCGAGGTTTTTCGCTATCTGGAGGTTAGCAAATTTGAAATAACCTCATAAAAATACTATGGAAAATGCTTTAGTCCCCACTGGTCATAGCCTTGACCAACAGCACACCTGCCACCCTCACAGTAAAACTTCTTCTGCAAGATATCGAATGCTTGGTTTGCCTGAGCTGGGTTGAGTACATGCCTACCGATAGGTCTCGCCACTAAATCTGCCAACTGTAACCCAGCCGAATTAGAGGTTTTCGATGCCATGCGTATCTTAAAAGGCAAATCTCGCTGATACTTGTTTTCACCATCACAGATGCGGCGAAACTCAAGCTCTAGTTCGTTGTCTTCTTTCTTGCCTCGACACTCTACAATGACATGAGTCTCAAGCTCTTGTTGCCCCTTCTCGGTTACCAGGTCATACAAGGTTTCTAAGCAGTGCTTGAGAGCAATGTGGTAAGGGTTACCCATCTCTTCAGGGTTGCGTATCTTGTTCTTCTCAATCACACAGGAAGCAAGAATAAAGTTGCTGCCGTCGATGATTTCACTTAAACGACCTAGGAATTGATTTTTGTCTGATCGATTCTTGAAAGTGGTGAAATCGCCTTTCTCTTTGCGGATTTCATGCTCATGTAAAATCACTAAATCGTGGCCAAAGTAGTCAAACTTAAGCTGTTGAAGCTGGGGCACAACATTAGATAGATAGTGCCCCTTATAGAAAATGCAAAACGCCAACACGAAGACAGGGTAATCCTGATCGATTGATGTCAGGCTATGGTCGCCACTTTCATCGACATAAACCACAAAGTCACTAAAACCGCGCTTTTGACCAATCAGCGCCTCTTGCTCTTTTGGTTGTGACTGATTTTCAACACTCGGGGTCATGCGCTAGTTGTCCTTGCTTTGCGCTTAGGCTTTGTAGCCGCTCGCTCTGCTTTAATCTTTTTCAGCAGTGCTTCTGCAGAGTTATCACCGGAGATGAGTTCTGGGTTTTCTTTGCGCCATTGCTCGGTCAACTCACCACGAAAAGCCTTGGCAAGGATCGATTGAGTAAGGTTATTGACCCGTTCTAATGCTTGATTAACTTGTTGTTCGGTAGCATCTGCGCCAGCAAATAGTTTTTCTACGCGACGGACAATTTCTTGCTGCTCTTTGAGCTGAGGTAACGGGATTTCTAACGCAGCTAGTTCTTTGCTATTGATATTATTTACACCTGAGGTTGATCTGGCATTAACTTCAATAACTTGCCTTAATTGAGGGCTATTTAGACAGAAAGACACATAGTGACTATCCACAAGGCTGGAATCCAGACGCACTCGAATCAAATAACCAGCAAATAAGCAGTGCTCATCATCTTGAGAGATAACAGCATTCTTACCCACTAGATCAACACTACCGTTGGAGCGTATGAGCAGCAAGTCTCCGCTTTTCAACGATAACTTTGCTAGCTCTTTTTCATCAAACTTCGCATACTTCAAATCATCCAAAGATATTTTGCCATTAGTTATATTTGGAATTCGCAGGACTGGAGTACCTATCTGTTCTGGAGAACATTTTTTAGAGGTTCCGTAGCGTATATCCTTGGCAATTGAGCTTATCGGTTTCGCTGCTGCAAACTCCTTTCGGTCACGCCAACCTTCCGTTAATTTTCCACTCACTGCTGCAGCCAACACCGATTGACGGAACTGCTTGAGCGTTTCAAGCGTGCTTTCTAGTCGAGCTTTGGTCACTTCTACCTGTGCAAGTAAAGCATCAATCTTTACTGTGATGACTTTTTGTTCAGCTAGAGGGGGAAGCGGTACGCCTACCTCTTGAAGCCCCTTTCCAGTAATTTGAGGCTGAGCTGAACCAGAAATAGTGTCTTCTAGCCCGCGAGCTTTAAGTGCATAAAATAAAAACTCCAAGCTAACTAGATCAGTAGGTTGACTATCTAAAGCCATCGCATTGCCATTTATGTAAGAGCACGGCTCAGAGATGTGCAGATTGCCACATGTTGCACCACGGCAAGTTATCATAAGAGTTGGCTTTTCATGCGTGTACTCGCTGTAAAAACCAATTTTTCCATTGGCACCGTATACTACGTAGCCTTTTTCAATTAAATTTTTAGTTGGGATTGTCTTCCATTGCTTTGGAGTAACCAAATCCACTAAAAGAGGTGATTTCCAATGCTTTGGAATATTGTTTCCAATCAAACCTAGGGACATCAGTTAATCTCCACCAAGTTCTGCAAGCAAGTTGTCAATCTCAGCCAAAGCATCATTCAATTGTTGCTTGGCTTCTTTTGCCAACACACTAGGCTCAGGAAGGCTTGAGGCATCGACACTGTCCTTGTCTTTTAGCCAGCTAATATCAAGAGAATCGCCTTTGCTTTGACGAATCCAATCACGGCTAAAGCAACGCCAACGGCTATGCGCCAAATCGTTATCAACGTTTTGGTTTTCTTCGCTAGCGGACTTGTCGACTTCAATTTCAAACGCATCGAATGACCATTCCCCCTCTTGGCGCGGGCTTTGGCCATTGGCATCCTCACCATAGACCTTTTCAAAAGGCGCAAGGTGGCTTTCATTAAATGGATTGCGCTTACCAAAGCTAGGCATATTGGTTCGAAGATCGTATAACCAAACATTCTCTGTACAGTTTTCTTCTTGCAACTTGTCCTTTGCGCTGCCCTTAGTGAAAAAGAGCACATTGGTTTTAACGCCTTGAGCGTAGAAAATACCGGTTGGTAGTCGCAGAATAGTGTGGAGATTACATTTGTTCATCAGGTCCCGACGAACATCCGTACCTACACCTGATTCAAATAACACGTTATCAGGCAACACAACCGCAGCGCGTCCGCCCGGCTTCAAATTGCGATAGATATGCTGCAGGAACGCCAGTTGTTTGTTGCTCGTTGGGTAGGTCAAATCATCGCGGGTAATCGACGCCTCACCACCTTTGCTGGTACCAAATGGTGGGTTGGCCAGAATCACATCTGCTTTTTCTAAGTTAGCTCCGACTTGACCTAACGCGTTACCTAAGTGAACCACGCCTTCATCATCACCTTCCATGCCATGCAGCAAACAGTTCATTAATGCTAGGCGACGAGTCGACGGTACAAGTTCCACACCAATAAATGCTTTGTTCTTTTGGAACGCCTGCTGCTTTGCATCGAGGTCGAAATAGTCATCAGTCTGACCTTTCATGTAGCGATCAGCAGCAATCAAGAAGCCTGCCGTGCCTGCTGCAGGGTCTTGAATCACTTCTCCTGGCTGAGGTTTGATGCAGCGCACCATAGAATCAATCAGGCTTCTTGGTGTGAAGTATTGCCCTGCACCAGATTTAGTTTCATTAGCGTTCTTTTGTAGTAAGCCTTCGTATAGGTTGCCAAGGCCATCTTTTTCATTGCTAAACCAATCTTTAATCTGATCGAGTGACTTAACAAGTTGTTCTAGATGGCGAGGCTCGCGTAAGCGGGTTTGTGCATCGGCATAAATCGCACTGATAAGCGGGTCGGTGTCTTGAGAGAGGTCGAGCAACATTTGCTTATAATGGTTGAGCAAATTAATGCCTGACTTGTTGTTCAAATCCGTCCAACGACAACCTTCAGGCAAAATATGCTTGTCCAATGTTTCGGCTTCAGTATTCTCGTGCACCATCTTAATGAATAGTAGCAGTACTAGTTCAGTTACATAGTCGGAGTAGTTGATACCGTCATCGCGCAGCACATCACAAAGGTTCCACAATTTTTGTACGATATTATCGTTAGTCATCTTACTTCCTATTTTGCCTGCTTACGCCATGACATTTGGCGGAGGCACTCAATTTGTTTCGGGTTTAGCTCGCTACCTGAGTAGGCCACATCGCTTCACTTAACTCAGCCAGCACGGTATCTAGCTGATTCACTAATATTTTATCCAATTGCTTGGCCCCACCATGATCAGCAAAACGTTGGTTGACGAACTCACGGTCAACAATGACTTCATGTACAAGTTGTTTGGCAAGCCGGTCAAGCCATTTTCGCTGTGCTGTAGTCCACTGATGATTGGTATAAATCCGGTCCATCGCCTGAGCAACACGCTGCTCAAATGGTAATAATGGTTCACCAAAAGCCGCACGGCGAATGTGTCCGATGATACTGGCCGCAATGTCTTGGTTGGTTTGGTTACGCACTGCACTTTGTAGTTTCGCTTCGGCGTAACCCGCTCCATCAAGAAGTAAGCGCACTTCTTTAAGCTGCTCTCGCGTTAAGTCTCTTGGCTTATTGACCACTACCGCTAGCGCAGCAGATTGATTTAACTGTTCTTTAATGAACTGGTTAAAACTATCGAGATAATCTTCAGGGCGTTGGTAAGCACCATAGCTTTGAGTGCGCTCTCGTATTTCATCTTCATGGTTGGAGAGCACAGGTTTACGCTCACTGCCAATCAGCAATGACACTTCCGCCAGTTGATTCAGTAGGCCGCTTTGCTGAGTTACAAACTGCGCCGCCTGTTTGGGCCCCAACTGATGCAAGTGTTTGTGCAGCAATTTAGGTTCAACTCCCCATAGCTCCTGTAATTCCCCTAGCTTCTCTTTCAGCTTTGGGTTTGATTCAGATTTTTTCTCGGCCTTACGCAACACTCGCATCAGCTTTTGGCTCAGTTGGCTAAGAATGACGTCCGCGTGCGATTCACCTTGTTGCTCACCAGGACTATTTAGCGCTTTATCCAACGTTTCGGGGTCCGTCAGCTCATCCACTAACTGCTCAATAGTGACATTCGGATCTTTCACCAAAGGCTTCATGGTGTTGACCTCGCTCAACGCTGCATAAATATCGACGGGGTCATAAATCCGAAATACGGTTTTACCGATCTCGTCACAACGGCGAGTAGCACGCCCAATCATCTGCTCATATAGAATGCGTGATTTTACGCGACGAAGAAAAACAAGGTTAGCTATTTTGGGAACGTCTATGCCTGTCGTCAGCAAATCTACGGTAATGGCAATGTTCGGATAACGTTCATTCTTGTATTGGCGAATGAGCTTATCGACTTTGTCACTTTGGCCAGTAATCTTAGCCACTGCTGCCTGATTATATTCACCGTTGTAAAGTTCTTTAAATGCAGTGTCCAACAGACGCTTCACCATATCGGCATGCAGGTCAGTCGCACAGAAGATCATGGTTTTTTCGTCACCAAATGGATCAAGTTCCTGTACCAGTTGCTCACAGATGACTCGATTAAAGTTCTCATTGATCACTCTGCGGTTAAACGCATCAACCTCAAACTTAAGCTCATCTTCCAGTTCTGATGATTCAACCTCACCTGTTTGGGTGTTGATCGCAGACACTTGTGAGCCTTTTTCAAAGGCAATGCCATTCTGGGTCAACAAGGTTTCGTAACGAATTGGCGGCTCATGATCAATCAGCCAGTCATCTGCGACCGCTTCGCGATAGGAGTAGGTGTAAACGGGCTTACCAAATATGTCACTGGTATGCTTTGCTGGTGTGGCGGTTAAGCCAATTTTAACGGCATCAAAGTAATCGAGTACTCGGCGGTAACTTGAGAGATACTGACTGCTATCACGAGTGACCAACTCTCCTTCAGTCATTTCTTGATCTAGGGTGTAGCCTCGGTGAGCTTCGTCAACAATGATACAGTCAAACTGATCCACTGACGGTGGGTTATCTGACATGAATATACGCTTGACCATGGCCTGCACCGTCGCAACCTGTACCCTCGTTTCCGCTTCCGCAGCCATATCACCTAGCTCTGCAACGTTGTAGATCTTGGACAAGGTCTGGTTTTGCTCCAGTGGTGCTTCGTTGAATGAATCTATCGCTTGTTGACCCAAAGCAGTTCTATCGACAAGGAACAAAATACGCTTAAAACGCTCCGCCTTTAAAAAGCGATACATCAAGCCAATGATGGTACGAGTTTTTCCCGTCCCCGTAGCCATCGCAAGTAACGCACTACGAATATTTTTTGCTAACGTGTTTTCTACCGCCGTAATCGCTTTTTCTTGGTAGTCGCGCAACTTTAGATACGCAAACCCTTCTTTCTGCAAGGCGTGCTCCGCCTCTTGTTTACTCCGTTTCAACAAGTCCATTAAACCATCAGGAGTGTGGAACTGCTGTAAAGCACGCTTAGTATTACTAAAGTCACGCACATCACGAAACCAGGTACCAGACTGCTCCTTAAGCTGTGGGAGATATGGGCGCCCATTGCAGGAGTAGACGAATGGTACTTTGTAGTGGTCATCGAGCTCGTCTGGCCATGCCACCGTTTGTCCTTCAACTTCCCACGCACCTTGCATTTGACCCTCGAGCTGAAAACCTTTGCTATAGCGCTCTGCTTGAGGAATCTTACCCGCGACATTTGTATTTTCTTTTTTTGCTTCTACCACGGCGATTGGTATCAGACCATGGAACAATACGTAGTCTGCTCTGCCGCCTTCACCATTGTATTTTGTTGGCCATTCTGCAATCGCTTTATTAACGCCTTTTTCTGGACGAGCGCCGTTTTGGTATGTTTGCTCTTGGCTATCAGCGGCCCAACCAGCTTCCGAGAGTTGTTGGTCAATCAGAATACGCGTTAACTCTTCGCTTAATACAATGTGCTGGCTTGCTCTACGCGCATTAGCGCTTACTTTTTGTTTCTGAGCTGCCGAGGCTTTTTCATCTTGCAACTCTAGCTTCTTCTGGAGGGCCAGCAGCTTAGACTCATATTCTTTTTTCTGTTCGGCTAACGCTAACTCGTGCTCTTTGGCGAGCTCAGCAAGTTGTTTGGACTCTTCATCCATCGCTAAAGCCAACGCTTCAAACTCTACTTTTTCTTGCTTGATTAAGTCATTCAGTTGTTTGCTGGAATCTAACTCTACATTGGCATTGGTGAGATCCGTTTTCAGTTTCTCAATTTCAGACTGGAGTTGACGCAGTTGGCTACTAGGATCTAAAGGTGGAAGGAATGGCCCGGGTTTAAAACTTGAGCCTTGCTTGCTAAAAGATTGATGAAACCAGATAGCGAGTGCTCTAGCGACTTTAAGGCCGTCGAGAGCTTCTCGATGTTGAGTTCTAAACTTATGAGTCGCTTTGTTACCTTCGATGCGGAGGGTATGGAAAAGTTCACGAACAACAGGCTCGAGCTTCAATTCGCGATTAAGACGATATATTAGATCTGCTTGGGTAGTTTTCTCATCAAATTCAACACCAATAAGTACGGCAATGTGCTGTGCTAGAGCTTCCCCTAGCTGCCTTAATTTGATTAACGTTGTATTTGGATCGCTTGAAAAAACGCGCTCCGCGCAGGAGGCTAGTTCAACAAAAAGTGGATCGTGTTCTTTCAGAAAAGCAAAGCTTGATGTTGTCTGCATTTTACCTTCCGTATCCTTACTTAATTTCTGGTACTAAAGCCAAGATAAAACTTATGCTTAAGCGTGATCCCGTTCCAATAGCTCACCCACACTGCAATCAAAAAGAACACACAAACGTTCTATCGTTTCCAAGTCCACTTTTTGAGCGGTTTCTTTGTAGAGGAGCGTTACTGTATTACGACTAAGGCCCGTCTCACGGACAACATCAGCAATACGCAACTTACGCTCTCCCATCAAACGAGCAAGATGGCATCGAATCATAGTTTCTATCCATATAGATGAAGTTATGAGGAACAAGATTTTATCACAAACTCCTCGCGATGAGAAAAAATACAACTTGAAATGAAATTATTAGCGGCAGGATGAAATTCGTGTTAACCCTCTTCCCGTACTCAAAATAACTCTAACTTGCTCTATCAGTACAGTGAATGCAGCGGAAACTGTACCGATAGAGCGGCACAGTTCGAAAGCGGTACACTTACTACAACAGTTTTTTTATTCCCCTCTTCTGTTTTTTCAATTTATTTCAGCACTGCGCCATGACTTTCACATGTGAAAGTAAAACAGGAAAAATCTACAAAAATAACGGCCAAATGGCCCTCTGGGGGCAACTTCAGAGCGCTAAAAAATCAAGCCTCTGAAATACCATAACGGTGTCGACAAAATGAACTGAAAACATTTGAAAACTATAGCGCCGCGGCCTATTTATTGAATAGGAATTTTTATGAACCAGAACGTTATAGCCAAGAAAGTTGGCTTGATACTAGAAGAAAAAGATAAGGATCCAATACTAATCGCAGGGCCAACCCATGTGAAAGCCTTTACCTATGATCCAACCTTTATGAAAGACTTCGGAGTGCTTTTGCAGTGGACATCTCGCTCAGGAAATGCTCACGAGCGCGTTTTCAAAATGAGAGATATTTTGGCTGACGGTGGTAAAAGCATGCTTCAAGCATTAGCTGATACTGGTTTGTTTATTCACCACAAAGCAAAGTACTGGCACTTTATTCTCGACTACCTTATGTCTGAAAATCCAGATAAAACAGTAGTAACCGTAGAGAAAACTGGTTGGTTTTTTGGCCAATTTGTCACACCAAGCTGGGTCGCTGGATTTGGAGAACAGGAGGTTATGTACACGGGTGATACGCCAGAAAAGCTTAACTCCAATGGAACGTTTTTTGAATGGCAAGATTCCGTCGCTGCACTATGCCAAGGTAATGCATTGATGATGGTCGCTTTGTGTGCAGCATTTGCAGCACCATTACTCGAAAAACTTGGTTGGGACTCATTCTTAATTCATCTGATGGGTTCATCAAAAAATGGCAAAACAACATTAATACGTTTATCAGCATCCGTTTATTCTGATTTTCAATATCGAGACACATGGAAAAGTACTGATGTTGGCCTTGAACGTCGAGCTACAAACAGAAACGGCATGCTAGTGCTACTTGATGAATTTAACCAAGCTAAACCTGACGAGGTGTCTGAATCTATCTATCAATTAGGAAATGGAGTATCCAAGCTCCGTAGCGAGAAAAAACTAGCTAACAGACCACAGGATTTCTGGAGCTTGATTGGTCTATCAACCGGTGAAATTAGTCTGGAGCAAAAACTAGCAAAGTCGAATGAAAAGCCACAAGCAGGCCAACTTATGCGCTTTTTCGAGATTCCTCTGTTTAAAACATTTGGTGTATTTGAAAACTTACATGGATCTAAATCGCCAAAAGAATTCGCTGAACGGATTGCTGATGTAACATCAGAGCAATATGGAACCGCTTTACAGCCATTTTTGAATCAGGTCTCTGCGATTTCGGATTTAAAGAATAAACTACTCAAACATGTAAAACAGATTTCCCAAGCTTGGATTCAAGATCTTCAGATTAATCCAAGTAACCAAATCTCTTTTGCTTTGGATCGCTTTGCATTCCTTGCTGCTGTCGGTGAACTCGCTATCGAACTGAGCACTCTCCCTTGGGAAAAAGGATCAGTAAAATATGAGGCCGGTAAAGTCTTTGAAGCATGGCTAGCCAACTACAGCGAAGAATTTGATTACGAGGAACGACATATTCGCGAGCAACTGCGCAAATTTCTTCCAAAGAACCAGTATTCAATCAAACCACAAGGTGCGGAGACTAAGGTCGGATGGTGGAAACTGAGTGGTCATGAATTGAGTTGGCATGTCCGCCGTGATGCTTTTAAAACTGGCCTAAAACTCGAATTTGATCATCAAATTATTCAAGCCGCCATGATATTAAAAAAGCAAGGCTGGCTTCAGACTAACGAGCCATCACGAGGCACATTTAAAAGTAGCATCTCAGGGAAAGCAGAAAGGCATTTCAAACTATTTCCCCGCCAGATCGCAAAGGACCTAAATATCAACATTGATTTCAGCCAGTTCCAACAAGGAGGTGAGGCATGATTTCCCACTTTCCCATTTCCCAAAAGGAACGAGCGGAAGCTAAAGCGCTGCTGGCAGATATCAAAACCGCCACAGAAGAACTCCGCACCTTGATAACATCGCAGAAGCAGTTTCTTAGTGCTGAAGAGACCGCCCAATACACAGGTCTGTCAGTTAAGTACATATACAAGCTGACCCATGCTAAGCAGATCCCGCACTACAAACTAAGCCGCAAGCTGTACTTCAAGCGTGATGATCTCGATGCTTGGTTGATGTCCCATCGCGTGGAAGAGGAGAAGTAAAATGAATTATACTGAACCTACTCTTGCACAAAGAGCGGAGATTTTGAGTGTATACGGTGAATCTGAGCGCCTAGTGAGAGAAGCTGAGCGCAAGCAGATCACCTCGGTCAGCAACACCACATGGTGGCGACTAAGCCGAAAAGGTCAAGTTCCGACAGCCAAGCAAGTTGGTACAACCAAGTCTTGGTTACTCTCCGATCTGCTGCTGTGGATGCAACATCAGTAAGTTAACCAAAATTTTTTTGGTGAGTATATCGGTGAGTAACAAATATGGGTTACTCACCATAATTTATTGAAAGCATTGATTTAAAGGGCATTATCAATGCTATTCTGCGAGCAGATCCAAAATATTGAATGATCTAAAAGTCATCGAGTATTGAAACAAAAAAGCCCCGCTAGTACGGGGCTTTCTTTTATTCATCTTTTTCCAAGGTTCTGTTATCAACGTAGGGCCAATAATGATGCCCGACTCTGATGAGCAACGTTGCCGCAGCTAAGATAAACGCTGCCAGAGATAACCACACAACCAAAACCGCATCCAGTTCTTTCATTCCGAGTGTGATATAGCGGGCGATCGCCATCATCGCGATATAGATAGGATAGCGTACCGGAATTTTTCCGTTCATCACGAACTGCTGCACCATGGCGAGCACTTCCAGATAGATAAACATCAAAAGAATATCCGTGAGTAAGACACGCTTCTCGACAAATACGTGTACAAACTCTTGCATCATGGCGTACAGCGTCGCCAAGGTAATAGAGACTAATAATACCGCCTCCAAAATATGGAAGATTTTCAGGAACGGTCGACTAAAGGATTTCGGTAAATTCGACGGCATGGTCCATTATCCAGACAAAGAAGATAGGCCTTGAGTTTAGCATGCAACGATCTTCAATCAATCATAATACTCAGGCGTCAATCAACACCAAGACCTAACATAGACCTATAAAAATGCTCCGCTTATTTGGCGGAGCGTTTTTGTGTTATAGGACCTGTGGCATCACTTACGCCACTTGCTGCTTTTTTTCAGCCAGGCGCTTTTTCTTCCGATATTTAGGGTGGGTGATCGGAATCGCAGATAGGAGTTTCTTGGTGTACTCGTTTTGCGGGTTTGCATAAATTTCTTTCGCGCTGCCTGCTTCTACCACTTTACCAAAATACATCACGGCAACTTTGTCAGAGACGTGTTTCACCACAGAGAGATCGTGAGAGATAAAGATGATCGCCAAGTTCATCTCTTGTTGCAGTTGTAGTAATAGGTTCAAGATTTGTGCCTGTACCGACACATCTAACGCAGATACCGATTCATCACAAATCAGTAATTTAGGCTTCAATGCTATCGCGCGAGCAATACCGATACGCTGACGTTGGCCGCCTGAAAACTCATGTGGATAGCGGTTGACTGCCGTTTCTGGCAAGCCCACTTTGATTAAAAGCTCTTTTACCCACTGTTTGCGCTCGGCTGGCGTACCGATTTTATGAATAACAAACGGTTCTTCTAGAATCATACCGATGGTATGACGCTGATTGAGTGATTCCATTGGGTCTTGAAAGACGATTTGCATGTCTTTACGCAGCGATCGCATCTCTTTGACAGACAGTTTAGTGATGTCTTTACCTTCAAAGAAAATCTTACCTTCCGTTGGCTCGTATAACTTTAAGATCGTGCGCCCAAGGGTGCTTTTACCACAACCTGACTCACCAACTAGTCCCAGTGTTTCACCTTCAGAAACAGACAGTGAAACCCCGTCTACCGCTTTGATGGTGTAGCCTTTCTTGAACAGCCCTTTACCAGAAACAAAGTGCTGCTTAAGATTTTCAATTCTTAATACTTCTTTTGCCATAACATCCTCTTTTATGACTCGTTCACTTTGCCCAGTTAACTGGCAAACATACTGGCATCAATAGGCTTGATATCGATCATCTGCTTCGGCTCATTATCTAAGCTCGGCATCAACCCCATCAAACGCTCTGTGTATGGGTGCTGTGGGTTATCAAACAACTCAAAAATTTCTGCTTTTTCGACAATACGCCCACCATACATCACGGCAACATCATCACACACTTCTGCCACAACCCCGAGGTCGTGAGTAATGAAGATCATCGCCATGCCTGTTTCTTCCTGAAGCTCATTCATCAGTTCAAGGATAGACGCCTGAACCGTAACATCCAACGCCGTAGTCGGTTCATCACAAATCAGAATGTCCGGCTTACAGGCCAACGCCATCGCGATCATGACACGCTGGCGCATACCGCCAGATAGGTTATGGGGATACTCATTCAATCGCTTCTCTGGCATTGGGATTTTGACTTTTGCCAGCATCTCAATCGAGAAAGCCTCCCGCTCCTTTTTGTCGAGCTCTGGTCGATGGAGTTCAAGCACTTCACATATTTGACGACCAATAGTGTGTACTGGATTGAGCGCCGTCATCGGATCTTGGAAGATGATCGAAATGCGATCGCCACGCATGGCGTACATCTCTTCCGCAGGCAAATCAACTAGGTTGGTGCCGCGATAATTCACTTCACCTTTGATGATGTTGCCATATGGCTTAGGCAGTAGCCCCATGATCGACATTGAGGTTACGCTCTTCCCACTGCCTGACTCTCCCACCAGACCGAGTGTACGTCCAGCTCTCACATCAAAGTTCACACCATGCAGCACCTTCACTGGTCCATCATCGGTGGTGAATTCAACTTCGAGATCTTTAACACTTAGGATTACATCGTTTTCCATAACCAATCCTTACAGCTTATAAGTGTCATCTACGACGACGACAGGTTCAAAAGCTTTGCCTGATTTCATCGCTTGTTTGGTTTCTTTCTTGATATCGCTATCAATCCAGTAAGTGCCATCCCCAATGATGCCACCACTGAACAACGCCTCTGTCATGCGATTCATTGGCTTATCAGGAAACTTTAGCCAGCGCCAGTGACCGTAGCGGACATAAGGAATCATGTAGCCTGTTACGATAACGTGCGCATCAATGATGTCACGCTGAATCTCATGACCTAGCTGGATCTTTTTATCCATATCCATGCTAAAACGATACTCGATGATCTTTTCATCCAGCTCTGGCGTGCTGTAGTTTGTGAAAGAGTTAGTTTGCGGCTTGTTCGCATTGACTGAATGGAAGTACTCCCAATACGTTGGGATCTCGGAAGTCCCCATATCTAAGAAAGCCAAATCGTGCTTTTTCTCACGGACGTATTTGAACATGGATGAGCCATCAACCAACTTGAGCTCAATATCCAACCCTGCTAGCTTGGCTTGCTCACGCAAAAATGCAATACGAGGAGTATGAACAGGTGTTCCGTAGGTCAGCTCGAAGCTTAAACGCTCACCTTTATCATTGACACGAATACCATCGGAACCAATTTTGTTAAAGCCTGCGGCTTCGAATGCCTCGGCCGCTTTTGCTGGGTCAAATTTCGGCGCTTTCGCGTCTGGTAGGGTGTATTTACCATGGCCATAACCGGTCGGGTTTGGCTTACGGGAGTAGTCACCACGCATGATATTCTCAATCATGCCATCAAAATCAATTGCGTAAGTAATGCCCTTGCGAACGTTTAAATCATCCAGTAAAGGCATCGCGGTGTTCATCCATACGCCGCCCGCACCGACTGGAAATTGGTTGTAACCCCAGAACTTTTGAATGTAGCCTTTTTGGTACGGTTCTGTGTTCGATTTATCGTGCCATAGACTTGGCAGAACCAGACCAAATGCATCCAACTTACCCTTTTCAAAATGCTTCATCGCAATATCGCTATCGCGGATCACTGTGATGCGAATCTTGTCGACATTGTAGCGATTTTGGTAGTACTTATTGCTGTAACCCCACCAATCTTCACCAACATGTTTGAAAGTCACACTTCTACCTTTTTTGATATCATCTAGGTAGTACGCACTGGTCGTTGGTTCACTCTTAAAGTTGTAGTAACGGACAAAGTTGTCGTGAATACCATCACCATTTTCATCCTTTGAAGGATTGGCATAAAAGTGTGCGGGACGCGGGCGTAAAGCCCCCATTCTTAGCAATAATTCTTCCGGATTGAACTCTTTCGCGGCCTTAACAGCAAACGTATGGGCGTCATACTTAATAACGTCCGCAATGGTTTTGTTGTAATAATCGTTGTACCAAGGCTCTAGGATATCCTTAGAACGATAAAACTTAAGCATGAATACAAAATCGTCGGCAGTCACAGGCTTGCCGTCCGACCATTTGGCTTCTGAATTGAGTTTGAAATAGACGGTTTTATTGTCGCCAGCTAATGCCCACTCATTAGCAAGTTCAGGGATGAACTCTAAAGTGTCTGGGTGGCGAACCACCAATCCAGGGGTTTCATCCAAGATAAAGGAACGCAACCCCGCATTGGCGTCTGGGCCAACACTACGTAACGTCTGTGGAAAACTTGACATGAAGGTGCGATAGGTCCCTCCACGTTTCGCTTCAGGCGAACCATATTGAGGCTCATCCCAGTTTGTTTGCCAGTTTAAGTCCGTCGGAAGCGTTGCTGACATTGCACCAAAACTCAGGGCGCTCAGCGTGGACGCTAAAAATAATTTCTTCATAAAACTTCCCTTTTTTATGTTTTGCTCACAATGCTCGCTTAAACATAGCGTGTGAATTTTTTCGGGTCGAAGGCCGCTCGAATGGCTTCACCAATAAAGGTCACCATTACCAACACGAGTACAATTGACGTCACCACTGAGGCAACAATCCATGGCGAGTCTAGGTTAGATTTACCTTGTTGTAGCAGTTCCCCCCAACTTGGCGTTGGTGGCATCAGACCTAAACCTAGATAATCCAAAGCGGTCAGCGCAGTGATGTTTGCTGCAATAGTGAACGGCGCCAATGTCACAATCATTACCATCGTATTCGGTAGGATGTGATTAAACAAAATACGTCCCGTCGATGCCCCTAAAGCACGTGCCGCCATTACGTATTCTCGTGCCGCTTCTTTATAAGTCATGGTCCGCATGTACCATGTCATGCCCATCCAGGTGAAAAGCACGTTAATAGCGACAAAGAGAGCGAACGTCGGTTGAACGATTGAGACAAGAATCATAATGACGTACAAAAACGGTACCATTGACCATATTTCGATAAGTCGCTGTACAAACAAGTCAAATTTACCGCCCCAAAAACCCATAGCACAACCAACTGCGGTACCGATCGCGTAGGAAATTGCCATGGTGAGCAACGCAAATCCCATTGCCGTTCTGAATCCGTAGACAAGTCGTGCCAAAATATCGCGACCTATCACATCTGTACCTAAATAATGCTTGTTTTCGGCACTAGGCGCTGTTGGCGGGAAATCACCACTAAAATCCTGTTCATATGGGTTCCATGGCACAAGCGGCAAAATAACAAAGTTGTCGCTCCCTTCGGCCTCAAACGCTTTTTGCAGTACGCGATAATCCGCTTCGCTGGATGACTCTTGGCCGAATTCACTGCCTAAACGGACATCACTGACAACAGGAAAATAGTAGCTACCATCGTACTTGACGACTAGCGCTTTACTATTAATCAGAAGTTCAGCAAAGAGCGACAGGATCAACATGATTGAGAGAATGACAAACGACCAATAACCTCGTTTGATCTCTTTAAAGTGGCGAATTTTCTTTTGAGTTAATGGACTAACTTTAATCATGTTACGCTCCAAACTTCACACGTGGGTCGACTAAAGCAACACAAATATCTGAAATAATGTTACCAATGAGCAGCAACAGCGCATTAATGGCGACAATACCCATAACAACAGGGTAATCACGCTCCATGATTGATTCGTAACCCAATAAACCAATGCCATCAATATTGAAGATAACTTCAATCAGGAAGGCACCAGTCATGAAGAACAACAAAGAGTTACCAAAGTGACTCGCGATTGGAATTAAGCTGTTACGCAACGCGTGCTTACGAACCGCCTTTTTGAAAGGTAAGCCCTTCGCGATAGCTGTACGGATATAGTCTGAAGAAAGGTTTTCCATCAGGTTGTTTTTCATCGTCATTGTCAGTGTTGCAAAGTCGCCAATGAGGTAACAGATTAAAGGCAACACCGCGTGCCACATGATGTCCTTGGCGCGTTCAAAGAAAGTTTCGTAATCGTCGAAGTCATCGCCGACAAAGCCTCCCATCGGAAACCATTCCAAGTGATAACTAAATAGCGTGATGAGCAATACACCCACCACATAGCCAGGCAAGGCATAGCCCACAAAGATGAGTATTGAAGAAGCGGAATCAAACACAGAGCCGTGCTTGAGCGCCTTGTAATAACCAAGAGGGATCGAGATAAAATAACTGATAAAAAAGGTCATGCCGCCATAAAATAACGACACAGGTAAACGCTCTGCAATCATGTCAGAGACAGGTTCGTAGTAACGTGTTGACTCACCAAGGTCTAGCACGACCAAGCGACTTAGCCACTCCACATACGCTTCTGTCACTGGCTTATCCAGACCGTAAAACGCATTTAGCTCAGCGATTTGATCATCAGAAAGGGCGGTATTGCCACCAGCAGACGTCATTGATGCGGCACCATCCCCTTGAGACTGCATTTGTGACAACATGCGTTCAACAGGTCCGCCCGGCACGAAACGAGTGATAGCAAAGATAAGAATAGTTATCCCGAGAAACGTTGGTATCACCAACGCCAAACGGCGTAAAAAGTACGACAGCATATACAACTTGCTCCTTGTCTACTGTCCAGTTCAGGCGGAGTGAAAGAGGAAGTTCCCCGCCCAAAGTGGTGCATATTTATCTCGTAGTAACTAAAACTGTTGAAACACACTCCCTGCGTTTCAAGAACCAGACTTTTCTACTACTGCAATAATTTCAGCGTCATATTTATCTTGAATCCACATCAGCTTCAAGTGTTTGAAACCAAAACATGACAAACTTCCTCCGAAGTCGAAAAACAGAAATGTTTTTGTAAAAAATTATAAAAAACCACAAAAATAATTCACACAGAATATCAATCTAGGCTGTTTAGAGCCAAAACCCTACATAAAAATGCAAATACATGGAATAAATAGACATATCCACCACATGTATATTTGACCTAAAAATACGAGTGAGCCCTTTTACAGCAATGGGTATCATATTTTGATACCACCCTATAAGTTCGAGTCACCAAAGTATGGATTCGATATAAAACTCATCTCAGAACAATTCACTGGAAAAATATCTTTTTTCAGATTCAATTACCCACTAAAAAACCATAGGCAAGATAAGTCATTAAAGTTTATAAGAAACACAAAATACGGTGTTTTATTGAAATTTGATGTCGCCTTGGTAAGGCTATTTAGTTTTTTATTCCGCGTTTTAAACCAACCCTGGTCATTTACATCTTTTTTACATTTAAGCATCCCCGTTTACCACTGGTTTGACTTCCTTTTTCATCTCGGTTATACATTGGCCGAACGTTAACGAAATATTAACGTCACAATTGGCCGCTATGCGGCCAGACATAGGAAATAATAATAATCGGAGCAACAAGGATGTATAAAAACACAACCGCTTTATCTGTTGCGATAAGCCTTGCGTTAGGGACAGCAGCAGTCGTAGCCCCAGCAACAGCACTGGCAGAAGAGCAACAAGTTGAAAAACTTCAAAAGATGAAAGTTACTGGTTCGCGTATCTCCACGACGGATATGGAAGGTCCTTCACCAGTTACTGTTATTAATAGTAAAGATATTGAATCTAAAGGTTTTAACAGCGCGCAAGACGTGTTGAACAGTTTGACTCAAAACACCGGTGGTGTAATGGCTCAAACGAACTCTTTCTCATTCACACCTGCAGCACAGTCAGTCAACTTACGTGGTCTTGGCGCTTCACGCACATTGATTCTTATCGATGGTCGTCGCCTTCCTCAATACCCACTGGCTCAAGATGGCACATCTAACTTCCAAGACATTGGTCAAATCCCTGTTGCCGCTATCGAGCGTGTTGAAGTAATGACTGATTCAGGTTCCGCTATCTACGGCTCCGACGCGATCGGCGGTGTCGTAAACTTCATTTTAAAGAAAGACTTTGATGGCGTTTCTGTAAAAGTACGTGCGGGTGACGCAACAGATGGTGGCTACCAAAATGGCCGTTTAGACGTTGTTGCCGGTAAAGATTTTGACGATAAACGTATTCTCTTCGTTGGCCAATTTGCGGGCAACGAAATGCTTAAACAATCTGACCGAGATGATTGGGCTGGCGATGACGGTTCAAGCCGTTCTCAGCTAAGTGGTTACTCTAGCTACGGTGCAAACTTTGAAGGCGCAAACGGAACACTTCTAACACCCGCTGATGCTGGTTCTTCATGTAAAGAAGTCGTTGGTGATGCCGCTATTGAACGAGCGGATGGCAAGTGTGGTGTTAACCGCTCTGCATACCGAACGTTGAAACCAGAGAACAAACAAGTAGACCTGCTTTTACGCGGTGAAATGGACATTAACGACAATGTTACTGCCATGGCAGAAGCCCGTTTTGGCTACAAATCTACAGAATCTGAATTCGAACCTAACCCTTACAGTGTCGAAGTTGATGCCACTCACTTCCGCGGCGAAGGTGAATACACTCGCCGTATGGTCGAATTTGGCCCACGCGAAAGTAACACTGAAGCCGATTCTTTTGGCTTAACCTTAGGCTTGAACGGCCTGCTTGCTGATACGTATGATTGGGACCTATCAGCTGGTTACTCAGAGCAAAGCGTTGAAACAAGCAACCCAGCAATCTACCTAACTCTTGATCAAGCAGTACAAAATGGCGATGTCGATCTTCTAGGGCCTATCTCTCAAGACGTTGTAAACAAATACAGCGGCACATCAAGCAAAGAAGCCTACTCAAAGCTTTACTCTGTTAACGGCTCACTGGCTGGTGATTTGGTTGAACTGCCTGCTGGTATGTCTGGCTTTGCTGTTTATGGTGAATGGAACCGTACTGACTACAATGAAACGATTGATGCGACAACAGCAGCTGGTGGTTTCTCTGGTCTAGGCGGAACATCAGGTGGCGGGGACCGTGATCAGATTGGTCTTGGTGTCGAAGCCCTAATTCCTATCATTGAAGATTTGGAAATGACTGTCGCTGGTCGTTATGACCACTACTTCGACGACTCGGCAACAGGCGGAGCCTTCACTCCTAAAGTAGCACTAGCATACCGTCCTACTGACACTCTATTGCTTCGTGGTAGCTACGGTCTAGGTTTCCGAGCTCCTGACTTGAAACGACTATTTGGTGATCAAACTCGAGGCTTTGGTTCTGGTTTTGACCCTGTGCTTTGTGCCAACGCTGGTGGTAGCGGCCCACAAGATAAAGATAAGTACCCAGAGTGTGATACTCAATACTTCGATACGCTTAACGGCCCTAACTCTGAGCTGAAAGAAGAAACAAGTACAAACATTAACCTGGGTCTAGCTTGGGAACCTGTGGATGACCTTGGCGTAACCGTTGACTGGTACCACATCAAGATGGAAGACGTCGTAACAGCACCAACTTACCAAGACGTAATTAACGATCCAGGTAAATACCCAGGCACAGAAGTAGTTCGTAATACAGACGGTACAATCAAGTCCGTATCTTACGGCCCAGTCAACCAGTCATATGAAGAGCGTTCTGGTGTTGACCTTGCTGTGAAATATGCTTACGACACTAATGAGTTCGGTTCATTCAATACGCGCGTAGCTGTAACTAAGATCTTGATTGCTGAATATCAAGAAAACGACAGTGAGCCAGTAACGGATGAAAGAGATTTCATGCCTGAATATACCGCAACGTTAAACCTTGGCTGGGCATACGAAGATGTCGCTATCAACCTATTTGGTAAATACCGTGACCGTATGTGTTCAAGCTATGCGAACCGTTACTACTTTGATGACTGTGACTCTGCTAAGAAAGCTGGTTACAAAGCAGAAATCGCGAGCATGACAACATGGAACCTAACGGCTTCTTACCAATTCAACGAGAGTGGTCGTGTAACTCTTGGTGCTATCAACATGTTTGACAAGGTACCGCCTGCCGATCCTCTAAATGATACCTCTCCATTCTATGCAACTGGATATGACGATCCAATCGGCCGTCAGCTTTACATCGAGGCATCATACGACTTCTAAAAAATATTTGGCGCGGGTTTTCCGCGCCCTTTTCGACTGACTAAAACACTGACAAGGATGCAACCATGAAATTCAAGGAATTTGGTCTCAGTGCCATAGCTGCAGCATTGCTTACTATCAGTAGTAGCTCTGTAGCGGCCAACTCTGGTGCTGTCGTTTCCACACAAGCAAAAGCAAATCAATCTTCAGAAGCTTCGCAACAAAAAATCGACAACTATGCCGAAAGCACTGAAGGCATGTTGGCAGAATACAAAGGCTTACTTCGTCAAATCGACAGTATGAAAGTCTACAACGAGCAAATTAACCGTATGGTTCAATCGCAGCAAGGCGAGTTGGACTCATTAAATAACCAAATTGCTCAAATCGATCAAACGGCAACAGAAGTGGTGCCACTTACATTAAAAATGATCGATGCACTCGACGAATTTGTGACTCTCGATCTGCCTTTCCAGAAAAAAGAGCGTAATAAACGTGTCCAAGAACTGCGTCGTCTCATGGATCGCGCCGACGTAACAACTTCAGAAAAATTCCGTAAAGTAATGGAAGCGTACCAAATTGAAGAAGGCTTCTCTCGCTCAATCGAATCTTACAAAGCTAGCCTAGACCGAAATGGTGAAATCGTGACTTACGATTTCCTACGTATTGGTCGCACAGCACTTCTATTCCAATCTCCAGACGGTGGTGAGACAGGTATGTGGAACCAACAAACACGTCAATGGGAAACATTACCAGAAAGCTACCGCATCGCGGTACAGCAAGGCCTTCGTATCGCGAAGAAGCAAGCGCCACCAGCGCTAATCAAACTGCCTGTATTTGCTGGGGAGGAATAAGAGATGAAAGGATTCAAAACGCTAGCCGCTGGCCTACTAGCGAGCTTATTTATGGTTTCTGGCGTACAAGCAGAAGCGCCTAAAAACTTATCTGAACTACTTAAAAACGTAAAATCAGAAAGCATCGTTGAGTCGAAAGAGAACAAAGCCCGTGAAGCTGAGTTCAAGAACAATCGCGATAAGCAAGCGGCATTATTGCAACAAGCTCGCGAAGAGTTAGCTGCGCAGCAAGCACTGGGCGATCAACTTAAAGCAACATTTGATGAAAACGATAAGCAGCTAACTGAACTAACAGAAACCCTACGTGTTCGCTCTGGTACTTTGGGCGAAATGTTTGGTGTGGTCCGCCAGTATGCGGGAGAGTTTAAGGGCTTATTTGCAGCCTCTCAAAACGCTGTTCAGTTCCCAGAGCGTGACGCTCTACTAACGAAACTGGCTGAAAGTAAAGAACTGCCGTCAACACAAGAGCTAGAAGCTTTCTGGCATACCATTCTTCAACAAGTGGTTGCTTCTGGCGAAACTGCAACAACCCAAGCAACGGTTGTTTATGGCGAAGGTAAAGAAGCGGTTCGCGATGTCACTCTCGTCGGTGAGTTTAACGCGATTGCCGATGGTAAGTACGTCACTTATGTACCTCAAACAGGTAAGTTCGAAGAACTCTCTCGACAGCCTCGCACCAATATTACACGTCATGTTGCAGGCTTTGAGTCAGCGTCAAACAGCTATGAGCCACTGTTTATTGACCCATCCCGTGGTGTCATTTTGTCTCTACTTGTGCAAAGTCCTACCGTTCAAGAACGTATTGATCAAGGTGGCATTGTAGGTTATGTCATCCTTGGTATGGGTGCAGTTGGCGCTATCATTGCTCTAATTTGCTTCCTACGCCTTCAAGTGATTAGCGGCAAAATGCGTAAGCAAGCAAAATCAGAAACCGTGATTCCTGGCAACCCATTGGGTGAAGTTATCCAAGCTTACCAAGAGCACAAAGGTGACAACCTTGAAGATCTGGAAGCGAAGCTGGACGAAATCATTCTACGTAATGCTCCAAGCATTGAACGCTTCATCAGCTCAATCAAGCTATTTGCTTCTGTAGCACCTCTACTTGGCCTACTGGGTACGGTAATGGGTATGATCGGCACATTCCAAGCCATTACTCTGTTCGGTACCGGCGATCCTAAACTGATGGCTGGCGGTATTTCTGAAGCTCTTGTTACCACTATGCTAGGTCTGGTTGTCGCAATTCCATTGCTGTTCCTTTACACCATCGTACACAGCAAAGGTCGTCGTTTGGTTCAAACTCTTGAAGAACAGAGTGCAGGCTTCATCGCTCGCTATCAGGAAAAACTGCATAAAGCCGAAAGCTAAGGAGGCGTTATGTGGTGGTTAGTTGGAGAACTTGAATCAATTAGGCGCTTCTTGGGAATGGGTGGCGATGTACTCGTCGCCATCTTCATCCTCAGCTTTATGCTGTGGGCAGTATTGTTAGAACGTTGGTTCTATTTTGCTGCCGTCGCTCCAAAAGCCATGAAAAAAGCCGTTGGCTCATGGCAAGGGCGCTCAGAGCATCAAAGTTGGAACGCTAAGATGATCCGACAAGAAATAGTTTCTCGTCAGGATATTGAGAATAAAAAGGGACTACCAATCGTGAAAGTATTGATTGCACTTTGTCCCCTACTGGGTCTACTCGGCACCGTTGTCGGCATGATCCAAGTATTCGACATCTTAGCGGTAACAGGAACAGGAAGCCCTCGAGCAATGGCCTCGGGGATCTCAAAGGCAACAATCCCAACTTTAGCCGGGATGGTGGCTTCTCTATCAGGACTGTTCTTTAGTTCACGTCTTGATCATTTAGCCAAAGTCACAACGCAAAAGCTGGAAGATAAGCTAAAGCATATTGCCTGAGTAAATGGAATTAGAGGTATAGGTCATGAAAAGACGCTATAGCAGTGATAGCAGTGATGAAACCGCTATCGATATGACACCGATGCTCGACATCGTATTTATCATGTTGATCTTCTTTATCGTAACAACATCGTTCGTAAAAGAAGCAGGTCTAGAAGTAAACCGTCCGACGGCAAGCTCAGCGCAAACCGTTAAGAAAGGTAACATCATGGTCGCAGTTGGTGCGGCGGGTGATGTTTGGGTTGATAAACGCCGCATCGAAGTGGACGCGGTTCGCGCGAATATTGAACGTCTTCGTGCAGAAAGTCCTGATGGCGCAGTTGTTATCCAAGCCGACACTGAAGCAAATGCTGGCGTAGTCGTGAAGGTTATGGACCAGATCAAAATGGCAGGTGTAGAAAGCATCTCCATTGCCGCAACCAATAAGGATTAAGCTTATGCGGTATCTGGCCTCAATTGCACTGGCGCTCATTGTCTCCCTCGGGTTGTTCTGGGGGATGGACAAGCTAGTAAACAAAGAGCGCCACGAGTTAGTGTCGAATGATGACCTGCGTATGGTCGAGTTTATTCGCATTAAACCAGAAGAAAAAATACAGGAGAAAAAACGCGAACTTCCAAAACCACCACCACCTAAGCGTCCGCCGCCGCCACCAGAAATGAAAGTGACAGCGACAGTAAAACCGGTGATGGAGCAGACCCCAATGGACATGCCAAAACTTGACCTACCCGTAAATGTTACAGGTGGCTCGGTGCTTGGACATTATAGCCAGGGTGGAGGTGCACAATTAGCGGGTAGCGGAGGTCCGACCCCTCTTGCAACATTCCAGCCTCAAATGCCTAGAAAGGCTGCGAAAGCAGGAATTGAAAAAGGGGTTGTCTTACTAGAGTTTACTGTAAACGCACGTGGTGCCGTAGAGGACATCAAAGTTCTTAAAGAGCAACCACGACGCTTAGGCCTCGGTCGAGCGGCAAGAAAAACAGTCTCTAAATGGACATTTAAACCAAAATTGGTTGACGGAAAACCTGTTAGCTCGCGCCTATCGCAAGAAATAGAGTTCTCAACCAATTAAGGAGTCACGATGAAAAGTTTATGGAAAAGCAAAGTGGCTTCTTTAATTCTCTTCGCAGGAGTGGCATTTGCCGCTCCTACGATGGCAAAAGAAGCTCCTCAGTTATCAGATCGGACATTTCGAACCGTCAACAAAGTGCAAGAGTTGATCGCAACTGAAAAATATTCAGCAGCGAAAGAAAAACTAGCAAGCGCTTTAGAAAGCACAAGTTCGAAAAAATACGACCGAGCAGTTTTACTTCAGCAAACGGGCTTTTTGTATTCGCTACAAGACAATTATGTGCAAGCCGCGAAATACTTTGCCGAAGCATTAAAGCTCGATGCGCTTCCCGTTCCAGTCGCTCAACAAGTTCGCTACAGCTTGGCTCAGCTTTACCTAGCTGAAGAGAAGTACACGTTGTCTGTGAAAACGATGAAGGAATGGTTCAAAGTTGCAGAAACAACCAAAGAGAAGCCTCAAGCTCATGCTTATATCACGTTAGCAAGCGCTTATGTTCAGTTGGAAGATTACAGAAATGCAATCCCACCAACCAAAAAAGCAATTGCGATGAGCAAGAGCCCAAGTGAGTCTTGGTACTTAATTCTCGTTGCCTCTCACTACGAGTTAGGCCAGCTGAAAAGCGTTGCCAGTGTGCTTAAAACCCTTACTTCAAAGTACCCTCAGAAAAAGCGTTACTGGATGCAACTTTCTGGCGTTTATATGGAGTTGGGTCAAGAGCAAAACTCTTTAGCAACCTTAGAAATGGTTTACAAAATGGGGAAACTGGAAGGAGAGAAAGAGTACTTACGTTTTGTAAACTTCTTAGCTTACCAAGGTATTCCATATAAAGCGGCCAAAACTCTTGAGAAGGAGATGGCATCTGGAAACATTGAAAAGACGAAGGAAAACTATGATCGCTTGGCCAGCTTCTGGCAGCAAGCTAAAGAGCTAGATAAATCGATTCTCGCTTATAAAAAGTCATATAACATCGCTCCTTCTGCTAAAACGCAAATTCAGATTGCTCGCTTAATGGTACAAGACAAGCAGTATTCTGAAGCGACTCGCTTTGTAGAAAACGCGGCATCGAATGCCTCTAAAGAGCAAAAGGCAGAACTTGAATACATTCGCGGGATGGCCTATTTCGAGCTTAAGCAGCCACAAAAGGCCTTGCAGGCTATGAAAGGCGCGGCTCAATCGCCAAAATTCAGGTCTACCGTTAGCCCTTGGATAAATTTCCTAGAATCCCAAGGATAATTTGAAAATTAAGTGTGAGTCAGTCGCACGCCTGGGGAAGTGAAAGCTTCCCCTTTTTTCGTTTGTTTTGTGCGCACGCGAGCTCTTTTCAACATTTAAGTAAGAAGAAAAGATCAACTGGTAACAAAATAGAGATCATGATACTCTTCGCCTCCATTTTTCTGGCGGGATTATCACCAATATCCATCCCTTTGGTGGTTGATTTATCATTGCCAGTGCTATCGTTAAAAGAATGTCGGACTTTCCTTCGGCACTCAATCAATCCAATCAAAAGTGGAACAGTACAATGGGCAAAGGTACTCTCTATATCGTATCTGCACCTAGCGGCGCAGGTAAATCTAGCTTGATCTCAGCGATGTTGGAACGCAATCCAACCTACGCAATGAAAGTGTCTGTGTCTCATACCACGCGTAACATGCGACCTGGTGAAGAAAATGGTGTCCACTACCATTTTGTAGCGAAAGATGAGTTTGAAGCCCTGATCGCTAAAGGTGATTTCCTAGAATACGCTGAAGTGTTTGGTAATTATTACGGCACCTCTCGTGTGTGGATTGAAGAAACGCTAAATAAAGGTATCGACGTTTTTCTAGATATCGACTGGCAAGGCGCACGCCAAATCCGTGAGCAAATGCCAGAAGCCAAAAGCATCTTCATTCTGCCACCATCAAACGGTGAACTAGAGCGTCGCTTGAACACTCGTGGTCAAGATAGCGATGAAGTGATCGCAAAACGTATGGCTGAAGCCAAGTCAGAAATCTCTCATTACAGCGAATACGACTACGTGATCGTAAACGACGATTTTGATACCGCTTTGATGGACTTTAAAGCCATCTTGCGTGCAGAGAGATTGAAGGAAGAAAAGCAAGCTGCTAAATATAAAGGTATGCTTGACGCGTTGTTAGCAGAGTAACTTCAAAAAAGTCACGCTGTAAAACATAAAGAATTTCTCGTTTTTTGCTCAGTGCGAAAAACACAATAAACTACCTGAGAAAGTCCACAAACGGTGGCTTGTCTAATTGCTAGTAAATAAAGTAGTTAGGTTGTATACTTTCTCGTCATTCTAAAATTTTAGTTAACTATTTGGAGTCCTCATGGCACGCGTAACTGTTCAAGACGCTGTTGAAAAAGTTGGCAACCGTTTCGACCTAGTACTGATTGCGGCTCGCCGCGCTCGTCAAATGCAAACTGGCGGTAAAGATGCACTAGTGCCAGAAGAGAACGATAAGCCAACGGTTATCGCTCTACGCGAAATCGAAGAAGGTTTAATTACTAAAGAAGTTCTAGACGCTCGTGAACGTCAAGAACAGCAAGAGCAAGAAGCGGCAGAGCTAGCGGCAGTAAGCAGCATCGCTCACAACCGTTAATTCTGACTTTAGAATTCAACAACCTCCCGGGCCTATAATTTGTATCTATTCGATAGCCTCAAAGACGTTGCCCAAGAATACCTAACAGAGCCTCAGATTGAGGCTCTGCGTCAATCTTATGTGGTAGCGAGAGATGCCCATGAAGGGCAAACCCGCTCTAGCGGTGAACCATACATCATCCACCCTGTCGCTGTGGCTCGTATCTTGGCCGAAATGCGCCTTGATATCGAAACCCTCCAAGCTGCTTTGCTACATGACGTCATTGAAGACTGTGATGTAACTAAAGAAGATCTCGAAGAGAAATTCGGCAACACTGTCGCAGAATTGGTTGATGGTGTATCTAAACTGGACAAACTCAAATTCCGCGATAGGAAAGAGGCTCAGGCCGAGAACTTTCGTAAGATGGTTCTGGCCATGGTGCAAGATATCCGCGTCATTCTGATCAAACTGGCTGACCGCACGCACAACATGCGTACGCTTGGCGCGCTTCGACCAGATAAAAAGCGTCGTATTGCTCGTGAAACGTTAGAGATTTACGCGCCACTCGCTCATCGTCTTGGTATTCACAATATCAAAACCGAACTCGAAGAGCTGGGCTTTGAAGCGCTATATCCCAACCGCTACCGCGTACTAAAAGAAGTGGTAAAAGCGGCACGCGGCAATCGTAAAGAGATGATCCAACGTATTCACAGCGAAATAGAAGGCCGTCTGCAAGATTTCGGCTTGAATGCTCGCGTCGTTGGTCGTGAGAAAAACCTGTTCTCTATATACAACAAGATGAAAACCAAAGAACAGCGCTTTCACACCATCATGGATATCTATGCGTTCCGAGTCGTTGTTGATACCGCTGATACTTGTTATCGCGTTTTAGGCCAAGTACACAGCTTGTATAAGCCACGTCCTGGTCGCATGAAAGATTACATCGCGGTACCAAAGGCGAACGGCTACCAATCGCTACACACTTCCATGGTTGGCCCACATGGCGTACCTGTTGAAGTTCAGATCCGTACTGAAGATATGGATCAAATGGCGGACAAAGGTGTCGCGGCACACTGGTCTTACAAAGACAAAGGCGACAAGTCTGGCACCACTGCGCAAGTGAAAGCTCAGCGTTGGATGCAAAGCCTGTTAGAGCTACAACAAAGCGCGGGTAACTCATTCGAATTCATTGAAAACGTAAAATCCGATCTTTTCCCAGATGAGATTTACGTCTTCACACCAAAAGGTCGTATCGTTGAATTGCCTTTAGGCGCAACGGCTGTCGACTTTGCCTATGCCGTACATACCGATGTAGGCAACTCTTGTGTTGGTGCTCGTGTTGATCGTAACCCTTACCCATTGAGTAAGGCATTGAAAAACGGTCAGACGGTGGAAATTATCAGTGCCCCTGGTGCGCGTCCGAATGCGGCATGGCTAAACTATGTCGTGACTTCTCGTGCCCGCACTAAGATTCGACAAGTACTGAAAACGATGCGTCGTGAAGAGTCGATTACTTTAGGTCGTCGCCTACTTAATCACGCACTTGGCCGCCACTCGATTGATTCAATTTATCCAGAAAATATCCAAGAAGTCTTGAATGATCTTCGCCTAGAAAGCATCGATGATTTATTGGCAGCTATTGGATTGGGTGAGTTGATGAGTATTGTGATTGCACGTCGTCTCCTTGGTGATACCGAAGAGCTCACGACAACAAGCTCAATCCCAACGGACTCGAAGAAGAAGCTTCCGATTCGTGGCGCAGAAGGCTTATTGCTGACGTTTGCAAATTGCTGTCATCCTATCCCAGATGATCACATTATTGCTCACGTATCGCCTGGTCGTGGTTTGGTTGTTCACCGAGAAACATGTCCGAACGTTCGTGGTTATCAGAAAGAGCCAGACCGTTATATGGCTGTCGCTTGGTCTGACGACTACGACAAAGAGTTTATTGCTGAACTTAAAGTCGACATGCTGAACAACCAAGGTGCTCTTGCAGAACTGACCAACGTGATCTCGAAAACAGGGTCAAACATTCATGGTCTTTCAACGGAAGAACGTGATGGTCGTTTGTACACTGTGACTGTGCTGTTGACGACGAAAGATCGCGTCCACCTTGCTGGTATCATGCGTAAGATTAAGGCAATGCCTCAAGCAACCCGAGTCAGACGCAGAAAGAACTAACCTCTATCGCCACCTACCCTGTTAGGTGGCGATTTTTTATACCTCAATAAATATGAACCTAGAACGTTACAACCGCATTCACCAAGTCCTAAAAACTCGCCAAACTGATCTGACACTTTGTCTCGAAGAAGTACATAAGCCAAACAACGTCTCTGCCGTGATCCGTACCGCTGACGCGACAGGTTTACACAAAGTTCATGCCATTTGGCCTGACAAAATGCGTACGCTGAGCCATACCTCAGCTGGCGCGCGTAACTGGGTTGAAGTTGATACTCACGATTCAATTGAAACTGCGATTACCGAGCTCAAAGCGCAAGGTATGCAGGTTTTGGTGACCAATCTTTCAGACACCGCCGTCGATTTTCGCGAAATCGACTACACCAAACCAACTGCCATCATTTTAGGCAGTGAAAAAGTTGGCGCTTCAGATCAAGCCAAACAACTTGCCGATCAAGACATAATTATCCCGATGATAGGCATGGTGCAGTCACTAAACGTATCGGTTGCCAGTGCTGTAATTTTGTATGAAGCGCAACGTCAACGTGAAGCCGCAGGCATGTACGACCGAGAAGAAAGCGCTCTGCCTAAAGAGACAATCAACCGTATTCTCTTTGAACGTGGTCACCCAGTGCTGGCAAAGGTCGCGAAACGAAAAGGGCTCGTTTACCCACCACTCGATGAAGAAGGTCAAATCATCGCCGATGACGCGTGGTGGCAAGAGATGCAAAGCAAGTAACAGACTTTCGTCATCCTGAACAGCGGCGAAGGGGCGTGATTCAAGATCTAATTCTGGAGTATACAGATGCTGGTAGTGTTAACTTCAGCGACATACTTGTTGGAAATAGAATCCTGATGTCGCTAGGCTCCTCGGAATGACAGGTTATAAGTCAGATCATGACACTAACTAAAGCATGACTATTTTTTCCTGTACAAAAACACAGCTCCATGGTTAACATACTGCTATGTTAACCATTTTCTTGAGCCCTCTATGTCCGCCCAAATGTTATCTGCCGTCCCATTAACCTCCCTTTCTGGGGTTGGCGCGAAAGTCGCAGAAAAACTCGCCAAAGTTGGCTTACATAGCGTTCAAGATTTGCTGTTTCATCTTCCACTGCGCTACGAAGATCGTACCCGTATTTATCCTATTGCTAAACTGCATGCCGGCCTTTGGGCGGCCGTGCAAGGCAAGGTCATGGCAGTCGATACCATCTTCGGTAAGCGCAAAATGTTAACGGTAAAAATCAGCGACGGTAATGGCACTATCACGCTGCGCTTTTTCAACTTTACCGCGGCCATGAAGAACAATTTCACACAAGGTAAGTTAGTACATGCTTACGGTGAAATTAAGCGCGGTGGCATGGGCTTGGAAATTGTTCATCCTGACTACAAGTTTTACGTCAGCGAGCAAAAGCCCGATGTAGAACAGAGCTTAACCCCTGTTTATCCCACTACAGATGGTTTACGCCAAATCACATTGCGCAACCTTACCGAACAAGCTTTAGCCCTGCTTGATAAAACCGCAGTGCAGGAATTACTTCCAGCCGGGCTGTATAACCATCAAATCACGATGTCGCAAGCGCTGCACACCATTCATCGCCCACCACCAACCATTAATTTAGATGAGTTTGACGAAGGCAAACATCCTGCCCAAATCCGCTTAATCATGGAAGAGTTGCTAGCACAGAATCTCTCGATGTTGGCGGTGCGTAGCAAAGGTCAGAAGGATTCAGCGCTACCTCTCGGTCCTTGTAATAAACTAAAAACGCAGCTTTTAGCCCAACTGCCTTTCTCTCCTACAAACGCTCAAACCCGAGTAGTACAAGAGATTGAAACCGATTTAGAAAAACCCCACCCAATGATGCGCCTAGTGCAAGGTGATGTGGGATCGGGGAAGACGTTGGTTGCCGCTCTGGCCGCCGTTCGTGCCATTGAGCACGGCTATCAGGTGGCACTCATGGCACCAACCGAACTATTGGCTGAGCAACACGCGATCAACTTCGCCAACTGGTTTGAAACAATGGGCATTCAAGTCGGTTGGTTAGCGGGCAAACTCAAAGGTAAAGCAAAGGAAGCCGAGCTGGCTCGCATTGCCAGTGGTGAAGCGCAAATGGTAGTGGGTACTCACGCGCTATTCCAAGAGCACGTTGAATTTCATCACCTTGCTTTGGTCATCATTGATGAACAGCACCGCTTTGGTGTCCATCAGCGATTAGAGTTACGTGAAAAAGGCGCTAAACAAGGCGCCTACCCACATCAGTTGATCATGACGGCAACGCCCATTCCTCGCACGTTAGCGATGACCGCTTACGCAGATCTGGAAACTTCCGTGATTGACGAACTGCCACCAGGTCGAACGCCGATTCAAACCGTCGCCATTCCTGACACAAAACGTGACGACATCGTCGAGCGTGTCCGAAATGCCTGTTTAAACGAAGGTAAGCAGGCATATTGGGTGTGTACTCTGATTGATGAGTCGGAAGTATTAGAAGCGCAAGCCGCGGCAGATACCGCTGAAGAGCTTCAACGTAAGCTACCGGACGTAAAAATTGGTCTAGTACACGGCCGAATGAAGCCGGCAGAGAAACAAGCGGTGATGCAAGATTTCAAAGACAATAAACTACATTTGCTGGTCGCAACGACGGTGATTGAAGTTGGCGTGGATGTGCCAAACTCTAGCTTGATGATCATCGAAAACCCCGAACGTCTTGGTTTAGCACAATTACACCAGTTAAGAGGTCGCGTGGGCCGAGGCTCCGTTGCTAGCCATTGTGTGCTGCTGTACCACTCCCCACTGTCGAAAACCGCGCAAAAACGTCTGGGAGTACTACGTGAAAGTAACGATGGCTTCGTCATCGCACAGAAAGACCTAGAAATTCGTGGCCCAGGCGAACTCTTGGGTACAAAACAGACTGGTCTTGCTGATTTCAAAATCGCAGACTTAGTTCGAGATCAACGCCTGATTCCCGAAGTTCAGCGCATTGCGCGTCATATTCATGACAATTACCCGACTAACGCAACAGCGATTATCGATCGCTGGTTGGGTGAGCGGGATATTTACTCCAAAGCGTAATGATTGAAAGCGAGCCAAATGGCTCGTTTTTTAATACGCTAAAAACCAAAGCAATCGTTTGCTTTTTAAGTAAATCTCTCTATAATCGCGCACAAATTTTTAAGTGTGTTGCATCACACTCCACCAACCTGAGTTGACTCTGATTAACAGCAATCACAGGTAACGACGTCAACTCCACCCTGCTCTCCCATTCAGCGAGATCTGGGAATATATTGCGACTAGCGAGACAAACAATGACAACTTCAAACCGATCTTCGGAACTGGTTTATCAACTCAATGATCGACCACCTTTGCCTCAAACCATTTTTGCCGCACTTCAGCACTTATTGGCGATGTTCGTCGCGGTTATCACTCCGTCACTGATCATCTGTCAGTCTTTGGGTGTACCAGCAGACCAAACGAATACCATCATCAGCATGTCTTTATTTGCGTCAGGCGTGTCTTCGTTTATTCAAATTCGCACCTTTGGCCCAATTGGCTCTGGTTTACTCTCTGTTCAAGGCACCAGCTTTAACTTTTTAGGTCCTATTATTGGTGCAGGCCTATCGCTGAAAGCAGGTGGAGCAGACATCAGCACCATGATGGCAGCCATTTTTGGTACGATTTTAGTGGCATCATTTGCAGAGATTTTCCTATCTCGCGTATTAGAGCATGCCCGTCGCATTATCACTCCGCTCGTTTCAGGCATTGTCGTCACTCTTATCGGTCTCACACTGATTCAAGTCGGCTTGGTATCAATGGGGGGTGGCTACGCGGCATTAAATGAAGGAACATTCGGCAGCTTAGACAAACTGGCGCTCGCTGGAACGGTACTTGGCTTGATTGTGATATTAAACCGCTCGAAAAACCCATACATCCGTGTGGCTTCGATTGTGATTGCGATGCTGGTTGGCTACATCATGGCGTATTTTATGGGGATGGTAGATACTTCTCAGCTAGGCACAACCGAGCTTGTAGCACTACCGGTACCAATGCAATATGGCTTATCGTTTGACTGGTCTCTGTTCATTCCGCTGGTACTGATTTTCTTTATTACCGCACTAGAAGCCATCGGCGATATTACCGCCACATCCGAAGTGTCTGGCGAGCCAGTCAAAGGCCCTGTGTACATGAAACGCATTAAGGGGGGTGTACTAGCAGACGGCTTAAACTCTGCAATCGCAGCCGTGTTTAACAGTTTCCCGAACTCCACCTTTAGCCAGAATAACGGCATCATTATGCTAACAGGGGTTGCGAGTCGTTACGTGGGTTACTTTATTTCTGGCATGTTAGTGATTCTTGGCTTGTTTCCTGGTGTCGCTAGCTTTGTTCAGCTGATTCCTGAGCCAGTACTTGGCGGCGCAACGATTGTCATGTTTGGTACGATTGCTGCCGCTGGTGTGCGTATTATCTCTCGTGTTGAGCTCGATCGCCGCGCAATTCTGATCATGGCCTTATCCTTCTCAATGGGGCTTGGTATCGCGCAAAAACCAGAGATTCTGCAATTCATGCCAGAATTTATTAAGAGTATTTTCTCCACTGGCGTTGCTGCAGGTGGTATCACAGCGATCATTTTAAACCTACTTCTGCCAGAGAAACTGGAAGACGAAGATGAACTTCCTCAAGAAGTGAAAGAGTCTTAATAAGATTGTAGAGAAAAACAAAGCCCAAACGGTTTAGGTTGGGCTTTTTGTTTTAAATGGTACAGTCACCGACTTACTTGGTAGGAAAGCTGATTTGAGCGATTAAACCGCCTTCACTGCGATTACGCATCACCACAGAGCCTGAATGCTGGCTGATTATACGCTTCACAATCGCCAACCCGAGCCCAGTGCCTTCACTACCGCGAGCTGTATCACCACGCGTAAAGGGTTCAAATAACCTCGCGATTTGAGAATGCTCGATACCCGGTCCGTTGTCCTCTACTGAAATCCACACTAGCTGCTTATCTGCTGTCACACCAGTGCTGATTTTGACCCAGCCATTGCCATAACGTAGCGCATTCACAACTAAATTACTGATCGCCCGCTTAATCGCAATCGCACTTCCTTTGGCTGGTGGCAAGTTAAGATTAAGATCCGTTTCAATTTCAACCTCATAGCCACCTTCAGAACTGGCTACGTCACTGGCAATCGTACTGATATCAACCGCTTCAAACGATTCTTTGTTCACCGGTTTGAGGTAGTCCATAAACTGACTAATGATCTCATTACACTCTTCCGTATCGCTAATGATCCCTTCAGCAAGGTAGCTGTCCTCGGGAGACATCATTTCTGTCGCTAAGCGAATGCGCGTCAGCGGTGTTCGCAAGTCATGGCTAATCCCCGCCATTAATAGGGCGCGATCTTCTTCGAGCTCCTGAATGCCTTTGGACATTTGATTAAACGCTCGAGTTACAGAGCGAATTTCCGATGCGCCTTTTTCTGCCAACGGTGGCGGGATTTCACCTCGACCGACGTCTTTCGCGGCTCTCTCTAAAGCCAAAAGTGGGCGGTTTTGTAAACGAATAAACAACCAACCACCAGCAATGATCAGCAGCGCCATAATCAAGCTGTTACGAAACAGCGGTGCAAAATCTTCTTCTTGCAGCTCAGATAAAGGAATACGAATGATGGAGTTCGGCAACTTTTCGATGTGCATCCACAAGATGTAACTTTCATCACCAAGCAATAAGCGCACTTCGGTCGGCGAACCTAGCTCTTGGCTCATTTCTTCAGACATCAAATCAATCGACATCGCGTGATGAAATTCAACCGCTTTATCGCTGTCGAGGCTGTGAACTGTCACCCCCAGCCTTTCTAATAATTGACGTCTCAGCGGTGCATCAGATTTTAATGGCCCTTCATCATCAAGCACCAAATTGAGCTCATGGGCGAGAATTTTATTGAACTGCTGCAAACTCGGCATCAACGCGTAGTTAAAAACGGCGTAGTAAGAGAAAACTTGGCTAGCGAGGAGCAAAGAGATGAACAGCAGAATAGATTGTGTCAGTGAACTTCGGATGCGCATGGAACGTTCCTGGTGGTCCTAATCGCGAAATTTCAGCCTTCGAAGGAAAGGGTTTGAAGGCTGAAGTTGCTATAGCCAAGTGCTGGCTATGGAGTGAGGAGATTACACCTCTTTACCGTCTGGGACGAAAACGTAACCTAAGCCCCACACGGTTTGAATGTAGCGTGGCTTGCTTGGATCATCTTCTAACATGCGACGCAAACGTGAGATTTGCACGTCAATAGAACGTTCCATCGCAGAATATTCACGGCCACGTGCCATGTTCATCAATTTGTCTCGTGACATCGGCTCTCGCGCATTCGTCACGAGCGCTTTCAGGACAGCAAACTCTCCTGAGGTCAGTGGCATTGCCTCGTCACCGCGGAACATCTCGCGAGTGCCTAGATTGAGTCGGAACTCACCAAACTCCACTACTTTTTCTTCGGTGCTTGGCGCGCCCGGCAACTCTACGGTTTGACGGCGTAGTACGGCTTTAATGCGAGCGAGTAATTCACGTGGGTTAAATGGTTTTGGCAAATAATCATCCGCCCCCACTTCCAGACCCACAATGCGGTCCACTTCATCACCTTTCGCGGTGAGCATTAAGATTGGCAGCATGTTGTTCGCGTGGCGTAGACGGCGACAAATCGACAAACCGTCTTCACCTGGCAACATTAGGTCTAGCACCATTAAGTGAAAGTTTTCGCGCGTTAGTAGGCGATCCATCTGTTCGCCATTAGCGACACTTCGGACCTGAAAACCTTGCTCAGAAAGGTAACGCTCCAATAGAGCACGTAAACGAGCATCGTCATCAACCACTAAAATTTTATGATTTTCTTGCATTGAAACATCCTTTCAGAAGCATCTATTGTCGAAAATGTATCACTGTTTTTCCTAACGTGCTCAAGCAAATTGTTACTCTTTTTATCTTAAGCGCTTTATTCTCTCTCTAGCAGGTATTTTCAGCACCTACTATTGGCCATAATTCCATTCCAGTTCACGTTTGGCCTCAAGTAACTCTTGCTGTGCCTCAGCCAATTTGTGACGTTTTTTCTCGATTTTGTCTGCTTTCCCTGAACGCTGCGCTTCCGCTAATTCTTGCTCACGCTCCTCAACGTCTCGCGCCTTTTCGTCCACTTCCGCTTGCAGTTCTTGACGCAGTTCACCTTCCGAACATTCATTCTGGATAGCGGTAAGTGCCTGTTCTAAGCCTTTAATTCGATGTTCATTACCTTGTGCTTTCGCATACTCAAGCTGCTGTTCTACCGCTAACTCTTTGGCGTCACAGCCTTTCACTTCATCTTGAGCAAAAACTGAGAGTGAGAATCCTATTGTTAGTGCAGCACCACACATGACTGCTTTGTTCATTTTACTTCTCCGATAAAGGCACCATGCCTTTGTATCCAATAAGCTGACGTTGAGACTCAAGTCACTTCTAGTGAACTTCAAGAGACTTGAATCGGTGATAAAGCCTCAGTCTTCCAAGGCTGGTTTGTTGTATTCAATCGAGTTAATGAACCACTCTTTTTCACCTTCTGGGGTTCGCACCGTGAACTCTTCATCCACTTGTTTTTTCAACATCGCTCGCGCCATAGGTGAATCGATAGAGATGTAGTCTTTCGCATCTCCATAAATCTCTTCAGGCCCAACAATGCGGAACTTCTTCACCTCTCCAGCCTCATTTTCTATTTCAACCCAAGCACCAAAAAAGACTTTGCCTTCTTGCTGCGGAGAATAGTCAACGATCGTGACTTCAGGCAGAAACTTGCGAAGAAATCGAACACGACGGTCGATCTGACGAAGCAGACGTTTATTGAAGGTGTAATCCGCATTTTCTGAGCGATCGCCCAGGCTCGCCGCCCAAGTGACGATTTTGGTGATTTCAGGACGCTTTTCATTCCAAAGGTAATCATGCTCTTGTTTGAGTTTGTTATAACCTTCACGGGTAATCAGCTTAGTTTTCAAGTTAACTCCTATCTCAACTAAAAAATGCCGCTCTTGAGCAGCATTAAGGAGATGATATACCCAAAGCACTGGCTTCGTTCGGGCTTTGGGTATCAAGATAATAAGGCGGCCAGAGTGCTACTTTTCGTAATCTGGTTTTTGCGTCACGATGTAATTCGTATCACTCGAAACAACCGCGCCATGTTTTAGGAAGTTTTTACCTAAAATCATGCTGTAATGGAAGCGACCTCGGTCTTGCAAATTGACTCGGATCTTCTTCTCTAACTCGCCAAGCTTAACGTGCATTTCTACTACAGGCCGTTCATTGGCCTTTTCTCCTTTTTTGGCCGTTATACGCATGACATCCACCACCTCACGGGTAAACGCCTTGGTCATGCCTAGATCGTTTTCATAAGTAAAGCTCACCATATCTTTACCGTCTTTTTGAAAGCGCTTGATGTCCTTGGCATTAATCGAGCTCACGTCAGCACCAGTGTCCAATTTAACAGGGAAAGACATCCCTTCCACTTCAGCCACTTCGATATGACCAGCTTTGAAAAGTGGCCTTGCATCTAGTAAATGGTCGGCGCGAGTATTCAGCAGCACACCGCCTTTGGCGATGTCATGACCAAAAACGAAAAATGGTTGCGTCTCGTCTTCATCTAGCACATCGAGTGCAAATTCCATTGATGTCTCTTTGCTACCGAAAAGGAAATCGCCATCAACAACGGGACGCACAGTGCTACCCACTTTGAGCTTTTTCACCACGGGCTTGGTAATTTTTTCTTCTTTACCCTCATCGTTCATTAAATAAAACGTGACGGATTCATCCTTACCTTTTTCTGTTACTTCAAAGCCATTTACACGCAGTAATGGCGTTTTCACCGTAAACGTGGGGTAAGCAGGAACGGTATAACCATCAATGGTGACTTGTTCTTCCGGTGAAATCACAAGGGGCTTTGACTTGAGTGCGCTCTTGAACGTTTTTTCAACACCGCCCAATAGGTTTTCTCTGTCGGTATCAATCACAAAGTGTTGGCTCGCGACATCCTGACCCAAGCGAATTTGTGAACTGAACTTACTGCGGTCACGCAAATAGACTAACCAACGTTGAGTTTCGTTTTCGTCGATTTTCACTGGTAAGTAGACTAACGGACGCTCGCTCTTAGTGGTTTTCAGCATGCGTACCAAAGGTAACGTCATTGGATGGCGCTTGCCGTTTTCACCTTCTAGCGTGAAAGAAACTGCATTGTTCTTTTTATCAACCTTGATATCCAGTGCGTGAACGTTGGTGTAGCGGCTGGTGGTTGATATGCTGATCTTGTATGGCACGCCCTCAACTTCAACCGTCTCTTTTTTGCCGATCATTTTTGCGCTTGGTTGCTCTTGAAGATAGTCGTAGCCAGCAAATACCCACGCATTGTTATCGAGATAGGTTTTACCAATCAAGATAGGAGAAGAGAATTGCGTGCGCTTGGTCAGGTTCACTTCTGTATCAACGGTGTGGCCTGCAATCGTCATCGGCATTTTTATCGTCGGGCGTAAAATAGGCTTTTTGCTTGTTCGACTACGAATGGCGCTCACTCGCTCCAGATCATCGGTAATCTGTATTTCTTTTCCTGTGTAAGGATGAGGAACCGTAAAGCTCACCTTCACTTGATATGGTTTAAAAGTATCGGCATCCCACTTCGCCTTCGTCCCACCTAAATCATCGACAATCGCCCACAACAACTCGTTGTCTTTCAAGTTCTGGTAGTCAGGATGAGAGCTACTGACATGGATGTTCTCTGCATGCATAGACGTGGTGTCAGCACCAGTATCAATCTTGCCAATAAATGGTACCGCTTTTAGCTCTGGAATATCACTGTAGTAAACGCTCTCCACTCGTCCAAGCACCAACTTGTCATCAAGCTGATATACAGGGTCTTGTGTGGTTGCTGATATGGATTGTGCCCAACTAAGCGGGGCGACAAGTAAGGCACTCGTAAGCGCTAACGCCAAAGACATTTTTTTCATCATGATTATCCGTATAAGCCGAGGTACATTTAGTTATATCAATAACCGTGGATATAGGTTAGTCGATAGTTGCGGATATAAGTTCTCAATTTAATTACAGTTTTGACACAAATCTGACTGATGTCCACCAGCGCCCGGTAAATTTTTGTCTCGTTAATTTAAAACATTGCAAATTCTTCGAACGACCCCAATGTTCTATACAACCCAAACCGAATTGAAAGAGAAAACACGGATGAGCCAAGCTATCTGTCGTATGATTGCTCAAGAACTGAATGTTCGCCCAGAGCAAGTCAACGCCGCTGTCACCCTAATTGATGACGGTAACACTGTCCCTTTTATTGCACGTTACCGCAAAGAGGTGACGGGTGGCCTTGATGATACCCAACTGCGTACTCTGGACAGCCGTCTGTCTTACCTTCGTGAAATGGATGACCGCCGTCAAACCATTCTCAAATCGATCCAAGAGCAAGGCAAACTGACGCCTGAGCTTGAGCAAGAAATTATTCAAGCCGATAGCAAGACTCGTCTTGAAGACCTTTACTTACCTTACAAACCTAAACGCCGCACTAAAGGCCAAATCGCCATTGAAGCCGGCCTAGAACCGCTAGCTGACATGCTGTGGAATCATCCGCAAACCGAGCCAGAAAGCGAAGCAAGTAAATATCTTAATGCCGACAAAGGCATCATAGATACCAAAGCCGCCCTAGACGGTGCCCGTGCGATCATCATGGAACGCATTGCTGAAGACGCAAACTTACTGGAAAAAATCCGTAACCACTTAAATCGTAATGCGGAACTTGTCTCACGAGTCGTTGAAGGAAAAGAGCAAGAAGGTGAGAAGTTCAAAGATTACTTCAATCACAAAGAACCGCTGAGCAAAGTCCCTTCTCACCGTGCACTTGCGATGTTGCGCGGCCGCAATGAAGGCTTCCTAACTTTAGCCATGAACGCTGATCCAGAGCAGGAAGAAGGTGCTCGCCAATCTTACTGTGAAACCATCATTGCCGACCATTATGGCGTGACGTTAAGTAGCGCCCCAGCAGATGCATGGCGCAAACAAGTGATCAGCTGGGCATGGCGCATCAAAGTATCGATGCACATGGAAACCGAGCTAATGGGCGCAATGAAAGAGCGTGCTGAAATTGAAGCGATTGAAGTATTTGCGACCAACCTAAAAGATTTGTTGATGGCGGCGCCGGCAGGCCCTCGTGCAACACTTGGTCTCGATCCTGGTCTGCGTACCGGTTCAAAAATCGCGGTTGTCGATTCAACGGGTAAAGTTCTGGCTACGGAAACCATCTACCCTCACCCTCCGCAAAAACAATACGACAAATCAGCGCAAATCGTTGACCAGTTAGTGCGTAAGTACAACGTGGATTTAATTGCGATTGGTAACGGCACGGCTTCTCGTGAAACCGATAGCTTTGTCGCAGACGTAATCAAACGCGGCAACCTAAAAGTTCAGAAAATCATCGTCAGCGAAGCAGGCGCATCAGTGTACTCGGCCTCTGAACTCGCAGCGAAAGAGTTCCCGAATATGGACGTATCACTGCGTGGTGCAGTGTCGATTGCGCGTCGTTTGCAAGATCCATTGGCTGAGCTCGTGAAAATCGATCCGAAATCGATCGGTGTGGGTCAATACCAGCACGATGTAAGCCAATCTATGTTGGCAAAACGCCTAGATGCGATTGTAGAAGACTGTGTAAACGCGGTTGGCGTTGATGTGAACACGGCTTCTGCCGCACTATTAACGCGCGTAGCAGGCTTATCAAGCACCATCGCGCAGAACATTGTCGACTTCCGCGACGAAAATGGCCGCTTCGAAGCACGTACGACGTTGAAGAAAGTACCTCGCTTGGGTCCTAAAGCGTTCGAACAGTGTGCTGGCTTCCTACGTATTATGGACGGCAAGAACCCACTTGATGCTTCAGCGGTCCACCCGGAAGCGTACCCAGTAGTCAAAGCAATCGCTGAGAAAAACAGCAAAGACATCAAGGCACTGATTGGTGACTCAGCATTCCTTAAAGGCTTACACGCTGTGGATTATACCGATGAACACTTTGGTGTCCCAACGGTTACCGATATCATCAAAGAACTGGATAAACCGGGTCGTGACCCACGTCCTGAATTCAAGACCGCTACGTTTGCAGAAGGCGTCAATTCAGTTTCTGATCTAGAACCGGGCATGATCCTCGAAGGCGTGGTCTCGAACGTAGCCAACTTTGGTGCCTTCGTCGATATCGGTGTTCACCAAGATGGTCTGGTCCACATTTCTGCGCTGACTGACCGCTATGTTTCTGATCCACGTGAAGTCGTGAAAGCAGGTGACATCGTCAAAGTAAAAGTGATGGAAGTGGACGTACAGCGTAAGCGTATTGGTCTATCGATGCGTTTGAAAGACGAACCGGGTCAAGATAACCGCAGCCAACGCTCTTCAGCCGCACCGCGTCGTAATGACCAAGCACAACGTCGTCAGCCTCGCCGCGATGAGTCTTCATCGAACAGTGCAATGGGCGGTGCTTTTGCGGCAGCGTTTGCTAAAGCGAAAAAGTAACCTTACCTAGGTTTCACTGCTAAAAAGAAAACGCTCCAATCAGTTCAATCTGCTTGGAGCGTTTTTGTTTGAGTAGGATATTGAGTCGTCATAATACTGCTATCACTTCTGACGGGGTATGGGGAGCGACTGCATGACCATAATGAAACTTGATCACCTTCCTGCGCTTTTCCATTAATCCTTCATTGATCGCAGCATCCAAAATGCGCTTTGGTAAGCGAAAACGAATTGCGTAGCCCTTACCTTGGTCTTCACTGTACGACTTGAGCGCAAGCAAACTAAAAAGCCGTTCTAGTGTATCTTCCGGCTCTTCTTGATAACGCGTGTCGACTTCTGTTTCCATGTCATAATCAGGATGCTCTGAAGGATCCCAAGAAGACTGACGTCGGCGCTTGTCATCACCTTTTACTTTTCGCTCTGCATTGGTTTTGGCCAATGCGACCGTTGGCGTCACAGGCTCTCGGACTTTATTGTCGCGAGCTGCTTGTTCCGTCTGCACATTCACGGATGGGGCGATCAGTGGCACACTTACGTTGGTCGGTGACACAATCATTGCGAACCCTCCTCAGAGTCGCCCAACTCGTCAATATGGCTTAGCTTTATTGGCTAATAAAACCTCACCAACCTTTATGTCGACCACTTTTTAAACAGCTTGAGCTTTTTCCGCTCGTATTTGATTAATCGTGAGCAAACTCTCGAATTTGGGCACAAAACTCGTCATGTTCAGTCATAAAGGGCGCATGAGAGGACTGATTGAAAACAAACTGCTGAGTATGAGGTAACTGTTCACTTAAATCATTCGCCACTTTAATCGGCACCAATCCATCCAAACGACCATAAAGACGCAGCATTGGTACAGAAAGAGACGTCAATGCATCGCGCAGGTCCACATCAGCAAGGATGTTTAGCCCAACCAACAGCGACTCAGGGTTTGGCTGAGGGCGCGACAGTACCGCTTGCTTGAGTTGTTTCACATCTTTGCGTGCAGATGGACTGCCCATCGCTTGCAACGCCATAAAGCGCTCAATGGTCAGTGAAAAATCTTCTAACAACTGAGAGGTGAACGCGCTCAGTACATTCGGTTGAATACCGCGCCAAGGCTTCTCTGCGGCAAATTTTGGTGAACTGGCGACGGTGATCAACTTAGTCACACGCTCGGGCATGTTTAATGCGACATGCGTCGCCACTAAGCCTCCGAGGGACCAGCCAAGCCAAATCGCTTTCTTTGGCGCACTTTGCGCGACCAAGTTAGCAATATGGTCTAAATCTTCACCATGATGCTCGGCACTGTGTCCATAGCCCGGAAGGTCAACAACATGAACACGGAAATCAGTTTGAAGTGATTCGACGGTTTGCTGCCAAACCGCGCCATTCATACCCCAACCATGTAACAACACCAGATCTGGTCCTTCACCAAACGACTGCCAATGTAATTTCGTGCTCATGCTCTCAATCTCTCCCACTAATTTTATTCCCTACGCCATCAGCCAAGCGTTAGGCTGAGTAAAATATCACCATGAATAAGCGCTATGTTATCTCATCACTGGCAAAACATCATGCATCGCGTGTTGAGCAGTCAATGCGGTCTGTGTCGATTCCCGATTCAAACACCAAACCACACGCATGCTCTGCGTTGGTGTGAGCACTGCTTACAACACCTAACTCCAATCAAGCGATGCCAACGTTGCGGTTTAACGTTACAGAAAGAAGAGATGAGTACGGATAGTATTTGTGGTGAATGCCTTTCAGAACCACCGCCATGGCAAAGGCTATACACGTTAGGCGATTACGACTTTCCCCTTTCACGGGAAGTACAACGCTTTAAAGATCATGGAGAGTCTTGGCATGTAAAAGCACTAACCCAGCAACTGGCGCAGCACATCACAACACCAGCTCCAATCATTACCAGTGTACCATTGCACTGGCAGCGCTACCTACACCGGGGATTTAATCAAAGTGATGTTTTAGCCCGACATTTAGCCCAGCAATTGCAGACCAATTTTGATGCGAAGGTCTTTCGCCGGGTCAGACTCGCCCAATCACAGCGCGGCAATACTAAAGCGAGCCGTGAACAAAACCTAAAAGGCGCATTTGTTCTCAATAAGCGACCGCCATCTTCCCACGTTGCCATCGTCGATGATGTGGTCACCACAGGCAGTACCGTCCGACAATTATGTCATTTACTACTTGAAGTTGGCGTAGAAAGCATCGATATTTACTGCATCTGCAGAACACCTGCTCCTCGTTCTCTCTAGATCGCTTCGCCATGCCTTAGCATCAAAAAGACTAGACCCATACGTCAACAAGAGTAGAATAGCAGCAGTAACCTACAAATTTACTCGGGTATTCGTCGTGTCAAATATTACTATTACAGAAACTGCGCAAACGCATTTCGCTAACCTTTTAGGTCAACAGCCTGAAGGGACTAACATTCGTATTTTCGTTGTGAACCCAGGTACACAAAACGCTGAGTGTGGCGTGTCTTACTGCCCACCAGAAGCAGTAGAAGCGACCGACACTGAAATCCCTTACAGCGGTTTTTCAGCTTACGTGGATGAGCTAAGTCTGCCATTCCTTGAAGACGCTGAAATCGATTTTGTTACCGATAAAATGGGCTCTCAGCTAACGCTAAAAGCTCCGAACGCTAAAATGCGTAAAGTTGCGGACGACGCGCCACTGGTTGAGCGCGTTGAATACGTTATCCAAACTCAAGTCAACCCACAGCTTGCTGGCCACGGTGGTCACGTAAACTTGGTTGAAATCACTGAAGACGGCATTGCTATTGTTGCATTTGGTGGCGGCTGTAATGGCTGTTCTATGGTTGACGTAACACTAAAAGAAGGCATCGAGAAAGAACTGCTAAACCAATTCATTGGTGAACTCACCGCAGTTCGTGATGCAACAGAACATGACCGTGGTGATCACTCTTACTACTAAGAGTAAATACGGTCAGAAAATGGGAGGCTTCGGTCTCCCATTTTTGTATCGATACTGAGGTAACCTTGAGATGCTTAGTGCTGCCCGCAAAATCCGCTAGAAACTCAGGCGGAGTTCTCATATATTAAGAATCTTACGCATCTCGTAAACGCCAACGACACCAAGGAGCCAGCGCCATGTCGAAACGGACCCCACCAGAGATACTCTCATGCCAAACGGTCGCAAAATCCAAACTGTTTGCCGTGGAAGCGCTCGACCTTCGTTTTTCCAATGGTGAACACCGTACTTATGAACGCATGAAGCCAAGTGGACGCGATGCGGTGATGGTGGTTCCTGTGACTGAGCAAGGCGATTTATTACTGGTACGTGAATACGCCGCTGGGACTGAACGCTACGAGTTGGGCTTCCCGAAGGGGTTGATTGATCCAGGTGAAACCCCACACCAAGCTGCGGATCGAGAGTTAAAAGAAGAAATCGGCTTTGGCTGCAATCAGCTGACTCCGTTGAAACAAGTTATCCTCGCGCCGTCTTACTTTTCGAGCAAAATGACTCTATTTTTAGGACAGGCGCTTTATCCAGAGAAGCAAGAAGGCGATGAGCCTGAGCCACTGGAAATTGTGCGTTGGCCACTTGCGCAAGCCGAAGAGTTATTAACTCACATGGACTTCTGTGAAGCACGAAGCATCACCGCGCTAATGTTGGCACTGAAACACTTACCAAACACCACTCACAAACATAACCAATAACGGTCATGAGAACCGAATAATACTGTGAGTAAGGACTATCACTTATGCCAATGACAAAAGATCTATCTCACCTGCTTCCTCAAGTCATCGAAATTGCCCGTAGTGCCGGGCAAATGATCCTCGAAATATATGAAAAAAAACAGTACGAGGCCTACACAAAAAGTGACGAGACTCCGGTAACGAGCGCAGATATCGCGGCTCACAAGCTCATCACTGAACGCTTGAGTGAACTCACACCCGACATTCCCGTATTGTCAGAAGAAGACGCAGACATCAGCCTCGAGCAACGAGCTCAGTGGGAACGGTATTGGTTAGTCGACCCTCTCGATGGTACTCAAGAATTCATCGCTCGCAGCGGCGACTTTGCGACTATTATTGCACTGGTCGACAACAACAAACCAACCATGGGGGTCGTTTATGGCCCTGTCTCTGGCGTGACTTATTACGCTTATAGTGGCAAAGGTGCTTGGAAAATTCCCGACATGTCGGACAGCGTAAAAATCCATACGCACAAACACGAGCAGCCAGGGCAAAGCATCGCGATTGCTATTAGCCGCCGTCAAGATATCAATCGCATCACTAGCCGCATGAGCAGTGCTTGGAATTACGATTTAATTCCGCTCGGCTCTGCGGCATTAAAAGCGTGTCTTGTTGCAGAAGGCGCTGTGGATTGCTATCTCAGACTAGGACCAACAGGTGAGTGGGACACCGCCGCGACACAGTGCATTGTTGAAGAAGCGGGCGGTCGCATTCTCAGCACGCAATTGGAGCCGCTGTCATATAACGAGCGGGAAACGCTAGAGAACCCAAACTTTATTGTGCTTGGTGACGCGGATTTACCTTGGAATGAGATTTTACAACGCAAAGATTAAGCGCTCTATCCGTAAAGTTAGCGCCTAAATACTAGCAATTGAAAGGCCACGAATATGTTCGTGGCCTTTTCTTTTTGACCTGTTTGTACAGCGTTAGGAGCATTTGGCCTACTATGTTCCAATCGCTTAAAGTGCTGAACACAAGAAAATAAACCCCTTAGAATCATAACCTTATAATTACATCCTATTATCACCACGATCTTTGTACAGCGAATAGAGGGTTTCGCCTACTATGATCCAAAAGCAAAAAGAGCTGCACAATCGCAGCTCTTTGAGAATTTTGGTTTTTGTCACGATAGGTTAGAAGCGACCTTGGTAATTAAACTCGTATTGACCTTGAGGGTTCGGCTTGCCCAACCATTTCAGTTGCTCACTCATGCTGGATGGGAACTCAGCTCCTGGCTTAAACCAAGCTTTGGTTGAGTATCGCTGATTAGGCATCAGCTCTGCCGAAAACGCCGCTGAGACTTGTTTGCTGCTTTGCTCACCAGTCGCTGTCAACACACTGTCCTGACAGTTTAGATCGGCAATCACAGGACCGAGTTCAAGGCTACCAACAGGGCTTTGAATACCACTGGCATTCCATACCAAAGTGCCTTCACCATTCTTACACCAAGGCGCGGCATAAGTCGCATGACGAATATTTAACTCAAGTTGCCCATCAACGCCGACGGGCACAGGGAGACGTGCTTGCTCAACAACTTTTACTGCTGGGATCGAGGCAACTAAGTTTTTGGCATAAGGGCCATTACTCAAGCTATAGCCAACAAAACCGCGACCACGAACGTCCATTTCACTACCACGACCAAAGCGTACGGCAAACTCAGCTTTACCAGTTAGTAGACTCGACCACTGGAAATCCCAATTAACTTCTCCAAGGTTCTGGCGCTGCCAACGAACACTAGAAGCTTGACCTTGCCATACAGAGCCATTGGCACCCTGAATGTCTAGTCCTCTCACGGTTGGTGCTTGCTGTAACACCCAAGAAACGGGTAATCCCATTAAAAGACTGACTGAAAAAAAGACGATAAAGATAACAACGTAAAGTACTGCTCGCTTCACCTTAACCTCGCTTAAACTGAAGGCGGTTCACATCAATCATGCCCGCTTGATCCGTTCGGTCGATATCTAAAAATTCGACTTCAATACCCTGTTGCTCTTTCAAGTAACGTAACCAGTCCACCAGCTGATTAAACGCGAGTGGTTTGATCCACACCTGAACACTCTCATTGCGAGGTTGTACTCGAATCAACTCAACTTTATAACGACGGGCTGAAGAAGAAACCAGTTGATTCAACGGTTGGCTAGAGTAGCTCACACCGCTGCTTTTGCGCAGTGCAGTAATGCCATCCGCTTTATCTTGTACCCAAGCCAGCAACTGTTTTTCACTTTGAATACGTGATTGAGCTAGCTCCGCACGTTGGCTCATTGGCTGTAGCAACCCCCAATAAATAATGCCGATAACGGCAATAGCGCCACATCCCATGACCAAACGCTGCTCACGCTGAGAGATGCTGCTCCACCAAGCCTGAGCTTGAGAAATTAAGTTTTTCATCATCACCTCACAAACGCTTCAAAACAAAGCTGCCAACCACAACGTTATCGCTACGGTTCAGCTGTCCTTGCTCAACATTAAACTTCTCTGCCAATTTCACGCGAGCCTGCTCAAAAGGTTGGAAGTCTGAACTGCGAGCTTGAATTCGCACTTCGCCACGTTGACCATCATATTTAAAGCTGGTGATTTCCAAATCGCTGACCTGACCCAGTGTCGCTGGCAGTGCCGCCAACCAAGACAACATCGCCTGCTGACCGCCACCACCAGATAAGCGGCGCTCTTCATCATCCATTTGTCGTTTGAGATAACTAACGGTAGGAATTCGTCGTTTATTCGGGAACACCTGGCGGAAAATACGCTCACTCTCCTCACGATACGCTTGTGCTTGTGCTTCGTACTTGTGGACGACGAGCAACTGCTGCGCAACCATAACAACGATAAGCACGCCCGCAGCAATGGTGGCTTTTTGCCAGAGCTTCCAGTATTTCCCCCAAGAGGATTTAGGCTTGAAGATCCCGGTCAGCAAATTGACTTTGCTTTCTGTAACCCCCTTCGCCAGTAACCCCATGGTCATTTCTTCTGGCTGCGGCTCCCATACTTCAGGTAACGCAGATTCAGGGACTGAGCTATAGCAATCGAGCTTCCAACCTTCATGATTTTGTAGATAAGAAGAGAGGTAAAGGTCTAACCAAGAAGCATCGACAACCGCACCCTCTGTCGCTGAGTGACGAATCAACCATTGATCACCAAGCATCGCGGCACTGCTATGCTCTCCCTGAACAGGTAACGCAAGCACATCTGGCAAGATGCGTTTGATGGTGATGCCTTGGCTTGAAAAACGCTGCAATACGGTCTGAATCCAAGCGCGTTCAACAGCGCACACTTGCGCTTTATCCGCTTGTTTACCTAACACGGTAAAGTGAAGGCCATCAACGTCCTGCGCGACTTCATCTTCCACGAGGTACGGTAACATCGCGTCGAACTGACGTGTTGCGCCAGGCGGTATATCCACTTGCGTCAAGACCACATCATTACTCGCCAATAGCGCCACAACTTGGCGCTGACCTGCATAAGAGATCAACTCATCTAAATGTTCCCATCCGGCGATTTCACCGCTGGCAATCACTTCCTGTTGATCTGTCGACCACACCACCCAAGGAATGGTACTTTGTTGTTCGCTACTCAGCCGAACGGTCAGAAACTCGCTCACTGATCCCTCCAAAACGACGGCGAACTACGGTCACCGTCTCTCTATTTGTACTTTGCAAAAGGCTTCGGATACGTACACGTGATTCATCCACCAACACTTGTGCATCCAATTCAAAAAAGGCGCTATCCACACCCAAATAGCCTTTGGCGTTTTTCTTTACATCTTCACTTAAGCCAGCCATTTCTGACTCTGCTAAAAATTCATCAATGCTATCCCACCCATCAAATGGGCGTTTTTCAATTAGCTGAATCGCATCACTACTGCTTAAGTTTGGTGAGAACATTGCCACCAAAATCGGAGCTTGCTCGACTTCAATCGTATTTACGTTTAAACGCCAGTCATCACTAGGCAATGCACAGACCAGCGGTTCCAATTTTTGGAAAATTTCACCACTCACCTGATAGACAGCCCGTAACTCGGAAGCATCTGCCATCCAGCCATTTGACGCTAAATACGCGGGTTTCATCGCTTCATATGTGCTGTCTTCGACCCCGGTTGTGGAGCGAACGGTGTCATCAGCATCAATGTATTCCCAGGTAGAGTCTGCAATGATTTCTGCCTGATACGACTCCACATCCGATTCTTCCAATAAACGCTGCAATACATTGACTAAATACGGTCTTGCGATTTGCTGTCCCGTCGGTTGCACACGGCTCAATACATTGAGGTTAAAGCACGCTTGTTTGTCTCTAATTCGTCCCGCCGCTTGACCATAATCTAGCGGATAGACTTGTTCTTTTATTGCCCACGGCTGACTCATATTGATCGTATCGGTGTCTTTGTAGCTTTGCTCGATACCGACTTTTGCCAACGCCTCTACCCCAAGGCTATACCAATACGCTTGCTGGTAGTTAACTTGATTGGCGCCCCGCTGAAACTGCAAAAACAAACGCTCCGACATGCTGGCGGCAACTGTCGCCATAATCGCCAGTAACATCAGCACAATAATCAAAGCGACACCGCGCTGACGATTAACCATTATTGCTGCCTCCTGAACTTCCTTCTTTCTGACTCAATGTGCCATCAGGAGTCAGATAAGTGCGGGCAATCTCTCCATAATCTTTTAGAGTAAGGATCACAGAAACCGCTTTCGGTAGCGACTTTTCATCATCCCACTCTTTTTTCCATTGTTTACCATCGTAAAAACGCATATCAAACGATTCGACCTGCGTCAGCAATGGGGTAACGATGCCTTGTTGACCCACTGGCGTGTCAGGGTAGCGCCACCATACTCGTTGTAATGTTTCTTCTTTTAAACGATAGCCAACCTTAGTGACCTCCCCTCGGGGAAACTGCAGTTGAGGGTTGTGCCATCCTAAGCGAGCAAACATTAGCCCTTTAGTATCGGAGTCGAGCAAGTAATCTGACCAAAAAATCAGTTGGCTCGCGGGCTCTTCACCATTTGTCCGCGTTTGGCGCATCGCCATTTGACGAAAGTCATTATCCATCATCACCATGGCGCGCTGAATTTCATTTAAGCGCTGAGTTCGCTCTTGTGATAGTGCATTGCTGCGCTGCACTTGCGATACCACTTGATACGCGGCGACACTTAAACTGGCAAAAATGGCAATCGAGACCAGCACTTCAATAAGTGTAAAACCTTTTGCCAGTTGGCGCTTACTTGCGCGTGGATTCTTATTGCGCCACATAACTTCGTACCGTCACGACTGGGCTCGCGTTTTTCTCGAGCGCGACACTCACATCAAATGCTTTCAGCAATGGCTGCGTGGTGGCAACAGGCGTGATTTTCCAGTACCAAGTGCGGCCAGCCAGCTCTTCTGTGCCGTTCTTTACTTTAAGTTCACTGGTACTCAACATCACGTTGGCCATCTGATTATCCACAACCATGGCTGCAAACATTTTTTCTTCTAAATAACTGATCGTATTAATATGCTGGCTCACCGAGCGAATGACGCTGATGGCAGCGGTGGCGAAAATAGCCAGTGCGACCAATACTTCCAGTAGTGTCATGCCTCTCGTCCGGCGATGACTCCAATGTGGGCGAGCTTGCTTAGAATTGCGCATTCTCATCCTCTTTCACTTCTTCGCCCGGCGCTAGTAACAAGATTTGTCCACTTTCTTTGCCGATGACTCGCCACCCGTCATTAAAGGCGTCACCATTTTGCGGAAAAAAAGACAGAGTAAATGGCGTAACTTCTGCACTGGAAAAGATAAACACTTGCGGTGGCTTAACTTTCTTTTCGTCGTCTTCTTCTTCAGCAAACATGTCTTCATCAAAAAGAGAGCCCGGTTTGAATAGGCGATCATCATTATCCCAAGCACCGCCACCTAGCTCGAGCAGTAGCGTAATGTCATCTTCCAACTTGGTTTTGCTCGGAATCTGCTTTAACTCCAGAGGCTGCCAACCTTCCGCGGTCAAACTCAGTAGAGCGTACGTTGATTTAGCGTCATCCACTCGAACGCCAAAGTCTTTACCGCTTAGTACGGCCTCTTCGTTAAGTAGCTGTAAACGCTGAAAAAAGCTTTGAGCATACTGTTTGGAAAGATCTTTTTGGCTGGTCGGTAATGTCGTGATCACGGCCACTGCCGTGAGGGATAGCAAAACCAGCACCAATAGAATTTCTATCAATGTAAAACCGTTGTGTTTTCGCATTTGCTTCATTAGTGCTGGCTTAGGCTCTATTTATTGGAAATCTTGCATGTTCCAGTTGCCAATATCTGCAGCTGGACCTTCTCCACCCTCTTGGCCATCTGCGCCTAGAGTGAAGATGTCAATCGTACCGTTATCGCCTGGGCTTAGGTACTGGTACTGGTTACCCCAAGGGTCATTAGGAAGACGTTTGATGTAACCGCCATCACGATAGTTGCGAGGCTCTGGGTTAGAAGGTTTGCTAACTAATGCTTCCAGGCCTTGGTCTGTCGTTGGGTAAACGCTGTTATCCAACTTGTACATGTCTAGGGCATTTTCCAGCGCTACGATGTCCGTAATCGCTTTTTGTTGGTCAGCCTTCTCTTTGTTACCCAATAGGTTTGGAACAACGAAACTTGCCAAAATACCAAGGATAACGACAACAACCATCACTTCTAAAAGTGTGAAACCGTGTTGTTTACTACGTTTAAATTTCATTTTTTTCTCCGAAAGTTAGATTCAAGCCATGCCGTAAGTAGACACGTCTTAATTCGAATTTATCCGCTCATCAAGTTATTCATTTCCAGCATTGGCATCAAGGTCGCCATCACAATGAACAACACTAATCCAGCCATTAAAGCAATTAATGCAGGAGTGAATACGCCTAACGCAATATTGACTGTAGATTCAAAGTTTTGATCTTGGTTATCGGCAGCACGCGTCAACATGCTCTCCAATTCACCACTTTGCTCACCACTGGCGATCATGTGTAGCATCATTGGCGGAAACAGACGAGTTTGATCCAACGCCTTACGCAGGCTGGCACCTTCTCGAACGTTATCCGCAGCAAGCAATACTTGCTGCTTCACGTAGCGATTAGACATAACATCCACCGCGACACGCATGCCTTCTAGAATTGGGATCGCACTGGAAGTACAAATCGAAAGTGTTCGTGCGAATCGTGCGGTATTCAAACCTCGAGAGATTTTGCCCAATAGCGGTAGACTCAAGATTTTTCTATCCCAAGCTAAGCGAAAGTCTGGTTTTTGCAACGCCAGTTTGAGCCCATAGAAAAACACCACCAGCACGACGAAGATGATAAGCCCCCAATCTTGCACAAACTCACTGGCTGCCAGTAAGAACTGCGTTGACTGAGGTAACTCTTGTCCCATCTGAATGATTGGCTCAATGATTTTGGGTACCACTGTCGCTAATAAGAAAGAAACAATAACAACCGCAAACACCACTAAAACCACCGGGTAGATCATGGCTTGAAGCAGTTTGGAACGCATCTTCTGACGGTTTTCGACGTAGTCCGCCAAACGCTCTAATACCGTATCAAGATGGCCTGACTTTTCACCCGCCGCAACCATGGAGCGATAGAGTTCATCAAACACGTGTGGGTAATCAGCAAAACTGTCGGCGAGCGGATAACCCTCGGTTACTTTCGAGCGAACCGCAGCCAGCATAGAACGAATTCTCGGCTTTTCAGCCTGCTCAGAGACCGCGCGCAAACATTCTTCCAGAGGCATACCTGATTGGACTAACGTGGACAATTGACGTGTGATTAGTGCCAGCTCAGATGTTGAGATGCCGCGCTTAAAGCTGACTGAGCCTGAAGACTTAGCCGATTTAGCTTTCGTCTCAACCACTTCAATCGGGATCATCCCTTGCTCTTTGAGTCGCTGGCGCACTTGTCGGGCGTTGTCCCCTTCTATCGTGCCTTTTTTATGCTTGCCTTTTGCATCTAGCGCTTTGTACTCAAATGCCGCCATTAGGTTTCCTTCGTCACTCGCATCACTTCTTCAAGTGACGTAATACCACGACGTACTTTGCTTAGACCATCACTGCGAATACTTGGCGTATGGGCGCGAACGGCTCTCTCAATTTCTTGCTCACCAGACTCTCGGTGAATCAATTCTTGCACTTGCTCATCGACCATAATGAGCTCGTGGATACCTGTTCGACCTCGGTAGCCTTTTTGGTTACACGCTTCGCAGCCTTTAGCACGGTGTAGCTCTAGTGGTTCATGCGCTTCCATACCAAACAGTTTCTTCTGTTCAGCATCGGCTTCATACGGTTCTTTGCAACTCGGGCAAAGCGTACGAACCAAGCGCTGTGCTAACACACCCAATAACGATGAAGAAATAAGGAATGGTTCAATGCCCATATCGCGTAGACGCGTGATCGCACCAACAGCGGTGTTGGTGTGAAGGGTCGACATTACTAAGTGACCCGTTAAGGACGCTTGCACTGCAATTTGTGCGGTTTCTAAGTCACGGATCTCACCGACCATCACCACGTCAGGGTCCTGACGCAGAATAGCACGCAAGCCACGCGCAAAAGTCATGTCGACCTTCGGGTTCACCTGAGTCTGACCGATGCCATCAATGTCAAATTCGATCGGGTCTTCGACCGTTAAGATATTGCGTTCGTTACTGTTGATCTCTTGCAAGCCAGCGTACAAAGTCGTCGACTTACCAGAACCCGTCGGGCCGGTGACCAAGATAATACCGTGAGGACGCTGAATAAGATGACGGAAATTGTCGTGCACGGAAGGCGTCATACCTAAGCTATGCAAATCGAGACGCGTCGCGTTTTTATCCAACAGACGCATAACTACTCGCTCACCATGTGACGACGGCATTGTAGAAACACGCACATCAACCGCACGACCACCAATACGCAGCGAGATACGACCATCTTGAGGTACACGCTTTTCTGCAATATCCAGCTTCGCCATGACCTTCACTCGCGACACTAACAGTGGTGCAAGCTTACGACTTGGAGTGAGCACTTCACGCAATACGCCATCGACACGGAAACGAATCGAAAGGGTTTTCTCGAAAGTTTCAATGTGAATATCCGACGCCCCTTCTTTGATCGCTTCACCCAACATCGCATTGATCAACTTAATGATTGGTGCATCGTCTTCTGACTCTAGCAAGTCTTCATCCTGCGGCAGCTCTTCAGCCAATGAGAAAAAGTCGTCGCTATCGGCACCGATGTCTTCCATCAATTGACGCGCTTCAGACGAGTCACGTTGATATGCTTCGGTCAGCTTTTTATCAAAGGCTTCTTTATCGATAGGCTGCGGTACGAAGCTTTTCTTCAGCACACGACGGACTTCGACCAGAGCCGCTGGGTTGAGCGGCTCGACATAGTAAAGAATGGGCGGACGCTCAGGATGCTCTGTCTCCAGCACCAGTTTAAAGCGATTGGCGAAACTGAATGGCAGACGACGCATACTTGGCGCTGTGTCTAACATATCAACCATTAGTTATTTTCCATTTGATCAATAAACGCTTGGATCTCAGTTGGGTGCTGACGCTCCTGGCCAAAGGCCGGCATTACGGGGATCTTCTCGTCAGCCATCAACTTCAATCCTTGATCCGCTTTGTAGAGCTGCTCTGCGCGAATAAAGTTGTATTTGCGCTGTGTAATGCCGTCTGCTGTCATACCATCACGAATAATCGTCGGCTTGATGAACACCATCAAGTTACGCTTTTCTGTTTGCGTACTGGTTGATTTGAACAGATGACCAAGTACTGGGATGTCACCCAGTAGCGGTACTTTTGACTCACTTTCAAGTGCACGTTCATCAACCAAACCACCAAGAACCAGCATCTGACCATCTTGGATCATAACTGAGGTATTTAGCTGACGCTTAGCAAATCGAACGTCAACCGCACCGTTTGCACCCAATACATTGGACACTTCTTGCTCAATATTTAGCTGAACAGAGTCACCTTCGTTAATTTGTGGCACAACCTTAAGCTTGATACCAACTTCTTTACGATCAACCGTTTGGAATGGATTGTCATTGTTTGAGCCAGCAGTAGAACCTGTGATAACAGGCACTTCTTCACCAACAATAAATGATGCTTCACCATTATCCATTACAGTGATACTTGGAGAAGATAGAATGTTTGAGTTGGAGTCGGTCGCTACTGCACTGACCAAAGCAGTCCAGTCACCCATCACGATGCTCATCGCAGCACCGTTAACACCGCTCAGTGCCGATGCAAGAGTAGAATAGTCACCAGATTCAGTAACATCATATGGCGTTCGTTCGCCATTCGCATTTGTGTAGTATTCAGTTCGAGTTTGATCTTTTGCTTCTTCTAGACCAACCATTACCTGACCAATCGGTGCACCAGAGTTACCGTACTGAATCACCGCACCGGTTTCCAGTGAGCCCCACTGAACACCTAAGTTAATGCCGTCACCTTCTGACATTTCAACGATCAGCGCCTCAATCAAGACTTGAGCACGACGAATATCAAGCTGAGCAATAACATCTTGTAGCGCATTCATGATATCTGGTGGAGCCGTTAATACTAAGGCGTTGGTCGCTGCGTGCGCAGCAATCACCACTTCACCACGCTGGGCACCTGACGCTTTCTGGCCGACTTGCTTTTCAGCTTGTAGGTTATCGGAAACACCTTTTAGTACATCCACCAAATCTTCAGCTTTCGCGTTCTTCAGGTAAACCACGCGGTTGTTACCTTTGGTCGCCATTTCAACGTCAAGTTGACGAATCAATCGCTTCAGACGCGCACGTACTTTAGGATCGCCAGAAATCAAAATCGCGTTGGTGCGTTCATCGGCAACAATTTTAGGCTCAAGGAACTCAGGCGTGCTCTTCTGATTGGTGCTTTTATTCAGTGCTTCAACAATACGCACCATTTCGGCAGCAGAAGCATTGCGCAGTTCCACCAGCTCAATTTCTTTATCACCCGCTTGGTCAACACGCTTAATGATTTCCGCTAAGCGATTCACGACCGCCGCACGACCTGTGATCAAGATGATGTTCGCAGGATCGTAGTGAACTACGTTACCAGCACCAGCATTATCAATCAGTTGACGAAGTAGAGGAGACAACTCACGAACCGACACATTACGCACCGCAACAACTCGAGTGATAACGCTGTCGCCTTGCGCGCTGCCATCACCTAATACAGGGATTGCTGACGTTTTTGAGTCTTTCGCTTTGATAACCTTAAGTACACCGTTGTCCATTTCTACGACGGCGTAGCCGTATACTTCGAGTACGTTAAGGAAAAAGCTGTAGTATTGCTCTTCGTTAAGCACGTCATAGCTGCGGACATCGATTTTACCGCGCACTGAAGGGTCAACAATGATGGTCTTTTCGAGATTACGACCCACTATGTTGATGAATTCTTGAATATCAGTGCCTTTAAAGCTGGCACTAAATTCGTTTGCTATTGCACCTGGGACGCAGAGTAAACTTCCTGCTAGTAGCCAAGCACTTTTGCTGAACCAATGTTTCACGTATGTCTCCCTGAACTTACGCCGGTTGCCTAAGTCTTACAATTGGATATAGATATCGTACTGTTGGCCGTCGCGCTCAACAGTTAAATTTAATTCTTGCGGATCGCTCATCACTTGCATCAGTTGTACTGAAGAAGACGGGTCGCTTAAATCGATCCCGTTAAGTTGCACCGCAATATCACCAGGTTCTAGACCCACATCATTAAACAGCGCGGCATCACGACCAGGTGACACTCGATAACCAACAATGCCCCCGTCTCTTTTGACGGGTGAAATGGTGATGTATTTGAAAACACTTTGTGGATCTTTCGCAATTTCCTCTCGGATTTGCTCTAATTTTTCTCCAACGTCAGACGTTGATTCTGCTCGTTGAGATTGGGCTCTGGCTATCTGCGGCGATTCAGATAGCTTCTTATATTCTATACCCTGCATCATTAAGGTCTCGTCTCGACCTTGGTTATCAATGATGACGCGATCCACTAATACGGCTTTTAGTGTCGCACGCGTACCTTCAATTTCTTCACCTAAACCATACGTTGCTTGCTTACCGCGGTTGGCAATGACAGCAAGACTGGTATTCGCATCACTGCTTGCAACCGCGCCAACCAGTGTAAGGTTAAGGCGCGTCTTAGGAGCGTCTTTAACAACAGGTTGTTCTACAACTGCAGGCTTTTGTTCAGTGAATTTACCGAATAGGTTGGCATTCTGAAGGGCATTAAAATCTATCGCGTCGCCTTTATTGCTCGCAACAACGCTGCTCGTCGATGGACGCCATTGCGGCACTTCCGACGATTGAGGTATGGCTAACCATACAATTTTGCCAAGTATCCATCCGGTTATCGCAATAAACAGACAGGTGAGCAACAAGCTAAGTTTGGCTTGAATTGTATAATTATTGGACTTGATCTGAGCCAGTAGCGGTCTGCTTGATAATCCTGCACTTAGCTCTAAACGTTTCACTGAATGGATTCCTTTATTCTAACGTTCGTCATTTAAGCTATAACAATAGCTATCGACTTTAAATTGCTAAATTTGCAATAAAATTATTACTCAACAAAGAGCAGTGAACTATATCACAAGTTGTCTTTCATACCTTTTTCTTATGCAGTTTTTGCCAACTCCCTTGAAAAAAATACGCCTTGACTCCATCTGTAGGTGAATAATCCATCACTCATTGCCATATTCGGGCAGTGATTAGATAGCGTAGTGTTCTATGAGTTCCCTAAATGAAGCCGTTAGGCTAGATAAATGGCTATGGGCCGCAAGATTTTATAAAACCCGCTCTATCGCTCGTAACATGGTCGATGGTGGTAAAGTCCACTATAATGGCCAACGAAGCAAACCGAGTAAAATCGTTGAAGTGGGCGCCGAAGTAAGACTTCGTCAAGGCAACGAAGAAAAAACGGTGATCATCGAAAAAATTTCTGATCAACGCCGAGGCGCTCCCATCGCACAGACCTTGTATCGCGAAACTAATGAAAGTATAGCGAAACGTGAGGAACACGCGACTCAACGTAAGCTTAATGCCCACAACCCAAGTCCAGAACGCCGCCCAGATAAAAAGCAGCGCAGAGACATCATTAAGTTCAAACACCAATAAAAGCCGGAATTACCAACGAGGAAAGCACTCCATGGCAAATAATGTTTTAAACCGCTACCTATTCGAAGATCTTTCAGTACGTGGCGAGTTGGTACAATTGGATGAAGCGTACCAACGTGTTATCTCCAGCAAGGAATATCCGGCAGCAATAGAGAAACTGCTGGGTGAGCTACTCGTTTCAACCACTCTTTTAACTGCCACTCTTAAGTTCGAAGGCTCAATCACCATTCAGCTACAAGGCGACGGCCCTGTATCTCTTGCCGTTATCAACGGTGACCACAAGCAACGCGTTCGTGGCGTGGCTCGCTGGGAAGGCGATATTGCCGATGATGCAAGCCTCCACGATCTCATGGGCAAAGGTTACCTCGTTATCACTATCGAACCGAAAAACGGTGAGCGTTACCAAGGTGTCGTTGGACTAGAAGGTGATACTCTAGCCGACGTACTAGAAGGCTACTTCGCAAACTCAGAGCAGCTAAAAACGCGCCTATGGATCCGCACGGGCGAGCATGAAGGTAAAGCCCATGCAGCAGGCATGTTGATTCAAGTAATCCCTGATGGCACTGGTTCACCAGATGATTTCGAGCATCTAGAGCAACTGACTGACACGGTAAAAGATGAAGAGCTATTTGGTCTAGAAGCTAACGAACTACTATACCGCCTATATAACCAAGACAAAGTGCGCCTTTACGAACCGCAACCTGTCGAATTCCATTGTGGCTGTTCTCGTGATCGTAGTGGTGCCGCTATCATCACCGTTGAGAAAGCTGAAATTTATGACATTTTGGCTGAAGTAGGATCCGTTTCTTTACATTGTGATTACTGTGGCACGACCTATACGTTCGACGAAGCGGAAGTCACCGAGCTGTATGCACAAGCTTCTGCGGACAAGAAAACCCTGCATTAATTTACATAGCTTATCAAGCACGTAATTTACCCTACAAAATGCCAGCTTAATGCTGGCATTTTTGTGATCAACCCCTCGTAATGCCTCGCTTCAAGCGTAATAAAACAACTGCTTAATTTTAAACAATTAATAATGATTTTGCCCTAGCGCAAAGGATTGCGTGCACGATAAACTATTCCCACCAATATGTGACGGGTTACCTAAAACCTTATTGAAATCATGGATAAATTTTGAGCTATCTCCCTGTTTTCTCCCCGCCCCGTTGCTAGCATGGTGAGCAGATTAAAATTAAAACATTCTTACAAAATCCCTACAAAAATCCTTATAAGGAGCACCTATGACCGTTATGGAACATACTAAGGCTGCAACACTTGATCTAACCAAGCACGGACTGCATAACGTTAAAGAGGTTATTCGCAACCCTAGCTACGAAATGTTGTTTGAGGAAGAAACGCGTGAAGACCTAACAGGTTATGAGCGTGGCGTGGTTACTGAACTAGGTGCGGTTGCCGTTGACACTGGCATCTTTACTGGTCGCTCACCAAAAGATAAATACATCGTCAAAGACGCTACGACAGAAGAGCATATGTGGTGGACGTCTGATCAAGTAAAAAATGACAACAAACCAATCACTCCAGAAGTGTGGGACGAGCTGAAAGAACTGGTCACAAACCAACTTTCTAACAAGCGCTTGTTTGTTGTTGACGGTTACTGTGGTGCAAACCCAGATACGCGTTTGAGCATTCGTGTTATCACGGAAGTCGCATGGCAAGCGCACTTCGTTAAAAACATGTTTATCCGCCCAACAGAAGAAGAATTGAAAACATTTGAACCAGACTTCGTGGTAATGAATGGCGCAAAATGCACTAACCCAAAATGGGAAGAGCAAGGTCTGAACTCAGAAAACTTCACCGTATTTAACCTAACCGAGCGCATGCAACTTATCGGTGGTACTTGGTACGGCGGTGAGATGAAGAAAGGCATGTTCGCAATGATGAACTACTTCCTTCCATTAAAAGACATCGCATCCATGCACTGTAGCGCTAACATGGGCAAAGACGGCGACGTAGCGGTATTCTTTGGTCTCTCTGGTACGGGTAAAACCACACTATCGACTGATCCTAAACGTGCGCTGATTGGTGATGATGAGCACGGTTGGGATGATGACGGCGTTTTCAACTTCGAAGGTGGTTGTTACGCGAAAACCATCAAGCTATCGAAAGAAGCGGAGCCGGACATCTACAACGCAATTCGCCGTGATGCACTGCTAGAAAACGTAACGGTACGTAGCGATGGCTCTATTGACTTTGATGATGGTTCGAAAACAGAAAACACTCGTGTTTCTTACCCTATCTACCATATCGACAACATCGTTAAGCCAGTATCAAAAGGCGGTCACGCGAATAAAGTGATCTTCCTATCAGCGGACGCATTTGGTGTGCTACCTCCAGTGTCTAAATTGACACCTGAGCAAACTAAGTACCACTTCCTATCTGGCTTTACTGCAAAACTGGCAGGAACAGAGCGTGGTATTACTGAGCCAACACCAACCTTCTCTGCATGTTTTGGCGCAGCGTTCCTAACGCTTCACCCAACTAAATACGCAGAAGTACTGGTTAAACGTATGGAAGCAGCAGGCGCTGAGGCTTACCTAGTGAACACAGGTTGGAACGGCACTGGCAAACGTATCTCGATTCAAGATACGCGCGGAATTATTGATGCGATTCTTGATGGTTCGATTGAAGATGCACCAACTAAGCACATTCCTATCTTCAATCTTGAAGTACCGACTTCACTACCAGGTGTGGATCCAAGCATTCTAGACCCTCGTGACACGTACGTTGATCCACTTCAGTGGGAAAGCAAAGCGAAAGACTTGGCTGAACGCTTTATCAATAACTTTGATAAATACACGGACAATGCAGAAGGTAAATCTCTGGTTGCCGCTGGCCCTCAGATTGATTAAGTCGCGTAAACCACAGTGGTAAGTGGTCAGCCACTTATCACTTTTACGTAGACCAAGTTACAAAAAAACCGCTTCAAGCCCCTCTTTTGAGGGGCTTTTTATTGAATACCGCAGAATATTGATACAAGCTAAAGCCTATCTAGTTTTATTTAATAGCAAACGTAGGTTCTAGCAGGGATGAAAACAGCGCGTCGAGTTCTAATTCTGTTACTGGTTATCTTAGTTGCCATTCCGGCCACTATGATTGCGCTGTTAACAACATCTTACGCCGATGCAACTTGGCGTCTGCTATCAAACAGCCTCTCCCTGCCCTTTCAAGCAGAAAGCGTGCGTTACGATTTTCCCTACCACCTAACTTTACAGGGTGTGAACACAAACGTAGACGACGGCTCTTACATCGAGCAAGTCGATTTATGGATGAATCCCGATGTTTATCGCGATGGTAAATGGATCGTTGATAGCTTATTGATTGATGGACTTAATTTGCAGTATGGCGCGCCAAAGCTCCCGCCTTTAGATAACGTTTTATTCCATCAAATCGCGCTCAAAAATATTGATTACGCCGACGAGCAGTTTTCTGGTAATGGCATTGACCTTCAAATTCAATCACCACAATGGAATGGCCAGTTAATACCATATGGCGAGGTTCAACTTGCAGCCGACCAGATCTATTGGAATGGCGAAGCCTTTAATCAGGTCTTGGTCGACATGGACTACAAACCGCAAGACAGTACGCTCTATGGCACTTCATTTAACTGGCGTAACAGTCAAATTTCAGGGCAAGGCGAGCAGTATCCACAAGGCTGGTCTTTAGTGAATGTGACCATCAATAAGTTGCAACTCAATCATATCCAGCTCCAATCACTGCTTGCTAAACCTTGGCAAGCAATACCATTCAAGATTAATCACATAAATAGCTTAGACTTACTGAACGCCGATATTGAATGGGGCGATTGGCACTGGCAAAACTTAGAGCTCTCCGTAGAAAACGCCACACTGCCACTGTCTCTCTGGGAGACAACGGCTCAAGTTTCATTGCAGGCGGATAGCGTCCGATTCCAACAGCAAACCGCAATAGAGCCGCGTTTAAGTGCTGCTATAGAGCCTGGAAAAATCCAGCTCAACGATCTCAGCTTAGATTGGCAGCAAGGTCGTGTGCAGGTCTCTGGGGTGTTCACTCCAACGCAATGGCAACTCGAAGAAGCCTCCATTCAAGGCCTCAAGTGGGCAATACAACCTGAAGATAACCAAAACTGGTGGCACGCAGCCATCAGTAAGTTAGATCATGTAACAATCCAACGACTCGACATCGAGCGCAGCCAGATCATTCAGCTATCTCACGAACCTTATTGGCAGTTCTCCGGTTTAAACATCGAAGGGCAGCAGCTTGATCTTAAACAGGTCAATCAACGTTGGGGCCTTTGGCATGGCGATCTGGACGCTAGCGTTGTAAACGCCAGTTATAACCAAGTGCTCACGTCTCATGCTGCACTTGCCATGCAAAGTGAGAATGGCTTTTGGAAACTGACACGCCTTTTTGCACCACTCGAGCAAGGCTACGTAGAAGGCATCGGACAGATAAACCTAAGTACTCCGAGCCAGCCTTGGGCACTCAACCTCAATGCCGATGGCATTCCCTTATCACTCTTCCACGATTATTTACCCAACACACTGGCCATTGATGGTTTTTCCGATCTCAGCCTCGATCTACAAGGGTTATCAGGTGATCGCAACATGCTGGCCTACAGCTTATCGGGTGAAGTGGAAGCCAACCTACGAGATACCCGTTTTAAATCCCAAGCGAATCATTCGCTCAAAGCCATTACCTTAAGTCCGCTGCGTTTAAGCGCGCAACGAGGGAAAGTCGCCATAGAACCAGTCATCATTTCAGGGAAAGCTATGAGTGGTAGGGTTTGGGGCGAGTTTGATATGGCCAACAACCCGCTAAATGGCATTGTTTATCAGTTGAAAGAGTCGTGCGGGAGCGTTGAAGGCGATCTACTCAGTGGCGAAATCCATCATAATGAATGTTTAAAAGCACCAGCTCCAAAAGAACCGGCTGATGTTGAAAGTACTCCACAAACAAGTGAATCATCCATTGAGCAGCCAACTGCGATCGATAACATCAATGTGGAGATTCAAGAGGAAGAGCTTTCCGAAGAAATTGTCGAAGAAGACGAAGCATCTGTCACTGATCCCACCACAGAGGAACACATCCTCCCACCGACAGAGCAAGAAAGCGAAAAGAATAAGCGCCCTACAGATCAGTAAGGCGCCCTCTCAATTAACAACTGAGTAATTGCGAATAGTTCGGTATCAGCATATAGGTACCAACAAAATCTACGGCTGGCGTGTCGCCACTATAAATCACCACGTGAATGACGATGCGTGCTTTGCGCCCTGACTCCAGTCGATCTAGGTCACCACTGATCCCATCCAACGAAGTGCTCGCCACAGGGTTTTGCTCGACTGGTTGACGATAACGAATCGAACTGTCGGCCAACACAATATCACCATGCAGACCGCGCTCTTTAAGCAGCAGCCACGTCATACCCCACCCCGTCAAGGTGGCTAAAGTAAAAGCCGACCCCGCAAACATGGTGTTATGCGGATTAAGGTTCGGATTAAGTTGCGCGCAGCATTCAAACTGATAACCCGTGTACTGGTTAATTTTGATCCCCATTTTGTCGCTAATTGGGATCTGTTGCTCCCAGCGCTGCTGAAGTTCAGTGCACCATTCTGGGCGACGCAACACATTCGCCATCGGATCCAATGGTTTCACCATTTGTTGGTGACGCACAGGACCGCGCTCGTCGGTCAGTTCACCGCGACGCTCAAAGCCATTTTTCTCGTAAAAGGCGATGGCATCTTCACGGGCATTACACACCAAGCGCTTCGCCCCTTCTTGGCGTGCTAACGACTCTAGCGCGACCAGAACCAGCGAGCCCATACCTTTACTGCGGCGATTATTTTTAACCGCCATATAGCGGATTTGGCCATCATTATCCGGCGTAATGTATAAACGACCGATCGCCATAGGACGACCTCGGCCATCAACAATCATACGGTGATGGCTCATTTCATCGTATTCATCGCGTTCAGAGCCAATTGGCATACGCCATGGCTCACGAAGCAGTTGCCAGCGAAACTGATAATACTTGTTTATCTGATTATCGGTTTTGGGAGTAATGAGTTTGAACATATCAATCCTTTGAAAGCACAACACTAATAAATGTCGGGAAAATCACTCCAAGCCAATTCCATGAGCTTGGAGTTAAAGCTTAGACCATGGCGCTTGTGTTACCAGACTAGACCTGCAACCAAAACGTCACCGGACCGTCATTCACTAAGGACACTTTCATATCGGCAGCGAAGCGGCCACGCTGTGTGGGTAAAACTTGTTCACACAAATCAGAAAAGTAATCATACAAGCGCTCAGCATCAGCAGGATGCGCACCGCGAGAAAAGCCAGCACGAGTGCCTTTTTTTGTATCCGCAGGTAACGTAAATTGAGAAACCACCAGCACTTTGCCTGCTACCTGTTTGACATTCAGGTTCATCTTACCTTCATCATCTTCGAACACGCGGTAGGTCGTAACACGCTCCATCAAGCGTTTTGCTTTGGCCTCATCGTCGTCTTTCTCTACTCCTAATAAGACCAGCAGACCACGATCAATTTCCCCTACGACTTCACCATCCACACGGACGGCAGCTTCACTGACTCGTTGAATTAGCGCTATCACTACTCTCGCTTCCTTCATCTGTTAACTGAGATTCAGCGGTCGAGTGTATCATGTCTAAATCTTCACTCCAGTGCTCTCGCTCACCAAGCGCAGCTGTGACTTCCGCACCCAATAACACGATCATCCAGCATAAATACACCCAAACAAACAAGATAGGAATCGCGGCTAACGCGCCGTAAATGAGCTGATAAGAGGGGAACTGCGTGATGTAGAGTGCAAAGCCCTTTTTACTTAATTCGAACAGTATCGCAGCGACTGCTGCCCCCATCGCGCCATGAGCCAGGTGCACTTTTTTATTCGGCACCAGAATATATAAGCCAAGGAAAGCGAAAAAAGACAACAACAGCGGTAACCAACGTAAAAACAGATTGAACGCACCAGATAATGTCTCGTTCTCTAAAATTTGCAGTGAGGTCACGTACGATGTAGCCGCGATACTCGCACCGACCATGATCGGCCCTAACGTGAGTACCATCCAATACATAGAGAATGAAAATACTAAACGGCGCTTATCTTTAACTCGCCAAATGTAGTTTAAGTTCTTATCAATGTTCGAAATCAGCATGACTGCAGCAATGAATAAAAACCCACCGCCAACCGCGCTCATTTTGCCCGTATTCGCCACAAATTCCTGCAATGCCGTATGTACAGCTTCCCCAGATGCCGGAACAAAATTCTCAATAATGTAGCCTTGCAACACCTCACCGACGTTCGCAAAAACGGGAAATTTCGACAATATTGATAACAATACCGTCAGCATTGGCACGATGGATAACAAGGTAATATAGGCAAGATAGCCCGCGTTCACATTGACGCGATCATGCGTTAATCGCTTAAGAAGATACTTAAAAAACGCGACGCAACTTGGCAGTAGATTGATTAATCTTGCCTTGTAACTCTCTGATAACTGGTTCATAGTTCATCCCATAATTAGCGTCGAGGACATAAGAATGCCTTATTTATTAGCAATTGTACTATCAATTTTCACTTTAACAGGGTGTCAATCTGCTTATTACTCAGCGATGGAGCAAGTTGGGTACCATAAACGAGATATTATGGTCGACCGCGTTGAAGATGCCAAAGAATCTCAACAAGATGCACAAGAAGAATTCACCAGTGCGCTCGAAGCCTTATCTGCGATCACTAATTTTGATGGTGGTGAGCTAGAAAGTGTCTACAACAAAATCAATGACAAGTACGAAGACAGCGAAAAAGCGGCGCAAGACGTTCGTGACCGCATTGCTGCGATTGAAGACGTTTCCGGCGCACTGTTTAATGAATGGCAAGACGAACTAGAGCTGTACTCGAGCGCGAAATTGCGCCGTTCAAGCGAACAAAAGCTACGTGAAACCAAAGCTTCGTACAAAACCATGCTTAGCGCAATGAAGCGTGCAGAGAAAAAGATGACACCTGTACTAAATACATTGCGCGACAACACGTTGTACTTGAAACACAACCTTAACGCGAGTGCGATTGGCTCTCTACAAGGTGAGTTTTCTAGTCTAGAGAAAGACATTCAGTTTGCAATCAAACAGATGAACGAAGCGATTGCAGAGTCTGATAAGTTCCTGCAAAAGCTCAATCAAAAGTAAATGATTCAAACCTCCTCCTAGCGAGGAGGTTTTAGTCTGTGACCTCACCAACTAAACCGATGACTCTTCGAACAAAGCCTACTCGTTCTAGCACACTGCCCCATGGCACTTCTACCACTTCGTAACCCAACTCAGCATAGATATCCACTAAGGATTGATGAATCTCCAATGCTTCTTCAAAGCTGTGTGGACGCACTTCATCTTGCACGTAAATGGATGCTTCAGGTCGACAAGTAAACACCTGACTATGGTACCCAGCACTTTCGGTTAAGAAAGCTTGGTCAACCTTACAGCCGCCCACTTGTAGGTATGTAATGATGTCAGGGATGGCGCGATCAACAAACGCAACGTCATGACAACGCGCATCATTCTTTTGCTTGCTCATCAAGTCGAGACACAATTGAGCAAACTCAGGCAGGTTCGTCCACGGCAAGATACCGTCGTCTAACTGGTTTTGCTGTTCAATTAGCGTACGAGAGCTCTCTGCAAACGTCGCATACCCTTGCCGCTCTAATGCATTCAGTAGGGTGGTTTTCCCCGCACCTGGGCCACCAGTAATCACAATTGGCTTCATGCTGATATGTTCATTCTCTAGATACAAAAAACCCTGAGCATAACTCAGGGCTTCTTCTTAATTGAATCGCTTAACGAAAATTATTTCGCGCCACGAGAAGCACGTTTACGATCGCTTTCCGTTAGGAATTTCTTACGGATACGGATGCTTTCAGGTGTTACTTCTACTAGCTCGTCGTCATCGATGAACTCAAGCGCTTGCTCTAGTGTCATGATGATTGGCGGAGTTAGAACCTGTGCGTCATCTGTACCAGATGCACGAACGTTGGTTAGCTGCTTACCTTTCAGTGCGTTTACTGTTAGGTCGTTGTCGCGGCTGTGAATACCGATAACCATGCCTTCGTAAACTTCCACACCGTGACCGATAAATAGACGACCACGTTCTTGAAGGTTGAACAGTGCGTTAGTTAGCGCTTTACCCGCAGCGTTAGCAATCAGAACACCGTTGATACGCTGACCGATGTTACCGCCTTTGTGTGGGCCGTAGTGGTCAAACGTATGGTATAGAAGACCAGAACCAGAAGTCAGTGTCATGAATTCCGTTTGGAAGCCGATCAGACCACGAGATGGCATGATGAAGTCCATACGTACACGGCCTTTACCGTCTGGAGCCATATCTTTCAGCTCACCTTTACGTAGGCCGATATTCTCCATGATACCGCCTTGGTGCTCTTCCATTACGTCGATAGTTACCGTTTCAAACGGTTCCATTAGCTGACCATCTTCTTCTTTGATGATTACTTCTGGACGAGATACGGCAAGCTCGAAGCCTTCACGACGCATGTTTTCGATCAGGATAGACAGGTGAAGCTCACCACGGCCTGATACGCGGAATTTGTCTGGATCGTCTGTTTGTTCAACGCGCAGTGCAACGTTGTGTACCAGTTCCTTCTCTAGACGCTCAAGGATGTTACGTGAAGTGACGAACTTACCTTCTTTACCAGCGAATGGAGACGTGTTTACTTGGAACGTCATGGTTACTGTTGGTTCATCAACAGACAGTGCTGGTAGTGCTTCTACTGCGTTTTGTGCACAGATAGTGTCAGAGATTTTAAGCTCGCCAAGACCAGTGATTGCAATGATATCACCCGCGTTAGCTTGCTCAACTTCGTGACGCTCTAGGCCTAGGTAGCCCATTACTGTACCCACTTTACCGTTGCGAGTTTTGCCGTCTGCACCAACAACCGTTACTTGCTGGTTTGGCTTAACGCTACCACGAGTTACACGGCCAACGCCGATAACGCCAACGTAAGAGCTGTAATCCAACTGAGAGATTTGCATCTGTAGTGGACCATCTAGGTCAACTTCTGGTGCAGCTACTTCGCCAACGATAGTTTCGAATAGCGGTTCCATGTTCTCGCCAGTTTCGCCTTCTTCTAGAGAAGCCCAACCGTTAAGAGCAGAAGCGTAAACCACTTTAAAGTCTAACTGTTCGTCAGAAGCACCTAGGTTGTCGAATAGGTCGAACACTTGGTCCATAACCCAATCAGGACGTGCACCAGGGCGGTCAATCTTGTTGATAACAACGATTGGTTTTAGACCATGAGCAAACGCTTTTTGTGTTACGAAACGCGTTTGAGGCATTGGACCATCAACCGCGTCAACGATAAGTAGTACAGAGTCTACCATCGACATGATACGTTCAACTTCGCCACCGAAGTCCGCGTGTCCCGGAGTATCTACGATGTTGATACGGTAATCGTTCCAGTCGATTGCTGTGTTTTTAGCAAGAATGGTAATACCGCGCTCTTTCTCGATGTCGTTCGAGTCCATGACTCGCTCTTCAGCTTCACCGCGAGACTCAAGCGTGCCTGATTGTTGTAGCAGCTTGTCAACCAACGTGGTTTTACCGTGGTCAACGTGCGCGATGATCGCGATATTTCTTAATTTATCAATCTGTGGAGTAGCCATGGATATTGATTCACTTAGATAGATGAAATGCCCCCACGCTGAGAACGGGTGCTCTCTGGCGACATTTGCTGATTAAAAAAACGGCCATAATGTACCAGATTTTAGCAAAAAGCCTAGAAATATGTGATCTACTCCCGAGCATTTCTGCGATTTTTACGCTTAATGCCCATTTTCTTCCTCAGAACGAATTGATTAAACGCAACTTTATTCCAATCGATGCATAATTCAAATTGACTCTTGCTCAAAAACTGGGCTGAATAAGCAATGCGCCTGTCACATTATGGTGCAATAATTATTTTCCGCACCACAATAGTGCAAGTAAAGATCATTTTGGTGCAATCATCTGCACCAAGCTAGCGCCAAAAAACACAATTGCTTGAAATTAATGGAATATTTTTTTTGGCACGGTTTTGGCTTTAGTTAAAACAGCATCGATTAATGAAAAGTCAAATTGATTAATCAATGCCAGGTTTCATGAATAATTCATAAATCGAGCTTTTACCGCTTATTAACACTGGAGGTTATCCAAGATGTCAGTAGAAAACGTTCTATCGCTGATCCAAGAAAACGAAGTTAAGTTTGTTGACCTACGCTTCACTGATACAAAAGGTAAAGAGCAGCACATTTCGATCCCTGCTCACCAAATCGACGCAGACTTCTTCGAAGAAGGTAAAATGTTCGATGGTTCATCAGTTGCTGGCTGGAAAGGTATCAACGAATCAGACATGGTAATGATGCCTGACGCATCTTCTGCTGTGCTTGACCCATTCACGGAAGACGCAACACTAAACATCCGTTGTGACATCTTAGAGCCGGCAACAATGCAAGGCTACGACCGTGACCCACGTTCTATCGCAAAACGCGCTGAAGACTTCATGCGCTCTACTGGCGTTGCAGATACTGTACTTATCGGTCCTGAGCCAGAATTCTTCCTATTTGACGACGTGAAATTCGCGACTGACATGTCAGGCTCTTTCTTCAAGATCGATGACGTAGAAGCAGCATGGAACACAGGTTCTGATTACGAAGAAGGTAACAAAGGTCACCGTCCAGGCGTTAAAGGTGGTTACTTCCCTGTAGCTCCAGTGGATTCATCTCAAGACATCCGTTCTGCTATGTGTCTAGTAATGGAAGAAATGGGTCTTGTTGTTGAAGCGCACCACCACGAAGTGGCAACAGCGGGTCAAAACGAAATCGCAACTCGTTTCAACACGCTAACAACCAAAGCTGACGAAATCCAAATCTACAAGTACGTTGTACACAACGTTGCTCACGCGTTTGGTAAAACGGCAACATTCATGCCTAAACCACTTGTTGGTGACAACGGTAGCGGTATGCACGTTCACCAATCTCTAGCGAAAGATGGAGTAAACCTATTTGCTGGTGACAAGTACGGCGGTCTATCTGAAATGGCGCTTTACTACATTGGCGGTATCATCAAACACGCTCGTGCAATCAACGCATTTGCTAACCCATCAACAAACTCGTACAAACGTCTTGTACCAGGCTTCGAAGCGCCAGTTATGCTTGCTTACTCTGCACGTAACCGCTCTGCTTCAATCCGTATCCCTGTGGTACCAAGCCCGAAAGCACGTCGTATCGAAGTTCGCTTTGGTGACCCAGCGGCTAACCCATACCTATGCTTTGCATCAATGCTAATGGCTGGTCTTGACGGTATTAAGAACAAGATCCACCCAGGCGAAGCAATGGATAAAGACCTTTACGATCTACCAGCAGAAGAAGCAGCAGAAATCCCAACGGTTGCATACTCACTGAAAGACGCACTAGCAGAGCTAGATGCTGACCGTGAATTCCTAACAGCGGGTGGTGTATTCTCTGACGACTTCATCGACTCTTACATCGAGCTGAAATCTCAGGACGTAGAGCGCGTGAACATGACAACTCACCCAGTTGAGTTCGAACTTTACTACTCTGTATAAGGTCGACACTGTGTAAAATGTAAACACAGCAACAAAATATTAGGCTCGCCTCGCAGGCGGGCCTTTTTTGTATTCGTCAGTCAAGATTCGACGTTTAACATGAGGGGATAATAAAAATACGCTTGGACTTTTTACCTTGTAGGTCAAAGAGCTAAGCCATTGAAACGTGAAATCATCGATCAAAAGAAGGTGAGCAATGAAAGTTCAGCTTATTCCATCGCTATGTGCTCTCAGCGGATTATTAATCGCCTCCATCGCATCAGCGCAGGTTGCTTATACATGGGTAGATAAAAATGGCGTGGTTCATTTTAGTGATACGCCAAACCAAGGTGCAAAAGCCATCGCGCTGCCAAACCTTGAAGCCAGCGCACCGGCTCCTAGGGTAGAAAGCACGGAATCACTCGCCCCTCAGACCAAGCCATCGAAAGAGCCACAAGACAAGCCAGAAAAGAAAACCGATAAACCTCTCCCATTAAAGCTCTCGATGCTGACTCCTCAACATAACGAAACCATCCGCAGCAACCGAGGCATCATCAATATTCAACTGGAAACCAATCGCAAGCTTGGTATCGGTGAACAGTTGCAACTGCTGCTCGACGGAAAACCTTATGGTGCGCCACAAAGCCATATGACGTGGCAGTTAAACAATATTGACCGAGGCACCCACACACTGGCCGTGCACGCGAAAAGAAGCGGCAAGCTTATTGCATCTACTAGCCCTATAACGGTGCATTTACATAGAGCAAGTGTTAAGCCGACCGTAAAAGGGGCAAAATAGAATATCTGGTGAAAAAAATAGCATCACTGCGGTGCTTTTCACTTTTTCTTCTGAGATTTATTCGCCATACTTAACGTTCAATTGCACCATTATTGTGCAACGCACAATCTTAAAGCAAAACAAGGACGTAATGTGGATACCAGTCTTCCTAGTGCCATTCTCAACAACATGGTGACAGCAACACTGATTCTTGATGATGGATTGGCTATCCGTTATGCCAATCCGGCTGCCGAGTTGCTGTTTTCTCAAAGCGCGAAACGTATTGTTGAACAATCGCTTTCTCAATTGATTCAACATGCGTCGCTGGATCTCGCGCTGCTCACTCAACCATTGCAAAGTGGCCAAAGCATCACCGACAGTGACGTCACTTTCGTTGTTGATGGCCGCCCCTTAATGCTAGAGGTGACAGTTAGCCCAATCACTTGGCAAAAACAACTGATGTTACTCGTCGAGATGCGCAAAATTGATCAACAGCGCCGACTCTCTCAAGAACTGAACCAGCACGCCCAGCAACAAGCGGCGAAACTGTTAGTCCGAGGGCTTGCACATGAGATCAAAAACCCGCTAGGTGGATTACGTGGTGCAGCGCAATTGCTAGAAAAAATGCTGCCAGATCCCTCTCTCACCGAGTATACGCACATCATTATTGAGCAAGCCGACCGTTTAAGAGCGCTCGTTGATCGATTACTCGGGCCACAAAAGCCAGGTAAGAAGACACAAGAAAACTTGCATCAAATTCTGGAAAAGGTTCGCCAGTTGGTTGAATTAGAATCGCAACGTTCAATCGTGATTGAACGCGATTACGACCCGAGCTTGCCAGAAATTTTGATGGATGCGGACCAAATCGAACAGGCGATGCTTAATATCGTCAGTAATGCGGCGCAAATTCTTAGCCATCAAGAACACGGTAAAATCACCATTCGCACCAGAACGGTGCATCAAGCTAATATTCACGGCAAACGCTGTAAACTCGCTGCGCGTGTCGAAATCACAGACAACGGCCCAGGCATTCCACCGGAATTACAAGACACGCTGTTCTATCCCATGGTCAGTGGCCGCGAGGGAGGAACTGGCTTAGGGCTGTCTATTTCACAAAATTTGATCGACCAGCACAATGGAAAAATAGACGTAGAAAGCTGGCCTGGTCACACAACATTTACTATTTATTTGCCGATCTGATTGCGCTAATGGACTTCAAGTCGCATCAGTTTTTCGGTTTGCTGCAAGGATTACTACATGAGTAAAGGATATGTTTGGGTCGTTGATGACGACAGTTCCATTCGCTGGGTGATGGAGAAAACGCTCTCCTCTGCCAACATAAAATGCGAAACCTATGCCGATGGGGAAAGCGTTTTGATGGCGCTCGAACGCGAAGTACCAGATGTGCTGGTATCAGACATTCGCATGCCGGGCATTGATGGATTAGAGCTGCTAAAACAAGTACAGCGCGATTACCCAGACCTTCCCGTGATTATCATGACCGCCCACTCAGATTTGGATGCGGCAGTGAATGCGTACCAAAAAGGCGCCTTTGAATACTTACCAAAACCTTTTGATATCGATGAAACCTTAACGTTAGTTGAGCGAGCGATTGCACACAGTCACGAAAATAAACGTGAGCAACTCTCTCCAGAAGACATTCCAGCAGAAACGCCAGAAATCATCGGTGAAGCGCCAGCCATGCAAGAAGTATTTCGCGCCATTGGCCGTCTTTCTCGCTCCTCAATTTCAGTATTGATTAACGGTGAATCGGGCACGGGTAAAGAGCTCGTTGCTCATGCGTTGCACCGCCATAGTCCTCGCGCCAACAAACCTTTTATTGCACTCAATATGGCGGCGATTCCCAAAGATCTGATTGAGTCAGAGTTGTTTGGTCATGAAAAAGGGGCATTTACCGGGGCGAACAATGTTCGTCAGGGTCGATTCGAACAAGCCAATGGCGGCACCCTATTTTTAGACGAAATCGGTGACATGCCGTTAGATATTCAAACCCGTTTGCTGCGTGTTCTGGCCGATGGACAGTTTTATCGAGTGGGCGGTCACTCCCCAATCAGCGTCGACGTAAGGATTGTCGCGGCAACACACCAGAATTTAGAAAAGCTGGTGCATGAAGGCGATTTCCGTGAAGATTTATTCCATCGCTTGAACGTGATTCGAGTGCAGATTCCGGCATTGCGTGAACGTAAGCAGGACATCGAAAAACTTACGCAGCATTTTCTTATCCGAGCGGCTGATGAGCTGGGGGTCGAAACCAAAACTCTGCATCCGTCGACCGTTGAAATTCTTAACCGCCTTGATTGGCCGGGCAACGTGCGTCAATTAGAGAATATTTGCCGTTGGTTAACCGTCATGGCCAGTGGTAGCGAGGTATTGCCAAACGACTTACCAAGCGAACTGCTCGAAGAGAAAAAATCCATTTCGGACTCTGAGCATGGCAGCTGGCAAGAACAATTGGCGGATTGGGCACGTCAATCACTCGCGGCAGGAGATAAAGAACTACTTTCTTATGCTTTACCAGAATTTGAGCGCATTTTATTAGAGGCAGCTTTGGAGCACACTAAAGGTCACAAGCAAGATGCCGCTAAAGTATTAGGCTGGGGGCGAAACACGCTTACCAGAAAATTAAAAGAATTGTACTGACAATCACTTACGTGGTGCGTTAACAACGAGAGTCGTTTGTCACTCGATATTAACAAAAATATCAGTACAATTGTGGCGCACCACCATCTATGTGATTAGGCAATGTCTACTGCTACGACTCAAATTACACTGCGTACCGCTGTTCTCATTCCATTTGTCATGATCTTCTTACTGGCGATCGGTGTCATTGTCTACGTCCAAAAGCAAAGCTACGAAGAAGTGGTCAAAGATATCAGCGACAAACAACTTTCCGTGTTAACCGAAAGTGTCCACGACCACCTTAATAGCTATCTGCGCAAGCCGTTTACTGCGGTTATGGCTCTCGCGCATAACGTCAGCTATCACAACCTTTATCATCCTCACGACACCTCAGATATTCAAAGCTACCTGCTGAGTGCATTCAAAAACCTTTACCAATCGATACCGCAGTTGGATGTCATCGCATTTGGTTCAGAAAGCGGTGACTTTGCCGGGTTCCGCCGCGAGCTTTCCGACGATTACACCTTAATGGTTCAAGATCGATATACCGATGGTGATCTGATTATTTATGGCACCAACCATGTGAGTAATAGCATTCGAACGGTTATCTCTCCATACGATCCTCGCACTCGCCCATGGTATACGCCCGTCGCAGAGACTCAAACCTCGATGTGGTCTGAGATTTATACGAATGCCGATGAACGCCAGGATATTACGCTGTCAGCCATGACACCGGTGTATAAACACGACCAATTTGCTGGCGTGTTGGTGACAGACATTCGCATCAACACATTTAACGAATTTCTACGTGAGTTAAAATACAACACCAAAGCTTCGGTCTACATCATGGACCCAGAGCATCGTTTAATCGCTCACTCAGGCCCGGGAAGCGTTATCTCATGGGGCACAAAGTTTTCTGATAAAGGGCAGCGTTTGTTTGCGGCTGAAAACGCAGATCCGATCATCAAAATCAGTGCGAGCCGCGTTCGGTCGTTTGATCTCAACAATACTAAGCAACCTTACACCTTTTCATTTGAGCATGACGGCCAACGTATTTTCAGCCGACTAACCCCATACCGAGATCAAAACGGTTTAACATGGTTTATTGGCACCTCTATATCTGAATCCGAGTTGCTGGGTACATTGCCGAAAAGCCAACAAAAGAGTTGGCTGGTCGGGTTTATCGTCAGCTTATTTGGTATCGCCATCAGTTGGATCATTTTCAACCGAGTCACCAGACCGATTAACGCGACGGCCGACGCCGCCCAACACCTTGCGAATGGCGATTGGGACAGCAGTATGCCAAAACCTGGTTATGTGTATGAGACAACGGTACTTGTGCATGCCTTTAATGAGATGACGAGTAACCTCAGAGCCTCATTTAAAGCGTTGCGTGAGCAGTTGGTTTATGACTCTCTGACACGCTTATACAGTCGTCAGGGCTTGGTCGAAATCTGTGAGAACCAATCTCACCTGTGCCACGGCAGTTTATTTTTACTTGGTATCAACAAATTTAGAGATATCAACGACAGTGTGGGTCATCATAACGGTGATCAACTGTTGGTCAGCATCGCAGAAAGGCTAAAACAAGAGTTTAGTGATAACGCGTTACTGGCTCGGATTGGCGGTGATGAGTTCGCAGTGTTTCTCTCAAACGCCGATACTGAAGCCCAAGTTAAACAAACCGAGCGTCGATTACAGCGACTCTTTTCCACCCCATTTATGGTGGAAGGTGAGAATGTAGTGATGAAGATTTCACTTGGCATTGTGCAAACCCAACCAAATGAAACCATGCCGCTGTGGCTTCGCAACGCCAGCATCGCATTAAGCTACGCCAAGCAAGATTCACTGACCGGTGTCTGTCATTACAGCCCTGAACTGGCAAGCGCTTCAAAGTTCCGCACCCAAATGCTGACTAAGATTCAAACTGGCATCGAAAACCGAGAGTTTATCCCTCATTATCAACCTATTGTGGATCTCGCTAGTGGTAATGTGTGTGGCGCAGAAGCGCTGGCGCGCTGGCACAGTGACTCAGGAATGGTGTCACCATTAGATTTTATTCCAATCGCAGAAGAAAGCGGCATGATCAAAGCCATTGGCCAACAAATTCTGTTACAAGCTTGCCGCGATACATACCAAGCCATTCAAAGTAATCAGTGGCCATCAGACTTCCAACTGCATGTGAACATCTCCGTTAATCAACTGTCCTGCCCTGATTTTGTCGATACGGTGACCAACGTATTGGATATCACAAAATTACCCGCCAGTAACCTAACACTGGAGATCACCGAGTCGCGCATTATTGATAGCGCACCAACCACACTGGAAAATATGACCAAACTGCGTGATATGGGGATTGGTATCGCGATCGATGATTTCGGTACCGGTTACTCATCACTGGGTTATCTTCACTCACTGCCATTTACTTGTTTGAAGATTGATCGCACCTTCATCAATCAACTCACGCAAGAAAACTTAGACAGTTCGGTCGTTGCTGCGGTCATCAATATCACCGCGGGCCTCAAAACCAATGTCGTCGCAGAAGGCGTAGAGGATAGCAATCAAGCACAATTACTACGCTCTTTAGGCTGCAACCAAGTGCAAGGCTTCTATTACAGCCGTCCAATGCCACTAGAAGAGTGGCCAACACATTTGGTTAACATGAAGTAGAAAAGAGCGAGAATCGTTGATTTCCTAGTCATCCTCTACTGACAATCTACCTAACTGTTATTTATACTTAACTGCAAATCTTACCCATGTATTGTCACAGATGATGTTTGGGCCCTGTTCCAGTTCATAACTATCCGGATCGACATAATGATAACGAAGAACCTTCCTCTTACTGATTTGCACCGCCACCTAGACGGTAACATTCGTACTAAAACGATTCTTGAGCTTGGCCAAAAATTTGGTATTGCTCTGCCAGCGTACGATATTGAGTCTCTAACTCCTCACGTTCAAATTGTCGAAGCGGAACCCTCTCTTGTTGCTTTCCTTTCTAAGCTCGACTGGGGTGTTGCGGTACTGGGCGACCTAGATGCATGTCGTCGTGTGGCGTACGAAAACGTAGAAGACGCACTAAACGCTCAAATCGATTACGCTGAACTGCGTTTCTCACCATACTACATGGCAATGAAACACAAGTTACCAGTAGCGGGTGTTGTTGAAGCAGTCGTGGACGGTGTGCAAGCGGGTATGCGCGATTTTGGCGTGAAAGCCAACCTGATCGGCATCATGAGTCGCACATTTGGCACCGACGCATGCCAACAAGAACTGGACGGCATTCTGAGCCAAAAAGATCACATCGTTGCCGTCGACTTGGCGGGTGACGAACTGGGCCAACCGGGCGATCGCTTTGTGTCTCACTTCAAACAAGTACGCGACGCTGGCCTTGGGGTAACGGTTCATGCTGGTGAAGCAGCAGGTGCAGAGAGCATGTGGCAAGCAATCAATGAGCTGGGCGCAACTCGTATCGGTCACGGCGTAAAAGCGATCCACGATCCAAAACTGATGGATTACCTAGCAGAAAACCGCATTGGTATTGAGTCTTGCCTAACATCAAACTACCAAACAAGCACGGTAGAAACGTTAGAAAACCACCCTCTCAAACAGTTCCTAGAGCATGGCGTTCTTGCGTGTCTGAACACTGACGATCCAGCGGTTGAAGGTATCGAGCTGCCATACGAATACGAAGTAGCGGCACCAGCAGCTGGTCTGAGCCAAGACCAGATTCGCCAAGCACAAATCAATGGCCTTGAGATTGCGTTCCTTTCAGAAGCAGAAAAAGCGGAACTGAAAGCAAAAGTAAAAGATCGCGCTTAAATCCAGCGAAAACATAAAAAAATGCCAGCATCTGCTGGCATTTTTTATATCTTGAATCGGCGTCTATGATTAGATAACACGAGAGAATTGTTGCTGACGCGCCTTCGCTCGCAGGTACTTATCGAAGCTCATACAAATATTACGGATCAGCAAACGACCTCGCAGCGTCACACGAATTTCATTGTCATCCACTTCCACCAGCTCATCGTTGATGAAGGTCTGAAGTAGCTGCAAATCTTCTTTAAAGTACTGATCAAACTTCACTTTAAACTCAGACTCGATCGCTTTCTTGTCTAGTTTAAAATTACAGATCAGCTGCTTGATCACTTCGCGACGTAGCAAATCATCAGAGTCCAGCGAAACCCCTTTCCACAGTGCATGACGAAGTTCGTTGACTTGAGCGTAGTATTTCTTCAGCTCTTTCTGGTTTTGCGCGTATGCATCGCCGATCATCGAGATTGCAGAGACACCAAAGCCAACCAAATCACATTCACCTTGTGTGGTGTAGCCTTGGAAGTTGCGATGCAAAATACCTTCGCGCTGAGCGACGGCAAGCTCATCGTCCGGTAAAGCAAAGTGGTCCATGCCGATAAATTGATAGCCAGCGCCAGTCAGTGTCGCGATGGTATCTTGCAGAATCGCCATCTTCTCTTCTGCTTTAGGCAGATCTTCGTCTTTAATCTTACGCTGCGCTGCAAATAGCTGTGGCATGTGCGCGTAGTTAAATACGGACAGACGGCCCGGCTGCATTTCCAGTACTTGTTCTAACGTCTTGGCAAAAGAGACTTTGGTTTGCTTTGGCAAGCCGTAGATCAAATCTAGGTTTGTCGAACGGAAACCCAACTCTTTTGCGCGCGCAACCATCGCAAAGATGAACTCTTCATCTTGCTCACGGTTCACCAGTTTTTGCACTTCTTTGTTGAAGTCCTGAACACCGATGCTCAAGCGGTTAAAGCCTTCGCTACGCAGGTGATCCAACATGGTGATCTGAATTTCACGCGGGTCAACTTCGATACTGATTTCAGCATCACTGCTAAAGGTAAACTCTTGGCGCAACAGGCTCATTACGCGTGTAATTTGCTTTTCAGAAAGGAACGTTGGCGTACCACCACCAAAGTGCAATTGCGTGACCGTTCTGCCCACCAATAAGGCTGCACGTTGACGAATCTCATGCTCAAGCACATCGAGGTATTCGTCCGCTTTGTGCGAGTGGCGCGTAATGACTTTATTACAACCACAGTAGTAACAAAGCTTGTGACAGAACGGAATGTGCACGTACAGCGATAATGGGCGGTCTGGGTACTGAGTGCATGCCATATCATAATCAGAAATGGTGAACGCTTCATGGAACTCCAGCGCCGTTGGGTACGACGTGTAGCGAGGACCGGAATAGTTGTACTTATCCAATACCGCTTGATCCCAGACGATTTGCTGCTTCGATTCAGTGTGTTGATTCGACATGGTGGTACTTTCCGTTAAATGCTAGGGCAACGAAAGCCGTCACCCGATATTCAGAGCCGCTATTTTGCCATACGACGATGACAAGCGTGGCAACGCCGACTGGCTTTTTAATTATAAAACTAAAGAAGTGCTAGCGTGATCACGATACCCCCAACAGTCATAAGGAAACCATTGGGGGTAACTATTAAATCATCTGAATATTGATTTGATTATTCAGTGGCTGGACGTTTTTCTGCAACACTTTGAGCTCCTCAATAATCGCGTCAGTGAGGCGGCTTTCCGCTTTATGACGCGTCAAGTTCTGTTGCATACGCTCTTTCTTGGCAAGTTGTTGGCGTTCTTCACCACGCGCCATATCTTTCACGATATGGTAAAGCTCAGAAATTGCAGGGTACGTTTTATCGAAATCGACACGGTCTTCACCTTGTACATAATCCATGATGTTATACACACGAATACTGATTTCAGATAAATCGCATTGGCCTTGAATACCCGCCTGACACAAGGTATGCACATTCTCAAAAATGTTGGCGTTACGTTTATCTATCGCCAATTTTTGATGCTTTAGCTGCAATTCCTTTTGCTTTTTCAATTGAAGCAGAAGGTAACCTGCATAAGAAGCAAGTGCGATGATAATCACAACACCAGCAATAGCTAATAAGGTTACATTCATAGCTTAATTATCCTTTGTAGTCGTCGAAGTTAATGTCGTCGAAATCTGCCAGCAAGTCATCATCATTGCGCGTGCTTTTCTCAGCAGGAGCAGTGAAGTCTTCCTCTTCTTCAGGTTCCAACAAACCTAGTTGGTCCATTAGCTTCTCAATGCGGTCGAGCTTCTCATCGACGTATTTCTGTAGACCTGTGCCTAGGTTTTCACCCGCTTCAATACGGTCTAGCAACACGTTCAATTGCGCGTCATTTTCTAGCATCTCTAGTTCTTGCTCTGCCGACAAACGACGCTCTTGCTTCGTCATTTTCTTCGCAGGCTCAACAACCAGAGGAATTTTCTTTTTACTGCCTAAACGCGGGTCGCGGTTTTGTGCAGCAGCTTGCTTTTTCTGCTCGTTAACTTCTGAGTTACGGTTACCCGTTTTCAAGCCTTTGCGCTTTTTAGCACGCTTGCGTAGGCGGCCTTCCACATCAGACTCTGTACGGTTACGAGTTACAACAAACTCAGGTGCGCCAGCGGCACCTGGCTTTCTAGATTTTTTACTACGGCTCATTACTGGGGTTTCCTCAGTAAAATTACATCATTACCAATAAATTCGAGTTCGAGCTTATCCCGCTCTGCTAGGAACTGGAACGTGTCACGACTAAAGAACACTACATGAGTGAGATCGTTCTTATAATGCCATGATTTGAAAGCCTCCACGTCGATGACCATTTTCGTCATCAGGCCTATCCAGCCCCCTGGCTTAACTAAATTCAACCATTGCTTCCACACCAAATCTGGGTGGTAGAGGTGCTCTATCACCTCTGTTGCTGTCATGAAGTCATACGTTTTATCTAAAACCGACGTATCAGGGTGGTAGTAGAGATCGTACAACGCCATGTTGTGCCCCGCCTCTTCCAGCATCAAGGAGAGCGTTGGGCCAGGACCACAACCAAAGTCGATACCATTTGATTGTGGAGAAATTCGCTCTGTGATCGGGTCAGCAATACGCGACAAAAAGCGTCGGTAACCTAAATCTTCAGGGTTGTTCTCATGCAAATCATAGTGAGCTTTTTCGGTTTCCGCATCCAAACGTTGGTCTGGATTCACGAACACCAAACAGCACTGCTCACATTGAAGATATTCACGTCGCTTATCTTCAAAATAGTGGTGAGTACGCTGATTTTGGCATAAAGGACAGGTATGCATGCTGACTTCCTCAAACAGGGATGCGAAACATACCAGAAAGTGAACTCAGATTGGAGTGTTGCTGAGCATTTTTTCAGCAATTTTTGTTAAAAAACTTTGTTTACAACCTATAAAGCTAAATAAGTGCAGTAATCTCAATTCAAGTTACGACTGAGCAAGTCAACGGATATAAAAAAAGCGACAGTCAGACTGTCGCTTTCTAAGTGCCATCAATTGGCGAAACTGTGTTGCACGCATTTGGTGCATCAATGTTCCCTTTGTTTTTCGAGCTTTCCCTGCCAAAAAGAGTTGTTTTTCATCTTCCTGATGAGTTTTGGCTATCCGTTTACTTCCTGTCTACTGAGCAACTTCCTGTGCCTGATCCGTTTCACTGTCTTAACCGTCAGACGAGATGACCATCCTTATCAGATAGGCTCCCTACCTATCTAAATCCCTTTCTAAATCACCAAGCATCCGAGCTACATCCTTGGAGACCTAAACCGTGGTCTTAAATCCTTACATTCACCCCCTGTGAACAACTTCTACTTTACGCCATCCCGCGATGCTCACAAGTAATGAGTTGAAAAAATCATCCGCCTATTTTTCTAAAACATCAAAATTATCATTTAATCAAAAACTTAAAAACACCAACAAGAAAAAGCCAACATCAAGTATGGCAAATGTCTCACAAACTGCCGAGCCAACTATCGCTTTCGCATCCAAACTCGACTGTGATATCTGTCACGAACAAAAATGCCCTAGTGGATTCACTAGGGCATTTTTGTACAAGTTGCTCGAACGATGTAGGGACATCTACCCAACCAGCTCAAGATGCAGGATCTTGAGCGATTTAGGTATATTAGTGCAGACCGCCAACGTATTTAGACAGCACTTCGATATCTTCGTCTGTCATTTTCTTCGCGATGTCGCGCATCATGGCATTCATATCATTACCACGGTCGCCATCACGGAATTTTTCTAGCTGAGCTTTGATGTAGTCAGCATGCTGACCAGAAATTTTCGGGAAACCTGAAAGCTCAGTACCATTGCCACGAGGACCATGACATGCAATACATGCGGTTAGGCCACGCTCGGCATCACCAGCGGTATAAAGCGTTTTGCCTTTTGCTACCACATCTTCAGGTGTTGAGTTTTCTGAAACTGGTAGCGAAGCGTAGTAAGCAGATAGGTCTGCGATATCTTCATCGCTCAGTGGCATTGCCATACCACTCATTACAGGATCGTAACGACCTTGTTTACCACCACTTGTCATGCCTAGCTTAAGTTCTTTTAACTGCTTCTCAAGATACTTAGCGTGTTGGCCTGCGAGTTTCGGGTACGTTGTTATTGCACTGTTGCCATCTGCTCCGTGACAGGCGACACAGGTTTGTGATTTTGCTTTACCAGCCTCAATATTACCTTGGGCCCATACTGAGCAACTGGCTAAAAGACTCAAAATTAGCGCTAATTTCTTCATGACATTCCATTATAATTATCAAGCTTCCAGTACCACGGAATGTGAACATACCGCGTACACTCATGGTACAATAGGCGACCTTATGCCGAGCACGGTTATTTTACACATTTTCACAAAAAAGTAATCAATCGACTACACAAAGTCGAGATGGAGTTAACAGTGAGCGTAAAAATTCATTACCAAAATACGCATTTCATCACCAGCGCACCCGATATTCGTCACCTACCGGAAGACGAAGGTGTCGAAATTGCGTTTGCAGGACGCTCAAACGCTGGTAAATCGAGTGCACTTAACCGTCTAACTAATCAAAAAAGCTTAGCCAAGACATCAAAGACACCTGGTCGTACGCAATTAATCAACCTTTTCAAAGTAGAAGAAGGTTGTCACATTGTCGATCTACCTGGGTACGGTTTTGCTCAAGTACCGGTAGAGATGAAAAACAAATGGCAGAAATCTTTGGGTGAATACCTACAGAAACGCGAGTGCCTAAAAGGCTTAGTGGTTCTGATGGACATTCGTCATCCAATGAAAGATCTCGACCAGCAAATGATTTTCTGGGCCATCGATAGCCACATTCCTGTGCAAGTTTTGCTAACCAAAGCAGATAAACTAAAAAGTGGCGCACGCAAACAAACCCTGCTGAAAGTTCGCAAACAGGTGGAAACTTTCGGTGGCGACGTTTCCGTTGATGTGTTCTCTTCCCTTAAAGGATTAGGCGTTGATCAGCTGCGTGCAAAACTGGATACCTGGTTTGCACCGGCGCTCGCACACCTGATAGAAGAAGGCGAACTGGATACCCCAGCAAGCGACGAAGAATAATTAACAATATTTGTTAAATTTTTTCGACACGGCCCTACCATTTGGTGGGGCTTTTGTTTATCTGAGCTAAATAACAGGCAATAAAAATCCCCACCTTCCTGGCAGGGATAACGGGAGAGAAAAATTGGTAATTATTGTTATGTGACGAAGCATTGCTGAACTATCGGATGATTTCAATAGCTTAAAAAGCCGCCTAACTTTAGCTTTCGCTTAATTAACTCACAACCATAACCAATAAAGAAAATACAATTCAACAAGTTAGACAGAAATCTACCCACTTCCACGTCAACTTAGTTTCCTTCAAGAAAAAATCATAGTGTGATTGGCATAAATTTACAGATTGAATAGTTTGCGAGTTTTTGAAGAAAATTGGAGTGTAGACAATAGGTTAAAGATGGGAGAAATATAAAGACAAGTCGTTACCAACCCAACACATTGAACAAAAAGAAAAATTTTCTTTCGCACAATAAAAAACGCCCCAGTCAAAAGCTGACTGGGGCGGCTGAATCAGCCTAATCCAATAACGTGAAACAAAAGGTCTGAAAGATAGAACATCTTACCTCTGTACCCTACGAGTATTAATGTACAACAATTGGTCAGAATTGCAAAGAATTTTTGTAGTTTTTTTTCATGAATTTTTTATTAAGCAACATCAAAATTAACTTTGTGCTAGCTTTTTTAATCGCAAAAAAAAGCCAGCGTTTGTGCGCTGGCTCATAATTAATTGGTTATTTTGGTCTAAAAGTGACTAATGAGCTTGATCCCAGTTATCACCGTGCCCTGCTTCTGCAACCAATGGTACTTTTAGCTCTGCTGCAGATTCCATCAATTTCTGTACTTTACTTTCAATTTCGGACAATGATGACTCTTCAACTTCAAAGACCAATTCATCGTGTACTTGCATTAACAACTTCACACGGCCATTGCCTTCTTCCTGAATCCACTGATCAACCAACAGCATCGCTTTCTTAATGATGTCCGCAGCCGTACCTTGCATCGGTGCGTTGATTGCCGCACGTTCAGCAGCTTTACGACGCATCCCGTTGCGCGATTTGATTTCTGGTAAATGCAAACGTCGACCAAAGATCGTTTCAACATAGCCCTTATCTGCAGCCGTGCTGCGCGTGTCTTCCATGTACTGCATAACGCCAGGGTAACGCTCAAAGTATTTATCCATGTAGGCTTGTGCTTCGCCGCGAGGGATACCAAGCTGCTTCGCCAAACCAAATGCACTCATGCCATAGATAAGCCCGAAGTTAACGGCTTTAGCACGGCGACGCTGCTCGCTCGATACCTGTTCAATATCCAGGCCCATAATTTCTGCCGCAGTTGCCGCGTGAATGTCTTTACCATCACGGAAGGCATCCAATAACGCTTGGTCGCCAGAAAGGTGCGCCATGATGCGCAGTTCGATTTGCGAGTAGTCGACCGCTAAGATTTTATGGCCAGCTGGTGCGACAAACGCTTGGCGAATACGACGGCCAGCTTCGTTACGAATTGGAATGTTTTGTAAGTTCGGATCGGTAGAAGATAGACGACCAGTTGCGGTTACTGCTTGATGGTAAGAAGTATGCACACGCCCAGTTGTTGGGTTGATCATCTTCGGCAGCTTGTCCGTGTACGTCGATTTAAGCTTCGCCAAACCGCGATATTCCAAAATCAATTTTGGCAGTGGGTAATCTAGCGCGAGTTCTTGTAGCACTTCTTCATTCGTCGATGGTGTACCTGATGGCGTTTTCTTCACCACCGGTAAACCCATTTTTTCAAATAGGATGGCTTGTAATTGCTTTGGCGAGTTCATGTTGAACTCTTGCTCTGCAATTTCATACGCTTTCTTTTCAAGCTCATCAAGGCGAGCGGTAATCTCGACCGACTGCGCACTCAGCTTCATTTCATCGATAAAGACCCCAGTGCGTTCAATGCGCGAAAGAACTGGCACCAACGGCATTTCAATCTCTTCGTACACTGTCTTTAGGCTTTCATCCTGCTCGATATTCGCAAACAAGCGATTGTGCAGACGAAGGGTCACATCCGCATCTTCTGCCGCGTATGGCGATGCTTGTTCCAACTCGATTTGGTTAAACGTAAGCTGATTTTTGCCTTTACCTGCAATTTGCTCAAAAGAAATGCAACTATGTTGTAGGAAGCGCAGCGCCAAGCTGTCCATATCGTGTTTACCGCCGACACTGTTGTAAATGTACGATTCCAACATCGTGTCGTGCTTGATACCTTTTAGCTCAATATCATAACGAGCCAATACAGACGCATCATACTTTAAGTTTTGACCAACTTTTGCTTTCGCTGCATCTTCAAGAATTGGCTTAAGCTGTCCTAGAACCCAATCACGATCAAGCTGTTCAGGTGCATCTAGGTAGTCATGTGCAACAGGCACATAAGCGGCAATGCCTTCATCGACAGCGAATGAAAAACCAACCAGGTTCGCTAGCATGTAATCTAGGTTGTCGGTTTCCGTATCAAACGCAAACAACTCGGCCGTTTGAAGTTTGTCTAGCCACGCATTGAAGGTTTCTTCATCCAGAATCGTTTCATATTGGCTGCGGTCGATTGTCACTGCGGAAGTTTCCATCTCGGCATGAGAAGCAGAGGCTTGAGCAGAGCCAGCAAGCTCAACAGCTTCTACCGACCCAGAACCGCCTTCAAGTAGCTCGTTCAACCAAGATTTAAACGTCAGTTGACCATACAGCTTCACTAGTTCGTCTTTATTTGGTTCCGCTTTCAGCAGTGATTCTGGCGTTTCTTCAAGTTCAACATCCAATTTAATGGTCGCGAGCTCGTACGACAGCATGGCATTTTCTTTGTTATCGATGAGCTTCTTCGCCATGGTTTTAGAACCACGGAAGCCAAGCGCAGCAATGTCATCGAGATTTTCATACAACTTCGTCAGACCACCAATACCTTGCAGTAGTGCAGTCGCTGTTTTGTCACCCACGCCTGGTACACCAGGGATGTTATCAACTTTATCGCCCATCAGCGCTAGGTAGTCGATGATTAACTCAGGTGGAATGCCAAACTTTTCAACCACACCTTCACGATCCATCACGACGTTCGTCATGGTGTTGATCAAGGTAATATTATCATCCACCAACTGCGCCATGTCTTTATCACCAGTACTGATCAATACAGGCATGCCTTTTTGTGATGCTTGATGCGCCAACGTACCAATGACGTCATCTGCTTCGACACCAGGAACGCAGATCAGTGGTAAACCCATCGCGCGAATAACATTGTGCAATGGTTCAATTTGGCAACGCAGATCATCCGGCATTGGCGGACGATTAGCTTTGTATTCTGCATACATATCATCACGGAAGGTTTTTCCCTTCGCATCGAAAACCACCGCGATGCGCTCAGACGCAAACTGACGCATCATGCTGCGTAACATGTTCACGACACCGTAAACGGCATTCGTTGGAATTTCACCATTGCTCATGGTGCCCGGGTAGGCGTGAAAAGCGCGATATAGGTAAGAAGAGCCGTCGATAAGGATCAACGGATTTTCAGGAATACTTGCCATAATTGTCTGTATCCAATTCAGTACTTGAGAGATCTGCCTAGGATGCCATGACTGCTGATCCGAATCTATCTTGTTCGCTCGATCTAGGTCGCGTAAATTTTTCGATTTTATTCACGAAGATAACCTCACCCTGTGGATAACTCTGTTTATAGAAATTATCCACTGGTTATCCAATGATAGAAAACACAAAAAACACGTACGTTAAGTTATTGTTTTTAAAAGTTTGTTTTACAAAACGGCGAGAAGATCAACGGTCCTTAAATGATCATCGTGTGTGGAAAAAATACGAATAGTGACGTCAAATAGAAATCGTAGAAAAGAAAAAAGCGACCCGAATGGGGTCGCCTAGCAGAAGTGGTAAAGCAAATTCTGTAAATAGAGCAGCTTAACCAAGAAGCTATAAATTACACTGGAAGCAATGTGAGCAATGTCGTGTCAAAAAGAATTCGTGCAAGTTCTCGGAAAAATGTTTCATCACTTCTCAACTTTCAGTTAATCAACTTCTGTTAATAAGTCATTCAACGTCCTTGTGAACTCTTCCTCATTCCCTAAGACAGGTTTAATAATAATGATTCTCATTTCGTAGTCAACAGTTAAATGAGAAAAAATCTCATTTATTTTCACATCGCTTTAATGAAATGAACTCGAGATTCACGAAGATTAATTTTTTCTTCAAATTTTTCAATGATATAGCCATTTCTCAATAACAATCGAAGCATAGCAGGAAACTGATTTCGAGATTTCACTTTTAACGTGTTATAGCCTTGCTCAGCCGCCCAATCTTCTTGTGCTTCCAAAAGCAATTGTGCCACGCCTTCATTTCGAGCCTCAGGAACAACACCACCCAACCAGCTATAGAAAACACCATCCTCTAATTCGTAACCTATTTTGAAGCCGACAATCGTGCCATTTTTTTCTGCAACGAGGATTAAACTGTTTTTCTCTTCTAAACGTTGAGTCATGGAGTCTGCCGTTTCTCCTTTCGAAAATTCGGTAACACGTGCCACAACTTGAAGTGCTTCTTCCAATGTGCCTTCACGAATCAGCATTGTCATTGTTCTCTTCTCCAAAATAAAAATACCCAAGCACCTTGGATTGTTACTGTTGTAATCCGCCTGAGGTTACTTGGGTATATACAGACGAACAACTCTTGTTGGTCTGGTGTTTCTCACTGAGCGATAATTACTCTTCAGTCGCTTCCGGAGTACGATTTAGGTGTTGAGCAGTTTGTGCATTCTCTTCTGCCAACCACTCAGCCACATCTTTCGCAAAGTACGTTAAGATGCCGTCAGCACCTGCACGTTTGAAGCACAGTAGTGATTCCATCACAATTTCGCGCTCTTTGAGCCAGCCATTCATGATCGCCGCTTTATGCATCGCGTACTCGCCAGATACTTGATAAGCAAATGTCGGTACTTGAAGTTCAGTTTTTACTCGGCGAACTACATCTAAGTATGGCATACCAGGTTTAACCATCACCATGTCCGCACCTTCATTGATGTCTAGCGCCACTTCGTGAATCGCTTCGTCAATGTTTGCTGGGTCCATTTGGTAGTTTTTCTTGTTGCCGCCTTTTAGATTTGAAGAAGAGCCAACCGCATCACGGAATGGTCCGTAGTAGTTCGACGCGTACTTAGCCGAGTAAGCCATGATTTGTGTATGAATGTAGCCCGCATTTTCTAATGCTTCGCGGATCTTACCAATACGGCCATCCATCATGTCTGAAGGCGCGACAACGTCAGCACCCGCTTCAGCGTGAGACAAAGCCTGCTTAACCAGTACTTCCGTGGTTTCATCATTCATTACGTAGCCATCTTCATCGATGATGCCGTCTTGGCCGTGCGTCGTGAATGGGTCAAGTGCCACGTCTGTGATCACACCGATTTGAGGAATATGTTCTTTAAGCGCACGTACTGCTCGCTGGACCAAACCTTCCGGGTTGTAGGCTTCAGTAGCACATAAGCTTTTAGCGTCTTGGTTTACGACAGGGAAAAGCGCGATTGCTGGAACGCCTAGATTTGCAAGGTATTGCGCTTCTTCTAGCATTAAATCAATCGACAAACGCTCTACACCCGGCATGGACTCCACGCTCTCACGACGATCTTTACCCATAAGAATGAACATTGGGTAAATCAGATCATTAACAGAAAGTTGGTTCTCAGCCATCAAACGACGACTAAAATCGTGCTTACGTAAACGACGCATACGGCGTGCAGGGAATGGACCTTGAATTGATACAGACACCATTTTCTCCTTGTCTGGACGGTTATGATGATCAAATCATCTGGTGAACAAAATCATATCACTCTTGATGCATGTTGCGAGTGACAATCTGGAAAAAGGTAATGAAAAAAACTGAAAATGACCCAGCACTCACACTCAAGTATACTTCGAATACGAAACCAACCATGAAGCACAGAGAGTAACGATGATCGATACCCACGCGCACATCTATGCCAGCGAATTTGATAACGACCGCGATGAAGTAGTACAACGCGCCTTAGCGCAAGGCATTAATAAGATCCTGTTGCCAAACATCGATCTGGACTCTATTGAGCCCATGCTACAAACCGAAGCGGCGTATCCTGACGTGTGCCACTCAATGATGGGACTCCATCCTTGCTATGTGGATAACAACGTTGAGCAAACGCTGGAAATCATCCGCGGCTGGTTTGAGAAACACAAGTTTATTGCGGTGGGCGAAATTGGTATCGACCTGTATTGGGACAAAACCTATCGCGCCGAGCAAGAGATGGCATTCGTGACTCAGCTAAACTGGGCAAAAGAGATGGATTTACCGGTCGTGATCCACACTCGTGATTCGATTGAAGAAACACTCACTTTGCTAAGACAAGAGCAAGATGGTCGTCTGCGTGGTGTATTCCACTGTTTTGGCGGCAGTTTAGAAGAAGCGCAAGCAATCAATGAGCTAGGCTTCCACTTAGGCTTGGGTGGCGTATCGACCTTTAAGAATGGCGGGATGGATAAAGTCATTCCACATTTGGATATGCAGTGGGTCATTTTAGAAACCGATTGTCCATACTTAGCGCCAGTACCGCACCGTGGTAAGCGTAATGAACCAGCCTACACTTCTCTCGTTGCACAACGTGTTGCCGACTTGCGTGATGTCGATGTCGCAACTATCGATGCCATAACGACTGAAAATGCCAAAAAGCTGTTTAATATTTAATTCACGAAAATTGAAAAAAGCGACGAAATCAACGTCGCTTTTTATTACCTAAACTATTGAATGAATGATTCAACCTATTGAAATAATAGAACAACCCACACAAAGTTATTGATAAACATAACAATTAACTAGCAACTCTACTTACCTCTCATATCGCCACTTTACTTCGTCTGTTTTGCAAAACTGTCGACAATTAGACATATTCTTTTTCTATACTGCTTTATGCCCATTAATTAGCACAAATGTAAAACAGCATGAATATGGAAGTTGAAGTGTGTACACATGGTGCTTACTTACAACGCGTACCGCGCAGTTTTTTTCAAAAGCTGCTGGGCATCAAGGAAGTATACGTATGCACAAAGTGTGGTTACGTCATGAAAGTTAAGTAGTTAGCCCAAGAAACAAACCAACCGCAAAAAAAGCGGCTCAATTGAGCCGCTTTTTACATCTACAGTAAACTTATTCTTCGGTTGCCTCTTCGCCTCGACGCGTATAAAAACGCGCAAAGAATAAACCGACTTCAAACAGTAAGCACATCGGAATGGCGAGTAAGGTTTGTGAGATCATGTCTGGCGGTGTTAATACCATACCAACGACAAACGCAGCCACAATGATATAAGGCCGTTTCTGTCTTAGATCTTCTGGTGTGGTGGCCCCAGTCCAACACAACAAAATAATCGCAACAGGCACCTCGAATGCGATACCAAACGCCATAAATAGCGCCAGTACAAAATCGAGATAGCTAGAAATGTCGGTCGCAAACTCTACACCACCCAATGAGATAGCAGTAAAGAAGCCAAACACTAGTGGAAACACCACAAAATACGCAAATGCCACACCGCAATAAAACAGCAGTGAGCTGGAAAACAGCAACGGCATAATCAAACGACGCTCATGTTTGTATAAGCCAGGAGCAACAAAGGCCCAAACTTGATACAAAATAAACGGCACCGCAATAAATACCGAAGCGATTAACGTCAACTTCAGTGGCGTGAAAAAGGGTGAAGCCACATCCGTAGCAATCATGGTTGCGCCTTCAGGTAGACGCTCTACTAAAGGTGCGGAAACAAACTCGTAAATGTGGTTAGAGAAATAAATTAGTCCGACAAACACCACCAACACTGCCAAAATTGAGCGCAGTAGTCGGTTGCGAAGCTCCAACAAATGACTAATTAAAGGTTGTGTCTGCTCGACGGTAGACATGGCAAACCTCTTATTAAAAACCAGATCAAAAAGGAGCTACCAATCACTAGTAGCTCCTCCTAATGAGACTATTCGGCTTTCTTATCTGCCGCTGTAACCTTGCTCTCTTCCGCTTTCTCTACCTTTTCTGCTGCTGGCTCTGTTTTTACAGGCTCAGCCTCTGAATCGGTGTTCTTTGCGTAAGGACGATTTACAGATTGCGCTGCCTTCTTCAATTCTTCGACTGAAGATTTCAACTCAGGAGACAAATCATCCATCCCCATTTGCTCTGCTTTGCGCAAGTTTTCTTGCAGCTCTTGGACTTTCAGCTCGTGTGACAATTCGTCTTTGACGCTATTTGCCATACTCTTAGCGGCACCGATAAAGCGAGACACGCTGCGAATAGCATGAGGCAAACGCTCCGGCCCAAGAACGACCAGACCAACAACAGATATTAATACCAGTTCCCAAAAACCGATATCAAACACGTTTTACGCCTGCTCTTTGTCTTTTTTCGTTTCAGGAGCAGCTTCTTTTTTCTGCTGCTCTTCTAGACTTTTTGGTTCGAAGTCTGCGTCTTTGTCATTTTTCGCAGGTTCATCTTCGCTCATCGCTTTTTTGAAGCCCTTAACGGCACCACCCAGATCGCCACCGATACCGCGTAGTTTCTTAGTTCCGAATAGCAATACAACAATTACAGCAATGATTAGAAGTTGCCAAACACTGATACCACCCATTCTCTTTACCTCGGGTCTTTAAATAAACAAAAATATTTCAAGAGTTTAACGTCTATTGACGATAAGCTCGCCAACTAAGCAGCCAAAATGTGACACCTGCGATACCGCTGGCCAACGAAAGCTGCTCAAAAGCATTGTTCACCAATATTGCCGAGCATACGACTAAAGTGGCGCCAACGCCAAATAAAAACTTTCCTGTCGCCTGCTGGCGCTTGCTCTGACGATACCCTTGGTAAAGCTGATCCATGCGTTGGTTCATCGCTTTACCTTGTTTCAGGCTATCGTAAAGCAGCTCTGGCAGTTCCGGTAACTTCTCCGCCCAAAATGGTGCGCGATCTTTAATTGCATTCACCAAAGCTTGCGGCCCAACTTGATTCATCATCCATTCTTCAAGGAATGGTTTTGCGGTCTCCCACAAATCAAGCTGAGGGTACAGCTGCCTACCAAGACCTTCCACGTACAGCAGCGTTTTTTGCAGCAATACAAGCTGTGGCTGAACCTCCATATTGAATCGACGTGCCGTGTTGAACAAATTCAACAGCACATGACCAAAGGAGATTTCGCACAGTGGCTTAGCAAAAATAGGCTCACACACAATGCGAATCGCGAACTCAAACTCATCGACATTGGTATCGGCAGGCACCCATCCTGAGTCCACATGTAACTCTGCCACTCGGCGGTAGTCTCGATTGAAAAACGCCAGGAAGTTTTCCGCCAGATAACGCTTGTCTTCACTATTAAGTGTACCAACGATTCCGCAATCTAGCCCGATCCACATTGGGTTCTCTGGATGTTCGGGTTTGACGAACACGTTCCCCGGATGCATATCGGCATGGAAGAAGCTGTCTCGGAACACCTGAGTGAAAAACACACTCACGCCGCGCTCCGCGAGCAATTTCATATTGGTGCCATTTGCTTTCAAGCCATCAATATCAGAGACTTGAATGCCATATATTCGCTCAGAAACCATGACAGTTTCATTACTGAAGTCAGGAAAAACTTCAGGAACATACAATTCTTCGCTGCCTTCAAAGTTGCGGCGCAACTGAATGGCATTCGCCGCTTCACGTCGTAAGTCGAGTTCATCAAGCAATGTTTTCTCGTACTCACGTACAACTTCAACCGGTTTCAAACGACGTGCTTCAGGCATTGCTCCGGCGACTATACGCGCCATTCGGTGCATCAGTTTTAGATCTGAATCAATGACCGGGCGAATATCTGGGCGGATAACCTTTAATACCACTTCTTGGTTAGAGTCTTTTAAACGCGCAGTATGCACCTGAGCAATCGATGCTGACGCCAGTGGTTTGATATCAAACTCGGTAAACCAGTTTTCTAACGGGCCACCTAATGCTTGCTCCATCTGCTTTTTTGCTAGCTCACCATCAAATGGCGCTACTTGGTCTTGAAGCAAAGCCAGGGGATCAGCAATGTGCGGAGGAAATAAGTCACGGCGCGTTGACATCATCTGACCGAACTTAATCCAAACCGGCCCCAGCTCTTGCAACGCTAAACGCAGGCGCTCACCGAGTGGTTTTTCTGGATGCTTGTTCTTAATCCAGAACAGGCTTTTGCGCAGCAATAACGGAGCTTTGGTCAGTTGGTGATCGGGAAGCAGCTCATCTAAGCCGTATTCCAGTTGTACTTTGGCGATGTGGTATAAGCGCTTTAGTTCTGCTGGCGTCATGGTTTCTCCAATGCCGGCTTATCCGCATCCAGCTTATTCAGCAAAGCAGTCAAGCGAGCTTCAACGCGAGAAGCCTGGCTGCGCACCTCATCAACCTGGTCGCAAAAATACGCCACTTCTAGAGGAGCAGGTGCCAACTTCCACTCTTCAGTCACTACTTGCGCAAGATGACGCTGGTGTTTCTCTGCTTGAGATGCGAGGAAGTTGCCTATGTTTTTTGAACCTTGCACAAAGGTATGTGCGGCGACATCGCCAGTTACGCGAGACAACCACTCTTCAACATCTGGTTTGCAATCCACCATCAACTGAGAGAATTTCTGCGCCAATTGAATATCGCCTTCAAGCTCGAGTTTATCTTGTTTAATAAGGCGAGTGATGTTGGCCTGGTCACGCAGCTCTGGCAACACGCTCAAGTTGAGCGATAGATAGCAGTTTGGCTGTCCTTCGTAATGACCGAGCACATCAATTTGCTGACTAAAAACGAATGTCAGTGTTTTATTGATCTCTTTCAGGTGAACTTGAATAACTTGACCTTTTAGACGCGCTAAACGACGGCCCAATGTAGGGTCGTCTTTGATCAGAGTATTCAGTGACGTTTCAATCACAGCGGTGATAAGTGGTTCAAATGGCATGCCGTTAACCCTTAGAATTTATAACCGCGATGCAAAGCCACAATACCACCAGTTAAGTTGTAGTATTTGGTGTTTTCAAAACCTGCGTCTTGCATCATGCCTTCCAGCGTTTCTTGGTCTGGATGCATACGGATTGACTCCGCTAGGTAGCGGTAACTCTCTGAGTCATTCGCAACTAGCTCACCGATTCTCGGCAACAAGTGGAATGAATATGCGTCGTATACTTTCGATAACGGCTCTAGCACTGGTTTTGAAAATTCCAACACCAATAGACGGCCGCCTGGCTTCAGTACGCGGAACATTGAACGAAGCGCTTTGTCTTTGTCAGTCACATTACGCAAACAAAAACTGATGGTGATGACATCAAAATAATCATCTGGGAACGGCAGTTCTTCTGCGTTGGCTTGAACGTAATGCACGTTACCCACAATTCCGTTATCGCGCAGTTTATCGCGGCCAACGTTAAGCATTGAATTATTGATATCAGCAAGGATGACATGGCCTTCATCGCCAACAATGCGCGAGAATTTCGCCGTTAAATCACCCGTACCACCACCTAGGTCAAGAATACGTTGGCCAGGGCGAGCACCACTACAATCGATAGTGAAGCGCTTCCAAAGGCGGTGAATACCACCAGACATCAGGTCATTCATGATGTCGTATTTTGTTGCCACGGAGTGGAATACTTCGGCAACCTTAGTCACTTTTTCGTCTTTTGCCACTGTAGAGAAACCAAAGTGGGTGGTTTCATTCTCTAACGCTGTATTGGATTGCAAACTTGTGTCCGTCATTCTAATTCCTCTTAGGCAGCGCTTTCTCTCTGCGGGGCGTTTGCTGACAAATAAAATCGCCCACTGCACTGCGGGCGATTAGTTTACTTTATCCTCAGCCGGATGTCTTTCTACTAACGGGTCATTTTCTGAAAATGAATCACTCTGCGCTAACTGTGCGAGGTCAGAAGAAATTGGTCGTTTGATTTCAACCCCAAGGTGCTTAAAGCTTTCGGCTTGACGAATCACATTCCCGCGCCCTGTGGCAAGCTTGTTCATTGCGCCTTGATAGCTTTGATTCGCCTTATCCAGCGCACCGCCGAGCCCTTCCATGTCGTCCACAAACAATCGTAATTTGTCGTAGAGTTTTGTCGCGCGCTGCGCAATCATTTTGGCGTTTTCATTCTGGCGTTCATTGCGCCATAGATTATCAATGGTGCGCAGTGCCACCAGCAACGTTGTTGGGCTCACCAAAATGATGTTTTGCTCCATCGCGTCTTTGATCAAACTTGGATCGGCTTGAATCGCGACTTGGAACGCAGGCTCAACCGGAATAAACATCAGCACATAGTCCAAACTCTGAATACCTTTGAGTTTGTGGTAGTCCTTCATGCTTAAACCCTTAATGTGCGCACGCAGTGCGGCTAAGTGCGCACTCAAAGCCTGATCTCGCTCAGCATCAGTTTCGGCGTTGAAATAGCGCTCATAGGCAACCAGCGCCATTTTGGAATCCACAACCACTTGTTTGTTTTGTGGGAGATGAACAATCACATCAGGTTGGTAGCGCTTGCCTGCTTCATTTTGCAAATTCACCTGAGTCTGATATTCGTGCCCTTCACGCAGTCCCGACTCGGCAAGTACCCTCGCGAGCACCACTTCGCCCCAGTTACCTTGCTGCTTGTTGTCCCCTTTCAACGCTTGGGTCAAATTAACCGCTTCTCGCGTCATTTGCTCATTCAAACGTTGCAGGTTTTTGAGCTCATGCACTAAGGTATGGCGCTCTTTAGCTTCTTGGCTAAAGCTGTCATTAACGTGCTTTTTGAATCCTTCTAGCTGCTCTCGGAGCGGTGACAACAAACCTTCCAAACTCTGACGGTTTTGCAAGTCGACCTTCGCGGTTTTTTCTTCAAACAGTTGGTTGGCCAAGTGCTCAAATTGCTGTTTCAGGCGCGCTTCCGCTTGCTCTAGAATTTGCAGTTTTTCGGCATTGGCTTGGTTGATTTGCTCATGACGTGCTTGCTGCTCACGCAGTTGCGTTTCTAGACGTGATTTGTGCTCACGCATCTGACCAAGCTCATCAAAGTATTGTTGGCGCTCTTGCTTTACGGCCTCGAAGTAACGCAGTTTTTCCATTGCGGCCATCAGCTTTCCGTGTGTTTGGCGTACTTCAAACGCGGCTTTATCGCGCTCATCATCTAATTCATCCAACTCTTGCTGAGCATCGGCAAGGCTTTGTTTAACCTGTTCAAGCTGCTGTTGGTGAAGCTGCTTTTCTGAAACAAGTTGTTGTTCGAGAAGCTGAGTTTGGGTGATAAAACGCTGTTTCACCCACCAACCGACGGCGACACCACTAAGCGTGGCAGCGCAAAGAGAAGAGAGAATGAGAGATTGGTACTCAAGAATCCATTGCATAATAGCGAGTTAGCCTGTGTTTTGTATCTATAACAATGGTATTTAGACACTGGATAAATGTCCAGTTTGTTGGATGAAAAATCCTCGCATACACTAGGCCTTCCTATAATATTCTTTCTTCCGCTCAAATGAACCAAACCGAGCGGCACATCATCACGCAGAGGCATCATGAACGAGCGTCGCGCCCTAGGATTTGGGCTCTCAGCAGTATTACTTTGGTCTACCGTTGCAACCGCATTTAAACTCACGTTGGCAGAATTTACGCCAATCCAAATGCTGTGCATTGCCAGTATCGTCTCTGCGATTGCGCTGACGATAATCTGTGGTGTGCAAGGCAAGTTGGGCCAGTTAAGTGCCACCTTCCTCTCAAACCCTTGGTATTACCTACTGCTTGGGTTGATTAACCCCTTGGCGTATTACGTCATTCTCTTTAAAGCGTATGACTTGCTGCCTGCATCCCAAGCCCAAGCGATCAACTACAGCTGGGCCATTACCTTGACGCTAATGGCTGCTGTTTTCTTAGGGCAGAAGATCCGTGCTAAAGATTGGCTCGCTTGCGGTTTTAGTTATGTAGGCGTGATTGTGATTGCCACACAAGGCAATGTTCTCGGCATGCAATTCGAGAGCCCGTTGGGCGTGGGGCTGGCGCTGCTATCGACACTGTTGTGGGCTGGTTACTGGATTTTAAACACCAAAAATAAGGCCGACCCTGTGGTTGGTGTATTACTTGGTTTTTTGGTCGCTATTCCATTTGCCATTGGTTTAAGTATTTATGAAGGTGCGAGCTGGCAGGCAATCTCAATTAAAGGCTGGGCAGCGGTGACGTATGTCGGGCTATTTGAAATGGGGATTACTTTCGTCCTATGGCTAAGCGCCCTCAAATCGACGCAAAACACAGCCCGCATCAGTAATCTGATCTTTGCTTCGCCATTCATCTCACTGATGCTATTGGCAACCATCATTGGTGAAGAAATTCATCCATCAACCTTGATTGGTTTAATACTGATCATCAGTGGATTAGTGGTCCAACAACTATCGTGGGGTAAAAAAACCAAAGCCATGAGCACTTCTCAATGATGAACAAAAAACCTCAATAAACGATGCAATGAGTTGGATAAAAAAGAGATATAGCTAACAGTTTAATGATAGAAAGCGCCTTACGCTGCTGGGAATTACCTAAGCGTTGGATACGATACCAACACGGCCCAATAGCTTAAGCTAGATTCTAATACCACTATCTTTGGGCGCTTCAGGACACGTTATTAATTATGTTTCGCTTCGCTATTCCTTCGCCTTTGATGGCAGACTGGCAACAGGCTCTGCAACAATGCTGTGATGCTACTCAAGCTCAGGGACAACTTTATACTCTGAGCGATACCCAGCAGTGGCTATCAACTGAGGTGTCCACCTCGGTTCAAAATCATTGCGCTATCGTCGAAGTGGTAGTGCAAGTTGCCGATCAATTTAAACCGACAGACTTGACGATAAGCCACACATCCTTTGGACAGCAAACCTTGAGCATAGGTCCAATTTGGCTACCAAATGGCGATCTGTTTGCCGTATTAGCGCTAACTCACCCTGACGATCAAATCACGGTAGTGTCTGCTTGGCTGAGTGCATTAGTGGGGCGAATGAGCTTTGATGTCAGCTCACACTACCAGCAAGAACGAACACGCCATCAAACTGCAGCGACCACACCATTACCGACGCTGCAAGAGTTTATCGACTGTCTTGAAGACCATATTTGGATAAAAGGCATGGATGGTCTTTATTCGATGACCAACCGAAGCGTAGAAAATGCGTGGCAAAAGACCAATAGTGAGATCATCGGCAAAGATGATTTCGCACTGTTTAGCCACGAGCGAGCAGAGAAGTTCATTGAGGCCGATAACTTGGTCGTGGCGACAGGCACGCTGAACATCGTCGAAGAATGCCGCCAAATTGATGAAAACAATAACCCAACTTGGCTAGAAACCATTAAGTCTCCTGTCCGTGATAATGACGGTAACTTAATTGGCATTCTGGGCATGACGCGCAACATCACACGCCGGAAAATGGTCGAAACGCAACTCTCATTGGCGTCCAAAATTTTTAATAACTCACAAGAAGGCATGGTCATTACTGATCGCAATGCCAACATCATTGATGTAAACACAGCCTTTACTCAAATCACCGGCTATCGCTCTGAAGAGGTGATTGGAAAGAACCCTAGAATTCTGCGCTCAGGTCATCATGACCAAGGCTTCTATAAACAGTTGTGGCATCAGCTCGAAACCAAAGGTCAATGGAAAGGCGAGTTCATCAACCGAAAGAAAGATGGCAGCATTTACCCGCAGTTAGCGACCATTAGTGCCGTAATGGACGATAAAAATCATCTCATTAACTACATCTGTGTATTTGAAGATATTTCCGTGCGTAAAGCACACGAAGAAAAACTGCAGCGCATGGCCTTTTATGATCCGTTAACGAATCTACCTAATCGCACCCATTTACTTAGCTTGCTTGAGCAACACATTGAAACCGGGCACAAGAACCAACAGACGTTTGCCACCCTATTTCTGGATATCGACCATTTCAAGCACATCAACGATAGCATGGGTCACTTTTGTGGTGATCAGTTGCTGTCTAAGTTGGCTATCCGTCTGCAAGATATTCTTCACTTAAATGCGCATGTGGCTCGTATTGGCGGCGATGAGTTCGTGATCATTTTGCCGGACGTCCACAGTGATGTGGCTTTGCTGGAAACCGTCGGCAATATTCTCAGCGTTTTCCAACAACCGTTCGACTTGGCAAATCACGACTCACTGCGCGTCTCGACCAGTATTGGCATAGCCTTATACCCGAGAGACGGCCAAGACAGCGAAACCTTACTCAAAAACGCAGATACAGCAATGTACTTAGCGAAGAAAAATGGGCGCAACGGCTACGCATTTTACTCGCCAGATTTAACCGATAAATCCGTATCTCATGTGCGCATTCAATCTGCTTTACATCAAGCGATAGAAAAACAGCAGCTTCGATTAGAGTTCCAGCCACAATATAACTTGGAGCAACATGCGATTGTTGGCGTTGAAACCTTATTACGCTGGCAGCACCCCGAATTTGGCCTTGTACCACCAGCCGACTTTATTCCAATTGCAGAAAAAACGGGGCTTATCCAAAGCATTGGCGAGTGGGTCTTGCTACACGCTTGTCAGCAAGGAAATGCTTGGCTGAAACAAGGCGTTGAGTTTGGCAGAATTGCGGTTAATGTGTCGGCATTACAGCTTCAGCAATCGAATTTCATTCAGAGATTGAGCGATATCCTCAATCAAACCGGTTTTCCTGCTCAACGGCTGGATTTGGAGATCACCGAGAGCTTTTTACTGATCGACCCTCAACAAGCCATAGCGTCGTTAAATCAACTAAGAGGCTTAGGCATCGAGATTTCTCTGGATGATTTCGGCACAGGCTATTCGTCTTTGTCTTATTTGAAAGGTTTACCCATCAATAAGCTGAAAATAGATCGTTCGTTTGTCAGTGATGTACCCAGCAATAGCGATAGCAATGCGATTGTGAATGCGATTATCGCCATGGGAAAAACACTGTCATTGAAAGTCGTAGCGGAAGGAATAGAAACTCAGGAGCAAGCCGATTACTTGTTCGAAAAAGGCTGTGTTTACGGTCAAGGGTATCTTTTTAGCCAGCCAGTAAGTGCGGAAAAACTTTTTCGTTGAGCCAGCTTGTAGCCCAAGTCATTCTCGTGGAGCCACATCCTCGGGGATGGTTTGGCTTGGTTGACTTTGAGTTGATTGACACAGCTCCAGACGCTCAACCAAAATATTAATGCAGACCAATAGCGGTACACCGATTAAGAGCCCCATACCGCCCCAAAGCCAACCCCAGAACACGAGCCAAACGAAGATCACTAACGGATTTAAGTTGAATCTTTTCCCTAATAACGTTGGCGTGACAAACTGGCTTTCAATCAAGTTGATCAACAAATAGATAGACACCACAGTGAGCATAAAACTGACCGACTCCAACTGCAGATAAGCCACAAAACCGAAACTCACCATGGAGATGACTGGGCCAAGATACGGCGCAAAATTCATCACGCCAGCAAACGCGCCCCACAAGAATGGGTCCTCAAGGCCTAAAACAAAAAACACCGCCCCAACACTCAACCCAAGTCCCGCATTCACTAACGTGATAGTACCAATGTATCGAGATAGGTCTTTCTGTAGTGCTTTGACCAGTTCAATCGCTTGGCGCTGCTTGGCAAACCCATGCAAGTACGACACTGACTTTCGAAATAAGCTGCGTCCGTGATTGAGCATAAAATAAACCATAAACAGCACTATCATCGCTTGTGTCAAAATGGTCGGCGTCGTGGTCGCGAGTGTCTTCACCAAAGAAAAGACGGTATTGTTCCCGACTTCATCCATACCCATATCGCTGGCAATATTCAGCGGCGTATTAAGGTGATCCGCCGAGGCTTGAGTCACTTCGCTCACTTCTTGCGACACATTTTTCACGATACTGGGCAGTTCAGACCACCACTGCTTGGCAGGCTCCGACATGGCAGCAAGGCCAATAATTGAAGCACCAACCAAGAATGACAGAGTCACCACGACGGTAATCGCGCGCGGTAAACCTTTGTCTTCAAGATAGTTAATGAAAGGACTGCATAACAGAGAAATAAAGGTACTAAGCACAATAGGTAACAAGATTGGCTTAGCAAAATACAGCCCAGGAACGAGCAATAAGACAAGAAGGGTTGCACCAATCGCGGTGTTGGCAGGGATGTTCAATTTCGCTGTCATAAAAAGGCTCAAGGCCGGTAGGAATCATTATCGGCGAAAGCCGTTATTGGGGTTGTTCGACTTCTGTTTCTGTCGCGGTCTCTTCTGTCGAAGCAGTATTGCTTGCTTGTGGTTCAGCATTTTGACCTTGTTCTACGCCCGACTGGTTAGAAGACGCTGCCATAACTGGCTTGGCAAGCGAATCCGTCAGTTCGGAGACACTACTCGCCAATAGCCCCATGGAAGAGATAGAGGAAGTCAATCGAGACAATCGACCTGCTTTGGCAGCGGTAACGGCAACGACAGCACTAATACCTAGCGTCGTCCAAGGATTTTCTTTCACAAACTTCTTAGTGGTAAACGTGAACATTTCCATCGACAAGCAGCATTGCTCTAAAGATGCCTTACCTTCCATCCGCTTGATTCGCATGGCTTGATTGAGCTTTTGTAGCGAGCGCATCCCACCCCTCCTGCAACTGTTCTGTCGTATTTTTGAATCCAAGGAAACCAACTAAACGCTTCTGCCACCAAGCTAAAGACAATAATGCTAAACCTAAGGACGCAATAAATACGCCCACTGCAACATACACGTTAGCGGTCAGCTGATAAGCCACCACACCAGAGGCAAGGCACAAACTGAACACGAACAATACCGACAATAAGGTAAAAACAATGGCGCACAGCAAAATCTGTCGCGCTGCGGACGCATTAATTTTCACCTCCAAGAGGAACAAATCCAACGTTGAACCCGACCACGCTTTCAGCGATTGAGTCAATTGGTCCAGTTGTGAAAGAATACTGCTCAAACCATTGATGGTTTGTTGGATATCCTGCTCTTCTGCCCCACTTGGGGCTCGACCGCTGTCTGCTGCGGCCGAGCCTGGTTGCTGGTTGGTGACTTGTCCGGAGTTATTCATTGGAACCCTCGCCTTCTGTTATGTGGCTTAATCCGTTGGACCGCGATTATTTGATCAGCTTCGAAACCGCCCAACCCGCAAGGAAGGCACAACCAATGCTCAGCAATGGACGCTCCTTGATAACGTTCTCTGCCGACTTGGTCGCCTGCTGAACGTGTTCCGCGCCCACATCAAATTTCTCTTTAGCTTGGTCTTTCATTGCGCCGACGGCTTCCGTCGTGGCTTGCTCCGCTAAGTGATATGCTTCTTCTAACTGCTCTTGAGGTTTTACTGTGCTTTCTTTTGTTGTAGCCATAACTAGCCTCCGTTGATGAGTTGAGTAGTAAATCAAGTGAAACAACTTTTGAACTCACTTACTCACTACAAAGCCATATTCGTGCCAAAATTATAAGCACATGTTTTTAATTGGTTTTTGTTTTATTTCACGACAAATCCTTATCTGTACGTGTAATTCTTTCCAGACTTCCCCAACATTCTTGTAATTTTTTCTTAGCGCCTCGTCTGCAACCCTCCAATTCTTGCGCAATAAACTCATAACCAATTGATTAATAGAAAAATAACATTCATTGGCATACAACCTGCAACTAAAGATGAAACATTGGTGTTTGTTCCCCATACGTACAAACACTCCCATCACCAACCAAATCAGGAGTGAGATATGAAAAATGAAAATATCGCCTCAATCATTGAGCTTATCGAGAGCGGAAATGACATTTACAACAAGGCCATTGAGAACATTGACAACACTTCTTTGAATAATGTGTTGGTAGAACTGCTTAGAGTACGTGAGCGAGCGGTGCTTGAGCTTACTCCCTACACATTGGCAAATAACCAGGAAGACTCTGCCGACGACACTCCGGTTTCCTACACCATTAAAGCGCGTGAGGTATACAGCGATGTGATGAAGGAGGTGTCTTCTGACAAAGAGTCCATGTATTTGGAACAGCTCGAAGGTGTTGAAAGCAAGGTGCTCAAAGAGATCGAAAACCTAATTACTAGCCACCCAGAGCAAGCGGATAATTCGGTTCTACTGAAAGTTCGCAGTGATATCAAAAGCTGTAAAGAAAAGCTCAGCAGCATCAGCCTTATCAGCTGATCCTTAGTGGTCGCCTTTGCAATCAAGCGCTGGCAGAGAAAATGGCCAACTCGTTTTGGCCATTTCTGATAAGACCACAGGCACCTCAATACAACCAAAACTAGAAAACACTAAACCGAGTAATCAACACGGTAGTCATAAATAAAGAGGTCAGTATGACATTGGATAATAATCGAGTAAGGGAGCTACTCGTAAAAATGACACACCATCGCCAAACGTGTTTGCCTCTCGTTAATCCGCAATCGCATATGACACTCGCAAGAGCGGCGTATCGATTCGTTAAAATAGAAAAAGTGATGATCAAAAAGATGGCGAAGTTGTTCTTCGACCAAGATGGTGAACAATTCATTGCGGAAAATGCCACCGAATACGGCGTTGCCGAACTAGGTAATTACAAAGAAATGCATTTCATGAACAAGTTGTTGTTAGATGATTTAAAAGCGCTACTCAGAGCCATTGACGACACAAACTTAACGGCGCTTGTTTCTTACTGGTTAGCTGCTTTACAAGTCGAAAACGATGAAATTGAAAAGCACTTACCCCAGGGTGAGTAGTCATACTCACCCCCTTCTTCCTTTCACTTCGAGAACGATAAATAGACGCTCTCTCAGATACAAAAAATGCCGATATAAAAAAGCCGCTGCACCTACGCAGCGACCTTATTGGTTCCTTCAAAACTACGACTAAACCGGTAAACAAAGGCACGCTATAAAGCACTAGGCAAATGGTGCATTATCCACTGCTTATCTGTTTTAAAGCTAAGCCGATTTACTTCTCCCGCTTGGGACAAATACGTTCAACGATTTTGGACGAAGCTTGATCGCTAATTGCTCATCAGAATAAAGCTCACCATCAATCACATACTCAATCGGTTTGTTCGCAGAAATAGTGACATTCTGAGCCGTCGCGTATTGAAAATGAGTCGATTCCTCCTGCGCACCTACGCTGGTTAATGTCAGATCAGACAATGCGATGAGGCGTCCGCCTAAAGATTCGGTGTTATCTAAATACGTGATATGCAGCTTGCCATCGTCAGGCTGCGGAGCACCACCACCTTGCGCGAGCAACGTACTAAAAGGAGCGATGTTCGCAACGACAAAGCTATGAACTTCTAGCGTTTGTGATCCATTTTCGCGGTTTCCGTCTTCAAATGGCGCATCCATCGCAACAGTCAACGTCTGCGTCTCTTCCGCCACCACCGCGTTAAAAAAGCCCGTTAAGTAGGCCAATTGTCCAAAGGTGTTTTTCTCTTCTCGCTGCGCATGTTCGATCATTTTCTGCTCTAGGCCAATACCTAGGACTAACAATATAAGCCTCTGATTACACTCCGCCGTATCAATACGTTGGCAGTGACCTGCTAGCAATGCTTCACACGCTTTTTCGACTGGTGAGAATTTTGCGCCAACGCCATAGAGCACATGACATAACGCATTGGCGGTTCCGAGCGGAACAATACCGAGTTTGATATCGGTACCTACCAGCTGGCTCGCCACTTCCGTCACTGTGCCATCGCCACCCGCTACGATAATTTGCTTAGCACCACTTTCTTTTGCCTGTTGTGTTAGCTGCTCGGCGCTGAGATTTGTGGTGGTTTGATGAATACTCAAGCGATATTTTTTGGTTAGTTCACGAATCAAGTGCTGTTCGTTTTCCTCCCATTTGCCGCCACCTGCAACAGGGTTAACTACCATCCAAGTGGACTGATCCAGACCCAGTACGCCTTTTTCACTTATCGCTCGTAACGTTTTGATCTGCAATTTATTCAATCTCGCGGTACTGCGCACGTCATTGATTTTTTTCATCACAGATTCAACCGTCAGCGACGGATCTTTGCTCAGTAGATACGCCGCAACAACAAACACCGAGCGACCACGCCCTAACGCACAATGCACAACCACAGCTCGCGAGCACGAGATTTGCGTATCAATCCAGTTAATCGCATGGCGAAGGCGCTCTAGCGTTGGGGCTTTGTGGTCAAGTACCGGAATCGAAAGGTAATGAAACTGCTTGTCGGTCATCGCACTTTCAAGCCCAGCAAATTCTGCTGTGACATCGACAATACAAGAGATGTCATTGGATTCGAGAAAATCTAAGTCACTCTGAAATAGCCGACGGGAGAGGTATAAATTATCGCTGACTTTTTGGATCGGAGGCACAGTATCGCGCCGTCTTTCCCAGGCATTATACGCTCTAGCGCCCAGTAAAAAGGGGATGAATGCCCAGCGGATCCACCTGACAATCTTGCCGTCTTGGTTTTTTCTAAAAATGGAGGGAATGTCGAAAACGTAGGCTACGCTGACTAATGCTAAAGAAAGAGATACCCATAAGAACAACAGGCTAACCATGATTTGGGGAATATAAATAGCGGCCAATAAACTGATCAGAGCGCCAAGAATATAATATTTGATGATAAACATTCGCTCTCCTTGCCTTCAGCGAGTGCGCTTTTTTAGTGAAAGTGAGAATAAGCTGGTTTTAGTTTAGGCTAATTAGCTTGGTAAACGCTTTGATTGGGCCCCTTCCCGTGCCGAAATGGCACGAAAAGGACCAATACTCCACCTAACTAGCCATTTCTTCGACGTAGCTATCCGCTAGTTTCATTTTCTGCTGATCGGTCATCACCTTACCGGCCAATTGGAAAAAACGCTGCTCTTCTTCTTCGAGGTGGTGCAATACTTTGTGACGCAAAGTTTTCATGAGGTTGAGCCATGCTGGCGAGCTCATGTCGGTTGCATCAAGCTGTGCAATCACTTTATCAATCTCGTGGTGCTCTGCGATGCCATGACGAGTAAGATCGATGGTTTTATCGCTCTCGATTAAAGGCGCGTAGAAAAAACGCTCTTCTGCGGCGGCGTGCTGTTCGAGTTCATCCTTCAGATTGTGGTAAAACTCTTCGCGTGCAGGGGAATCTCCAGACGTTTCCATCAGAGCATCGAGTAAAAGGCGTTGCTTTTCATGACTCTCTTTTAGTACATCAAATATGTTTTTCATCTTTGACTCCTCATCTGATTGTAAACACTTGGGATAAAAGGAAGGGCGGTGATTGACCGCCCTTCTCTTACATTGCTGTGAACAAAAAGCTGACCTGACTCGACTAACAATCTTGGTCTTCTGCGTTCAAGTTCTCTTTAATATTTTCACACTCATCTTCAATCGCATTTTGAGTTTCTTCGGCGGCTTCATCTATCTTCTTGCCTGCCTGTTCCATTGGCCCTTCTTCACTACAAGCAGCCAGTGCGAACACCAAACCAAATACTGCGGCGATACGGTAAATTAATGACGTAAGTCGCATGAAATCTCCTATCTATTTACGTTTTTTCTTCCTAGCAGAACAATCACTATTGATACAATTAATGACAATAGGAATAGGTAAAATATCACTTGCGCGATAGAGGCCGCCGCCCCTGCAATACCAGTAAAACCTAGTAGTGCAGAAACCAGTGCCAAAGCCAGAAAAATAAACATCCAACGAACCATAGTGTTACCTCCTAATAAAAGTGGGTTAGGTCACTCGGCTCGTTATTATTGAACCACTTCTAGCTTATCAATCACCTTATTTACATCATTGGTATTATTTGCAATTGAAAGTGCAAGATCATGCTCCGCATCTGAATTAACCTTACCTGCCAACGTTACCGTTTTACGTTCCGTCGTTACATCAATGTCCGTACCACTTACATTGGTATCCATCAGTAGGCGCGTTTTAACTATAGTCGTGATTTTAGAGTCGGTCAGTGTGGCTAATGCCTCTGAATCGGTTTCTTTCTTACCTTCATTCACCACTGACAATTCGTTATTTACTTCTTTCACACCATCAAGACCTGTTACAAGCTCTTCGGCAAGCGATTTTTCAAGGTCATTGTTTACCGAACCAGAAAGGGTAACTACCTGATTTTCAACATCGGTGTTGATATCAAAAGAGTTAAGGTTACTGTTTAGCAGCAGCGTAGTTTCGGCTTTACCATCTAGCCAAGCGTCCATGGATTCTTTTTCCCATTTATCACTCGCTAAGACTGCTGTAGATGAAGTAGCAAGAACTGACGTAAGTACAATTTTAGCTGCGATGTTATTCATGGTAATTCTCCTTTATTGACGTTGTATTTCCATAGGAGCAAACCATGTGCCAAGTTTTTAACCAATTGTTTTTAAAGGAATAATAAAAACAAAAGATAAAAATAAGACAAACAAGAAAATATAAGCATGAATTATTTACACAGAAGAAATGTAATTTTTAATCGTTAATAATTTCGCAATCAATTACATAATACGCCAATAAAAGATGAGACATTATTTCTTCAACTTTACTTAATCGCAGAATTATTATTTAAAACGTGAGATACCCGAATAAAGAAGCAATATTTATCAGAATTATTACTGATATATACCAAGATAGGTTCAACAACATTAAAATAGCCTACAGACCCTTAAATCTCTGCTGACAATATTTTGTCTTGTGCACTTAGAATAATCCACGTACATTGTTTCTGTCATAGTAAAGAGGACATTTCTATGTCGTTGCCAAGCCTGTTTCTACGAATACAAGACCCGACACTTAAAGATGCTATCGCCTCTTGCCAGGAACTGAACAAATTTCGTCTGCATAATACCGATGCCGCAGATGGTTGGATTGAAGATTTCCTACAACTCAAACCGGAAGTTGCGATTGTTGAAGTCGCCCACTTTACTAGCGCAGATTACCAGCGCCTTTCTAATATCGAAGACATCTACGATATGGACTTGATCATCATTAGCTCTGGTGCTCCAAACGAAAATTTGGATAAGCTAATGAACTTAGGTGCAATTTTTCACTACAGAAAACCCGTCGATATTGCCATTTTGACGGACACCCTAAGCGAAGTCAGCCAGTACTATCAGCAAAAACAAGATCAAGGACGTAAAGTGTCCACTAGCGATCTCGACCAATTTGGCCTTTTGGTGGGGTCCTCATCGCCAATGCATCAGCTCTATCGCATGATCCGACGCGTCGCAAAAACAGAAGCCAACGTCCTCATTGTCGGTGAAAGCGGCTCAGGTAAAGAGTTAGTCGCACAGACCATTCATTTAGCCAGTGATCGCAAGCAACAACCCTTTATCGCGATTAACTGTGGTGCGATTAGCCCAGAATTGGTCGATAGTGAACTGTTTGGCCATGAAAAAGGCGCCTTTACCGGAGCGAATAAAACTCACCAAGGTGTATTTAAACAGGCAGAAGGCGGCACGCTGTTTTTAGATGAAATCACCGAGATGCCTATCGAGCATCAAGTGAAGCTATTGCGTGTGTTGGAAACCGGAGAATATCGCCCAGTGGGCAGTAATACGGTACATATCGCCAACACTCGCATCATTGCCGCCACCAACCGTGATCCTAAAGTCGCCATTGAAGAGCAGTTCTTGCGTGAAGATCTGTTTTTCCGTTTATCGCACTTCCCATTAACGATACCGCCGCTGCGAGAGCGAGGCGGTGACATCGTCGGTCTGGCTAAGCACTTTATCGCGCACCGCAACGCAAATGAGGCTAAAACCAAAACCATTCTTGATTCTGCCATCCAAAAAATCGCCGTGCACGATTGGCCAGGTAATGTCCGTGAGCTCAAACACACGATCGAGCGCGCGTTTATTTTGGCTGACGACACCATCCGAGATGAACACTTGATATTCGATACGCCACCATTGGAAACAGGCACCAGCATCGAAGACCTTGTTCCAGCGGGCGTTTCGCTAGAAGAGCTAGAAAAAGCCGCCATTCTCAATACCCTTGAAGAGAATCAAGGCAATAAAACGGAATCTGCGCAAGAGTTAGGCATTAGCGTTAAAACGCTCTACAACAAACTCGAAAAGTATCAAGACGAGTAACTCGCTGTGGGAATACAATGAGAATATAAAAAGAGCACGGAATACGATTCAGTGCTCTTTTTTATCTTATCTTTTATGTGGATGTGCAGCGTTTGATTTGTGCAGCAACAATAAAGATTGCCCGTAAGAACATTTCTAGACAATAAAGTTTGCCCGTAGTAACAACTCTACCTGAAAGCATCTACCTTTCTGAACTCATTCTGCATTCTGAGAGACTGTCCTGAATACAGATTATAAAGTCATATACGCTGCATCTAGAATTCAATCGTCACACTTCAACTCTAAACAATTGATTATAAAATCGTTTTTTACTTCGCCGCTCAATTCTTTGGAGCTTATCTTTACTGTACAAGTGTTTGCTTCTAGGTATTCATTAAAAGATTCAAAGTCTTTAAAGAGACTTTGGACACATAACCAAAACACATCTGGTGGTACAGATCTGGTTTTATTCGTAAAGTAATTTCGTAAGCGCTCTCCTCCTAAAAACTTAGGAATAGATAACTGAGTAAACTTGATGCTTTGCCTGTCGTCAAAATGTATTCCATTGGCTTTAATTACAGCCTCATCGACAAATTTACGCGTCAATGAGCTTGAAAAATAAGGATAATTTTTCTTAAACACTCTGTATTCACTTGTGAAAGGAAGCTTAGCAAAGTCAAGAGGCTTAATTTTTTCAAAAGACTGTTCGTTACAAAGTGAAAAATTACAAAACCTACAACACCGATTCAAATAACTAAGCATCGTATCAAACTGGTTTTCTAAACTCTTACTACAATTAGAACAAATTGGCAGGCTCAACCTAGCCTGGTGTTTCGAGCAAAAGTAATGACCGTCTAAGCACCAATCTATATCAATCCAGATAAAACCAAAGTTAACTGCTCGTTCATACACACAATCAAAACAAAACTTAAAAATACGACTGCGGCTAAATACTGAATATGGTGCACCACGCAACCCCATCGATAGTCCTTCTTGGTATGATTCCATACAACTATCAATAAATTTAACTACGGTATCTGGGGGCAAGGTAGGAGCATATGCTTTTAATGCTGTATGTTTAGCTAGCAGGTCAACATGAGCTTCCGAGCTACCTCCATCCTTTTCACAAATATCCCCCATATATATTGAAGGTATATTTTTCCACCCCCTATCAGTAAATACTGCTTTACGCACATGCTGGGTAAACAGTGAGTCAGTAACATTTTTCTTTCGAACCAAAAAGCTAGTTAAAGACTCACCTCTTCTTATCCACATTGAACTTTCTCATAACACCGTTGAGTTATCTTACTCAGTAAACACTCTGCCCTTGCCCAGGATACTTCTCATAAACATGCATATAAACTTCAGAACAAGTCTTTGGCCATAGTTCATCATCGTATGATTCCGGTAGACGATCTAAAACATCTTCAATATAACTGCGAACACGAGCTTTGGTTCTCTGCTTCTTACGCCAGTCGATAACCAGCAACTCCTTCATGTTATCAATCAAGTCTTTTGCTATACGTTTAACCTCGTTTCGCTCTTTTTCATTGAGCGGTAATTCCTGAGTCATCAAATCAAAGACAGCTAACTCTTCTTCACTAAGCCCTTCTCTAACCGTTCTTTTCTCTTCGTGGTCAAGGTCATGTAAGAATCCAGAAAGCCGTTGGAAGAACTCCTCTGCGGTATAAGCGCCAAGGTTATATTCATCAATGAGATCTTGGAATTTTTGCTGTAAGTCCTGACGTGACTTATTTTTCAGCATCATTGGTTGCAGCTTTCGTTCAATGATATTTCTTAAGCGTTCGGCATCCGACTTCTGAGGCTTTTTAACCTTCGTTACCATTTCAGCCAGAGCATCAAAATCGATACCCGCGATATTGATTGGCTCTGGGAGATTGCTCTTTATCTGGATAGTCGTAATAGACTCATCAAGCAGTTCATTAACTTGATGGCGCACCACATCCAGCACATCTTCATCATCAATTGAAACACCTGATTTCTGGCGCATCTGAGCATAAATCACATTGATAGCAATGCGATGAGGTACGTATTCATTTGCATCATCATCGGGAAGAACGGCTTTGAAGATCCGATTTATTTGGCGAACAAAGGCGGTGAACTCACCTTTGAGGTCTGGAGCAAGCAGTATTTCACTCGCATCATCAAGCATTTTCAGCTTTGTAAATCCTTCGGCTGGGGCTGATATAACTGCATCGATGTCAACATCGTGCTTTGATAAGAAAGCCTTTAGCTCACCAATCGCAATGGCTAATGCTGCAACTAGTTCTCGCTTATCTCTGGCAGGGCTATCAACACCATAACCCGCACCTGGTTCTGCGACTTGCCCTCCACCATAGAGGCCAAGAGCAATCTGTAATGCACTAAAGATATTAATATAATCGACGACCTGACCCGCACTCTTGCCAGGGAATACTCGGTTCGCACGAGCAATCGTCTGCATCAAAGTGTGGTTCTTAAGTGGCTTGTCTAAATAGAGGGTCGAAACTGATGGTGCATCAAAGCCAGTAAGCCACATCGCACAAACGAATACGATACGAAGGTTGTCATCTGGATCTTTGAATTTTTCATCAATATCCTCTTTGACCATACGTTCTCTGTGTGTTTTATAGTCGAGACCTTTCTTAGCCAAACGTTCTTCATCATTCTGTTCACCAGACACAACCACTGCCATGTCTGTCGACTCCATGTGCTCAATTTGAAACTCTAGTTTCGCAAGTCGACTACCTTTCGCAAACTTAGCCTGAGACCTTAGGCTTTTTAGCTTAACTTGCCACGCATCTGATACTTTATCGTACATTTTAATTGCAGTAGCTTTATCAATTGAAACAACCATTGCTTTGCCCAACAGACCTCCTTGGAAAGGAGCTCTATTGATATAGTGCTCGACTATATCTTTGGCTATTGTTTCCAAGCGATCGCCACGGGTGATGATGTGATAAGACTTACTAAATTCTCGCTCTAGCTTTTCTTCTTGCTCATCAGTCAGATCTGCTTGTTCAATAATATCTGCAATTTCATCACCAACATCGTCACGGGATAAGTTGACTTCAGGAACTCTGTTTTCGTAGTACAATGGCAGTGTTGCACCATCATCAACAGCATCTGCAAAGTTATAGATACTGATGTAGTCACCAAATATCTCTTGGGTTTTTCCGCTCTCGTTGCTTCCTTCTTCTGACATCTGGTCAGATAGCAAAGGAGTACCCGTAAAAGCCATATAGGAAGCATTTGGCATGGAACTACGCATGTTCATCGCTAAAGAGTCATATTGACTTCTGTGCGCTTCATCGGTGATTACAATGATGTCATCACGTTCAGACAAAAGAGGGTAATTTCCTTTTTCATCCCCTTTGAATTTTTGAATCAATGTGAAAACGAAACGGTGGTCTTCTGCGAGCAGTGCTTTTAGCTCAGCACCCGATTCAGCTTGGCAGTTCTCAGTTAACGCCCCAGAAGAGTGGAAAGTTTTATATATTTGGTCATCTAAGTCTGTACGATCTGTGATAAGTACAAATGTCCAGTTTCCGGTGTATTTTCGGAATGCTTTTTTACAGAAGAAAACCATTGAGAAGCTTTTACCACTACCTTGTGTATGCCAAAAAACACCCAACTGACCTGAACGCTCTTTTACATTGGTAAGCCCTTCTAAGGCTTGGTTTACCCCAAGGTACTGATGGTATTTAGCAACGATTTTTAATGTCTGCTTTTTCTTCACAAACAATATGTAGTTTTCAATAATATCTAAGAAGCGAATGCGATCACACACACCTCTGATAACAACTTCGAGACTTACGCGGCGAGGCTCTTTTTCACTCTCAACTTTCTTCCATTCTGCAAAGTGTTCCCATTGGCTAGAGATAGACCCCACTCGCGATTGAATACCGTTTGAAAGGACAATTATTTGGTTGTAGTGGAACAGTCGAGGAATAGTATTGCGGTAGTCTTTTAGATTACTTTTGTAGGCATTAAAGAGGTTCTTATGGCTCGTTTTAAGCTCAATAAACAACAAAGGTAAGCCGTTTACAAAGCCTAATAAGTCTGGGCGTCGAGTTTCGATCTCTCCGGAAATTGACATTTGGCTGCAAAGCAAAAAGTCATTATTGTCTATTGTTTCCCAATCAATGTAACGGACAACAAAATCTTCTTCATCATCAGAAGTAGACGTATAGGTATAGCCATCTTTCAGCAAAAGATATATTGCTTCATTTGCAGCGATATCGCTCATAGAGGAGCGGTCACGACACATTTCATCCATTGCTTCCTGCAATATTAGAGATGGAATACCTTCATTTAACTTCAGCAAAGCTTTACGAAGACGGCCAGCTAAAACAACATCATTACGAGTTTCACGTCCAAACGCGAGATCACCTTCGGCATCACTGCCAAAAACCTCATCCCAGCAAGTTTCTGTATGCCAATCAAGGCTATCAAATAGCGCAATAGCTGGCTGCTCAACTAATCCATCTTCTGTGTATGTCATTTTCAACCTAATTTATCTGGTAACGGTCCGTTGTCCAAATATTTTAATAGTTCAGGGGTAGCCAATACTGATTTGTAGTAAATAGCAGGCCAAGAGTTTATTGACTTCTCTAATTCTGGCTCTAGATACATTTCAATCAAATCCTCTACCGAAGAAGGATTGCTACGCTTTCTTCTTTTAGCCATTAATTTCAATAAATGCATGTGTTTAGACCTACAAAAAGACTTCAACCTTTCTTGAAAGTCCACCCCAATAACATGCCTAATTAGTAACTTAACTACACTTAGTTCACCACGAACAATCTTTACTTCAAATGTTGGTGAGTTGAAGGGTGGGCGAATTTCAACATGAAAATAACTTTCATCTATGTTGTCAAAATAAGGATGAATATACGCCTTTCGATTAGCGGCAGTTAAATACTTCGTATTTTTCACTTCCTGACATCGATTACACATAGGCGTCAAGTTAGCTAAGCAAACTGAATACTCCGGAAAGATATCTTTGGGAAGATAATGGTCAAGAGTTCCAGGAGCCCCTTCTTCTCCACAACTTGGGCAACATAGAAGGCCATGATCCCTTCTCATATCCTGCAATATTTCATAGGGCAACTGATGTGGTTTTGGCGAGTATAAATTGATAAGAGTCTGCTTTCTCTCTTTTGGGTTATTGGTAACTTTTTGAAGTTCAAAAGGCTTAATAAACTCGGGGTTGCCCTTCATGCTAAGATACAACCTAAACTGATCAGTTAATTGAGGTCTTACATCATCATAAAAATCTTTTAGTGGAGGGTACTTACTTCGTTCATCTATTACAGAGTTCAAAATAGATAGTGAACACTCAATTGGCATATCTAGCTTAGCAACCATATTTATGCCCTAATTCCATTATTTTCATGATCATTTCTTCATTAACTTCTCGACGAAGCTCTCTGATCAACTCCCTACTACCATGCTCAACTACTAACTCTTCAAGTCGTTCTTCGAAAGGCTTACTTACAGAGTTTTCCCCAAATACATAAGTTGAAATCCTTTGCATATCACCACCAAACGTTTCGAATGGTGGAGAAACAACATCTAAGCCGTGCCCTTGATCTCTAAAAATATGAACGCATTTTGAAGGCACTTCTCTTACAACGGCTAAAGAGTGAGTAGCAAGAATAGCTTTTGATTTAAACGGCTCTAAAACCGTTTTTAATAGAGACACAAACTCAATCTCTAAGGTTGGGTGCAAAAACAGCTCCGGCTCATCAATAACCACCAAGCTATTTTCTTTCAGTTCACCAACAACATTAATCGCTATGTAAGTGAAAAGTCTTTGACCGGAGCTTAATGTACATAAAGCTTCATCCTTAAGGAAAATAACACCTTTCTCCAAATCGCATGCAGTCGTCAACACACCTTGCTCAATGAATTGGGGAATATATGAATCGAGTAGTAGATACTGCTTATCATTAATTGTTCTCAGACCGAGCGAGAGAAAGCCCAATTTTGATGGGTCTTTTACTTCTATGGCTAAGTGCTCAAACGCGAAAGCACTGCTTAGCGCTTCGTTGAGCTTTGGGAACTTTTGAACCCGACTTGCTATAAAGTTAAGTCTTGCATCATCATATATTGCTTTGATAATAGACAAAGCAGAATGATATGCAGGCAAGTTACGATTAATACCTATTGAGCCATCTGGTTTCTTATGGCGGAAACCAAAATATGTGTACGCTTGCTTATCCTGTAAGCGGTGTTGTTCCAAATCTAACTCAAACTCTTCAAACGGACTATAAGAGACTAAGATCAAGTTTCTAAAGTTAGGCATTTTATCAAAAGGCTGGTGACCTGACTCTTCAAGCAATTTAAGATCGCCAATACCTGTTTTTAGCCAGTACTCAACAAGAGACTTAATACTATAAGACTTTCCTATTCCATTAGGGCCAATAAGAACATTAATATCATAAGGCAGCAAAGGAGACTCAAACTTGAACGGTACATGTCTAACCCTCTGATCTTTCGTTAAAAGGTTTAACTTAAAATCTTTGATTTCAATAGACGTTCCATCAAAGATACGCCAACCATCCTCAAACGATTTAGTCGCTCCACTTTCTCTTAATAGAGAAGCTGAAAAATCAGGACTCATCAAGAGGTCAGTAAAAGTATCGTCCTTTATGACATTCTTCTGTAATCCAGCATCATTTAGGACTTCCAGAAATCTTCTAGCATTTTCAAGACCAAGTTTTGATTCGATTATTGAATAGAACTCAATATCAGAAGGTAACGAAATATAGTTGCAACTTGGAATGGGGAAAAAACCATCCCAGCCACCATTAGCTTTCATTTCATTCAGAGTAGCGGCTGTATAATCACTGCCTTCGATCAATACTTTTATATGAAAATCAAAATCCAACCTTTGACCTTCAAAATAAAGGCTGGCATTCAGTGTTGTTTTTGTACCATAGTCATCCCAATTGTTACCACTTAGAGCTAAAAGGTTAGGCTCTGTATCAAGACCTGATGGCGTATGATTATTACACCCGCCTTGTCCATGATAGAAAATTTTCATAGCTCAATTTCCCCTGAGATCAGCTTAGGCAGTAACATATCACGCTGTTTTTTAAGGTTTTCATTCTTGCGTTTGAGTACGTTAATTTGTTTATGATTAACACAAACAATATTTTCAAACTTTTCGATAAGCTCTTTAGGAGGAGCGATAACAGGGTTACCATGAACATCATTTCGATTTAAGGTCGGTACTGATGCGCCAGAGTTAAAACGTTCTAGACCAATAGAGTCCAATAAATAGTATGCGTAAAACGCAGTACACCCTTTAAACTCTTTAACCCATAGAGATGTGTTTAATGGCCAGTGATCTTCAAGTACCAAGTTAACAATACCAAGGGTTCCTGAGCGTCCAGTCACTATACCTGGACCTTTAGCTTTTACTTGGTCGTGATATCCGTTGATACCAGAAGCTGCATAGATTGGAACGCAACCTTTCTCATTACGTTTTTTCTTCGGAAGATCAAAACCACGTTGAAGAGTTACAAAGTCATCCAAACGCTTAACCTCCCACCCCTCAGGAATTTGACCTAGTGGCGAGTCGACGAGTTTTGGACTGCCGTCGGCATCAAGGTTATCTTGATAGCCTAGATAGCGAAACTTAACAAACCACTCGCGATAAAGTGATTGCGCCATGTCTTCTAAGATAGCGATCCGCCGGTTGTTGTTTTCGATTAGGTTGTCGTAATTTGCTCTAGCTTTGGCGATAAAATCCCTAGATGATTTACTGGGGTACGGGATATCAAGATTGCCAATATCAATTGCACTAACATTTGGTTGACCAGCACCAGCGCCAAGAGAGTATAGCCGTTGCTCAAATTCATCTAATGCAAGTACACCAAAAAGATAGTCAGCAATAGAGTCATCCTCACACTTGGGACGTACAATGCCAACACGCTGATTTACAATGTATTGTCCTTGTTGATTTGTCATTTTACCTATTCGACCCAAGCTGCCTTGTCCTGTCATAGCAACTAAAATATCGCTTTGTTGTAATAGATACTTTTTCAGCCTTTCGGTAACCAAGTCATCAGGCAAGAATTGATCACATTGTTTAGATACAATTTTATTATTTACGTTTTTAATTTTGACTACGGGAATACCACTTTCGCCTAGATCTTTACTTTTGAAGGCATAGCCAGAGAATACATCTGCAAGTTCATGCAATTTCTTAGTTGCAACAGTCATTACAATGCTCCCAAAACTCTTACTATATTTTCAGATATTGAATTTTCCAGCTCATGTGATTCTGTATTCAATATTTCTAACTCTTCTTGAAGTGCTCCCAACTTCGCGGCAAAGTCTTCATCGTGTTCCTGTTCACCTTCTGCAACCCCAACATAGCGACCAGGATTTAAGCTATAGCCCTGCTCAATAATTTCTGCTTTAGACGCTACTTTACATAGGCCTGCAATATCTTGATAAGCAAGTTCACCACTATCATTGGCAAAGAAGTCTTCTAGTTTGAATTTACCATCGTTTCCTGCGTCTGGATGCGTTTCAAGGTAGGTGTTATCAATATCTTGACCACGGTATAAACGCACAATATTGGCGATAAAGTTAAGTTGCTCACTTGTGTAATCACGCACTGCTCGTGTAACTTGACGGAAGATATGACGAGCGTCGATAAACAGCACTTTGTCTTTGTTGTGCGTTGCTTTGTTCTTGTCTAGGAACCACAACGCACATGGCAAGGTTACGGTATAGAAGAAGTTGCTTGATACTGCCACCATGACATCAACTGCATCATCTTCAATCAGCTTCTGACGGATTTCCTGCTCAGAAGCACGAGCGTCACTGGCTGAGTTTGCCATAACAAAACCCGCACGACCTTTTTGATTCAGTGCTGTATAAAACATTTGAATCCAAAGGTAGTTGCCATTGTCATTGCGTGGCATTCCAAATGGAAAACGCTTTTTGTCGTCTTCCAATCTATCTTTTTGAATTTCATTAACGTTAAACGGAGGGTTAGCCATTACATAGTCAAATTGACCATGTTGCTTACCGTCCACAACTTCGCCTTCCGCTAAATCAAATGGGTTTTCGTAGTAAGAGTTGCCTTCTCGAATATCACCTTGTAATCCATGAACAGCCAAGTTCATTTTCGACAGTCGAACCGTATCACCTGTTTTCTCTTGACCAAAAATAGATAGTTGATCTGAAGCATTCTTATTGTGGTTCGCTACAAAGTCAGCCGAACTTACAAACATGCCACCACTACCACAAGCAGGATCAAACACCTTGCCATGGTAGGGCTCAATAATCTCTGTAATTAAGCGAACCAATGCTGAAGGCGTGAAGAACTCCCCCCCGCCTTGACCTTCTGTTTTAGCGAATTCGTTAAGGAAGTATTCATAGATACGACCAAAGACATCTGACCCCATACTGAAGTCGATTGAGGAGAAATTTTTCAGCAACCCTTTTAGGATATCGTTATCAAAACGAGTGTATGTTTTCGGTAAGGCATCTTTAATTGCCTCGTTTTCGGCTTCAAGAGCCTTCATGGCATTATTGACATTAACACCAATATTCGAGCCTTCAGGCAGTGCTAAAAGGTTTGAATACAGTGCATCATCAGGTACATACATTGCACCCTCAGCTTGTATCTTCGATTTAATATCACTACTACCACGACGGCGAGAGTTACCTTGACTTTCAATATTGGCTTTAGCTTGAGTAAAGCGAAATTCTGCATATCTCAAAAATATCAGACCTAGGATTGGGCGAGAGTACTCTTGGGCTGTTAAGCCTGTATTTGCTCGCAAGCTATCGGCGGCGCTCCAAAGCTGTTTTTCTAATTGCTCAATCTTCTTAAAATCTGACATTTACGCATACTCAATATGAAATTAACTGAGTGATATTCTATCAAACTTAAAAGGTTAAGAAGTATTGCTTTATCAACAACTATGGCATTCTATGAATCAGAGGGAAGCAGGCCTTTCTCGCGAAGGAGTTCTCTTGTCTTGGGCAGTTTTGTAATTTTGGATGTGAGCCAACCATGTCCACCCAAGGATTTATCTAATTCAGTGCGGGATGGCTTATTACTTGAGGAAAGCAGCAAGTCACGAATCACGTCTACAAGTTCATTATCTCGCTTATACCAATCCACTCTATCAACATGCTGCGTCTGACTTGCAGTTGGAAGCACCGCTTCAAACCACGTATATTCGTGATTATATAGCCAGTAATAAGCTGCTTCATGGGCTCTCTTTATCTCTTGTCGACTCACATTAGGGTTCAAGTTAATAAACCGTACTATCTGACAACGGTATCTGCGCCTTAGAGAGTCAACTTTGCATTGCTTACGCCATTCAACAAGACCAGTTGTCGTCGAGATAATCTGCTCGACACTGCCAGAAGAGATATGATGCTCTTTTGCTATAACGTCTCTATGAAAGCCTTTTAGCGCCAGTTGTACTACCGATGCCTTTATGCTTTCCGTAATTTTCCTTGGCTTCAGATTGACCGGAATACTATTCCTCAAAGCAACACTTTTAACATAACAACGACTCTTATCAACCTCGCGACTTACAGCAACCATTGATAGCCCCGACTTCAGTAAATCACAACATTGTTCTTCTTTATTTATAGCAGTCTGAGTGTTTAAACTCTCGTCTGTCGCTCCCTTAATTGATTGGCAGCGAGACAGGAAAAACTCAAAAAGTAAGTGCTTAAATGGGTGCTGAGAGTACTCACCAGAGAGCAATGTCGATACAAAACTGAAATCTGACTTTGATCTGACGGACAAAAGTGTTGGTGAAAGCAATAAGCCTTCGGATAACTCATACAGCCCCTCTAAGATGCTCTTTCTTCTCACTCGGCCACTTGCTGTCAAAAAGCCACTCAAGCCTAGCTGGTTTTGGTAATCCTTACTCAATACCGCGTGGGCCTGTTTATGATTATTTGCTTGTAAAACTTGAACTCGCTGAGAAACAAAAAACGCGAAGTCAGTTGAGACACTAGTGCAGTGTATAGGTATCTTTTTTGGGCTAGGAAGGAAATGACAACACACATGACTGCGACCAGGCAACTCTTGATGAACTAGCCACGTTCTATGTATTGAACATGCCTCTACGCCTGGAATCTGATGATTTAGGTGCCAATAGGCAACGCCATATTCATACAAATCATTTTTTGCGCACACTGGGCAATATTTAATAGATAAACACTCTTTTTCACGAAAGGTTGAAAGCTGGCTCGCTCTTATAACCTCATTTGTGCTGGCAGCTACATCTTCAATCACGTTTCGATATTGTGGCAGATAATAGGAAAACAATGGACGCAGTGTTTGAGACGATAAGAGTGTCTTTGATGATTCATCAGCTGACTGAGCGAGAAAGTGTAAGTTTGATGTGAGGTACGGATGAACAGCGGCTCTCTTATCACCCACAAGCAGCTCTAAAGCTTGCTCAGTAGAATGTTCACAAACTGATAAGCAACGGCATATCCGACTGTGTAAGGACTCATCAGGTAGTGCTTTAGGCAGCTGCATGATGGGTCTCCTTAATTGATAATGCCTATATCTTAACTATAGGATAGCTCTGAAAGAGGGTCATCCAGAACAACATTACAAGACCTTAAGTAGAGCATAGGATCTTCCAAGCCAGCAGCTTGTTGAAATAAATCAGGGTCTTTAATTCTATCTAGTAGGTCTACCGCTCCTACTAGTTCGACAAGCTTAGAAGCAAATTCAGGGTGCTGAGGCTTAGTGATATCACCAGTTTTATCGACAGTCTTAACCGTTGGCTCATCTTTGCGCTGAGAGTTACGTTGCTTGCCTTTGGGTAACGGAATAAGAGCTACCTTTAAGCTATCCACTTCTTCCGTTTGCCTCGATAAACCACAAGCAACTGCATTACCGGCAGATAATGTTGCTGGTGTAATACGTTCATCATCCGAGCCAATAACCAAGCGTTGGGCTTCTCTATAGGTTCTACTTGCCATATCTATATTACCAACAGACAAAGAATGAAGAGCATCATTTAGCTCTTCCGTTAGCTCTGTATAAACGTTGGTCCATTGGTACTGCCATAGTTGCTCTATAAACGCATTCCATGAAATGCTGTCTCTTGGTAAAACAGACATAATATGGTGATAACCGCTTTCAGCTCGACGAGCAGCTTTGAGCTCTTTAATTAGAGACTGGTCAAACGGAGGGTTTGCGACAAAGAAAAGCGGAACACCTAACTTGTTCATTAGTCGATGTAAAAATTTTAATAGATTGTTCTCTCCACCTGTTCTTTTAAACTTTAGATTTTGCATTTCATCAATAACTAGCATGCCAAGAAAGCTTGATTTGATTGACCGCTCTAACTGCCGAATTAATTCTCCAATTGTCCCTGCTGGTTTTGTTCTTTCCCTATCCAAGGTTAAGTCTAGTGTTGAGAGTATCTCTTCACATAAATCCCTAACGCTAGAATTACTAGGACAGTCCACTTTTATCCAGACTACTTGTTTTCTTAGCTCAAGCGGCTGGCCTTTATAAGACTCGTGCACAATTACAGTTGGAAAATATCCTAGAACTTGCTCAACCATAGAGGTTTTACCAACACCACTTTCTCCGATTAGAGTCAGCCCATCCCCTTTAGGTTGAAAGTACCCTGTTCTCGGTTCAATATCTGGTCTTTCATCAACCAAATAATGTAAATATTGAGCAGTCGTAGGGCTCAGTGGATTCTTGGCCGAGTAGCCCTTTTTTATGGCTCTTTCCACAGCTCGGAAACATGATTCATAGTCGGTCAGAGGCTGTCTAATCTCTTCAATGCGATTCAGATATTCATCACGAACTAATGGGTCAGGATGGTCAGCTATCTCTTCTGAATAATCAGGATAATTACTAAACTCCTCCATAACACTTATCCATGCTCTTTTAACTGGAAGAGCTTCTATTATTGGATTGCCTTGATGCTCCGGAAGAATTGCATCTTGATACACTGCAGACTCAATTCTCATGACTCACCTCTACTCGTTCTTCTTTTTCGGCCTTTTGGTAATGGAACTACTTTATCGCTGAAGGGCGTTGTATCAGTCGTATCATTACCACCTGAAGCTACTGACTTTGGTGTAATCATGTTTGTTGTCGTTTCTAACTCGTCATTACGTCGCTGACGGATGTTTTTCGTTCTATCCGTTAAAGAAAGTTTACCCGCATCTTTATTTCTGTGTTTAGCTTGTCGAGTAACATCCTGTTGATGCTTATGGCCATCAATCGAAGTTACTGAAATTGGTGTTAGCTCCTTTTTGGAATCGAGCCAGTCTTGGATGAAATTGGACTCAAATATCGATTTATCGCTGAACATCCTGCTGCGAGGTAGAAGATCGCATCTAACAAAACCTCTATTTTTGTCCAAACGAACATAGATGTAATTGGTTGTATTTTCGTCGATTCTAGCTTCAAGCCTCCAACGACCTGAAGACCTGGCTACAGAAGCGAGGCTTAGCTCTTCTACCTCTGCACATGAGTAGTACAAACCATTAAAATATATACCACTTCGAGTCATACTTACTTCTGCTGAAGGTAACAACCTAGCGATAACTTCATCACTTTTAGCAAACTGAAGATCGTGTCTATGTTTTGCAAGATGTATTTTCCAGTAGTTGAGAGGCGTTGGGGATAAATCATGCTCAATGAGTAGAGGACTGGAAAAAGCCAAGTCATCGAAAATGGATCGGTTATGCTCTAGTACTGTTTTAATTATTTCGGCAGTCACTTCTTTTAGGGTATAGAGTGCCACTTTTCTTGGGTCTTCATTACCTCTAACAACTGGCCCACCTCTTGTTGAGCCTAGCAGATCATGAAGTAGTTCTTTATTAATAATATCAAACCGTTTCTCCACAACCCCTTTGCAATCAGGTCGATATGGTGGAGTAAATGATAATTGCGTCATTGGCGTCAGCGCTTTTTTGGGTTGCACTCCAATCATTTCACCATTATCACATACCAACTCTTTAGGGATGTGAGCACATGGCCACTCTGAGTCTTCTACGTCGATACCAAAGCTCTTGCAGTAATCAGATTTAGGCAAGAAAGCATTGGTTAATGCCTGTCGAGCTGCACGCCATGAAGCATGATATAGAGATACATGCATACCAACGATCATTCGACTTGCTCTATCCGCTACGATGTAAATCGTTGGTCGCCCTAAGATCTCTTCTGGCTTAAGTTCAGATACGATATGCACGTCAGCAACAGTCGCATCTATTTCAAAGTGAGTGCCCGGCAAATAGCTTCGGTCTGTAATGCTGCCTAGGGTTCCTCTTTTATTTCTGAGGTAATCATTTTCTGACGTTCGTTGTTTGATTATCTGCTCTTTACTAAACAACTTTGTACGCCAGTAACTGAACTGCTTCTTTGTTGGTACCAAAGGAGGTCTACCCATCGCCTCTGCGTGTCTGATTTCTTTTGAATAACTATCTTTAAGCAGGTTTTTATAAGTTTTTGCCAACGTAAGTCCAGATTCTTTAAGGTAGTACTTCTTTAATGCTTTCTTGAATTTCTTCTTGTCATCATTGCAAACAATATACTTCGCTGCTCTATCAACAGCTATCGTTCTAGGTTGTTTCGGTGCACCTAATGGTTTCGTTGTTGGAGCTCGCTCTTTCCCAGAACCACCACTATTCGCAAATGCCGGTAATAGAGCCATCTTATTCTGACCGTTTCTCCAATATAGAGTGAGCAATCTGGCTAAAGATTTGCGATCCGCTCCCAACTTCCGTGCATGTTCGCTTAGCTGAGGAAAACGCTTCTTGGTCGCATAGTCGAAAACAAAGCTCTGATCGAATATTACTCCTTCGATTAAATCATAATTTTTATCTCGGCGAGCTATATACTCTTCTGAAATTTTTTCTTCATCGACCATTAAATAAGCTGGCAATTTATATTGTGCTTTTTTCGTTTCACTACTAGAAATGGATTCAATGAAACCTTCCAAGGAAACTGCGACAGGCCTAACTACTGTAGAAGAATTCTCTAGCGAGAATAAAATGACAGACTCAACATCATGTAATAGATCCAACAATCGATAGAGGCCGTCTTCAAGCAAGTTTGAATTACTCACTCTCCAAACACTGTTTTTAGGAAGCTCCATATAAGATACCCCCTTGTTGTTCAGTGACATACGTAATATCAATAAGCCCTGATTCAACAATGTTTGTAGAAAGATCTACATCGATATATCTATCAGCGATTAGAAAACGAATTAACAATAGAGCATCTTCATGAGTAGTAACATTCAATGAGATTAGTTGATTACAAAGGTCTTCAATGAAGTACTGCCGAGCGGTTAAGATAGAGAGCGCATAATTAACCTGCTCGGACGAAAAGCTTACAGGGTTCTTACGGAAAGGGGAGGTAGCCCAGTGGAGGTTGCTGCTTTGGACTCTTGTTAATTCATTGCCAGTAAAATAACTGAACTTGATCCCTAGTAGCTCCCAGAAAACACGTTCGATATCTATTTTTTCAAGTACCCTTAAATAACTAGAGTCATCTTCGGGTTTAACAGAAACAGCGTGATATACAGTACCTTTTGGGGAGTCTATCGTGAGCAACTGATCTGTTGTAATTATCACTGGTTCTTTCGTTTTCGGGTGCTTGGGATGTTCAACACCAAGGGTTTTAGCAATTTTCTGAGTGAGGTTTAGAGGAAAAAGGGGAAACTGCTCTCTAATATCAACGACTTGATGGGAAAACTCAGCAAGATGGAAATGCTCACTCTCTATTGAAGACATCATATGATGGTCTCTTTGAGACTTCCTACCATAAATCAGTGAGCGTGTACCTTTAGATTTTACATCCTGAATCCTAAGCCAAGGTTTGTAGTTAGCACCTTGACCCTTTCCATATTTGTTCTTTAGATGCCGTTGATAATCATCCAACGACTCAATTTTTCGACCACGTCCCATACTCAATCCAATACAGCTTACCTGCATAGAGCATAGTAATGCGCACCACTATGGGCAAACTTTATTGTTTAAAAATGTTGTTATGGGCAAGCTTTAATGCTTACGGACGAACTTTATTGTCTCTACACATGATTACACCCACTGACCCGCGACAAAGCCGCTCGACCAGCACCACTGAAAATTGTAGCCCCCTAACCAGCCAGTCACATCCATCACTTCGCCAATGAAGTACAGCCCTTTGATGTCTTTGCATTCCATGGTTTTCGAAGATAAGTGATCGGTATCCACACCGCCTAGTGTCACTTCCGCGGTTCGGTAGCCTTCAGTGCCATTCGGGGCGATATCCCAATGTTCTAAGCGCGCCACAATCGCCGCAAGCTCCTTTTGATTGAACTGCTTTAGCGGTTTATCGACCAGCTCTTTACGTTCAATCAAGACTTCAACCAAGCGCTTTGGTAGCACTTTAGCGAGCGTATTTTTGAGCGACTGATTCGGATGCTTTTCACGGCTGCGTTCTAATAACTCGGCAACATCATCGTTTGGCACCAGATTAATCGACACCTTTTGCCCCGCTCGCCAGAATGATGAAATCTGTAAAACGGCTGGGCCAGATAAACCACGATGTGTGAACAACAGGGCTTCTTTGAACATGGTGCCATCTTCAGCTGTAATTTCCGCAGGTACCGCGATACCAGATAACTCAGCAAAATCTTCTTTGTCTTCTTTATGCAACGTAAATGGCACCAGCCCTGCCGTAGTTGGGATAACTCGAAGACCAAATTGTTCCGCGACTTTATAGCCAAATGGTGTCGCCCCCAGTTTTGGCATCGACAAGCCACCTGTTGCGATAACTAAAGACTCACACTCAACAATCTCAGTGCCAGCATGCAAACGAAAGCCTTCATCGATTTTCTCAATTGAGTGAACATCGCATTGGTAACGCTGCTCGATATTCGGCATATCACATTCAGCCAGCAGCATCTTCACGATGTCTTTCGCCGTAAACGCATCGACACAAAACAGCTGACCGTGATCGCGCTCTTCAAATTCAATACCATGCTTACACACCATCGAGATAAAATCCCAGTTGGTGTATTGAGAAAGCGCCGACTTAACGAAATGCGGGTTTTGGCATAGGTAGTTGCTGGCTGAGACGTCGTAATTAGTGAAGTTACAACGGCCACCGCCTGAGATAAGGATTTTACGTCCTGGCTTTTTAGCATGATCGAGCACCAAAACACGGCGGCCTCGCTTGCCGGCTTCTGCAGCACACATCAAACCCGCTGCACCTGCGCCAATTACAACAACATCAAATTTCTTACTCATCGGTAGCTCTTAGACTGATTGGGATCGAATCGAAATAAAAAAGGATGTGCACATTGCACATCCTTGCTTTCTAGGCGCGACATTCTACCGACAAATCTCGAAGGGGAAAAGCGCTTAAACGGTAAGCGCTATGCATACCCGTACAATCCTAGGAGATTAACTCGCTAGATTATTGATTCTTTAAAGAATGAAGGCCGCGAGTAGGGTAACACCGAGCAAAGCGGTCGATAAAACAAATAGCTCACGCACCCTTTCGCACTTACCAGTAAAAATCTCATCGTGGTGATGGTGATATTCTTTACTTTTGATGTAGTGGAACAAACGCACCTGTTTGGTGACATTTCCATGGGTGGTAAAAAAGCCATTGCCATCAACTTGCTGATATAACAACGGATGCGCTTCACGCATGATGTAAATTAGAGAACGAAGAGCGGTGAGATACCGGATCATGTTGACTCCAGTTACCACCATTAGCGCAAATAAGATTGTGTCTCCACTGATCATCTTTTCCTCCCTACATCTTCAACAATGCTCAAGAGAAAAAGACGATCAATGCTTCGTCTTTACCCGCTACTTATAGCGTCAAAAAACGCGTTTACGCAGCTGGAGCATCCATGATTGAAGATGAACCTTCTTTCGCCATTTGTGCTAGATCTTTGTCGATGAAGAACAATGCTTTACCATCTTCACCTACTAATTCGATCTTATCTAAAATCCCTTTAAACAACTTCTCTTCTTCGTGCTGTTCAGACACGTACCACTGTAGGAAGTTAAACGTTGAGTAGTCTTGGCTAGTAAATGCAACATGTGCCAATTTATTGATTTTTTCCGTGATCATTTGCTCATGTTCGAAGGTCTCGCGGAAAACATCACCTAAGCTAGCAAAATCATGCTTTGGTGCATCAATAGCGCCCAAAATTGGCATTGAGCCAGTTTCACTTACGTAGGTGAATAGGCGTTGCATGTGCTCCATTTCTTCTACGGCGTGAGCGCGTAAAAATTCAGCCGCACCTTCAAAACCTTTGTCTTCACACCAAGCACTCATTTGTAAGTATAGATTGGATGAGAAAAATTCTAGGTTAATTTGCTCATTCAATTGTTCGACCATAGTTTGAGACAGCATGTTAACTCCTATTAATGTGCATGCAATATACCCAAGTAACCTCGAGATAAACGACGCCGCGAGATTGACTTGCTCTACATCAGAGGCAAGGTTTTACTTGAACTATAGTCAGTAACGGAGCGCTGAACTCCGCATCTCAAAGTCACTTGGGTATAACGCCACTATAACATGATTACTGAGACAAGACTTTGTACCTACGACACTGATATGAGATCACTTCAGCAAATTTTTTTGGGGGTTAGTGCTAATCTAAAACTATGACCTTACAAGGAGATAGCAATATGAGTTACAAACACATACTTGTGGCAGTCGACCTGTCAGACGACAGTAAAGTGTTGATTAAAAAAGCCGTATCACTGGCTAAACCTCTGGATGCGAAAGTCTCTTTTATTCACATCGACGTGAACTACGCAGAGCTCTACACCGGGCTTATCGACATCAATATGGCAGAAGCGCAACATCAAGCAATGGAAGCGTCGCGCACACAATTGGCGAATTTCGCAGAATATGCGCAATACCCAATAGCCCATACGTTGGTCGGTAGTGGCGATTTGAGTAATGAGCTGTGCGATACCATTCAAGACTACAGTATCGATTTGGTGGTTTGTGGTCATCACCAAGATTTCTGGAGCAAGATTCTGTCTTCGACTCGACAACTGATTAACTGCTCTCCAGTCGATATGCTGGTCGTACCGCTAAAAGACTGATTGGCGCGACGTTAAAACTTGGTTAGACTGCGGGCACATTTGTTGTTGATAAAGATTCTCATCCATGGCTTATCTATCCGCAGTTACCCTACTTTGGGCATTCTCATTTAGCCTGATCGGCGTTTACCTCGCTGGTCAGGTTGATTCTTGGTTCTCGGTGTTCATGCGCGTGGCACTGGCGAGTCTGGTTTTCATTCCCTTTTTAAAATTCCGCGGCGTTAGCAAATCCTTAATCGCGAAACTGATGACGGTCGGTGGCTTTCAGCTTGGTCTGATGTACTGCTTCTACTACCAATCTTTTTTGCTCCTTTCCGTGCCAGAAGTATTGCTGTTCACCGTATTCACACCCATTTACGTCACGCTGATCTATGACTTCTTGAAAGGTCGCTTTTCACCTTGGTATTTGGTTACCGCGGCGATTGCTGTATTTGGCGCAGCCTGGATTAAGTTTGCAGGCATTAATGAAGACTTCCTGCTGGGCTTTTTGGTCGTACAAGGAGCAAACCTCTGTTTTGCCATTGGTCAGGTAGGCTACAAATACATCATGGAAAGTGAGCCGGTTGATTTGCCACAACACACCGTGTTTGGTTACTTCTACTTAGGTGCGCTTTGTGTAGCAACCGTGGCTTTCGCTCTGATGGGCAACCTCGACAAACTACCCACCACCGCAACGCAATGGGGCATTCTGACGTACCTTGGTTTAATTGCTTCCGGTTTTGGTTACTTCGCGTGGAACAAAGGCGCAACCATGGTGAACGCAGGAGCACTGGCAGTAATGAACAACGCATTAGTTCCGGCGGGTTTGATTGTGAACATTGTGATTTGGAACCGCGATGTTGACGTCATGCGACTCGCCATTGGCGGTGCGATCATCATGCTATCGCTATGGATTAACGAAACCTGGGTGAAAAAGCGCGTCGAAATGAGCTACGCCAAGAAGTAAAGCGACCGCTCCCAACACACATACCGACAATAAAAAACGCTCTCCAACTGGAGAGCGTTTTTTTGGATTAGATTAATGCACTTTCATTTGCGAACTTGCGCTCATCAACGCCTTGGGCGACGTTGGCAACAACACTTCTAGCTTGGCATTGCGCGCTTCAAGCTTGCGCTGACGCTTAAGTAACTTTTGTTGTTTTTTCGCTACTTTTAACAACTTCTTCTGCTGCTTATAATGCTTTTTCAGTGCTTTTTTCGCTTTCTTAAGCGATTTTTTATCCGCTAAATCAAACCATACTGGTGCGTCGGTTCTTACTGGCTCCAGGGATTTTTCGGCTTGCTTTTTCTCTTTCACGCGCTCAACAACACGCTTCACAATCGCGGCTTTTTCGTTGCTTTGTTTTGTTGTCATAGGAATCGGTTGTACTGGCAGCGCTTCAGCCAATAAGCCACATGATTGTTGCTCGTTCAATGGCTTGTCTTGGCATTTTTGCGGCGGAATAGCGGCTGGCTTACACAGGGTATCTTTGGCCGCTGAAGAACGTGCGCAAGAGCGACAAACAAACTTTGGTGCGACAACTAAACGATGGATATCGCCAAGCTCCGCCGCGATCTGTTTACGACTCATTTTACATAAGCGTTTAGCCATTCTACTACTCCAGCTTCCCAATTATCGACCGCATCACAACAAGTGAAATAATAATAATTCTTAGTTAGATATACAGTCAGGGAGGAGAATTAGCAAGAGAAAACTATCAGTAACGATTCAGAAAGAGAGGCTTTATCACAGCACGATACACCGTACTGTGACAAGAAAAGTTGAGCGGTCAGGAAGTTATGCCATTGAGGCTTTAACATAGACATCAAAGCGATTTTTTTTGGTTTCAATCGCCATAGTCGGCTTTTGCTCGTTCAGCCAGTTTGCATAGTCTGGGCGCTTCACCACCACGCGTTTTGTGGCTAACGCCATGGCAGGATCTAGCAAACCATCGGCGTCCAAATCGGCGCCAACCAACGATTGGAAAACGCGCATCTCTTTTTTTACGAGCGCCGATTTCTTCTTGTTTTCTGGGTGCGGATACATAGGGTCGAGATACACCACATCTGGCTGAACAAAGTCTTCATCTTGTGCCAGCTGTTCCAATGCATCATGACTGGAGGCATGGATCAGCGACATACGCTCTGATACCCAAGTTCCAATTTCAGGGTCTTGTTTCGCACGCGCTAAGCCGTCATCCAGCAACGCTGCGACTACCGGGTGTCGCTCCACCATCTGTACCTTACAGCCGAGCGAAGCCAAAACGAATGCGTCACGTCCCAGCCCCGCAGTGCCGTCTAGAACGGTTGGCGTTGCCCCTTTGTTCAAACCTGCGGCTTTTGCGATGGCTTGGCCCTTACCACCACCAAATTTTCGGCGATGTCCCACTGCGCCACCAATTAAATCGACAAAAATAGCGCCCAACTTTGGCTCATCCACTTTACGCAGCTCTAAACGCTCGGTGGTCAGCACCAAAGCAAAATCGCTCTCGTCAGTGTGAGAAAGCTGCCAGCGCGCAGCCAGTTCATCCAGATGAGATTGTTGAGACGGGTCTTCACAGATCAATTGCAGTTGCAAAAGGAGGCTCCAATAAAAAATCGCGGTAACTGGCGCTGAGTGTATACCTAAGTTACCTCTCAATGCTAGGTTGAGCTTGATATGACAGACTACTCAGCCGTCAGTCGCTCAACTAACTCAGAAAGCGGTTGAGGATGCCCAATACCGTAGCCTTGGCCATAATCCACACCAAGATCGATCAAATGCTGCATGACTTGTTCGTTTTCGACAAACTCCGCCACCGTCACTTTGCCTAGCTGTTTTGCCAGATCATTGATCGAGCGAACCATCACACGGTCCATTTCATTTACGTTGATATCTCGCACGAAAAGGCCATCAATTTTCACGATATCAACGGGAAGTTTCTTTAAGTAACCAAATGAAGACAAGCCCGAGCCGAAATCATCCAATGCAATAATACAACCCAACGCTTTGAGCTTGGTGAAGAGCTCAATGGCTTGCTCAAGATTACTCATCGCTGCTGTCTCGGTGATTTCTAGACAGATTTTTTCACACGGCATAGACGAACGTTCCAGTCGTTCCAATAAGAAATCGATAAACTCTTGATTCCCCATAGATTGACCTGAAAGGTTTATCGAACAACGACCGAGTTTTTCAACCACCTCCGGGCGTTGCTCAAACCATTCTAGCGTTTGAGTAATGACCTGTTTATCAATCCAATGCGCAATGTTGTAGCGCTCGGAAGCAGGAATAAACAATGCAGGAGAAACATAATCACCATATCCATTGCGAATGCGCACTAAAATCTCAAAATACATCTGAGCATCGTGCTGTTGTAAGCTTTTGATCGGTTGAGCAAACAACTCTAAACGCTGATTCGACAATGCCTCATGCACCAAATTGACGCTCTGCATTTCCATCTGGCGACGTTGTAGCTCTTCGTTATCTAAGCTGAACAGATTGTAGCGGTTACGGCCTTGCTCCTTGGCGGCATGACACGCAGAGTCTGCTTGAGCGTGCACCATTTGCGGCGTCTCTGCCGTATGGTCGATGATACGAATACCAATAGAACAACTGATGAACAAGCGTGTATCTTCCCAAATAAAGAGATGTTCACTCAACGTCGAGATGATCAGTTTGGCGATATTAATGGCGCCGTATTCGTCGCAATCTTTGAGTAGTACCGCAAACTCATCGCCTCCCATTCGAGCCAAGATGGAATTGTATGGCAGCACTTCCTCTAACATGCTGGCGCAAAATTGAATCGCCGCGTCACCCGCATCATGCCCAACCGTATCATTGAGGACTTTTAGCTGATCTAAGTCGAGGTACAGCATGGCGTGGACGCGACGATGGCTGTCCACCTCACGCAGTGCGGTCTTGAGCTCTAGTTCAAAGTGGTTTCGGTTATAAGTACCTGTCAGTAAGTCATAACGCGCTTGATATTCCAATTTCTCGGAAAGCTGTTTGGTTTCTGTAATATCTTCACCCACAATCAATAGCTGATCAGATTCACTCAGTGGACGAATGTTCTCGCGTACCCAAACACGATGACCGTTTGCATGGCGATACTCGACTTCACGTCGCCAGACCCCATGCACCTGTTGATTGGGTTGCAATAGCACTTGGCGAGGAAACAGTACCTTGTCATCAAAATAAAACTCCCTTAGGCGGTGTCCGAGCATGTCCATCGGTTTGTAGCCGAGGAGTAGCTGAGCAAATCGATTCACTTCTTGAATGCGGTTATTGCTGTCGAGTGTCACCATCATGACGGGCTGTTGCTCATAATAGTTACGCAGGGTTGATTCGCGTTGATAGAGCTTATCTTCCATCAACTTACGACTAGTGATATCGCGCGCTTCAAACAAGTATTGCTTTTGATTTCCTACTTGCTGAGAAAAAGGCTTGAGTGAAATTTCCAACACCAATGTACCGTGCTCTTTACTCCAAATTTCAGCCTCAAACGTCGACACTTGATGGTGAGGCGCGTGGAAATACGCCTCAAGCAACGCTTGCGCTTTCTCACTCCAATTGGGATGAAACCAAAGTGGTCGATCTAAACGCAGCCCTTGGTGATACAGCAAAGATTGCAGGTGATCGTTGCCCGATTTAAGTACACCGTTGGCATCCAAAATGCCCATATACTGCATGCTCTGATCAAAAATCGATTCTAAGATGGCTTGGCTTTCTCGCGCGGCACTCTCGCTGCGACGCATCCGCTGTAAATAGTAACCCATCAACAAAATGACCACCGACATCACCACAAACAGGCTACCAAACAAGCGAATTTCTTTGGCAAAACGCTCAGAAAACTTCATCGGTTTATTAAAAAATACCGCAGAGACCTCTTGCTCAGCCCCCAGCCCCCAGCGCACTACAGCTTGATAATCGAGCTTGATTTCAGAATCACTTTTCTTCACGGCTGGCAGAGCTTGGTCAGGGTTATCCAACACAAACTCAAGTATCTCAGCGCTCTCAATGCCATGCCGATAACCACTTTGGATCACGCCACCAACCGCACCATGCCCTAAGCCAATGTCGTGCACCATAAACAGCGGCGCATTTGAGGCTCTGTTGACGCCAATCCAGTCACGTTCACTGCCAACCACACCTTGTTTATCTCGGTAATAGGTCCAAAACAGGACGACTTTATCTTTATTCAGCTTCGCCACTTGTTGCTTTAAGTCAATGATACTATCGGGAATAACTTGCACGATTTTGTCGCGATATTGCGGATGTTCATGTACAAAATCGTCGATTTGATAGCGTAATACCTCTCCCGTTACGGAATGGTCACTGACAATAAGAATTTGAGTGTAATCAGGGTGTAGGCGCTCTATGAGGGCTAAATTTGCCTCCAAATCGACATCTTCTGTTACTCCTGTTGCGTTCAGGGATTGGTGCAAAGAAGGATGATAATTGTTGATGCCGTTAAATATAACCGGGGTGTCTTTGATGATTGGTGCCAAACGCTGCATCAGTTCAAGCGCGTTGTTGTCGCTCACTAAAATGGCATCGAATCGTTCTTTGCTTAATTTCGTACGATATAAGGATTCAAGCTGAGCGAAAAACTGCTCACTCTGGTTACGTTTCGAGTCTAAATAGAGCACGCGCATATCCAGCGATCGATCACCCAATTGCTGCTCGATACCTCGCTGTATGGAATCCGTCCAGAAAAAACCTTGATGATAGGAGTGCACGACCAAAACTTTCGGATCTGAGGCCGCGGCAAACGCGCTCCAACATAGCGCGACAATAACCAGAAAACGCTGCACATTATCTCCATAGCTCGGAGTTAACCCGCAGTTACTCCTGCCAAACCTTGTGAATCCTATCCGCTATGAGTATAAAAGGGAGGTAAAACTCTATCCCTAACGGAAATAATAGTATGAATGCGAGCCTGCCGAAACTCGACGACCTTGACCGCGCAATATTAAAAACACTGATGGCTGACGCCAGAACGCCCTACGCAGAAATGGCAAAGCAGTTCGATGTCAGCCCTGCCACTATCCATGTGCGTATTGAGAAGATGAAATCGGCTGACATCATCGAAGGAACGGAGGTGATCGTAAATACCAAAAAGCTCGGCTACGATGTGTGCTGCTTCATTGGTATTAACCTAAACGCAGCTCGCGATTACCATTCCGCGCTAGAAAAACTCAACGCGCTCGACGAAGTCGTTGAAGCTTACTACACCACGGGCGCGTATAACATATTCGTCAAATTGATGTGCAAATCGATTGAAGAACTGCAATTTGTGCTGATTGATAAGCTGCAAGCCATTGATGAGGTTCAGTCTACGGAGACATTGATATCGCTGCAGAACCCAATTAACCGCAGTGTGAATCCGTGAATTTTTTATAAAAAATGGACAAAAAAAGGCCAACCGAATGGTTGGCCTTAGTATTTTTGGAAAGACAGCGTGCGCTTACGCAGCAATACCAGAATGGCGCAATAGCGCATCAATTTGTGGTTCACGACCACGGAAGCGCTTAAACAGCTCCATTGGTTCTTCGCTACCACCCATTTCTAGGATGTTATTCAGGAAGCTTTGACCCGTTTCTTTGTTGAAGATACCTTCTTCTTCAAAGCGAGAATAAGCGTCTGACGACAGCACTTCAGCCCACAGATAGCTGTAGTAGCCCGCGCTGTAACCACCAGCGAAGATATGACCAAAGCTGTGCGAGAAGCGCGCCCACTCAACGGCTGGAACCACCGCGACTTTCTCTTTCACTTTCGCTAGCGTTTCCAGCACACGCGCGCCCACTTCTGGGTCGTATTCGGTGTGCAGAGTAAAGTCGAACAAACCGAATTCTAGCTGACGCAAAATGCCCATCGCCGACTGGAAGTTCTTCGCCGCGAGCATCTTATCTAGCATCGCTTTTGGCAACGGCTCGCCTGTCTCATAGTGACCAGAAATGAACGCCAGTGCGTCCTCTTCCCAACACCAGTTTTCCAGGAACTGACTTGGCAATTCAACCGCATCCCAAGGTACGCCATTAATGCCTGATACCGCGCCAGTTTCTACTTGCGTCAGCATGTGGTGGATGCCGTGACCAAATTCATGGAAAAGTGTCACAACTTCATCGTGCGTAAACAGTGCTGGCTTGTCGCCCACTGGACGGTTGAAGTTACACGTTAGGTAAGCCACCGGCGTTTGCAGTTCACCAGAGAGCGTAATACGACGACCACGACAGTCATCCATCCACGCGCCGCCACGTTTGTGCTCACGTGCGTAGAGATCTAAGTAGAAACTGCCACGCAGTGCGCCTTCAGCGTCAAAGATATCGAAGAAACGCACAGATTCGTGCCAAGTGTCCACGCCTTCGCGCTCAGTAACTGTCATGCCAAACACGCGGTTTAGCACTTCAAACAGACCACTGACAACCTTAGACTCAGGGAAGTACGGGCGCAGTTCTTCATCCGAGATTTGGAACAAGTGCTGCTTTTGTTTCTCGCTGTAGTAAGCAATATCCCACACATTCAATTCTTCAACGCCAAACTCACTTTTCGCAAACTGACGCAACTCTTCGACTTCACGTTCACCTTGCGGTTTCGCACGTGTCGCTAGGTCATTCAAGAAGCCCAACACTTGATCTGGCGTTTCGGCCATTTTCGTTGCTAACGATTTCTCGCTGTAAGTATTGAAACCCAACATGCGTGAAATTTCGTGACGCAGTCTCAGTTGCTCAGTAATGATTTCTGAGTTGTCCCACTTACCAGCATTTGGACCGCGATCAGAGGCGCGCGTCACATACGCTTCGTACACTTCTTTACGCAACTCTTGGTTGTCGCAGTACGTCATGACAGGTAGGTAAGATGGGATATCCAGCGTAATGAGGTAACCATCTAACTCTTTTGCTTCTGCCGCGGCTTTCGCTGCTGCCAGCGCCGATTCTGGCATGCCAGCAAGGTCTTTCTCATCCGTGATGTGCTTGGTCCAACCCATGGTGGCATCCAGTACATTGTTAGAGAATTTAGAGCTGAGCTCAGACATGCGCTTGCTGATTTCGCCGTAACGGTGCTGCTCATCGGATGGTAAACCAATACCCGATAGCTCAAAGTCTCGTAACGCATCGGTGATGGTTTTTTGTTGAGCGCGAATCAGCGTTGCGAATGCATCACTGGCTTTAATCGCTTTGTACGCTTCGTACAGGCCTTTGTGCTGACCAACCCAAGTGCCGTACTCTGACAAAATTGGCAAACAACTTTCGTACGCTTCACGCAGATCTTCGCTGTTCACCACGGAGTTCATGTGACCCACTGGCGACCAAATACGGCTTAAGCGGTCATCCGCTTCTTCAATTGGCGCAATCACACTGTCCCAAGTTGGGTGAGCATTATCTTTTAGAACTTCATCGATTTTCGCTCGGCATTCAGCAATCGCTTGTTCAACGGCAGGCTTGATGTGTTCTGGTTTAATTTGAGAAAACGGAGGTAAGTCCGTAAACGTCAGAAGAGGATTAGACATGAATAATTCCTTTTGTGTTTTGACTCTGTGATTGCCTGTCTATTTTGTGTAGATAGGCCAACTCAATGTACAGACGAGCCAGCAACATGGATTGGGGGAGCTCCGTTCCCTTTCTCTATGCTGCGATGACCATATAGTCAACGAGCGCTACTCTGTCCTTGAGTCTTGTTATACCTAAATGAGATTTCACACTCTTTGAGCACGAGAAACTCACCTAGTTCAATTCGATTACCAATAGTAAGTGTGGGTGACTTAAAGAAATTTCAATAGTGAGCCCCTAGTTAGAGGAACGGATTTGATTGGAAGTTCTACATCTTTAAGTTACTTGAGTATAATACCGCCATAGAGTGAAAATCACAGACCACACTCAGCCAAAGAGTGTTTCGAGAGTTTAATTTGTTAAGTTACCGCCACAGCTTCCACGCTGGCAACCATGCCGACGTGGTCAAACACATCGTTCAAAGCCTCATTCTTGATGCGCTGAAACAAAAAGATAAGCCATTCGTTTATCACGATACCCACTCGGGTGTGGGCCGTTACGATCTGACTCACGAATGGTCTGAAAAAACGGGCGAATACAAACAAGGCATCGCACGTATTTGGGATAACCCAAACATTCCTGAAGACATCAAAAGCTACATCGATGCCATCAAAGTGCTCAACAACGGCGAGAAGCTGCGTTACTACCCAGGCTCACCACGTGTGGCGCGCGCGCAAATCCGCCCACAAGATCGCATGGTGCTGACCGAGTTGCACCCAGCCGATCACCCATTGTTAGAGCAAGAATTCCATCGCGATCGCCAAGTGAGCATCTTCAAAGAGGACGGATTCCAACGCCTAAAAGCAAGCTTACCGCCACAAGAGCGTCGTGGTTTGGTGCTGATTGACCCACCATACGAGCTCGCGAAAGAGTACCGCGATGTAGTGCGCGCGATTCATCAGAGCCATAAGCGTTGGGCAACCGGTATCTACGCGATTTGGTACCCAGTGGTAAACCGTCACGACATCGAAGATATGATCGAAGGCCTGGAAGCACTGGGCATTCGTAAAATTCTGCAAATCGAGTTAGGTGTCGCACCCGATACCAACGAGCGCGGCATGACGGCATCCGGCATGATTGTGATTAACCCGCCGTGGAAACTGGAAAGCCAGATGAAAGAGATTCTGCCATTCCTGCAAGACGCGATCGCGCCAGCAACTGGCCACTGGAAAGTGGACTGGATTGTGCCAGAGTAAGCTCATCTGCACCGAAACCTTCTAGCGCAACGACATGCTCGTTGCGCTTTTTATGCTCTCAACCCCGCCGTCTGATCGCGCTTATTCTTCTTTTTGTGCCTCTCATCGCTATTTGTCATAAGTATTGTCGCTTTTTCCCATTTAGGAATTAGTCGAATTAGATTTATGATAGTGGGATAACGGTGGCATTGAGTTCGGGCAAGGTCATCCCAATCTATCTATGTACCAGATAAAATTTATAAGCTCTTGGAGAAAGTAATGGCGACTCATTTTGACTATATCTGTATCGGTGGCGGCAGTGGCGGCATCGCATCTGCAAACCGTGCGGCGATGTACGGCGCGAAAGTTGCGCTAATCGAAGCTCAAGATCTCGGTGGTACCTGTGTAAACGTAGGTTGTGTACCGAAGAAAGTGATGTGGCATGGCGCGCAAATCGCAGAAGCAATGAACCTGTACGCAGAAGATTACGGTTTTGATGTCGACGTGAAAGGTTTCGACTGGAGCAAACTGGTTGAGAGCCGTCAGGCGTACATTGGTCGTATTCACCAATCTTACGATCGCGTTCTTGGCAACAACAAAGTAAACGTGATTAAAGGCTTTGCTAAGTTTGTTGACGAAAAAACTGTCGAAGTAAACGGTGAACACTACATAGCGGATCACATCCTGATCGCGGTTGGTGGTCGTCCTACTATTCCAAACATTCCAGGCGCTGAATACGGCATCGATTCAAATGGCTTCTTCGACCTAGCAGAGCAACCAAAACGCGTTGCGGTTGTGGGCGCAGGCTACATCGCAGTTGAAATTGCTGGCGTACTGCACGCGCTAGGTACAGAAACGCACCTGTTCGTACGTAAAGAGTCACCACTACGTAGCTTCGATCCAATGATCATCGATACGTTGGTTGAAGTGATGGACGCAGAAGGTCCAAAACTGCACACCCACTCTGTACCAAAAGAAGTGGTAAAAGAAGCCGATGGCAGCCTAACTCTGCACCTAGAAAACGGTGAGAGCCAAAACGTTGACCAACTGATTTGGGCAATCGGTCGTCACCCAGCGACAGACGCAATCAACCTAGCGTCAACTGGCGTGGCAACGAACGAAAAAGGCTACATTAAGGTAGACGAATACCAAGAAACCAACGTGAAAGGCATCTACTGTGTGGGTGACATCATGGAAGGCGGTATCGAGCTAACACCAGTAGCAGTGAAAGCGGGTCGTCAACTTTCTGAGCGTTTGTTCAACAATAAACCAAACGCGAAGATGGACTACGATTTGGTACCAACTGTGGTATTTAGCCACCCACCAATCGGCACTATCGGTCTTACAACGCAAGAAGCGGAAGAGAAGTACGGCAAAGACAACATCAAAGTCTACACATCTGGCTTTACTGCGATGTACACCGCCGTTACTAAGCACCGTCAACCATGTAAGATGAAGCTTGTATGTGCGGGCGAAGAAGAAACGGTTGTTGGTCTACACGGCATCGGTTTCACGGTAGATGAAATGATCCAAGGCTTCGGCGTAGCAATGAAGATGGGCGCAACCAAAGCAGACTTCGACTCTGTTGTGGCTATCCACCCAACGGGCTCTGAAGAATTCGTAACGATGCGTTAATTGCGCGCTAATCGCATTGCTGATTTCAGCGAATCATTCGAAAAGGTCACCTTAGGGTGACCTTTTTTGTTTGCCCATGCTTAACTCGCATTCTCCAATAACGTGCGAATACACTCGGCTTTGATAGCACTCTCCTGCTTACCGTCATGAATCAGACACAAGTCTGCACGCAGTGACTCTTTCAGCTTGATAAAACGAATCCCATGCCAATGATGCTGAGAAAACGTCGACGGCACCAACGTCACGGTATTGCTGTTTGCTACATACGCCATCAAGGTGCTTGGCTCCACCACTTGTTTGCCAATATGGGGTGAAAAGCCTTCTTGCAGACAGGCATTGATGATGAAGTTTGCCGAGGCAGAATTCGCCAAGCTCATAAACGCAAACTCACACGTCTTTAAATCTTGGAGCCGCAGCAAAGATTTGCTGGCTAACTCATGTTGCTCCGACACCGCCACCACAAACACATCTTTGCCCAAAGATACCGACTGATACGGATAAATGTTGAGTGCATCGGCAAAACGAACAATGCCTACATCGATTTTCTTCTCGCTCAGATGTTTCTTTTGCGTCTCTGGGTTGAGGTCAAAAATGTCGGCGTGATAAGTGTCATGCTCAGCATGGAAGCGCTGTAACAGACGATCAAATCCGCCCCAAAATGCGCTACTTACCACACCAACTCGCAGGATATTTCTCTGGTTCAACCCCACTTGCTGCACTTGATTGAGCGAGACATCCAAGGTCTGAAAAATCAGTTGGCATTTGGACTCCAACAATCGCCCGGCCTCCGTCAGCATGACGTTTCTTGAATCACGCTCAAACAGTTTGACGTTAAGCACCTCTTCCAACTCTTTGATGCGATTGCTCAACGGTGAATTGGTGATATTGAGGTTCTCGGCCGCCTTAGTGAAATGCTTGGTTTGTGCGACCTCGTAAAAGTAACGCAGCATCTTCAGCGTCACGCGCTCAAATGGTTCTGACTTCATGCATTGAGTCCTAGCGAATTTCATCATCCTCTTTTTAAGGATGATAGTAGCGAATAAAGCAAAGATAACCAGCGCAGAAAGTCACACAATGGAATCAACACACAACCAGAAGGTGACTAACATGAATCACGATCCAGTAATCGGCGCACTACAAACCATTCGCGAACGCAAACCAAACTTCCAACCTAAAGCAGCGTTTATTTTAGGCTCTGGCTTAGGCGTATTGGCAGACGAACTACAAGACAAAGTGGTCATTCCATACGAAGAGCTCGAAGGCTTTCCGGTTAGCACCGTGCAAGGCCACTCTGGTGAGTTGGTGCTTGGTACCATGGGCGGCGTAGACGTAGTGTGCATGAAAGGTCGCGGTCACTACTACGAACACGGCTCAATGAAGGTCATGACCACGCCCGTGCGCACCTTTAAAAAGCTGGGCTGTGAGTTTTTGCTCGTCACCAACGCAGCAGGCTCACTTCGCCCTGAGCGTATTGATGTCGGTTCTCTGGTGGTATTTCATGACCACATCAATACCATGCCTGAATCGCCAATGATCGGTCCGAATGATGAAGAGTACGGCCCGAGGTTCTTCAGCCTCGCCAATGCGTACGACAAAGACCTACGCGCAGAAGCGTTTGAAGTCGGCAAAGCCAATGGTATTCACCTGAATGAAGGCGTGTTTGTCTCTTACACTGGCCCCAACTTTGAGACCGCAGCCGAAATCCGCATGATGCAAATCATCGGTGGTGATGTAGTGGGCATGTCGGTCGTGCCAGAAGTGATTTCTGCAGCGCATTGCGGCTTACCCGTATTGGCAGTGTGTGCGATCACCAACATGGCAGAAGGCTTGGGAGATGTAGAATTGTCTCACGCCCAAACATTGAAGTGCGCGAAGCTAGCCGAAGCAGATTTCATTCGCTTTATTAAGCGCTTTATGAAGCATCACTTCTAAAGCCGCTTCATTCCAAAAAGCAAAAGGGTCATCAAGTAACTTGATGACCCTTTTTCGTATCACGTTTTCTAACGTTCGGGGGTATTTCGGAGCCGTTTGTGCGTTTTACTTAACTGCGCGAACCAATTCAGCAATACCTTCCCAATCGCCGTTGTCCATCATTGCGGTTGGCACCATCCAAGTACCGCCACAAGCAACAACCGATTTCAGCGCTAGGTAATCTTCCACGTTGGATGGGCTTACGCCACCTGTTGGCATGAATTCCACTGGGTAAACCGCCGTGAGTGCTTTCAGCATGCTTACGCCGCCTGATGGCTCAGCAGGGAAGAACTTCAACGTACGCAGACCCATTTCCATCGCTTGCTCAACCAAGCTTGGGTTGTTTACACCTGGTACGATAGTCACGCCACGTTGCTGACAGTATTTCACTGTGGTTGGGTTGAAACCTGGGCTAACGATAAAGTCCACGCCCGCTTCGATCGCGATATCCACTTGTTCTGTGGTCAGAACGGTGCCCGCGCCAATCAACAGTTCTGGGTACGCTTCACGCATGATGCGAATCGACTCCGCCGCCGCTTCGGTGCGGAATGTCACTTCCGCACATGGTAAACCGTTTTCTACCAACACTTTTGCCAGTGGCAGAGCGTGTGCTACGTCGTTGATTGCGATAACTGGGACGATTTTGATTTCTCTTAATCGTTGTTCAAGTGTTGTCATGGGGAACCTCTAAAGAATAAAGCTTAATGTTGCGACGATAATAAACGCGATACCACCAAGTAACGTTTCCATTACCGTCCAAGTTTTTAATGTGGTTTTCTCATCCATCTCAAGGAGACGAGATACCAACCAGAAACCAGAGTCATTGAAGTGAGAAAGCACTGTTGCACCACCCGCAATCGCGATTACGATAAAGCAAAGGTCTAGTTCACTCAAACCTGTTGATGCTGCCACAACTGGCGCGATAAGAGCCGCCGTCGTGGTTAGCGCTACGGTTGCCGAGCCTTGAGCAACACGCAGACAGGTGGAAATCACAAACGCCGCCACAATCACAGGCATACCTGTGTCTGTAAGAACGTCAGCCAGTGCATCACCAATACCGCTTGAGCGCAGTACGCCACCGAACATGCCACCTGCGCCTGTTACTAGGATAACACCACAGATTGGAGCCAATGACTCACCACATAATTTTTCTAGTTTTGCCATGCCGTAGTCTTTGGCAAACACAGCCAGACAGACAATCAAAGTGATCAGCAACGCAACTGGGGTTTTACCTAGCATACGTAGGAACTCAACCAGTGCCGTTTTGCCATCAATCACACCCGCAACCGCCAGTGTGTTCAATACCGTATCCAAACAGATTAGCAGGACTGGCAGCACAAGGATGGTCATAACCGTGCCAAATTTTGGTGCGTTGCGCTCATCCACCATCGCTTCGCCATTAAAGAAGGCTTTAGATAGTGGGATATCGAATTTTTTGCCCGCGTACAAACCAAATAGGTAAGCGCCAAAGTACCAAGTTGGAATAGCAACCAAAATACCCACCACCAATAGCAGACCGATGTTTGTGCCAAGGAATTCTGCCGCTGCAACCGGACCTGGGTGTGGTGGAACAAACGCGTGCATAACCGCAAAAGCACCGGCAGCAGGCAACGCGTATTTAATTGGTGAGCCACCAAAACGAGCCGCCACACTTAGGATGATTGGCATCATCACTACAAGGCCAGCATCGAAGAAGATTGGGAAGCCAAACAGTAATGAAGCGACGCCCAAAGCAAATGGTGCGCGCTCTTTACCAAAGCGACCAATCAAAGTGTCTGCCAGCACTTTCGCACCGCCAGTCACTTCAAGAATTTTACCGATCATCGCACCAAGACCAACCAGCAATGCCACGGAAGCCAGTGTGCCGCCGAAGCCGCCCATCATGGTCGATACGACTTTCTCAGAAGGAACGCCAGTGGCGATTGCTGTGCCTAAACTCACCATAGTAAGGGAAGCAAAAGCATGGACTTTCAGTTTAATGATCAGAACGAGTAACGCTGCAATGGCAAGGCCTGCAATCGTCAGTAGGAACGTAGGATCTGGGGCTTGGGTTAATTGCTCCATAGGTTCACCTTTAAGAATTATTGTTTGTGTTATGGTTCACATTTATTTCAGTTACCGGTAACATGTTACCGATAACATGAATAAGATAAACCCATATTTTAAAGTGAATTCAAAAATTGAGATCACGCGCAAATTTGGTTATGAGGATAAGTTATGGCTGGTAGTAGTGTCATCGTTATGGGCGTTTGTGCTAGTGGTAAAAGCACAATTGGTGAGCATCTAGCGAAAAAGCTAGGGCGTAAATTCATTGATGGTGATGATCTTCATCCACGAGCGAACATTCAGAAAATGGCATCGGGCCAACCTCTGAACGATGATGATCGCAAGCCATGGCTAGAACGCATTCGTGATGCGGCGTACAGCCTAGAAAGCAAAAACGAACACGGCATTATTGTCTGTTCAGCACTGAAAAAGATTTACCGCGATCAGATCCGCGAAGGCAACGACAACGTGACCTTCCTGTTCCTTGATGGCGATATGGAGTTGATCCTTAATCGCATGCGTATGCGCAAAGGCCACTTCATGAAAGAAAACATGGTGAAGAGCCAATTCGAGACGCTAGAGCGCCCAGATAACGAGCCTCAAACTCTGATCATCAGTATCGACGGAGACATCAGCGACGTGGTGGAACGCTCTGCCGCTGAGCTAATCAAAATGCAAGCGATCGAGGTGGCGTAATGACTCACTCTGTTGTTCTTGAGGTCACACAACGTTTGACCGAGCGCAGCCGTGAAGCGCGCGCTGCGTTTCTTGCTCGCACCGAAGTGCAAGCCGAAGCTGGCAAAGGCCGTGTTGGTTTATCTTGTGGTAACTTAGCCCATGCAGTCGCCGCTTCTTGCTCTTCTGAAAAGAAAAATATTCTCGATTTTACTCATGCCAATGTCGCGCTGATCAGCGCCTACAACGACATGTTGAGCGCCCACCAGCCGTACCAAGATTACCCAGCACAAATCAAAAAAGTGCTGGCGGACTACGGACATACAGCGCAAGTCGCAGGTTGTGTGCCAGCGATGTGCGATGGGGTGACTCAAGGTCAAGCAGGCATGGATATGTCGCTGTTTTCGCGTGACTTAATTGCGCAATCAACGGCGTTGTCTTTGAGCCACAATGTCTTTGATGCCACATTGCTGCTTGGCATCTGTGACAAAATCGCCCCGGGGCAACTGATGGGCGCGCTGTCTTACGCGCACCTACCGACTGCGTTTGTACCAGCGGGTCTGATGGCAACAGGCATCAGCAACGAAGAGAAAGTCGACGTGCGCCAAAAATACGCAGCGGGTGAAGTCGGCAAAGACGCTCTGCTGGATATGGAGTGTCGCGCTTACCACTCTGCGGGTACGTGCACGTTTTACGGCACCGCCAACACCAACCAGTTGGTGTTCGAAGCCATGGGCTTGATGCTGCCAGGTTCGGCATTCATTCATCCCCATACCCAACTGCGTAAAGCGTTAACCGATCACGCGGCTCTGAAAATCGCCTCAATGACGGCGGGTTCTGTACACTTCCGTCCGCTGGCCGAGGTGGTCACAGAAAAGAGCTTGGTCAACGGCATCATCGCTCTACTTGCATCTGGCGGCAGCACCAATCACACCATTCATATGATCGCCGTGGCGCGTGCTGCTGGCATCTTGCTCACGTGGCAAGACATCAGCGATCTGTCGGATGTGGTTCCTTTGTTAGCTCGCGTTTACCCGAACGGCCCAGCCGATATGAACGCGTTCCAAAACGGGGGGGGCGTGCCAGCGTTATTGCACCGCTTGAACCAATCCGAGCTTTTACATCGCGATGTGAAACCCGTGTTTGGTGAATTTGAAGACCAAATGACGCTGCCGAGCCTTGTCGATGGCCAACTGACTTGGACACCGTGCCAAGGCAGCCAAGACGGTGACGTGATCGCCAAACCGGACGCCACTTTCCAAAACACTGGCGGCACTCGCGTACTGACTGGCAACTTGGGCAAAGCCGTGGTGAAAGTGTCTGCGGTGAAAGAAGAGCAACGCGTGATTGTTGCACCTGCGATCGTATTCCAATGCCAACATGAAGTGGAAGCGGCGTACAAACTTGGTGAGCTGAACAAAGATTGCATCGTTGTGGTCACACACAACGGCCCAGCGGCAAACGGCATGCCTGAACTGCACAAGCTGATGCCAATTTTAGGTAACGTGCAAAAAGCGGGCTTTAAAGTGGCGCTGGTTACTGACGGTCGTTTATCTGGCGCGTCAGGTAAAATTCCGTCTGCGATTCATGTTTCTCCAGAAGCCATTCGTGGCGGCGCGATTGGTTTGGTGCGCAACGGCGATTTGATTCGCCTTGATTGCCAAGCGGGCGAATTGAACAACTTAAGTGACACCACTGGTCGCGATTTGATTCATTTCGACACCGAATCTACCCAACAAACATGGGGACGAGGCTTGTTTAGCGTGATCCGCCAAAACGTCTCTAGCGCAGAAGAAGGCGCAAGCTTCATTGTTTAAGGCGAGAAGAAAGACCGCGTCATTTCGACAAGCCTAAGCAAGATCAGGAATTTAATATCAACGTGCTGTGAAGCCAGAGAAAACACCTCTGCCACAGCACTTTTTTGTTGGTAGATTCTGAATCACGCTCGTCCCTCGCTGTTCAGAATGACGAGCTTTGGGGTTGGTCACTGTTCTTCTTAAAAATGAATGACTCCGTCATTTCGACAAGCCTATGCAAGATCAGGAATTTAATATCAACGTGCTGTGAAGCCAGAGAAAACAACTCTGCCACAGCACTTTTTTGTTGGTAGATTCTGAATCACGCTCGTCCCTCGCTGTTCAGAATGACGAGCTTTGGGATTGGTCACTGTTCTTTTACAATAAACGAATTAGTCCGTTATTCCGACGAGCCTAAGCGAGATCAGGAATCTAATAGCAAAATGCTGTGAAGCCAGAGAAAATCCCTCTGCCACAGCACTTTTTTGTTAGTAGATTCTGAATCACGCTCGTCCCTCGCTGTTCAGAATGAAGATATCTGGGGCTCAGAGGATTGCATTAAGCGGTTTTCATCACCACGACCGCAGCAATCACCATAAAGATACCAAACCAGCCGATTGGCTTGAGTTTCTGCTTAAACAGTAAGGCACCACCCACTGCGGTACCCAAGATACCGATCGCGCCCCAAGAGGCGTAAGCAATGGCTAAGTCGATCTCTTTCACCGCTTGCGCCAATAACGTGAATGCAGCCAGTACCAACACAATCGCGGTAATGCCCCAGCCTTTGTATTTAAAGCCGTGAGAACGTGTGAGCGCCATATTGGCCACGATGTCGACCAAGGCAGCCATCACGACAAATCCAAATGACATCGTAAAAAATTGACTCATGATTCACACCTTACACTTGTAGAAAATGAACGTTCTTTTGCCAGTTTATCGGCGTTTTTCTTGGTGTTAGATTGACCGTGTGACTCACCTAAAGTCACACAAACGATGCCGATGACAGCTAACATCAAACCAAGCAGCTCTTGGGTATTTAAGTCAGAATCAAACAACACGATCGAAACGACCGTGATCAATGAGATACCCAACCCTTCCCAAACAGCGTATGCCACGCCGATCGATATTTTCTTCGCGGCAAACGCGAGAAAGTAGTAAGAGATTGCGATCAGCACATACATTACGATGTAGCCCCACCACCCGTGCCCTTGTCCGATAAGAGACATGGTGCTGGTGCCAGCCACTTCGGCAACGATGGCGAGCAATAAAAATAGACGTGCAACTAGCATGATTAATCCTCCATCAGAAATTAAAAAAATGCATAACGGAGAATGGTGAATGTCGCGTACCTGTATCGACATTCAAAAAGTTAAAAAGATAAAAATGAGCCACTTCTCCTGACTATTTGAGATAAGGTTAGCGCTGGGTAGGAAAAAGAGACAGGTAATTGAGATATTCATTTTTGAATACCTTAAGAAGTAAGTTGTCTATGTAATCACACAATACTGACAAGGTTAAAGCACCAGCTCTCTCATTCAGCCGATGCCATAAAGTGACGTCACTGCGTAAAAATCAGCGGCGTATTGAGGGTTTGTCGCACCACTTTATGCAGGTGTCTGTGCAAAGGATGGTTGCGGTTGGTTTGAAGGAAACCGCCAGAGACCACAAACTGACTGAACTCACGGTTGACGAGTGGCATTGCGTAAGACGCCAGTTCCGGCATCAACAATGCCGAGCTTTGACTGGCATACATAATTGCGTCGGTTTCTTGCAGCATTTGGCAAGCCACGCGCAAATTATAGGATTTCAATAACACCACGGGCTCATAGCCCATGCGGCGATACTCGGACTCCACGGTACAAAGCGGTTTATATGACGCGGGCGCAGGCAAAGAAACAAGGGGCAGCTTGGAGACCGTGTCCCAATCATTGCTGACTTTCGACAAGGTCGGATGGTTTTTACGCGCCAAAATCACTCGTTTTTCAACGAATAACGGGCGCATGTAAATGTCTTTCGACAGTTCGGTCTCTTGGTCAAGAATGCAGTAATCGTGCTCACCTTCGAGCATTTCATCGTGCGAGTAACTGTTCCAACTGGAAAAGGCAAAGTGCGCTTTAGGGAACGCTCGATGGCAGCCAGTTAGCAATCGCTGCCCTTGCTCATCCATCAAATAAGGGTCGGTCACAATCGCGATCTGCCCTTGGTATTGCAGTGGGTCGAACACTTCAAACTCTTGCACTACTTTTTCCAGTGGTGCAATCATGTTGTCGAACTCGGCGGCGAGGCGTATCGCCATCGGTGACGGCTCAACCCCATGCGCTTTACGCACAAACAGCGGGTCATCAAACACTTGCTTGAGCTTCATCACGCCGCGGCTGGCGCTCGGTTGAGAAATGCCCAACTGCATCGCGGCCAGCTTGATGCTGCGGTTTTCCACCACTGCCTTTAATAAACGCATTAAGTTGAGATCCAATGCATCCAGCTGATGTGCCATACCCTAACCTGCCAATACCATTGATGAGCGAATACAGAGAGCAGTTAACTGCGAGTTAAACACTCTCTCCGGAGGTAATTTGATACCCCATATCAACCACTTTTTCTTCTTGCGCTTCACCTTTCAGACGCGCGATCAAAAGCTCTGCGCTCTTTTCACCGATTTTGAAACGCGGTGTATCGACGCTAGTCAGTTTCGGGCTGATGGTTTGACCAATATCCAGCGCGTTATAGCCCACAACCGCCAGCTGCTGCGGAACTTGAATGCCACGTTGTTGCGCGCTCAGCATGGTCCCTATCGCGATGTCGTCGTTGGTACAGAATACGCCATCAAGCGTTGGGTGAGTTTCTAGCGCACGTTCAAGCAAATCATGCGCTAAAGAAAAGCTAGAGTGATCACCCGTTAATACGTGCTTAGGCTCTAGCCCTGCTTCCGTCATCGCGCGATCATAACCTTGCATACGCAGCTTGGTTCGCGTATCCAAACGCGCCCCAAAATAAACGATTGTACGCTTACCTGAATCTAGCATCTGCTTAACCGCCGTGTACGAGGCATCTTCATGATCTAGCCCAACCGCCATATCAATCGGCTTTGGTGGTAGTTCCATGGTTTCCACTACAGGGATCCCTGCATTTTTTATCATTTGCAATGTACGCGGCGTGTGATGGCTTTCAGTTAGAATAAGTCCATCGACCTGATAAGAGAGTAATGACGCGATCTTGCGTTCTTCTTCAAGCTCATCGTAGCTAAAATGCGCTAAAAGCGTCTCATAGCCATTGGCTTTGGTCACCATCTCGATGCCCTGAACAAAGGAAGCAAAAATTTGGTTGGACAATGAGGGCAGTAAAATACCAATGGCTTTACTGGACGACTTTGACAACATAGCGGGGGCGCGGTTTTCGATGTATCCCATCTCTTCAATCGCAGTCGCAATCTTGGCCCGAGTCTTTTCTGCCACCGATTCAGGGTTACGCATATAACGTGAAACCGTCATCTTCGTGACGCCAACTTGGTCTGCGACATCCTGCAATGTCGTGCGAGTTTTCTTATTCTGTTGAGCCATAAATATGTGATTTATCAGTAATGTTACAAGTAACATTATGACGAATAGACTCCCTGCCGACAAGCTCAGTGAAAATAATTCGCAAAATCATGACGTTATTATTCTATTAGCCACCAAATTGCGTTTCATACATTGTGAGTCAAAGCCGAATAAATAAATGACATTTATATCAAAGTTCTTATAAAATGCCGTACCTAAAAGAATAAGACATTAGGCACAGTGCAGTTAGGCTCTAGCGAAACCCAGATTTACTATCACTTGCTTGATCTGGACGACTCCCAAAAGCAGCAATACCTCCAAGCATTGCAACAAAGTCAACCTGAGCTGTATCAACAACTCGTTCCTCTTTTAGCCCACGAGACACCTGAAGAACAACTAACGCAGTTACTTTACTTTGGTGCTCACCAGGCTACGAACCGAGACGTCGATCTAAGCGGAGAAGTCATCAGTAAGTATCGCCTAACTCATGAGTTGGGTCGCGGTGGCATGGGTGTCGTTTACGCCGCCCTACGTGCAGATGAAACGTTCGAACAAGATCTAGCTATCAAGTTTATTCAAAGCAATTTGAGTAATGTGCTGGGACAACGTGCACTCTTCGATGAGGCACAACTGCTCGCGCGTCTAAACCATCCGTACATAGCGAAAGTGTTTGATGGCGGTCTTCATCAAGATTCAGTTTACATCGTGATGGAGCGGGTATTTGGTCAAACCTTAGATGAATACCTGTCAGAAAATAAGCTGGAAAAGACGGAAAAACTGCTGCTGTTTAAGCAGATTTGTCAGGCGATGGAGCACGCCCACCAGCATCATGTTTTGCATGCCGATCTAAAACCAGAAAATATACTGATTGATCGTAGCAAACGACCCAAACTGCTCGACTTCAACTTAACTCAAAAAGCGCACTCCACCCGAGAGGGAGCACCCTCGGCACTGATTGCGTTTAGCCAAAATTTTGCCAGCCCTGAGCAACAGGCAGGACAAGTACTGACAGAACAAAGCGATGTTTATTCATTGGGCAAAATCCTCGCGTTGATGTTTCCGTCACCAGCGGTTTGGTCTGATGTGTATTGGGTGATAAGACGGGCGACGCGTCCAGCCACCCAAGTGCGATACCCAGATGTGCGAGCGCTACGCATTGATATCGAGCGAATTATCGAACGTCGCCCTATCGAGCAGAAAAAACACTGGCCGTTGTATAGCGCCTTTCGCTTGGTGCAACGGCGCCCTCTTGCTTCTGCATTGTCAGGCATCATCGTGCTCTCAGGTGTGCTATTTGGCAGCGCCATGATGCAAAAGAATATCCAACTGCAACAAGAGAAGAAGATTGCAGAAGATATGATGTACGAAATGACCCGCCTTATCTTCCACGCGAAGGGGCAGAATGTCGAACACCTCTCGGTGAGCTCCATGATGGAGTTAACACGAAGGCGGATACTCTCTAATCCAGATATCCCCAAACATATAAAACAAAAAATGTTGTTGGCGATGATGACACCGGTGCCAAAGAAGCACCTAACTACTCCAATGAGTTGTCAGCCAAATTGTGCGTCTGAGGACAGCACCAACCAATAAGGCTTAAAACAAAATGTATACACGTTCAGTGGTATTTTGGCTGTCTGCATTGACGGCTACCTCCACGTTAGCAGCAGACACTTCTGCTGCTACTTCACACCCGCCTACTTCATCCTTGAAGCAAGGCTACTTTATCGATGCGCCGGTGACTGGCTTGTATTACAAAACCAGTTCCAATATCACTGGCGTTACCCAACAAGGGGCATTTCACTACCAACCTGGTGATGTGATTAGCTTCTTCCTTGGCAACGATGATAAGGGGTATCTGCTGACAACCTTATCGAGCCAAGAAGTGCTTACACCGACGATGGCAACAACCAAACCCAGTCGTAGCATCAATATGACGCGCCTGCTGCTCTCTCTCGACAGCACGCCTGAGAATCGTAAGGAAATTGTCTTAGCCAACCGCGTGTTATCTGATGCTCGCTTTCAAAACCAGCTCAAGGGCCTTGACCTCAATTATCTGGATGACGCCAAACGTCACCTCAATCTCGACTGGGTATCTGTCGATGAGGCAATCGAGCACCTAAACGAAAGCCAGCAGTACATTGAAAAAAACTTTGCCTCAGATGAGATCATCTTTGAACCTCGCGGCATGACGTTCAAAAACATCGTGATCAAAAAGAAAGATTGGCAAGGCCGAGCTTGTGCTTACGACTTACGTTATCAACATCATCCTAAATATCGCCCTCCGTTTGGTGAAACTCGATTCACCATCACCAAAGATTCATTGATTGAGCATCCAAGCATTGGCGATCATTTTCAAGGTTGCTTCCTCTCGATGAAGCGCCCTATCACGGAAGACATTGTCGAGCCGATAAGCAAATTTGCGGATTGGTTTAATATCGTCGGTTGCTCAATCACTGGGTGCACCCGCAACGACTTGAATGGTTTCTCTCTCGAAGACTTTGATGATGAAGGCGACTGGAAATACCGCTCCGTTGCACTCAACTTTGATCCAAGTACTGAGCTACTGATGGAAAAAGTACAAGGCCTTGGGCGTAAAAAAAACATCCACCACCACAATCGTACAGAAATGCTGTGGTTTACCTACCCCAACACGAACGAACACGACATCGACTACCTCGGGGTATGGCAGCAGACCCAATACCACCAACAGTCCATGACACAATCGTGCCTATTGATGCGCCACCAACAAGTCATGCGACTGCCGCACAATGCAGACACCTGTCCAACCGACGCAAGCCTATACACCCAAGATGTCACCCAAGAGTATGCGGACATGTGGTGGGTCAACAATGACGAACCCAAAGCCGAGCTTGCGCAAATGAATGTCATGGTACGTTGGTCAACGACCCCTGCCGAAATCAATTACACCACGTGGGAATATTTGCCCGCTGGCGCAACTTGGGAACAAGGCATTTTATATCGCTATCAACAAGATGTTCTCCGCAACCGAGACGGCTCTGATCGCATTGAAACCCACACCATTTCTGAATTTGTCAAAGTGAGCGAGGATGTATAACCATGGCAACAGCAGTAGCACTGACACAAATCATTCAACAATGGCAATCTGGTGATAAACAAGCTGAGAGTGAGCTCTACCAATTTGCGTATTTGCAGTTACGTAAGATCGCCCAACACGAGCGTGAACGAAACGCGGAAAAGTACGGCACCGACAACAAAGTATTGGCCGATAGCGTCAACAGCACCACAGCATTAATTCATGATGCTTACCTGAAGATGTCCAACTGCGACATGAGTGAAATTGAAACAAAACGTGATTTCTTTTTGATGGCTGCCAAAGTGATGCGTCAAATCTTGATCGATAACGCACGCTCGCACCAAGCACAAAAGCGTCAACACATAACATTGATGAGAGATGAAGAAGATCGCTTCGAACAATTGATCATCATGGATAAAGCTCTGGATAACTTCAGTAGCCGTTACCCACGCCAATCAAGTGCACTCAAACTCAAGTATTTAATGGGAATGAAAAACCAAGAAATCAGTGAACTGCTCGAGTGCAGCGCGAGCTTAATAGAGAAAGACCTAAAATTCTCTCGCAGCTGGTTGCAATCACGAATGGCGCACGCGTAATGAGAAGCAAAAAGTTTTGGATAATCGGCGCCATCTGCGTTGGTTTGCTCGGCGTATACTGCATGTCAGACGAAACCAGCTTAGCATCCGCGGCGAACTCATCAGACAGTACTAGCCAATCAACCACGCGAACACATCGTCAATATGAGCGCACATCTTTAGTTGAAGTAAAGCAAGCGTTGACGGGATCTGCGTTGGAGAACGCCCACACAAAAGACGGTGATGACGCCTTCAATTCTGCCATTTTAGGACAACCAGGGCCAGTTACGAACCCATTTCATACTACAGAAGACGGCTCTTTTTACGACTCGTCTGTGGGTTATGAAGACAGCCGCTCAAAAGAGGACCCATCAGAGAACAATAAACCCATCATCAACCTCACGGTGGAACAACAGCTACAAACCATTATTTATGCTTGGGAGCTCAACCAAAACTCTCCGATTAGCTATTCGCTCAATCTTAACCAACTGTTTGAAGACCCGGATGGTGATCTCCTCACCACTCGGATTTGGCTCGAAAACGCCAATGGATTAAGGGTGCTAAACCAAGGACAAATGATGGTGCTAGGTGCACCAGAGAACATTAAAACCACCACATACCTGGCGGTAGCGGCGCGTGATGATTACCACGGCGACAGCGACCATGCGTGGGTCACAACACGTTTTGAGTTGCCTGTTGTCACTCCAGGTCACAATGACACGGAACACCCGTTAATTGGCGACACTGTCTATCGCTTGGAGACGACGCAAAACCTTGGCGGTACCGCGTACGCGTATGAAGTGGTGTATTGCGAAGCGTTTCAGTTTGAGGATGACGAGGTACGTTATGCCGCCTCAAACAACAAACACCAGTGTCCTGAAAAGGGAGACTTAAAAAAGGTGGGTGAGTACAAAATCAGTGATGACTCGTTGATTGTTTATGTCCACGGCGTACGCCAAATTTGGACCACCAAAAAGGTATACGCATCTCAGGTTCATAAAGAGACTCAGAACTATTTCACCACCGTATTTGATGGCAAACAATTCGAAAGCTACACCATGCAAAAAAACAAGCAATCGATGGAAAAACGCATCAATGTCCACACTGGTGAGTACGAATATCAAGGAACGTTGTTTGACTACCTCTTTCCCATTTCAGGAGGAGGTTACATAAACGGGACTGCTAGCAACTACATATTTAATAGAAGTGTTCAGGGTAACGAACCAGTGCACAAACTGGACTCTGATCTCAATATGAAATCAAACCAACATGACCTATTTTGTCATGATTATTTATTTTACTGGTACAGCTCTATCGTAGCGGGGCGAGGCGAGTTTGCCGATATTATCTCTAGCTCAATGGATTTTGACGGCGTAAGTCCAATACATTGTGCTGAATGGCCAGATGATTACTGGCAACGGACATTTATGTTTTACAACCTTGAATACACAGATTACGACATATTCATTCCAGGCGAAGTCTACAGTTATGTGCTTAAACCTCACCCTCAATTTGCTGATCGCGTTGAGGAATTTAAGATCAACATGATTTATCACGCCCCAGTCCTTACCGACACCCAATAAACCTTTCTTTACAGATGGTTATTTTGACAAAACAATCATCCCAAAAACAAAACTGGAACCGTGATCAAATTATCAATTTTCCATCATAGACAAAAAATAGAAATAAATTTTACGGGTTTTGTGCGGTTTTTCGTGTCTTGAACCTAGGCTCAATAGTCATTAAAAAGACACCACTCTCTTCAATCTCACTAGTGAGATTGAAAGATAAAAACAATAAAAAAGCGACTTTCTCATTCGGAAACGAAACAAGGACAAATGAATAATGAATAAGGTGAGTTTATTAGCAGCGTCAGTGGCTATCGCTCTTACTGGCTGTGGCGGTTCAGATGGTGGTTCAAGCAGTGCTAACAACGGTGTTGTGATCACTGGCTTTGACGGCTACTTCAAACATGCAGTTGTTTTTGAAGATACGAACAACAACGGCCAATGGGACACTCAAGAAACATTCCTTGGTCTGACCGATGAGAAAGGTCAGCTTAAATTGGATGCAAAACCAGAAAACACTCTAGCACTGCAGACCATTACACCAAACGGTGCAAAGCAGAAACAGCTTATCGCTTTGGATGCTAAAGAGTACGCTGGCAAATACACGGTTGATATGGATCATCCAGGCCAAGCCATGGCCCACGAAATCGTGTTCCGTGCACCAACATCGTCAAACGTGATTTCACCTATCACAGACCTTGTTGCGATTGAAATGGCAAAAGATCCATCCATTAGTGAAGAAGACGCAAAAGCCAAGGTAAACCAAGCGCTAGGAGGCTCAGAAGAAGCACCAATTGATCTGTACAGTGATTTTGTTGAAGGTGCGACAAAAAACGCCGAACTACATAAAACCGCTCAGATTCTGACCGACTCAAAAGCGCAAAACCCAGCTAACTACGAGAAAAAGGCCACTGAATTTGCTCAAGCGGCAAACCAAGAAGTCGATCGTCTTATCGCATCCGGCGAAAACATCAATGATGCAAGCCTACGCCCAATCATCACTGACGCGACCCCAAATAGCGACAACTTAGCACCTGAAACGGCAATCAATAACAAGCTAACCGTAAACGAAACCATCGAAGAATCGGCTGAAGATAAGCTTGGTCAGTTACCAAAAATCGTACAAGGCGCAGGCTTTGATGGCGTTGAATTAAACATCGAAGGTCTTTTCACAGACAAAGACCAAAACCTTGTGACAACCAAACTGACGCACAACTTAGCAGGTACAGGCATTGAAGTTGTACAAACTGGCAACCTGATTGTTCTATATCCGACTGCTATCGTAGAAAAAGCTGGTGATTTTGAGATCGTCCTAACGGCGCAAGACATTGATTCTTCAGGTAAGGTTTTGGGTACGGTAAGCACCGTATTTAAGTTCGAAATCGAATCGGCAAACTTACCACCAATGGTTGTAGAAACAGAACAAGCGCGTCTACAGTCCATCGTTGATGGTTGGTACCTACAACAAGGTGAAGTGTTTGAACAAACGCTCGATATTTCTAGCTTGTTCCAAGATAAAGACGGCCATATCACCGACTACTCAGCGGACTATGTGGACATTGAAGGTCTAACAGTATCTGAGGATGGTAATGCGATTGTCACCATTAAAGGCACACCGACAAAAGCGAGCGAAGCTGGTGCAGCACTTGCGATTAGCGCAACAGATGGCCATACCGCGGTACAGATTGCGCTTAGCATGCCAACGGTTATCGAAGGCGTAACGCCACCACCGATAGTACCGACTTTGGGCTTCACTCACGAGCACTTCAACGGTCAAGAGTGGAAAATGGGTAGCTTTGCACAAAAAGACGGTGAAATTGGCTATGCCATGTTGATGCAAGACTCTGAAGGCCTATTATTCTGCTGGGGCTCAAACCATGATGAGATGAATCAAGAGTACAAAGCGAGCATCAGCGACTTCCTAGAAAACACATGGGAACACGATGCCTACGCTATTCTTGCCGATCTGGACCAACAAACTGGTTACGCGGAATACCACAATAAAGACTGTGAAGACGTCGAGCTGAAAGACGGCAAGCTATACAACAGCTACGGCGAAGAGTATGAAATGCTGTACCAGCACACAACCGAGCATAACGGCACTCAAATGATCGTTAAAATCTCAGATGATGAGCTGTTCTGGATGGATTCAAGCAATACACCATTCGCAGAATCACTTTCGGTTGCAGAACACATCAAACACGGCACGGTAGAGCATGACTTGATGGTAGAAAGTAAAGGCTCGGGCGACGACAAAGTCCTGAAATACTCGTCAGGTACGTACGAGTACAACGCTGATACTTACAACTACACGTCGTTCATGCCAACAGGATTCCAAACTCCAGGTAATTGGGAAATCCAGAGTGATGAAGGCCGTGAGCTGCTGATTCTAAAAGAAACAGGCTCAGAGTCAGATTACAAAACTCGTCATCGTTACATCAACCGTGATTTTGGTGACTTCTACATCGGTATTCGTTGGAGTAAAGAGCAAAACGGTCATGAATCCGCGCCGGAATATGGTCTGTACTCTCACAACAAAGAAGCCATGACAAGCATCGCGAGTTCACTCCCGATTTTGGAGCCTGGCGATGATGACTAAAGCAACCATCGTTAACCCTTGCTGTGATAGCGTGCATTTGCGTAGAAGACGCAGAACGCTTTGGGAACGCTTGGTCGGCATCAAAGAAGTGTATATCTGCTCTAACTGTCACAAAGAAACGCCACTCAAATAGCGATAATATTTGAGACCGCAAAAAAGCCCCGAACTCGGGGCTTTCTTCTATCTTTTGACCGCAATATTTGAGTCGTTATTTCACGCACACCACGTTCAATAATGAGGTTCCGGTGAGCTGGTTTGGCTCACGATCTGCGAACAAACCTTTCTTACCTTTGCCCCAATACGGCAGTTGCAGTGGCCATTGATTTTTTTCCATCACCCCAGACGCCCTCAACACTTTGAATTCTGCAGGGCTGGCTAAGCTCATACCCAGTTGCTGACATACTTTTTGCGAGTTTTCGTAGTTGAGACGATTCCACGGCTTGCCGTATTCCATGTAAAACTGATTGTGGTGGTCGAGTAAATATGGCACCACGTACATTTTGCCTTGTAAGGAGGTTCTCAACCGAACTTCAATGTCATCATTCCCGCTCACAACTGGCTTCGCTTTGGTCTTAGCAACAGGCTTGGAAGAAGAATTATCACGTGTATTTTTTGCCTTGGTCTTTGACTTCTCTGCCGGCGCTGTAAAGGCGTCGGTATCAGCTCGCACGGCAGGAACTGGCGCGAATTTCGGGGTCACCGTCGGTGTTGGCTTAACCGAAGATGCGGCTGATTTCGACGGCACTGCGGGTTTAGATGGTGTCGTAGACTGTTTATTCTCTTTTCCAACCACGCGGATGAAAGCTTCTTTGTAATTCGACAAGGTTTTGACTCCTCGCAAATCCCCCCTCGCATCAGACAGATCTTTGTAAGGCCCAATCAAACAGCGATAACCTTGGGACTCCGGCTTCATCCACACGTCGGTCGTAATCTTGCTGTAAAGCGGCTTTGCTTTCGCGAGTGACATTGGCTTTGGTAGTAATCCGCATTGAATCCAGTAGAGGTAGTTGCCTCCTTGCGGCACTTTCTTTCCCCATACTCCGTTACCAATTGGGCACGTTTTCTCAAGCATCGGCAGTTCTTTCTCGCTGGCTTGAGTAGCTTGGCAAAGGAACTCCTCCGCCGATACTGGGCTAGAAAACTGGGCGCATACCAGCAACAAGCCGAGAGCTAGGCTTGCTTGGAAGATACGAGATGGGTGTTGTGCCTTCTTCATTTCCATACACTTCACTCTAAATTAGTGGGTAAGGTCATTATGGCGGCAAAGCGCCAAAAAAATGTGAACAAAGAATAACTAGCAAAAAAAGAGCCGGAATTTGCATCCGGCTCTCAGTTTAGGAAGGAATTAAGCGAATTTACAACGCTTGGCGGGAAAATTCTTAACCTTTGTACAGTTTCGGGTTGAATACATCTCGTAACCAGTCACCCAATAAGTTGATAACCAGAACCAGTGTAACCAACACGATGCCTGGGAAGGCAGTAATCCACCACGCACCTGAGAAGATGTAGTTAAAGCCGATGCTGATCAGCGCACCTAGTGACGGCTGATCAACAGGAAGACCCAAACCTAGGAATGACAGTGCCGCTTCCGACATGATCGCATTCGCTACCTGTACCGTCGAGATAACCAAGATTGGTGATAGACAGTTCGGCAGGATGTGACGGAACATGATGCGTGGCGCTTTAAAGCCCATCACGCGTGCCGCTTCTACGTATTCCTTCTTCTTCTCAGCCAGTACTGAAGCACGAATGGTACGTGCGTATTGCGGCCATTCAGCCACACCGATGATCACCACCAGCATCACCACCGCGTATTGGCTGTAAAAATCACTGCCAAAGCTGGCTTTGAAGATAGCTGACACGATGATCGCGACCATCATGGTCGAAAATGACAACTGTACGTCTGCAAAACGCATCAAGAAGCTATCGATACGACCACCGAAGTAACCCGCCGACAAACCAATGATGATACCCAAAATCAACTGAAGACCGACGGCTAAAAAGCCGATCGTCAAAGACAGACGAGAACCGTAAAGAATGGTCGATAAAATATCACGGCCTTGCTCATCAGTACCAAGAACAAAACGCTCATCGCCCTCTTCCATCCAAGACGGTGGTAGCTCTGAATCCATGATGTCGATAGACGTCAGATCATACGGGTCAGTCGGAGCTAGAATTGGCGCAGCTAATGCCAACACTAAGAACATCATAAAGACCGTAAAACTTGCCATCGCCACTTTGTCGCGCTTGAAGTAATACAAGAAGTCCGACTCTTTAAAACGCTGCCATGCAGATGGAGCGGCTTCAGGAGCTGGTGTTACATTTGATTGGCTCATGATTAAGCTCCTTTTCCAGTTAAGTTCACAGTTGGGTTGATGATGCCGTACAGCAAATCAACGATGGTATTGGTTACCACGAAAATCAGACCAACAAAGATAACGTAAGCTGTGATCAACGGTGTATCGACACGGTTGATTGCCTCTAGGAAAAGAAAGCCTGTACCCGGCCACTGGAATACGGTTTCGGTTAGGATGGTGTAAGCCACCATGGTACCAATCTGCACGCCACCTACCGTCAATACTGGCAGCATGGTGTTCTTAAGTGCATGTTGGTAGTAAATCTTTTGTAAGTTCAAACCTTTTGCTTTCGCGAACTTAATGTATTCCGAGCTCAGTACTTCCAGCATTTCTGAACGTACCAGACGGATGAACAACGGCAGCATGATAGACGCTAGCGCAATACACGGCAGGATAAGGTGCTTAATACCATCGATGGTAAAGAAGCCAGATTCCCAACCGAGCACGTTAGCGGTTTCACCTCGCCCGTAGGAAGGCAGCCAGCCGAGTTCGATGGAGAAGACGTACATCAGCATGATTGCGGTTAGGAACACCGGAATCGAGATGCCGACACTACTCATCGCCATAACAAATTTGGTAAAGACACTCTTCGGGTGAATCGCGGAATACACCCCGAGTGGTATAGAGAAAACGATAATGATGAGCGTCGCGCCAAACACGAGCTCTAATGTTGCCACCAGCTTATCGAGGATCACCTCAACCGCAGGTCGCTTGAAAAAGTATGATGTACCCAAATCACCTTGCAGTGCATTACCCACAAAGCGCGTGTACTTTGTGATAAAGGGATCGTTCAGGCCCAATTCGTCACGTAGCGCTTGGCGCTCCGACTCCGAAACCGACTGACCTACAAGCTCACGCAGCGGATCACCCAGGTTGTCCTGAATGGCAAACGCCACCAAACTGATCACAAACATCACTATCAGTGCCTGAAACAGGCGCTTGACCAGAAACGAAAACATTCCTTGCCCCTTAACTATCCATAGATCTCTAAACTTAGAGAGAAAATTCAGTCTGTAAAACTGGCTCAATCCGACTGAAATAAACCGAGCCAAGTGTCGAAAACAGAGAAGGACTGGCGCCCCTCTCTGTCATGACTAAGTATGATTACTCGACAACTAGGTCGCCAAAGTAAGGCATTACCATTGGGTTCACGATGTCTGCGGCTTTCACGTTAGACTTCGCACCCCACGCTTCACTTTGCCAGTGTAGCGGTACAAATGCAGCATCGTTGTATAGCGTCGCTTCGACACCTTTCAGCATTGCTGCACGTTTCGCAGGGTCCGTCTCTACGTTTGCAGCTTCAACCACTTTGTCCATTTCTGGGTTTGAGTAGTGACCACAGTTGTACTGACCACGACCAGTTTCTTCGTTACGAGTCATAGTTAGGAACTCGTTGAAGTTTGCCGAGTCCTCTGTATCCGAGTGCCAACCGATCATCAGCATGTCTGCCGCACACTTATCAAACTCAGGCCAGTATTGCGCTTTTGGCATGGTTTTCAGATCAACCTTGATGCCAATCTTAGACAACATTGCCGCTGCCGCTTGCGCTACTTTCGCATCGTTTACGTAGCGGTTGTTTGGCGCAATCATAGTTAGCGTCAGGCCGTTCTCATAACCCGCTTCTTTCATCAGTTGTTTTGCTTTCTTCAGATCGTAGCGAGGTACTAGCTTGTCATCGTGACCAACGTAACCAGTTGGACTCTGCTGACCAGCTGCAGTAGCGAAGCCTTTCATGATTTTCTTAACGATGCCTTCGTTGTTGATTGCGTGAACAATCGCTTGGCGAACGCGAACGTCTTTCAGTGCTTCGTTGCTGTTTTGGTTTAGTTGGAACGTGATGATACGAGTACCTGGTAGCGTGACTAGATCGATGCCGTCTGCGTCTTTCACACGTTTGTGATCGTTTGGTGCTACCGGGTGAATCATGTCAACGCCGCCAGAAAGTAGCGCAGCTACACGAGTCGCATCTTCTTTGATTGGAACAAGCGTTAGCTTATCAACGTTACCTTTCGACTCTTTGTCCCAGTAATCTTTAAAGCGTTCAAATTCCACTTTTACGCCCTGCTCACGTGATGTCACGATGAACGGACCCGTGCCAGAAACGTTAGTCGATGCGAATGAGTTACCGTGCTTCACTAGTTCAGACTTGTCTTTGCCGTCTGCGGTTTTACCCGTATAGAACTTGCTGTCCATAGGGAAAATGTACGTTGCAGTTTGCAGCACTAGTGGGTAAGGACCTTTGGTTACAAGATCGAACGTGTTGTCGTCCACTTTGACGATTTTCTCGTACGGGTCGAAAATGTTTTTAAAATCAGGAGAACTTTGTAGACGCTCAAACGTCCATACAACGTCGTCAGCCGTTAGGGTATTACCAGAGTGGAATTTCACACCTTCACGCAATTTAAAACGAACGGTAGTGTCGTTAATGCGCTCCCAGCTCTCTGCTAGACGAGGTTCGAAATCCATTTTTTGAGTAAAGCGAACTAACGGATCAAATACCATGTGTGACATTTGCAGTGTGCCACCTGATAGCTGCTCATGTGGGTCAAGCGATACTGGGTCAGCTGCGTAGCCAACTTTGATATCTGCTGCCAGTGCATTAAAGCTTAGGCCCGCCGCCATTAGCGCCACTGCTAATTTGCTTTTCATGGTTTTCATTTGCATAACTCCTTCATGCGGGGATACGGATCCCTTGTTGTTGTGTTTGCGTCTTTGTTATGACTAAAGGTTTGCCAAGCGAGGTGCTTGGTTTATGCCGTCTCGATCTCTTCTCGCAAGCCTGTAAATTCAGGCATCAGAGAAATCAATTTTTTGCTGTATTCGTGTTGGGGTGCCGTAAATAACTGTTCTGTTGGTGCCACTTCTAAAAGTGTACCCATTTGCATCACACCTACTCGGTCACACATCTGACGAATAACAGGTAAATCGTGGCTGATAAACAACATAGTCAAGTTCAGCTCACTTTGCAGATCTTTCAGCAAGTTTAGAATTTGTGCCTGTACCGATACGTCCAGTGCCGATGTCGGTTCATCACAAATCAAAAGTCGAGGACGAGTCGCCAACGCACGCGCAATAGAAATACGCTGACGCTGACCACCGGAGAATTCATGAGGGTACTTAAGCCCTGCCATACGACCCAAACCAACATGATCGAGAAGGTCATTCACGATTTGGCGAGTTTCCGACTCGTTTTTCGTCAGTTTATGAAAACGGATTGGCTCAGCAATAATATCGAATACCTTCATACGAGGGTTCATTGAGGTATACGGGTTTTGGAACACCATCTGCATCTGACGACGCATTGGGCGGCGTTCTTTCTCAGAGGTTAAAGCTGTCAGGTCAATACCCTCAAACTTCACCTGACCAGAGTTAGGTTGGTATAAACCAGCAATAACTCGCGCAATGGTTGATTTACCAGAGCCAGACTCACCCACCAAACCAAAGGTTTCGCCTTCATGCACTTCAAAGCTCACATTATTGGATGCCTGCACGTATTCGCGACGGCTTTCAAATAAAGAGTCTTTGGTGACAAAACGTAGATTAACGTTCTTCACGTCTAAAAGCGGGCCTGTGTACTCGCGCTCATCCTGGCTTTGTCCTAGCCAGTGATTCTTAATGTCGAGAGGCTCCATTTCTGCCGCTTCTTCGATGTAGCTGACCAAAGGGAAGCGGTCTAGCTTTCTGTCTGAACGTGGAACGGCTGAAATTAGGCTGCGAGTATAGGAGTGATCAGGGTCGCCCAACACTTTGGCTGTTGGCCCAAACTCCACCAAGTCACCACGATACATTACCGCGACGCGGTCGGTGACGTTGGAGACTACACCCATATCGTGAGTAACCAGCATACATCCGACATTGTTCTTGATACACAATTCTCGGATCAAGTTGAGGATTTGGTCTTGGATTGATACGTCCAGTGCCGTGGTTGGCTCATCGGCAATGATCAGATCTGGCTCACCAGCCAAAGCAATCGCAATGACGACACGCTGACGCATACCACCAGAGAATTGGTGTGGGTATTGTTTTAAGCGGTTTTCTGGCTGCGGGATGCCAACTTGCTGCATCAGAGAAAGCGCACGCTGATACGCCTCTTCATCAGAGACTTTCATGTTGGCGTGGATCGTCTCTTTCAGCTGCTGCTCAACCGTAAAAAGTGGGTTAAGTGAGGTCATTGGATCTTGGAAAATAAAACCAATCTTCGATCCGCGAACCTTACGCATCGCTTCTGGTGATAAACCAGAAATTTTTTCTCCATCCAGGAAAACATCGCCGCTAGCAACGCGACCTGGAGGGCTAAGCAAATCAATAACGGCGTTACCAACGGTGGATTTACCCGCACCTGATTCGCCAACAACACCCACGATTTCACCACGTTCAATATGAAAAGAAAGTGACTTCACGGCAGCGTGAACGCCGTGTCGGGATGGGTATTCAATACGAAGGTTTTTCACTTCTAATAGTGACATTTCAGACCTCTACTGCCTTGTCTGTGGTATCGAATCGCGCCAAAGGCACCATTCATCACCTGAATGAATCCGTTCAAATTCAGAATAATACTCTGAAATCTTAATGCGGAAACAATTTGGCAAAAATCACACAAAAAAGCAACAATTAAAGTATATTCCGCCGAGAAAACATTAAATAAACGCACAATGAGCGAATAAAAATGCATTAACAAGTATTTAACCATTTTCATATCACACTATTTTTGTGCGCCATGCACCAATAAAACTAGAAAAATGCTCTAAAAACAAGCATGGGCCAACCAGAACCATTACCCACATTATTCATATGTGATTATTAACATTTAACAAACAATATCGTATGCGAAAAGCAATTTTTCAACATAAAAAACTATTAATAAAATAGTCGGCAAATATAAAAAGCCAAACTTACAAAGAGAAAGGATAGGCTAAAACGTGAACACAACAGCAAAACCACACAAATCCTTTGTCGACGACGATTATGCGCCGCTTAAGCGGTTTGTTGACTAAACAAAAGAAAGTGCGGTTACCATCACTCTCCCATTGTAGGTGAAACACGTCGGTTTTAACCCTTTACGGCACAATTGAGAGTGGGATAATAGATAATCAATGTTAGAGCCAAGCTGTAAATGAAAGGAGCCCCTGTGCTTAAAGCGATTTTTTTTGATATGGACGAGACTTTATGTGCGACGTCACAAGCCGATAAAGTTGCAGGACAAAAGTTTACGACTTGGATTCATAAGACCTACCCGCAAGTTACCGAACCACAAGCTTTCTTACAGCGCTACTTACAGGGTGTGTACAAGAAGCTGAATGCGGAATTCCCTCACCTTGTGGCTCTGCTACCTGATGAAAACGCGTTCCGTTGTGGCCTGATCCAAAACATATTGGCGGAGCACGGAGTCAGCATTAATGCCGAAGAGGCTCAACAAGCTCAAGACTACTTTGACTCTGCACGTATGGGCGCGTTCACTTTCTTCCCTGGTGTAAAAGAAATGCTCAGCGACCTTCGTCAGCATTATAAACTCGTCGTGATCACTAACGGCCCGATTTTTTCTCAACACCCTAAACTCAGCGCGACACAGATGAGCGACTGGGTGGACCATATTATTGTGGGGGGAGAAGAGCCTGAAGAGAAGCCCGCTGCGAGCATTTTCCAAAAAGCGCTCGACTTGGTCGAAGTAAAACCAGAAGAAGCCCTACACATTGGCGACTCTTTACCAGCAGATATAGCAGGCGCTAACAATATGGGCATTTTGAGTGTGTGGGTAAATGCGACAGGCGCAAGTAACTCAACAGATATAACGCCAAATTTTGAAATCCAAGAAACGGTAGAGCTGAGAGAAATCCTTAAAACACTCGCCCAATAAAAGTAGCGGATTAGAAAAACACAAAACCCCAGACGTCGTTCTGGGGTTTATTTTGTCAGCTCGAAAAGCATTTGGATCATAGGTGGTCAAAAGCCCCTAGAGCTGTACACTTTTGGTGAAATTGAAATCGAATGCAGATGCTTTTAAGAGGATAGATGCAAAAAAGCCCCAGTCTTTCGACTGGGGCTCTAAATAGCGGTCGGTGAAGAGCCGAATTCTAACTTCAGGCGAACCCCACTTGGGTTCAAATCCATTGATACATTACCGACTAATACAGTCCAAGCGAGATCATAAACTCTAAAACGACGAAAGCCTGCTAAAAAGCAGGCTTTCTAATAGTGGTCGGTGAAGAGGGATTCGAACCCCCGACCCTCTGGTCCCAAACCAGATGCGCTACCAAACTGCGCTATTCACCGAGCATATATTCTTTAAATAAAGAATGGGGTGGCTAACGAGACTTGAACTCGCGACAACCGGAATCACAATCCGGGGCTCTACCAACTGAGCTATAGCCACCATCAAATTGTCATGTTTACCGCTATCTCAGCCATAAACTAAATAGTGGTCGGTGAAGAGGGATTCGAACCCCCGACCCTCTGGTCCCAAACCAGATGCGCTACCAAACTGCGCTATTCACCGACGATGTTTTATCTTGATTTAATCAAGATTGGGAGCAATGCTACCGCATTCAATCTAAAAAAGAAAGAATGGGGTGGCTAACGAGACTTGAACTCGCGACAACCGGAATCACAATCCGGGGCTCTACCAACTGAGCTATAGCCACCACTGATTTTTACCGATGTATCCTCCGAGGCAATGGTACGCCCGAAAGGATTCGAACCTTCGACCTTTGGCTCCGGAGGCCAACGCTCTATCCAACTGAGCTACGGGCGCATGCCCTATCGGCGGAGTGGAATAATACGGATATCACACTATGCCGTCTAGTACTTTTTTTACTTTTTTTATCGTTTGGTCTCTTTTTCGACAGTTATCTTCCTTTAAACTGAATTTTTGATGTGATTCACGCCCTGTCATGGATAACTTGTTGTTTATTGCAACAAGTTATCGGGATATAATCACCCATTATTTACATTGATTTAACAGCTGCAACCAAGTTGTCTAATCATTCTATGCCATTCAGTGGAATTTAGTGATTTCTCTGCTCGGCATTAATACTCTAACTATATAAATAGGTAAGTCACTTACCTCGGGAATGTGAAGTGGGTTTAATGGATATGTCTCGACAAATGATTAGCGTTTTGTTCGCTGCCTTAACGTTTTCTACGGCAGCTTTAGCTTCTGACATCAGCCAAACTGAATACGATGCGATCGCAGAACGCATCCAACCTGTCGGTGATGTTTATCTAGCGGGTTCTGAGCCAGTGAAAGAAGAACCAACCGGTCCACGTGATGGCGCCACAGTTTATGGTACTTTTTGTATTGCTTGTCACGCATCTGGTGTAAACGGCGCACCTAAAACGGGTAATGCCGATGACTGGGCACCGCGTATTGCACAAGGCAAAGAGACGTTAGTGAAGCACGCGTTAGAAGGCTTCAATGCGATGCCTGCCAAAGGAACCTGTATGGACTGTTCTGACGATGAAATCATCGCAGCAATCGACCACATGATTGAAGGTCTATAAGTAAAGACATCAACGAAAAAGGCTTGCCAACTGGCAAGCCTTTTTGTTTTTAGTCAGTGAACACAAGGTTACTCTACTTCTTAAACATTGCTCGAATATTGGCAATGTGTGCCTGACCTTTCGCCATACGCTCTTCTGCTGATACTGGCTTTTTATTCACTTCCCATTCAACGTCATCAAATGGCAGCTCATCCAAAAAGCGGCTTTGAGTCGGTTTGATCAACTCGCCGAACTGTCGACGCTCTTTGCACATAGTGAAAGTCAGTTCACGCTGCGCACGGGTAATGCCAACATACATCAGACGACGCTCTTCTTCGACGTTGTCTTCATCAATACTGGTTTGGTGCGGTAAAATACCTTCTTCAGACCCAATTAGGTATACATATGGGAACTCAAGGCCTTTTGATGCGTGCAGCGTCATCAGTTGTACTGCATCGCTGTCTTCATCTTCTTCGCCACGTTCCATCATGTCACGCAAGGTCAAACGCTGAACGACTTCTTTTAACGTTTTCTCTTCTTGATCGTAGTTGTCACCTTCTAGGTCCGCCACTATCCAGGAGTAAAGATCAGAAACGTTCTTCATTCGCATTTCAGCGGCTTTCGGGCTTGCTGAAGTTTCGTATAGCCAATCTTCATAATGGATATCGCGAACTAGCGAGCGAACCGCTTCGACGGTATCACCACGCTCAGCTTGGTCAGCAATCGCCACTAACCATTGGGTGAAACGACGTAAGTTTTCCAGACCGCGTCCCGTTAAGTGCTGTTCGAGCCCCATTTCAAAACTCGACTCAAACAGGCTCTTCCCACGCATATTGGCATAACTGCCTAGCTTTTCTAACGTTACTGGGCCAATTTCACGTCGTGGTGTATTCACAATGCGTAAGAATGCATTGTCGTCATCTGGATTAACCAAAACACGCAAATACGCCATGATGTCTTTAATTTCTGCGCGTGCAAAAAACGAGGTGCCACCAGAAATTTTATACGGCACACGGTTTTGCATTAGAGACTTTTCAATTAAGCGTGATTGGTGGTTACCACGGTACAAAATTGCGTAATCACGATAGTCGGTTCGATTCAAGAATTTGTGTGCTATCAACTCCCCCGTGACACGCTCAGCCTCATGCTCTTCATTTTTAGCCAACAACACTTTGAGTTTTTCACCGTCAGGAATTTCTGAAAATAAGGACTTCTCATAGACGTGAGGGTTGTTGGCTATCAAAATGTTGGCCGCACGCAGGATTCGACTCGTAGAGCGGTAATTTTGCTCCAACTTAATCAATCGCAAATTCGGGTAATCTTCACCCAGCAAGACTAGGTTCTGAGGCTTCGCACCACGCCATGAATAAATGGACTGGTCATCATCTCCTACGACCGTCAATCGCCCACGTTCACCGACGATTAATTTCACCAACTCATATTGACTCGTGTTGGTATCTTGGTACTCATCGACCAATAGATAGCGGATACGGTTCTGCCAACGTTGACGAACGTCTTCATGATTGCGCAAGAGTAAGACGGGCATCAAAATTAGGTCATCAAAATCGAGCGCGTTATAGGCTTTCATTTGCTTTTGGTACATATCAAAGCAGAACGCAAACAATTGTTGCTGCTCACCTTGCGCACGCGCTTTGGCTTGCTCTGGCGTCAACATGTCGTTTTTCCAATTGGAAATACAACTCAGAAGCTGACGTAGCAGATCTTTATCACCATCAAGCTGCTTTTCGGTAAGTTCCTTGAGTAGCGCCAGTTGGTCTTGGTCATCAAACAGTGAAAAGCCCGCTTTCAACCCTAAATGCTTGTATTCGCGTTTGATGATGTTTAATCCCAAGGTGTGGAACGTTGATACCATCAAACCTTTAGACTCGGCTTTCCCCAACGTTTGGCCGACACGTTCTTTCATTTCACGCGCCGCTTTGTTGGTAAACGTCACCGCTGCAATATTACGCGCTTTGTAGCCACATTGCTGAACCAGATAAGCGATTTTATTGGTAATAACACGAGTTTTGCCCGAGCCAGCACCAGCTAGCACTAGGCATGGACCAGACACGTATTTCACGGCTTCATCTTGACTAGGGTTCAGCTTCATAGAAATTCTCTGCGGGTGATAAATGTGGCGCCTATGATAAAGGGGTGGCCTCGTGAAAGCTACGCTGATTTCTTGTAATTTTCATACCAACAAGCGCAACATTCTGTTGCATAAAAGGCGGGTATTTGAGCTATAATGAATGAACGTTCATTCACTAGTGGTAGGATTATGAAGGATAACCCTGCTGTAGATAAGCGAGAACAAATCTTAGTCGCTGCAGAGCAACTCATTGCTGAATCGGGCTTTCAAGGGCTTTCCATGCAAAAGCTCGCCAATGAAGCAGGTGTCGCAGCAGGAACGATTTATCGTTATTTCTCAGATAAAGAACATCTTTTGGAGGAGTTACGCCTTAACGTTGCAAAGCGCGTCGCTACGGCTGTGCAACTGGGCGTGAGTGAAGAGATGCCTTTAAAACAGCGATATCGAACCATGTGGCTCAATATTTGGAATCTAGCGAGCTCGAATTTAAATGCGCTCAGCAATCGAGTTCAATATGAGTCTCTACCCTGTTCAAATAGTAGCAAAGCTCGGGAACTTGAAAGACAAATGTTTGCCCAAGTAGATCTTCTTTTTAATCAGGGGAAAGAAGAGGGCGTATTCAAGCCTCTCGATAACGAAGTGCTTTCTGGATTGAGTTTTGAGGCAAGTGTTGCACTTGCTAGGAAACACGCTTTGGGATTTTATCAACTGGATAAGGCGGCATTAGAAGCTGCTATTGAAGCCAGTTGGGATGCAATTATTAAACACTAACTTGGAGTTCTTAATAGAATGAAAAAGTGGATTTTGATGCTATCAATTGTTTTATTGCTTTTTGGTAGTGTTGTGACATACAGACTAATTGATATCAAAGACAAAATGGAACAGTTTGCCAATCGCCCTGAACCAGCATTCCCAGTAACCGTAACTGAAGTACAAGCGGTTGATTGGGTTCCTGCTATAGAGGCAATTGGCTTTATTGAACCAAACCAAGGGGTTACCGTTGCTAATGAAACTAGCGGTGTTATCGACAAAATCGCATTTGATTCCGGTACTCAAGTCAAAGCAGGCCAGCCATTAGTACTGCTTGACTCTGACGTTGAGAAAGCGAATTTAAAGAGCTCGCAAGCCAAGTTGCCAGCAGCAGAAGCGAAATACAAACGCTACCAAGGGCTATTTAAAAAAGGCTCTATTTCTAAAGAAGCGTATGACGAAGCAGAAGCGAACTACTTCTCCTTAAAAGCGGACATTGAAAGCTTGAAAGCGACCATCGACCGACGCGAAATCAAAGCGCCATTTGATGGAGTGGTAGGTATTCGTAACGTGTACCTAGGTCAGTACCTACAAGCGGGTACTGATATTGTTCGCCTGGAAGACACCAGCGTGATGCGCTTACGCTTTACCGTGCCGCAAACCGATATTTCACGTATCAACATCGACCAAGAAGTGGATATCTTCGTGGATGCCTACCCAGAACAGCCTTTCAAAGGTTCAATTTCTGCGATTGAGCCTGCGGTTAACGTACAAAGTGGCTTGATTCAGGTTCAAGCAGATATCCCTAACAGTGATGGCAAACTGCGTAGTGGTATGTTCGCACGTGCAAACATCATTCTGCCTAAATTAGAAAATCAGGTCACTCTGCCTCAAACTGCGATCACGTTTACGCTATACGGCGACAATGTTTACATCGTAACGGAAGAAGATGGCGAGAAACGCGTTAAGCAGCATGTGGTAAAAGTTGGCGAACGCTCTAAAGATATCGCACACATTCTAGAAGGCGTGAAGCCAGGTGATGTAGTGGTGACATCGGGTCAAGTCCGTTTAAGTAACCACGCAAAAGTAAGCATTGTCGAAAGCGATGCAACTACCCCACCTGCTGAAACACCAATGCTTTAAGTTGGAGGCATCATGCGCTTTACAGATGTTTTTATAAAACGTCCAGTTTTAGCGGTATCGATCAGTTTTTTGATTGCATTGCTTGGTTTGCAAGCCGTGTTCAAAATGCAAGTTCGTGAATACCCTGAAATGACGAATACAGTGGTCACCGTGACCACCAGTTACTACGGTGCAAGTGCCAACTTGATCCAGGGCTTTATTACTCAGCCATTGGAGCAAGCGGTGGCGCAAGCCGATAATATTGATTATATGACCTCGCAATCGGTGTTAGGTAAATCAACCATTACTGTCAACATGAAGTTGAATACCGACCCAAACGCGGCATTGGCTGACATCTTAGCGAAAACTAACTCGGTACGTTCCCAGCTTCCAAAAGAAGCCGAAGACCCGACCGTAACGATGTCGACCGGTTCTACTACCGCGGTATTGTATATTGGTTTTACCAGTGACGAGTTGTCTTCCAGCCAGATCACCGACTACCTTGAGCGTGTAATCAACCCACAGCTATTCACTGTAAATGGTGTATCAAAAGTTGACCTTTACGGTGGTATGAAATACGCGCTGCGCGTATGGTTAGATCCAGCAAAAATGGGCGCGTTAAAGCTGACTGCAACGGATGTGATGAGCGTTCTTAACGCCAACAACTACCAATCTGCGACGGGTCAAGCGACGGGTGAGTTCGTGCTTTATAACGGTAGCGCGGATACTCAGGTATCAAACGTTGCTGAACTTGAAGCGTTGGTCGTAAAAACGGGTGAAGGGGACGTTATTCGCTTAGGTGATATCGCCAAGGTAACACTTGAGAAGAGTCACGACGTTTACCGTGCAAGTGCAAACGGCCAAGAAGCCGTGGTTGCTGCAATCAACGCCGCGCCAAGTGCCAACCCAATCAACATCGCTGCTGATGTGCTTGAATTATTACCTCAACTTGAGCGCAACTTACCAAGTAACATCAAAATGAACGTGATGTACGACTCTACCATTGCGATCAACGAGTCAATTCACGAAGTAGTGAAAACGATTCTTGAAGCGGCAATTATCGTACTTGTAGTGATCACACTGTTCCTAGGTTCGTTCCGTGCGGTCATCATTCCTATCGTCACTATTCCACTCTCTTTGATTGGTGTGGCGATGGTTATGCAGGCAATGGGCTTCTCTTGGAACTTAATGACACTACTAGCGATGGTACTTGCCATCGGCCTGGTGGTGGATGACGCGATCGTGGTGCTAGAAAACGTGGACCGTCATATCAAAGAAGGCGAGTCACCATTCCGTGCAGCAATCATTGGTACGCGCGAAATTGCTGTGCCAGTTATTGCGATGACATTAACGCTAGGTGCGGTATACGCACCAATCGCGTTGATGGGCGGTATTACGGGCTCGTTGTTCAAAGAGTTCGCTTTAACGCTAGCAGGTTCGGTATTTGTGTCCGGTATCATCGCTTTAACGCTATCACCTATGATGTGTTCAAAGATGCTGAAGGCGAACGAAAAGCCGAGCAAGTTTGAGCAAAAAGTTCACCATATCCTTGATGGCATGACTAATCGCTACGCAAATATGTTAAAAGCAGTAATGGCGAGCCGACCAGTGGTGATCGTATTTGCCATTATTGTATTTGCAAGCCTACCTGTTTTATTCAAGTTTATTCCTAGTGAACTAGCTCCTTCTGAAGATAAAGGTGTTGTTGTGCTCATAGGGACCGCACCATCGAATTCGAATTTGGACTACATCCAAAACACCATGGATGATGTGAATAAGATTCTCTCTGATCAACCAGAAGTAGAATACGCTCAGGTATTTAACGGTGTACCGGATTCTAATCAAGCGTTTGGTTTAGCTACACTCAAACCATGGGGCGAACGAGAAGCGAGCCAAGCAGAAATCAAACAGCGTGTTGGTGGGCTTGTTTCGAGCATTCCGGGAATGTCTATTGCTGCCTACGAAATGCCGGAGCTACCAGGTGCTGGTTCAGGCCTTCCTGTACAGTTCGTAATTACAACACCAAACAACTTTGAAAGTTTGTTTACCGTTGCAAATGACATTCTGTCAGAAGTAGCAAGCAGTCCAATGTTTGTCTATTCCGATCTGGATCTTAAATATGATTCTGCAACGATGAAGATCAAGATCGATAAAGACAAAGCGGGTGCCTACGGTGTGACTATGCAAGACATAGGTATCACCCTCAGTACTATGATGGCAGATGGCTATGTAAACCGTATCGACCTAAATGGCCGCTCTTATGAGGTAATTCCTCAGGTTGAGCGTAAGTGGCGTCTAAACCCAGAATCGATGAAGAACTACTATGTACGCTCTGTAGATGGTAAAGCGGTTCCATTAGGTAGTCTGATTACCATCGATGTGGTGGCCGAGCCTCGCTCTTTGCCACACTTCAACCAGTTAAACTCAGCGACTGTAGGTGCAGTTACTGGCCCTGGTGTCTCGATGGGAGATGCAGTTAATTGGTTTGAAAATATCGCACAAACCAAACTGCCTGCAGGCTATAACCACGATTACATGGGCGAATCTCGTCAGTTTGTGACAGAAGGTAGTGCCTTGTATGCAACCTTTGGTCTTGCACTTGCGATCATCTTCCTCGTTCTGGCGATTCAATTTGAATCACTCCGCGACCCTATTGTCATCATGGTATCTGTACCGCTAGCAATATGTGGTGCCTTGATCGCGTTGGCGTGGGGTACGGCCTCAATGAACATCTACTCGCAGGTTGGTTTGATCACGCTGGTCGGCCTGATCACCAAGCACGGTATCTTGATCTGTGAAGTAGCCAAAGAAGAGCAGTTACATAATAAACTGTCTCGTATTGATGCGGTGATGGAGGCTGCGAAAGTGCGTCTTCGCCCTATCCTAATGACAACCGCAGCAATGATCGCAGGTCTGATCCCGCTGATGTACGCAACAGGTGCAGGTGCCGCACAACGTTTCAGTATCGGTATCGTAATCGTTGCTGGTCTAGCAATTGGTACATTGTTCACACTATTCGTACTACCTGTGATTTACAGCTACCTAGCAGAAAAACACAAACCACTGCCAGTATTTGTTGAAGACAAAGACTTGGAGAAGTTGGCACGAGTTGATGAAGCGAAAGCAGCCCACCGTGAATTAGCGGATAACAGATAAGCTTTTAAGGCATTCAAAAAGGTCACTTCGGTGACCTTTTTTATTGCCGCTCTCTTTTTTGCCATCTAAATGGCGACTTTCACGTATCATTTACTTAAAATGAGGACAAATCAAAAGGAGTTTTAGCCACTATGTTTGACCCAAAGAAATTAGAGCAAATTGCTAAACAGATTCACGACTCAATGCCTCAACCTGTAAAAGAGTTGGGCTCTGATGTTGATCAGAAAGTTCGTCAAGTAATCCAAGGCCAACTAAACAAGCTAGATGTTGTAAGTCGTGAAGAGTTTGATGTTCAAACTCAAGTTTTACTACGTACACGTCAAAAGCTAACAGAAATGGAACAGAAATTGGCGGAGCTTGAAGAGAAGCTTGCAGAAAAATAAGTGTTAAAACGCTCCTCACAAAGGAGCGTTTTTCTTATCGGCGCGCAGATAAATCGGCTAAAAACAAAAAGGCTTGGTCAACGGCGACCAAGCCTTTTGATTAGATGTTGTGTTTTTGTATTTATCGACTCCAGTCTGGCCAGAGTTCATTTAATATTTTCTCTACTTTGAAGCAAAGAAAATTAGCCACCAACCGCGATGCGCTTCATATCTGTCATATAACCACGTAGTTCTTCACCGATATATTCTACAGGGTGGTTGCGGATTGTTTCATTCACAGCGATAAGAGTCGCGTTATCCACTTGGTTAGACGTTTCACCTAGACCTTTACCAATGACGTCTGTACTAACAGAAGGCATGAATTTTTCACGCAGTAGCGGCGTTGCTACATTAGCAAATAGGTAGTTACCATATTCAGCCGTATCAGAGATAACCACGTTCATCTCGTATAAACGCTTACGTGCGATAGTGTTTGCGATAAGTGGCAGCTCGTGTAGAGACTCGTAGTAAGCAGACTCATCGATGATGCCAGATGCCGTCATTGCTTCGAATGCTAGCTCAACACCCGCACGAACCATAGCAACCATCAGGATACCGTTATCGAAGTACTCCTGCTCAGAGATTTCTACGTCAGTTTCTGGGTAGTTTTCGAAAGCAGTTTCACCCGTTTCTGCACGCCAGCCTAGTAGGTTTGCATCCTCGTTTGCCCAGTCAGCCATCATCGTGCTAGAGAAGTGACCTGTGATGATGTCATCCATGTGCTTGTTGTATAGCGGACGCATCAGCTCTTTTAGCTCTTCAGAAAGCTCAAATGCTTTCACTTTCGCAGGGTTCGTTAGGCGATCCATCATATGAGTGATACCACCAAACTTCAGAGCTTCCGTGATCGTTTCCCAGCCGTATTGAAGAAGCTTGCCTGCGTAGCCAGGTTCGATACCGTCAGCAATCATCTTCTCGTAACATACGATAGAACCAGCCTGCAACATGCCACAAAGGATAGTTTGCTCACCCATTAGGTCAGATTTCACCTCAGCAACAAAAGAAGACTCTAGACAGCCTGCACGGTGACCACCTGTTGCTGCAGCCCAAGCTTTCGCGATATCCCAACCTTCACCTTTTGGGTCGTTCTCTGGGTGAACAGCGATAAGAGTTGGAACACCGAAACCACGCTTGTATTCTTCACGAACTTCCGTACCCGGACATTTAGGTGCAACCATTACTACCGTTAGGTCTTTACGGATTTGCATACCTTCTTCAACAACGTTGAAACCGTGAGAGTAACCCAGTGCTGCGCCTTCTTTCATTAGCGGCATTACCGTCTCAACAACGTTTGTGTGCTGCTTATCAGGAGTAAGGTTTACTACTAAGTCAGCTTGTGGAATTAGCGTTTCGTAGCTACCTACCTCAAAACCGTTGTCTTTTGCGTTTTTGAATGACTGGCGTTGCTCATCAATCGCTGCTTGGCGAAGCGCATAAGCAACGTCTAGACCAGAGTCACGCATATTCAGACCTTGGTTAAGACCTTGAGCACCACAACCTACGATGACCACTTTCTTGCCTTTTAAGTAATCCGCTTCTGAAGCAAATTCGCTACGGTCCATAAAGCGACAACGACCTAATTGGTCCAACTGCTCGCGCAAGTTTAAGGTATTGAAATAATTAGCCATCTGGGTGCTCCTTTGAGATTCTTCCATTGAGGTCGGTAATTGCCTTACCGAATAACTTCATACTAAAACAGACATTAAATTGCTTAAAGTGATATATTCACAATTAGTTATTGCAATTTGTGCAACATGGAAATGAAGATTTAATGAATATCAAAAGCCTGCAACTTTTTATTCATCTGTGTGAGAGTAAAAGTTTCGCTAAGACCGCAGCAGCGATGCATGTGAGTCCTTCAGCCTTGAGCAGACAAATACAAAAGCTAGAGGAAGAAACTAGCCAACAATTATTTTTGCGGGACAATCGCAGCGTTGATTTAACGAGCCAAGGCAAAAAACTGGTTCCTGTCGCCTTAAAAATTCTTGGCGAATGGCAGCAGTACCAAAGTCACCTAAAGGGAGCAGAGGACGAATTGAAAGGAGAAATCCGTCTATTTTGTTCGGTTACTGCAAGCTACAGCCACCTGCCAGAGTTAATCTCTGATTTTCGTCTTCAGCATCCTTTTATCGAATTTAAGCTATCAACCGGCGATCCAGCTCAAGCGATCGACAAAATTTTAGCAGATGAAGCCGATATTGCCATCTCAGCCAAATCTGAGCAGATGCCAAGCAAAATCGCATTTGAAACGATCAGTGAAATACCGCTTTCTGTCATCGCTCCTGTCGGCGTGAGTTCATTTGCGGAAGAGCTACAAAAAGAAAGACCAAACTGGTCAGTAATTCCATTCATTCTCCCAGAAGCAGGGACAGCAAGAGATAGAGCCAATACTTGGCTCAAACGAATGAAAATAAAGCCGAATATCTACGCGCAAACGTCAGGGCATGAAGCCATCGTAAGTATGGTTGCACTAGGATGCGGTGTAGGTATCGCACCTGATGTCGTGATCAGCAATAGCCCGGTGAGAGAGAAGATAAATCGCTTAAAAGTGTTACCAATTAAGCCGTTTGAACTTGGTGTCTGCTGTACCAAAAATCAGTTAGAGAATCCATTAGTGAAGGCTTTTTGGAAAGTGGCAGAGAGTAAATACATTACACCATAACGATAGATGTTTTGAGTTCTGAGTGCTTAGGTAATTTTCAAAACCCAGAAACGCAAAAAAGCCCACTCTTTCGAGTGGGCTTTTTCAAATTTTAAGCCTGGCGATGTCCTACTCTCACATGGGGAAGCCCCACACTACCATCGGCGCTATTTCGTTTCACTTCTGAGTTCGGCATGGAAATCAGGTGGGTCCAAAACGCTATGGTCGCCAAGCAAATTCT